>CAZMCH010000046.1:0-28706 GCA_964564735.1 uncultured bacterium
CCGCCCACCATTTTTATTTATTAAAAGAGCCTCCCTTCAAGGCTCTATTTTTGTATCTACTGATATTATTTCCAACCCAAAACTCTAATAGAAGGATCAAAAAAATGGCTGAAGTTATAGTTGAACTATCTGATGGCTCTAAACAGAAATTCCCTGAAGGTATATCTTTGCAAAATTTGGTCAATGCAACAGGCGATACAAATGCAGATCGCGCAATCGCAATAAAGGTTGATGGCAAAATAACTGACCTTACTCGAACTTTAGAGCATGACTGCAAGATTGAGATTGTAACTTTTGATACAGAAGAAGGCAAAGATATATATTGGCATAGCACTTCACATATAATGGCTAGCGCAGTTAAAGCTTTGTTTCCTGAAGCCAAAGTTGCCATTGGTCCTTCAATCAGAGATGGTTTTTATTATGATTTCGATGTTGATCAGCCTTTCGTCCCTGAAGACCTTGCTCGTATAGAAGAAAAAATGCAAAAAATTATTGATGCAGATTTGCCCTTTATCCGTAATGAAGTTTCAAAATCAGAAGCTATCCAAATTTTTAATGAACTTGACGAGGATTATAAGGTTGAGCTTTTAGAAGGGATAACAGACAATACTGTTCAATTATATAAGCATGGAAATTTTATAGACCTTTGCAGAGGTCCTCATATAACAAGCACAGGAAAAATAAAGGCATTTAAGCTACTGAGTATCGCAGGTGCTTATTGGCATGGCGACGAAAAAAACAAGATGCTCCAGCGTATATATGGAACTGCCTATGAAACAAAAGAGGAACTTTCAGCACACCTAAACAGAATTGAAGAAGCACAAAAAAGGGATCATAGAAAATTAGGAAAGGAATTAGACCTTTTCAGCCTGCATGAACAGCAAGCAGGACCTGGGTTAGTCTTTTGGCATCCAAAGGGAGCAATGATCCGCAAGATTATAGAAGATTTTTGGAAAGATGAGCATCTCAAACGTGGATATGAGTTAGTTATCATTCCACATATTGCGAAATCAGACCTTTGGAACACATCTGGTCATTACAGTTTCTTTCGTGAAAATATGTTTGTCCTTCCAATTGAGGATCAAGAATACGTCCTTAAACCTATGAACTGCCCCGGACATATATTGATCTATCAAACAAAGATAAGAAGCTATCGTGATTTGCCTATTAGGTATGCAGAACTTGGCACAGTCTATCGTTATGAAAGATCAGGCACTCTAACAGGGCTATTTCGTGTTAGAGGATTTACTCAAGATGATGCGCATATTTTCTGCACTCCCGAACAAGCACCCGAAGAAATTTTAAGTGCGCTTGATTTCGCCTTGTTTATGTTAAGGACTTTCGGCTATGAAGAATATGAGATTGAACTTGCTGTAAGAGATTCGGAACATAAAGACAAATATCTTGGGACTGACGAGATGTGGGCGCAAGCAGAATCCGCTTTGGTTAAAGCGATTAATGCGAAAGGTCTTTCCTATAAACGTATGGAAGGTGAAGCCGTCTTTTATGGTCCTAAAATAGATATAAAGCTATTAGATGCTCTCGGAAGGGCGCATCAGGGACCAACAATACAATTTGATTTCAATGAACCACAAAGATTTGGCGTAGAATATGTTGGACAAGATGGTCAACTACATCAAGTAGTTATGGTTCATAGAGTCGTTCTTGGCTCGTTAGAAAGATTCTTTGGTGGATTGATCGAGCATTATGCAGGTGCTTTCCCTGTTTGGCTTTCGCCTGTTCAGGCAAAAATACTTCCTGTAACAAACGATCTTGACAATTATGCTAAACAAGTGAAAGATGAATTGATGAGTCATGGAATTAGAGTTGAGGCTGATTTGAGAAGTGAAAAACTTGGCTTAAAGATCAGAGAAGCACAGATGGAGAAAATTCCATTTATGCTTGTTGTCGGAAAACGTGAAGCAGCGGCTAATTCTGTATCTGTTAGATTAAGAAGCGGAGAAGATTTGGGATCAATGACTGTCGCTTCTATTACTGAAAAGATACTCAATGAAGTCAAACAAAAAAAATAGTATTGCTGAACCAATGAAACAATAGGACTATAAGAAAATAGACTTATAGTCCTATTATATTTCAGATTAAATCTGATCTTGTCAATAAAATCTTATCAAACGCCTCGCCAAAGCTTTAGGTATTCCCTAGCAACCTTTAAATCTTCATAAGCTTCGATAGCATCACACATCGGCTTAATCTCGCCTTTTATTGCTCTAACAAAATTCATCGCTTGTTGGCGCATAGCATGGACCCATGGCAATTGAGGTGCCATTTTTGTTGGGGTAACACCATCTCCAGGATCTTTGAAAATCTCTACAATTCCGGGGCGATTGCTGGCAAGTGGCGCAGGCAAATCAATCTTAACATAGCCTTTCTCAAAAGCGACCAGTGCCGTTTCAACCCAGTCGACTGTTGTGCGAAACGGGCTTAATTCGATCTCGCATGTTATTCCACTATCGCTTTGACCGACTAATAGCCTGCCGGGTGGGTCTGCATACTTAACTTGATAGCCTTCACCTAAGAGATGTCTTAGTAAATTTACCTGATGTATCCAGTAATTTACAAAGCTGACATACTGATTATAGGTATCTTTATCCATATCTGATGCAGGCGGGTCCCAATCAAGTGGAGGGGCAGGATCGTTGCTATGAACCATATCAATAAAACCATTAGCAACCCAATCGCCTCCGCAATGTAAAATACGGACATACGTCATTCTTCCCAGTTCACCATTTGCTTTCAGTTTATCTATTTCTGCTTTGGCATACATTGTAGCAGGATCACTGCGCTTGTGGTAGCCAACCATGTGCCATGTGCCACTTTCCTTCATAGCCTTGACTATTTTTTCACCAGCCTCAAGAGAACCAGCCAAAGGCTTTTCCGTCATCACGGGAACACCTGCTTTTAGCAATTCTGGAACATGAATTCCATGACGGGTAAATGGTTGTGCAGATACGATACCGTCTAGTGCTTCTTTTTCGATCATCTCTTCATGGCTTGTATAAACTCTTGGAACACCATATTTTTCTGCGACTCTTTTAGCAAGATTTTGCCTAAGCTCTGCTATTGCAACAACCTCACACTCAGGAACAGTTACATAATTTTTCAGATGGGCGCATTGTCCCATAGAACCAACACCAACAAATCCGATCTTTACTTTCTCGCTCATAAATAGTTTCTCCTTTATGAGAATTAGTATTTTCCATACAAATAAACTTGATATATACTAGCATTTACTTGTCATCAATGCAACCAAATTTTTTATATTCTGAGTCAATAATACAAGTTTTTTACTGATGGCTATTTTATTGCCTATTATTGATACTGTCGAATTTCCGTTAATTAATGAAAACACTTGCTATCATCTTTGAAATTTGATATTCTAGGAATATTGTTGTTTTTATTGACTATACAATTATATCAAATCTTATTATTAGAAAATCAAACGAAAATGGACAATAATACTGCGCACCTCTGCATAACCAGCGAAACATTAATTATACCTAAGAGATATTGGGAAGTCCGATGGATCACAGAAGGAGATCATAGAGCTTTTGCAGAGCCTTTCCAAAAGGGCGGAAAGCATGGTTGGGCTTTAGATGAATTTCATGATTTGCAGTCTCAAGGCTATTTGTATTGTGGAGTTTTTGTTGATGGTAGACTTTGCTCAAATGCAGGATTGTGGAAGCGAGAATCTGATGTCTGGGAAGTTATCGCTGTCGGCACAAAAGAAGATTGCAGACGGCAAGGTATGGCAAATTCTGTCGTCTATTTTATTGCGGATTACATATTACAGCATGTCAATGTCGCATCTTATACAGCCAACACTAAGAATATTGCCTCAATATGCACTGCGCAAGGTGTTGGTTTTCGATATTGCACGAATCTTATCAATAATGATAAATGGTGCGCAAATAATCCAAGACCCGAACAGCAAGGCGCAAAATGCCCTTTGTTTGAGAGGTGAATATGCTTAATACTATCCAAATCTACACTGAATTTGCGCGAAAATCCTTCCAGCAAAGCCTTCAATATCGCATAGCTAATTACAGCGGATTAGCTGTAAATACATTCTTCTTTATTGTTAGAGCTTATGTATTCATGGCATTATACGAGAATAGCGGAGTTGTTGCTGGCTATAACGTAACAGAAATGATAACCTTTACTGGAATAACACAAGCAATGCTGATGATCGTTGGCATATTTGGAACTCTTGAGATCGCCAATGCCGTTAAAAGTGGGGAAGTTGCGGTTGAGCTTATGAAACCTATTGATTATCAACTTGTCATGCTGTTTAGGCAATTTGGACGTTCTTTGTATTACTTTTTTTTCAGAGGATTACCGATATTTTTGGTTATGGTAATTTTTTTCAAATGGACTCCACCCAATTCATTGATTGCAATCTTATTATTCTTTGTCAGTATGATATTTGCGGTAATGATAACTTTTTCGTTTAATTTTATGGTTGGCATGTCTGCATTTTGGCTTTTAGATGCAAGAGGAATAAGTGGAATTATGATGGGTGCAGGGCTTTTGCTTTCGGGATTTATGTTACCTGTATCATTTTTCCCATCAAAACTTGGAGAGATTTGTGAATGGCTACCGTATATTGGACAAAGCTATACTCCCGTTGCAATATATTTAGGAAAATATACAGGAATGACTATGATTTCTATGCTATTAAGGCAATTTGCTTGGGTGATTATTTTAATGCTGTTTGACAAGGCAATCATGCGTTTAGCAATGCGGAAACTCATTATTCAAGGCGGGTGAGGTGTATTACATAAAGCTATATTTCAACCTTATAGGTGCAATATTGCGATCACAAATGCAGTATCGCGCATCATTTATTATGCAGATGATAGGTAACTTTATAGTAACCTTTGTGGATTTTATTGCCATCATGTTTGTTTTTAGTAAATTCTCGGATATAAAAGGATGGACATTATGGGAAGTCGGGCTTTTGTATGGCATGACGTCAGTATCATTTTCCGTCGCAGAAATGGTAACAAGGGGATTTGATCTATTTAGCAAGATGATCCGTCTAGGTGAATTTGACAGGATTCTGCTTAGACCTTCGGGCATCTTTCTTCAACTTATGACCGCCGATTTTGACCTCCGCAAAATCGGTAGAGTTTCACAGGCATTATTAGTATTGATTATCTCTTGGCAAAAACTAGATATTGGATTTGAGCCATTAAAGCTAATTTTCTTGATTGCATCACTTACCAGCGGAGTAATATTCTATATGGCTATAATTATAGCAGGCGCAACAGTATGCTTTTGGTCTATTGAAAGCACCGAACTGCCAAATATGTTCACCTATGGTGGTGTAGAGGCAACGAGTTATCCTTTACCAATATATAGAAGATGGTTTCGCAACATCCTAATTTTTATTGTTCCTTTGGCTTTTGTAAATTACTTTCCTGCATTATTTATACTTGATAAAGTAGATCCTCTTGGATTGCCATATTTCGTAAGGTTTCTCTTTCCATTGGCATCAATTTTGGTGATGATTCCAGCGGTCAAATTTTGGAATTACGGAGTTAAACATTATCAAAGCACAGGAAATTAGATGAGGAAAAAAGGGGAAAAAACATGACAAAAAAAGCAGTTTCACAATCATATAAAAATCTTTGGCCGCTACCAGCAACAACAGTACTGGTAAGTTGTATCGGAAACTCAGGCGTTCCCAATATAATAACAATCGGTGCAAGCGGAATAGCAAGCGCAAGACCGCCCTTGATAAGCCTCGCATTTGGAACAAGGCAATATTCACTTGGTCTTATCAAAGAGACAGGTGATTTTGTTGTAAATATTCCTTCTAATGAGCAAGTATTTATTACAGATTGGTGCGGGAGAGTTTCGGGACGAGAGCATGACAAATTCAAAGAGCAGAATTTAACACCTAGCAAAAGTATCAAGATAAAATCCCCTTATATATCAGAATGTCCAATAAACTATGAGTGTAAGCTATGGAAGATCGTCAATTGTGGAAGCCATGACCTTGTTCTTGGTGAGGTTGTTCAGGTGCATATTGACGAATCCATATTAAAAGATAATGGTGATGAACTTGATCCAGCAAAACTGAATCCGTTGCTTTCTTATCAGATGGAATATTGGGATCTAGGCAAAAGCTATGGTGAGTGGGGAAGTATCTGGAAACGTGATGAGTGATAGGCAGTGTTAGTAAAGCAGGATAATTTCAAAATGAGGTGGCTATGAGAAGAATTGTTTTTTTATTTACATTTTTTATGATTGGTATTTCAATTTCTGTATTTGCACAAGAGAGCATTAAAACAGACGATCAAGCTTTGATCAATATAAAAAATGACCTTGAAAAGATACTTAATGAGAATATTATACCTTTTTGGTATCCAGAAGTTATTGATGAAAAAAACGGTGGTTATCGGCTTAATCATGATATTAATGGGAAATGGCTAGGCGATTCTGATAAATACCTTGTAACCCAAGCCAGAACAATATGGTTTTTCTCTAAATTGGCACGATCAAAATATGGAAAAGAGGAATATCTAAAATGCGCCAAACACGGTTATGAGTTCCTAATCAGCAAAATGTGGGATAGAGATTATGGAGGATTTTACTGGGCTGTAAACTCCAAAGGAGATGAGGCGACAATAACATATAAGCATCTCTACGGGCAAAGCTTTGCACTTTATGCCCTTTCTGAATACGCGATGGCATCTGGTGATCGTGATGCAAAAGCTCTTGCCAAGAGAATTTTTAATATTATTGATTTCCTTGCGCACGACTCAAATTATAGCGGATACAAAGAATCTTTCAAACGAAATTGGACTTTGCCAGATGAAAATGAATTAAGCCTAATGGGAACAACCAGAAATATAAAGCTAATGAATACACATTTGCATCTTATGGAGGCAATAACCGCCTATTATGAAGCTACAAAAGACCCTGTTGCAAGAGAAAGGCTTATTGAATTAGTGATGATTCAAAGCAATTCAGTTGTTAGAAAGAATATTGGTGCATGTTCCGATAAATATGAAATGGACTGGACTCCAATTGACAAACCAGAATACAACCGAGTTTCCTATGGGCATGATATTGAGAATGTTTGGCTTTTAATAGAAGCCTGCAATTCTTTGGGAATGAATAATCAGGTTTTAGTCGATCTATATCGCACACTTTTTGACTATTCATTGAAATATGGATATGATCAGGAAAATGGCGGTTTCTATGATTCAGGTGCTTTTAATGCTAATGCTGATAACCGATCAAAAGTCTGGTGGGTTCAGGCTGAATGTATGTTAAGTGCATTATATATGTATAATCTAACAAGCGATGTTAGGTATCTTTATTGCTTTAAGAAAACATTAGATTGGATCATGAAACATCAAGTTGATTGGGAAAATGGCGACTGGTTTTCATCTATATCAGAATCGGGAGAACCATCTGGCGAAAAGTCAGGCGCATGGAAATCACCATATCATAATGGCAGAGCAGTAATCGAATCTCTAGAATTAATTAAAGCCCTGATTGGTAGTCAACCAGATCAAATATTTATGGAACACTGATTAAGCTTATTTGGCAGAAAAATCGTAAAATGTAATGCGTGAAACGTAAGACGTATTAAGCATAGCACATTAAGTATCACGTATCACTCATTACGAACTAAATCAGCATCGATCAGCTTAATCCGTTCTATCCGCTTTCTATTCCTAAAAAAATTAACCTAGTCAAGCGCTAGATTGCTAAGGGATTTAGCCAAAAATGATTTTACCCAAATCAGGCAGGCAAACTAAGATTGCATGAATCTATGACTCATTATTAACTCAAAATATTTGAACTCACTCCAATCTCCATCATTCCGAATGCCAACTAGCTCTATCCATCAAACGTTAATAGACAACACAAAAAAACGCTTAAAAAGATGGTCGGTGGGGTTATTTCCGTATTGGAACGTTTATCTTTCATGGAGTTTATTATCTTGGAGAATACATAGACCTTATTGACGTATTTGAGGAAATTTGGTAATCTTTTTTGCATAAATTTATACATTTGTTGACTCCTTTCGGGGTATATTATACTCCGAAGGAGTTTTTTTGTATATATCGGTCTGAATGTCAATATAATGCTCGATAATGTGAATTTCCCTCTATTTTCTATAATCTTCCATATATTGTATCCATCATTGTTGTTGATTCTTTAATTGAGAATTTCTGGTATAAACTATTTTGTGTTATATTTCAATTAGCAATTGGTATTAGTTTATATCTTGAGCGAAATCTAATGAATGCTATGTAATCAGCTATTTGCACAAGCTCAGTTTCATCTAATTTATCAAGTTCCCGAACAACCTGATCTTTGATTAATGTGGTTTCGCTTTTGGACATATATTATCACTCCTTATATTACAAATTATCCACTTTCGGGAAAAAATGCACATCAACCTGCTGGAATGGAATTGTAATATTATTCTCTCGGAACAGCTTGTCAATTTTATAATTAATATCGCTGATAACTTTAATACGCTTTGTTGGGTCGCTTATCCATGGGAGTAGCATAAAATCAAGCGAGGAACTACCAAAAGCCCTGAATTGAACAACCGGGGCGGGGTCTTTCAAAACTTCCTCATGTTCTTCCGCTGCCCTTAAAAGAAGCCTTGTTACCAACTCAGTATCAGAACCATACGCAACACCAATAGGGATCGGCACTCTAAGTTTAGGGTCTTCAACCGACCAGTTGGTTACTGTATCCTCAATAAATTTGGAATTAGGAACGATTAGCGTAACGTTATCAGCTGTAACAATAGTTGTTGCACGTATGCGAATAGATTTTACTCTGCCTATTATATCACCAACTGTGATGAAATCACCAACGTTTACATGCCTCTCAAAGAGTAATATCATGCCCGAAACAAAGTTGGATGTTATGTTCTGCAAACCAAAAGCGAACCCGACACCAAGCACACCAAGACCAACCGTGATGCTTGTCAATTGTATGCCTACCGTATTAAATGCTATCATTATTCCAACGACCATGACCAAATAATGAAACAACCTTAATATGACGAATTTTCCACTTTCACTCATTCCAAAGTGAGTCAAAACTCGTCTTTTCAAAATCCTTCTAATTATCTTTGACATGACATAAAACGCAACAATGATAAAAATAAATTCAATAATTATCAAAAGATTAATTTCTGTTTTGCCGATATTGAAAAGCCTGCTTTCAAATATATTACGAAATGTCTGTATTAAATTGCTATCCATGATTGATTTTCCTTTTTATAGAACGCTGATAAAGCGGATTTTGCGGATTAAAACGGATTATTTTATGAATCAGCATAAATCCGCTTAATCCGTTTCATCTGCGTTCTATTCCTAAAACTTAAATGGCACAAAGCCGATCTTATATGCTGGTGAATTGGGCTTTAAGCGGAAATCCCTATTTTCTGGATCAACAAACATCGGGTCTGCTGTTATGGAATCTTGATCCATGCCATTTTTCTGCCACTCTTCCCAACTCAAATTATTCGCCTTTAATTGCCCTTCGCCAACATTCCAATATAGGTTATTATTAAAGACTATATTGAAATTGCCGAGATTACCAGAGACCATTAGCCCTTTATCCCAATAGACGATATTATTCTCAAAGATAAAGCTGATATGCTCTTCGGGTCTGCTTCGCTGAATCTGGAAATCACGCGCAAAGGCTATTATATTGTTACGGAAAACGTTTTCTTTGCCATAATGCTGATGGAATCCCCCATGAGTTGTATTATAGACAAGATTGTTTTCTGCAAGTATATGTGTTGTGCCTTCGTCAAAGTATATGCCCCATCCGCCGTATTGAATACCCGCTATATCATGGAATACGTTATGACGTATGACTGAGCCTTCATGCAAACCAAGCGTATACACTCCAGCCATGTCACTCAAAATAGGTCCATCGCCATTGGATTTAATGCCTATGTGATGGATATGATTTGATTCAAGCAGATTGCCAGTCGCAAGTGCAGGACCATAGCCCCATGTCCAGCCGATTGAAACACCTGTATAATAAAAGTCGTGAATATGATTATATGCAATGCGGTTATCAGGGCTTTGACCGATCCAAACGCCAACAGCGGGATGGAATATCATCCCTCCATCGTGAATATGGCAATCCAATATTTGATTGTTTGATGTTTGATCAGCTTCTTTATCACGAATTGTTGTTTCACCAATCTTAACTCCGCCACCAGCGAGATCAGAAAGATCGCAGAACTGAATCCTGTTGCCTTTACATCCTCTCGATAGTTCAATAGCATAATTGCCAACATGGGTAATTGTGCATTTTTCCCAAATGCAATTATGCACGCCTTCTCCATATATTGCCCCCGGAACGCCGACAGACGCCTGAGAAAATCCGCTTTTTCCTTCAAGCCACCATTCCGAATGAGAGAATGTCAAGCCTTTAAAAACCATATTTTCAATGAATTCATTATTCTCTGGTTTGCCTTGAAGCAAAACTAATTGTTCAAGAACAGGCGCAATAGCCTCAGCTTTATTCATGTTTTCATCAGGCATGGGCATATAATAGAGCATTCCTGTCTTTTTGCTCAGATACCATTCTCCGGGAACATCCAATAATTCAAAGGCGTTCTCAACATAATATGGATCATTCGTCGCAAGCTGAAAAACGCTTTTATATGGAAAATAAACGACCTTTTCAGCCTCATCAACGCTTTTTATTGGCAAATGAGAATCAACCCATCTGCACATAGCGACAACTTCTGCATCTTCCATCGTTTTCCATGCTTTTATATCACCATCAGCAAACTTAAAGCTAGATTGACCTTGATGCCATTGCTCTGTTTTTTCAATGACATCAACAATTTTCAGATAGCCCGTATTCGGATGTCTTGCCCTTGTGCGTCTTTCGCCATTGATCCAAAGCTCACGAAAGAACCATTTGCCATCTTTGACTTCTGGGATTTCTAATGCCCAAAGATTTTTTCCGTCAATTTCAACCTGCTTCCAGCCTTTTAAATGCTTTCCTCCACTGATAACAGGTGTTTCATTTTGATATGCTGAAAAGGTTGTTCCCGAATCCTTTGATGTGAATACAAGCGGTTCATTAAGAAAATATGTTCCGCCTCTGACATAGACCGTTGCGTTTTCTACTTGACGCGCCATATCCCTTGCCTTAGTGAGAGTAGCAAAAGGACCATCTGATTCGTCTTGATTCGGCAATGCCAATTTCCCTGACCAAGAATCATTACCATTTGTTGCGACATAGAAAACATTTTCTGCTGACATAGCGTTTACCTCCAATGTTAAGGTCAATAAACAAAAAGCGATTATAAGAATTATCTGTTTTTTGACAATCATAACTTTTTAAATATCCTTCTCAGTGAGTTCTGCAATATTTATTTATATAGTTTTTTCAATTACACTTAATTTTTATTCAGTTCTTTAAATGGCTAACAACATGGTTATATGTGCCAAGATATGATAAATGCTTTTTATTTTCTGCAATGTAACCAATTTCTACCAAGATATTCTTTTTTATGAACCAACTCAATGTGATTGTGTTATCATCATCATATTGACCCATAACTTGATAGCCTGTATTGTTAGACCCTGCAATTGGTTTTGCTTCATACAAATTTGCATCAGCATAGATCATTCTCATTATGTCCAAAAATTCATGGGTTGGAATATCCATGTTTTGATATTCATATACCCACACAGTAATAAATGGCATTCCTGCATCCAATATGCTATCAATATATTTCCCTTCGTCCAGATCAATAAACTTGCCTTCCGCATTTGGTTGCATTAATAGCATTATATATGTCTTTACACCAAATTCTGAACTCAAAACTTTGCCTTGTCCATTTTCGCCATAGGTTTTGACTGTCCACTTATCTATTGGCAATTCAGTGATATTAAACGCAAATTTCTGGCTTCGGTATGTATCGTCACATAGTCCCCAGCAAGGCTCTTGCGTATCTATTATCTTATCTTCTCCACCACAGCCCAAAATCATAAAAAGAAAAAATAAGATGAAAATATAACCAAATATTCTTAACAAATTAATTCCTCCTCAAGACCTGTTTTCAAGAGTGGTTTTTTCTTTTATTTCACGAGGATTGTCCAAAATAGCATTTTATAACATTAAAAAGTTTTAATTCGGTTGACCATTAATATAGCTCATCAGCACCAATATCGGGCTTATCTTTTCGCTTCTGACGATCAATATCTTCATTAACTTCCTGTAATGAAATCGCCTTGCCTGTAACGCCATCAATTTGCGATTTTATATGGAGGTTGCCTTTTTCAGCATCAATAAAATATTCCGTTATATCACCCTCATAATTCTGCATAAATACAATATTGCTTTGTGATTCATTCCTTATCTTTGGACCGCTTAAAAGATTATTGGCAACTAATAATCCGTCATTATCATGAACGAGTCTTATCAGGCGACCAAGACGATTTTGCGGATCATGGATTGTATTATTAATAATTTTGCAGTCTTTTGTATAATCAGCAACAATCCCATTTTCTGGAGCCCTCGTAATAAAATTATTACGAATAATGAAGTTAAAGCAATGAAGGTCTGTTTCTTCCGCTTTATGCGAATTACCAAGAGCGATTCCTGTATCGCAATCTATAATGATATTTCGTTCAACTATGCAACCTTTGGAATCATGCCAGATAAATATTGCGCCTCTTGCGCTTCGAGTTCTTCCTTGTATGCCAATAAAAACATTATCGCTTATAACCCAGTCTTTTGCATACATTGTATCTATTCCGCCGATATAGTTTCCGCCAAAGTTATCAATCGTATCTGCAGGATCATCTTCAAAACGTTTTGCATGGTCATTATAGAAAAGGCAATATTGGACACGACAGTTTTTTGGACACATCTCATCCATTCTGTCTTTTGGAACTTTTACTCCCTTAACGCCTCTTTGCCAAATGTTGTGTATGACACAGTTATAAATAGTTACATTTTGCACATTGCTATCGGAATTGATCTTGATGCCATTCCATTTGATATTCTGTATCGTTAAATCAGCGATAGTAACGCCAGAGCATGATCTTATGCCCACAAGTTCACCATGTATGCTATCTTTTCCGTCAATAATGACTCTATCTCGTTGACCTGATTCACTCCGTAAAGTTACATTATCTGTCCTAATCTCGATATATCTCGGCATTATATAATGCCCGTCTGCGAGTAATATCGTTCCATTTGGCTTGATGTCCTCAACTGCTCTAAAAAATTCATCAACGTTTGTTACTCTTATAATTTCTCCTGCTGGAGATGGCAATGGCGGGGCTTTTGGATACCAATCCTGAGAAAGTAGTTTGATGATTGCATTATCAGCTAACACAGTTTTTATCACCTCCGCATATTTTATCAAAGTGAGATAATTTCGTAAATTATAGCCACTGCTTTTTAATGCCTCTTTTGAATAATCACCTATATAATTTTTAGGATAACTAGGATGAACACCATCACGAGAAATAAGCGTTGGAACATCATAACCTTCCCATCTAGCAAATTTTTTCATAGAACCGTCCCAGTCATCAGGGCGATGCTTTAATATTTCAGCATGATAATCTATCAAAGGCATGTTATATTCTCTTGATATATTTCGGATAGCATCTGAGAATTGCTCTGATTTATCTTCAAAGCCACTTCTTGGTGGAATTGTGCTTAAAACTACAATCGTTCCATTATCAAGGCATTTTTGCACAACCTTACGCATTTTTGTTTGATATTCATCAAGTTCTAATGAATGTAGATCGTTTGTGCCAAACATTATTAATGCAACTTCTGGATTGAGTTTATTAAGCCATTTATCTATGTTATCATAAACCCATCTAGCTGTCATTGTTCCTTTGTTTCCATATTCTTCGCCTTTCCATTCACGCCAACATTCTGGAATCATGTAGTCAGTGACAACTTTTTTGGCTTCATTCATTTCTTTTGGAATGTTTTTGTCTGCATTAGGAATTGATGCCCAAAATGCCATAGTATCAGTGATTGAATCACCAAAGCAAGCAAAAGTTCCATTCCGACCAGTGAATATGTTATGAGTTTTGTTCATAGATTCAATTTCTGAATTTGAGGCAATTGCAAGTATTGGAACACAAACAGATAAAAGAATAATAGCTATGCCGATATTCATTAATATATTACATCCTATATAATTTGATATAATCTTCAGTAATATTCGCCCATCCATACTTTTGTATAATATCAAGGCATTTCTTTCCCATTTCTAAACGCAATGAATCATTATTGATTATATTTGCAAGATGGCGACCCAATGCCTGATAGTCTGATGGCTTAAATAGAAATCCACTTTCACCGACTTTGACTAACTCATCAATGCCCTGAACTCTAGTTGCAACGACAGGCAATCCAGAAGCCATAGCTTCTAAAACAACCAATGGCATCCCCTCTGCAAATGACGATAAAACGAAAATATCAGCCCCTTGATAGCTTTCAGGAAGTTTGTCATAGGGAACTGAGCCAGCAAAAATCACCTTATCCGCAACATTCAATCGTTTAGCTAGTTTTTCAAGATCAGATCGCAAAGGACCGTCGCCTACAATCTCAACACAGAAATCTTTGTCTGTTAGTTTTGCGATCTCTTGGATGCTTCTGATAAGACAGTCAAATCCTTTTCTTGGTATTAACCTTCCTATTCCAAGTATCTTTATTTTTCCTTTATTTTCCCTTTTATTTACACTGTGAAATTTATCAAGGTCAACGCCATCAGGAATAATATATAATGGTATATTTCCTGCTGTCTTTTGTGCCATTTCCTTTAATCCGCTACTACAAGCAACGACAGCCTTTGCGTTTCCCCATATTTCTTTGATAGCAGGCATAAGCACACCATACATCAATCTATAAAAAGGCGGATCAGGATGTGGTCTAGGGACATCACGCCCACCAAGAAATAACACATAAGGGATATTATATAGCTTTTTCAGGAGATAAGCGACTGGTCCAGATGGTATTCCAAAGAATACATGAATAATATCAGGTTGATACTTTTTGATAAAAGATATTGAATAAATGCTTGCGCTGACTACATAGGTAAGCATTTCATGGATACCACAGACATTGGGACTTTTCCTAAGGACTGGAACTCTATGGACAGTAAAGCCTTCTATTTCTTCTATTCTGGGTAAAGACTTAAATTTAGATGTTATGACATGGACTTCATGACCGAATTGAGCAAGATGCTTTGATATGTAATATGTTACATTTCCCCCCCCTCCGCCTATCGGTGGAAACTCATAATTTATCATCAATATTTTCATAAGTTAGATAAGCCTGTTTTCTATTTTCTATAATAAATAACAATTTTTTTGACTGCATTAATAACATCATGAACATCTTCTTCACTCATACTCGGTGAAAGGGGAAGCGTAATTGCTCTATCAAAGGCATATTCAGCATTTGGATAATCGCCTCTTTTATAACCAAATGTATCGCTATAATATGAATGAAGATGAACAGGTCTAAAATGCACCGAGCAAAATATATTTTCTGCTGTTAGGCATCTTATAAACTCATTACGATCAATACTCAATAAATCCAGATTAATCAAGATAACATACATATTTTCAGAATGGCGAATTCCATCAATTCTCTTAATTGTATCTATCTCTGGCATCTGACTAAATGCTTCATTATATATTTTTACTAATTTCTGCCTAGTTTCAATGAAGGATTCAAGTTTGGCTAGTTGAATTAATCCCATTGCAGATTGAATATCTGTCATGTTGCATTTATAGCCGGGATAAACCACATCATAAAGCACTTGCGATGCAGATGAACGCCCCCAAGCATCCTTGCTCATACCATGCAAACGCAATATCCTTGCTTTCTTAGCCCATTCGTCATTATCGGTTGTTAGCATACCACCTTCTGCAGTGGTCATTGTCTTTTGGACGTGGAAGCTGAAAGCGGTTGTATGCCCAATCGATCCGATCTTCTTGCCATGATATTCTGCGCCTGTAGCATGTGCAGCATCTTCAATTACAAAGAGATCATGTCCTTTGGCAATATCCATGATTTCAGACATCTCACAAGGCTGTCCTGAATAATGAACGGGTATAATTGCTCTTGTTCTCGGAGTAATCTTTTTAATAATTTCTGATGGATCAATGTTTAGGGTTTCTCTTTTAATATCAGCAAAAACAGGAGTTGCTCCCTGATGTATGATTATATTGGCTGTTGCAGTGAAGGTCATCGGAGAAGTGATTACCTCGTCGCCATCGCTAATACTAGCAAGCACAAGGCTTAATTCCATAGCGTCTGTGCATGAATATAATGCTATCGCATTTTTGGCACCTACATAATCCCTGAATCGTTCCTCAAATTCTTGAGTCTTTGGTCCTGTGCTAATCCAACCTGACTTTAGCACATCAGTAACAGCATCTATTTCATCTTGTCCGATAAAAGGCGTTCCAAATCTCAAAGGCTTTTGTCTGATTGGATTTCCCCCTAAAATCGCTAGTTTGTTTGTATTCACCAATAATCCTCCTTGTCTGTCATAATGATTTGATTATAAACTAGATCAGACAATAATTCAATATGTATTTGCTTTAAGGGCTGTTTATTTGCTTTCCTTCTGATAGCATTGTGTTGAGGGGAGTTTATCTTGCGGTATTTGCAAAACCTTTGTATAAGAAAGAAGGTAGTATGGAAGGAGTTTTTTTGACTTTATAAAGCTTCGAGAGCTTTGTGGAGGTAGGTTACATATTGTTATAGGAAATTAATCATGGTAGCTTTAGTTGAGGAACGAAACCCAACACCCACAGCATGTTAAATCAGAATTCTTCAAAAACATGCTTGACTATTGATATAAGGAAAAGTATAATAGCTAATGTAAACATAATCTAATATCAATAAAAAGGACGTGAGAATTATGACTCAGATTATTAATGCAATATATGAAGAAGGGGTTTTGAAACCCTTGCAACCTCTGGATATACAAGAACACGCAGAAGTACGCATAATTATTGAGCCAAAAATATCTAAATCTTATAATTCATATCATAACATTGTGGCGGAAATTCGCAGACGACAGTTAGATCGTGGTTATAAATCTCCAACACGAGAGAATGTGGATTCTTATTTACAGGATGAACGGAATAGCTGGGAGAGATAAAAGTGCGAATTTATCTGGATTCTGCTATTATTATTTATGCTGTTGAGCAAGTCATGCCCTATGCTTCTATTATAGAAACACGGCTATCTGCACCCGATATTGTATGTGTAACAAGCGATCTTGCAAGAATGGAATGTCGTGTTAAGCCTTTACAGACTAAAGACGATGAACTTCTAAAGGATTATGACTATTATTTCAAAATGGCGATGGATGAAATTGTTGTTTTATCAACCCAAATAATAGACGGTGCAACAAATATCCGAGCAAGATATGGATTTAAGACACCTGATTCAATACATCTTTCTGTTGCGACAATATCAAAATGTGATGTATTTTTTACAAATGACTATAGACTTAAACGATTCACCGAAATAGCTGTTGAAATTATTTGATATGAACGGTAAAGGTGTGTGAGGCAATGAATGAAGCTAATATAGTCAGATTTCATTGAAAATCCCTCTAAGTCTTCCTTTTGGAGAGGGAGAATTTGCCGTTGGTGTAAATTATTCGACAAAAGAAGAGATTTCTTGCTCTTTAACATGATTTGTCGCTTTGATTAATACAAGAATGATTTACTATAACATTTTCTCATAGAAAGTAATTGCACGACGATAAAGAGATTCAACTTCCTCTCGTTGAACATTAGTTATATATCTGTCTTTATCTGATTTTGACATTTCAAGCAATTCTTTGCACCAATTTGCATAATACATTGCAGAATCCCTATTAGGCTTCATTGGTGAACCAATCTCAACATATATAGGACTTGTATGAGCAAATTTAATTGTCTTTTGGGGTTTCTCAAATGCTCTTGCAATAATCCATCCGCTTTCGTTTAATAAAAAATCAAATTCATGTAATCCGTTTTTGCCAAATTCCTGTATAATTTGTCCATTATATATGATCTGAATATTTTCCAATTGGTTTTGAGATAAAGCCTTTATAGAGATATTCGCCAGAATTGGTTCTGTAGATTTAATAACTGATCCTGATTCTTGTCCATTTATTGAGAAAAAGAGCAAAGGTCCATTAGTGGCAAATGAACGCCCTAGCTTCATGCCTATAAACCATTTATCATAGCTAAAACCTTCATCAAGATGGACATAAAGACGGTTAAATCCAACAGGATTTTTCAGAACACCAGATGCCGATCCTGCGGATATAGGCAAATTCATTCCAAGATTGAGATAATGATAGTATTGATCGAGGACATTATCAATAAAACCTCTGTAGTTGGGGAATTTTTGCAGGTCACGGGGTTTTCCCCATGCCTCGTTATCCATTATTTCCTCACGCTGTATATGGTTATTAATAATTCCGATTGTGTCAACCCCACCTAAAGCAACATTTACAGGGGCTTCCCACCAGAAAGGCTTTTCCTGATCAACAAGGCAGCCTAAATTATGGGCATTTCGACAATATTCATATCCAGCAGGATACCAATTCGATTTCAACCCAAGCTCTATTGGGGCATCAAGATTGAGTAGAATTACAGCACCGCCCTGACGTTCATCTTCTTGTGTTAAAATACTTGCAACATGGATACTATCCGCTTGTATGATTCTGTTTTTTGGAACGATTTTAATATCATCGCTGGAATATTTCCAATCATTCCAAACAGTAATATTGGGTGCAATATTCAGGTCTTCTGCAAGAATAAGATTTTTTATTTCGCTTATTGTGCGGTGAATATGTAAATCACCAGAATACCAGCCAAGTTCTGCCATGTTGATCCATCTTTGTAATTCGCAATCAACATGATAGTCCTGACCTTTTTCTAAATCTAGTTCGCCTTCAACAGGCATATATTCCTTACCTTTTTCAACGAGCAAATATACTTTACAGACAGGCAACATAATTTTGAATTGCCCATCGGTAGTGAAATGATTATCATTTTTATAAGAGAAGCATTTTTCAGGATAATAGTATTTGCCCTTTTCGTCCCTTAAAATTACTCTTGCGGGTGTAAGCTGGGATTTATCGGTTTCTCTGATTTGCACTTTTAGTAATGGCATTGTTTTCACCTTTTGGTATTATTATAGAGAACTGATGTTATATATGCAATATGGCTCATTTCTTCTTTGATGATTATATCAATATTTTTTTGAATAAGATTTTCAGAGATTGCCTCTTTTATACTTAAATAAAATATAATTGAGTCTTTTTCACGGTCAAGAGCCAATTTTAGAATTGTTTCAGTTGATTCATCGCGCTTAAGAAGCGGTTGATTAATATCAAAAACTTGTCCATTTGCTATTGATTTTAGATACATTCCCCCTATACCATCTGGATCAAAATAAGGATTCATTATTGAATCAATTTTCTCTTGAGAAATTATATCTTTTCTCATAGATGCAAAAATAGCTTCATGCTTAATTTCCATTTCTGCTAGCGTGATAAGAAGTTTGTGTGATGGTGAATTAGCAGGAACTATATCGGCAGAATCACTATAAAACTTTGCACCATTTCTCTCTATCTGTTCTGCTATTTCAAATATTTCATCAATGTTAAATTTCGATCTCATATTCCTAAATTGTCCTATCAATTATTTATTTTTTTTATATTTTACATTAGCTTCTATACATCTATCAAGAAAAATAGATTCTGCTTTATCTGATGTCATTGTTGTTCCTGTTGGTAGAGTTTTAGGTATATATATTTTTGCCTTCTTATGATTATATCATAATGGCTTTTTTATTTTAAATGTTATTATTTGATCGATCACCAACATCCGCAAGCCTTGTCGCAAAATAGCTTCCCAATGCAGAAAAAATAGCAGAAAGTAAGAACATATACTCATAAGGGATAAACCTAAGCAAAGCCCCCGCAATGACTGGCACAAATCCTAATGGAAACATCAATGTATTCAAAAATCCCAAATATGTAGGACGATTCATTCTCGGAGCCATATTTATTGTATAGGTCATATATGCGATGCTACTTCCGCTTGTATATGCCTGATTTGCCACAAATACAAGCAGAAAATATGTTGTCTGATAGTTATTTGGTAATAATCTTGTGCTGATAGCAATTATCGGAACTATGCAAGCAATTGAATATGAGATAATCATTAACCGTCTGCTACCTTTTCTTTCGCCAATATAACTCCATAATGCGTTGAATAATAAGGCACTGATTGCACCAACAGCGGTAAATGTCCCTATCGTTGAGGCATGAACTTTTATTCTGTCAAGGGCATAAGGAACATAAAAAGGTATACTCATGCCTCCAAAAGATGCTGCTATACGAAATACCAAGAAAGCCCTATAATTTTTGTCTGTTTTGAGAAAATATGAACCTAGTTTTATATGCTCCCAAAACGGCTTGCGCTCTTTGGGAACTGGCTCTATTGGCTCTTTTACGGATATAAAAGATATTCCTGATATTGTCAAGCCGATAAATCCTAATGAGAAAATAACCGCATAATTATATGGAAATGCAATAGAGCATCTTTCGCTTAATATAAATCTAATTAGTATCCCAACACCAATAGCGAAAGCCTCTCCGGTGAATTGCCTAGTGCCAAATAATCTCGCGATTTTGTTGGCAGGTATAGCTTTTGCAACAATATCGTTGAAGGGCAAGCTCGATATTCCTAAAGAGGAACAAAAGGTAAAATAAAGGAAATAAAATATAATAAACAATAGAATATCGTTTTTATTTCCAATTAGTAATGTTGTGATTATTATCAAAAACCATGTGGCAAGTCTGACAAAAATACCAAATGTATAAAATGGCATCTTTCGAGGGCGATGTTCCATCAAGTTAGACATGAACATCTGAAGCCATATTGAACCAGCAACCATAGTTGAACTTGTCAATCCAACTAATACGTTAGATTTAGTCAACTGCTTTACAAATGCTGGTAAAACCATGCCAGAATCAACAAAGCGAAATCCTATACTTGCAAATACCCCGTTGATGTATGATAGAAAGTAATTCTTCTTTGCATCTTTTTCGCTAATAGATTCTTGCTCTGCAATCTGCTCTGAGTCTTCCAATATGCCCATATAATTCTCAATAAAAAGAAATAGAACGCAGATAAAGCTGATTGAGCGGATTTCCGCTGATTGGGAAAAGAGACAGAATTTTGGATTCAGGGCTTATATTTGATGATATTGTTCCTGAAATTTTGTCCTACAGTCCTAAATCCGTGCAAAATCTGCTCTATCCGTTTGATCTGCGTTCTATTAAGATCATATATTAATGATTTTTAGCCTGCTTTTTGCATATTCCCCTAAATCCTTCGGAGGCTCTGTCAGATAACCAATAGGCGAACATATAGCCAATATACTCGATAAATCACCCTTCCCTTGCCTTTTTATCATTATATTATATTCTGCGTGTGTATGACCAAAAAAGACATGGCTAATCAATGACTCATTAAGGCATATCTCACCTAAACCTTCACTACCCATAAATGCGCTGAAAAAATCCCATGTCGGATCATTGCGATATGTTACACATTCCCTAAATGGTATATGATGTGTTGCAACAATTATGCGTGAAACTTTATCTTTTATGGAATCGATCTGTTTCTGAAGATCATCTTCAAAGCCCTTTGCAACTTCTGGATCATCTTTGCCCCATTTGGCATAATTTACATCATTCCATATCGAGCCACCAAAAGTTTTATTTAGGTAATTTTCGTAAGGGATTTTGTATTCTTTAGATCTGAAGGAATAGTCATACCAACCGATTGTTCCACAAAAGCCGATCTCATTAATGATCATAGCAGAATCGCCAAGATGATGAAAATCATGCTCTTTGCATAATGCTGTTATAATTTCATATTTTTGATAGGAGTTTATATAACCATTATTCGATGCTATCCAGATGTCGTGATTTCCTGCGACCAATAGTTTTTTGCATTGAATATCTTGGAAAGCTGATATAGTTTTTGAAAATTCAAATGGAGAGGGCGAAATATCACCACAAATAATAAAAACATCAAGCCCAGAATGTTGGACAATTTTTGAGAGATGTTTTACTATTTTATGATTGGCAGGGGTTATGTCTGTATGTATGTCAGATGTTATACCTATCCGCATTATTTTTTATATTTACGAGTTTTTCATATAGATTAAGAAGACCCTTCACTTCGTTCAGGGTGACATTTCATTGTCATTCTAATAAAAAACTCGTGTTATACTGCCTGCAAACCCAAATGGAAGGCTTTTAGGTTTGCTTCAATGGCTTTCTCTGGAACTCTCTTTGCAATAGCTTCTTCCCATATCTCTATTGGAATATTGAGTTTTTTTGATGCAGAGCCGAGTAAAGCAATATTGGCAGTTCTGATATTTCCAGCTTGTTTCGCAAGATCAAGGGCATCAACAAATACCGCAGTTGGAAAATATCTTTTTAAGGTTTCTTCTATATCATCAGGATAAGTTGTCGCACCGCTTGCGACAGTGCTGGGATTTATCCTTTGAGTATTTACAATTACAGTTCCGTCTTTTTTTACAAAGTCAGCCATTCTGAGCGATTCTAGTTCTTCAAAAGATAAAAGCAGATCACATTCGCCTTTCATAACAAGCGGAGAATATATCTTTTCACCAAAGCGAATATGGCTGTTGACACTGCCTCCACGTTGTGCCATTCCATGAATTTCGCTTCTCTTTACGTCAAAGCCTGCTTGCATCGCTGATTGTGATATTATTTCACTCGCAAGAAGGATGCCCTGTCCGCCTACGCCTGTTATTATTATATTCGTTGTTTCGCTCAATTGTCTAACCTCTTATCATTTATAGTTAATACCCACCCCTTAATCCCCTCCCAAGAGGGGAAAGTAGCCCTAAATAACTCGCTATTAAAGGTATGTTGGGGATATTTGGCAATCTAAAAAAATATCAAACAATTTCTCTGGATTCCCGTTCCCCGTTTTCACGAGGACAAGCTTTACGGGAATGACAAAGTCGTAAGTTCTCATTCCAGTATAAGTTGGAATCCAGAAAACCCACCCCTTAATCCCCTCCCAAGAGGGGAAAGTAACTCTAAATAACTCGCTATTAAAGGTATGTTGGGGATATTTGGCAATCTAAAAAAATATCAAACAATTTCTCTGGATTCCCGTTCCCCGTTTTCACGAGGACAAGCTTTACGGGAATGACAAAGTCGTAAGTTCTCATTCCAGCGGAAGCTAGAATCCAGTTCTTAGCAATATTTTATCAAAATTGGAAAATCCCTCTAAATCTCCCTTTGGTAAAGGGAGACTTTTTTGGTTATACTTTTTCGGATATAGCCTTCGATCTGCAGACTTGCGCACAAACCATGCAACCACTACACAAAACAGGATCAATCTTTACTTTTTTGTTCTCCGCAGATGTCCTTGCCATCGCTGGGCATCCAAGCCTAAGACAAAGTCCACAAGCAACGCATACATCAGGATCAACAACCGCTAATTTTGGCTTTGTATCACGCTTCAAAAGGACACAAGGACGATTTGTAATTATAAGTGCTAATTTATCAAGCTTTGTCGCTTCGTCTATGACTGATTCTAATTCTTTTAAGTCATAGGGATCAACGTTTCTGACATACTCAATGCCTAATGCTTTTGCAAGGTTAAAGAAATCAAGGCGTGTAGTATCCTCACCCATAAGCGTTTTTCCCGTCGCTGGATGATCCTGACGACCTGTCATCGCTGTTGTATCGTTATCTAATATAATGACAGTTCCCTTTGATTTGTTATAAACCATATCAACAAGACCCGTTATACCCGAATGAACAAATGTTGAATCACCAATGACAGCAACGACATTATCGCTTCTTCCAGTTGCTTTTTCTATGCCCATAGCGGCTGTAATGCTTGCACCCATACAAACGCATGTATCCATGATTTCCAGAGGCGGAAGGACACTTAGAGTATAACATCCTATATCACCCGATACAGTCAATTTCTTTTTCTTTAATATATGAAAGACGCTTCTATGCGGACAGCCCGCGCACATAGCTGGAGGACGTGCAGGCAATTTCATTTCAGGAAGTATATTAGGCACAGTCTTACCTGTGAAAAATTCTGCTACAATATCAGGGGAAAGCTCACCCAATCTTTGACCAATCCCAATAACATCAATTCCCATCTCACGTATCTGGCTTTCAAGATATGGGTCTAATTCCTCAACAACGTAAAGCTTTTTAACTTTGCTTGCAAAATCACGAATCAAGTTTTCTGGCAAAGGATAAGTCATTCCAAGCTTTAATATAGAGGCATTTGGCATCGCTTCTTTTGTGTATTGATAAGCGACTCCACTTGTTATAATGCCAATATTATCATCAAGAAATTCCTCTTTTTGGAGAGGAGATTCTTCCGAAAGAGCTTTGAGTTTTTCAAGGCGTTCTTCAACAATGACATGCCTTTTTCTAGCATAAGCGGGTATCATAACGAATTTCTGAACGTCCCTAACAAATCCCTCTGGTTTTTCTATCTGCTCTTTTTCTTCTAATTCAATGATGGATTCAGAATGAGCAATACGAGTAGTTGTTCGCACCATAACGGGAGTGTCATATTTTTCGCTGATATGAAATGCCATTTTAACAAATTCTTTTGCTTCTTGGCTATCGCTAGGCTCTAAAAGAGGGATTTTAGCAAACTTGGCATAGTTGCGATTATCTTGTTCGTTTTGTGAGCTGTGCATCCCGGGGTCATCTGCGCTAATGAGGACGAAACCACCCTTTATTCCTGTATAAGAGAGTGTAAAAAGTGGGTCTGCGGCAACATTTACGCCGACATGCTTCATAGCGACAAGCGCTCTGCCACCTGCGAATGATGCGCCCATGCCGACCTCAAAAGCAACCTTCTCATTAGGCGACCATTCCGCATATATCTCTGGATATTCTCTCGCAATCGTTTCTAATATTTCAGTGCTAGGCGTTCCGGGATAAGCAGATGCGACGCTAACTCCGCTTTCATAAGCCCCACGAGCTATTGCCTCATTTCCTGATAGAAGTTTCTTCATTATGCCTGTGGCTTCCCTTCTTGTTTAGCTATGTTAAGCAAATCTATTTTATTTTGTGCTTTTATATACATATCTCTAACGGGCAAAAAAGTAAATTCAACCGCTCTACTAAAATAGCTTAAAGCAGTATCCCAATCGCCCTGTGCTTCATATTTTCGTCCAGAGTTTACTGACTTTATCAAATTCAAGGATTGTTCTTCATATTCACGCAAAGCTTTTTCTGCTTCCTTTAATTTGCTCGAACTTCCTGCGGATACTGATTGCTGTTGCCAGTATTCATTTCTCGCTAAGATAGCTTTGTCATAAGCCAAGAGAGTGTCAAACCATTTTTCTTGTTTGCCTTTTTCAAGGGATTGTGCTTTTTCAAGAAGAGACTTGAAATTTGCATCAGATGCAGAACTTCCCAGAGCGTCTTGGTATTTCTTTATTGCATCTTTTGCTTTTTCCACAACGGTCTTGGCTTTTTCTTGAATTGCATTTTCAGTTTTTACTTTGAATCTATCGACAACAACCTTATAGGCATTTATGGCATTGTCTTTTTCTCCAAGTTTTTCATAACATAAACCCTTGCTCAATATAGCATCAACAGTAATATAAGATTCAGGATATTTTGAAATTTCATCATAATATTGTATTGCTTTTCTAATAGATTCATTATCTCCCATCTGCATATAACTTTTTGCTATAGCATCTTTAGCGGAAATAGCATTTTGGCTTTTAGGATATTTCTTTATGAATTTGTCATATTCAGAGATCGCTTCATTATACTTACCTGCCTGAAATGAGCATCTTGCAGAAAGGAAAATCGCTTCACTTATAATAGAGGCTTTTCCACCGTGATCGATGGCTTCCTTAAATTTTGCCTTTGCTGTTTCATACTTGCTGATAGTGGATTCTATATTGCCGTCTTTTTGGATTGCGGATTCTGCTTCAGTATAGAGTTTCACGGCTTCACTAAGTATTAACGAAGCTTTTGCGTTTCTATTTGCTGTATAGCTAAAATAAACGATTATGGCGGCGATAACAACGATTATTATTCCTGCTATACCAGCTAACTTTTTCCAGTTTTCTTCGATATAGATAGATAATTTTGTTGTTGTGGAAACGAGCTTGTCTTCTTTTATTTGCTTATTTTTTATTTTTGCCATAGACTGTTTTTATGAGACTTGGTTATGCTTTACCTTTACTCACAATGCTCCTTTCTTTCCATAACATTGAAGATGTTTTGGTTTATTTATTTAGAACAAGACTTGCAACTGCTGGCTTTGCATGATGAACAGCTAGAACCTTTTGATGATCTTATTTCAGAGGAACTTCCCTTTGATGAAAAAGCAAAAGCGGACATCATTTTTTCAACATTTGAGTCTTTGCATTTTGGGCAAGATACCGCATTTATGCTACTTGGAGAGCAAAGTTCCTCAAATTCATGGTCGCATTGTTTACAATGAAATTCATATAAGGGCATAGGCTTTCCACCATTGCATATTTAAACATAAAGGCGAAAAATTCACTCCATCTTTTAGATAAAATAAGCGAATACTTCGCCCTTAAAATCATTTATAATTAGAGCGGGAGACGAGATTCGAACTCGCGACATTCAGCTTGGGAAGCTGACACTCTACCAACTGAGCTACTCCCGCACTCTGATAAATCAGACTTAATAATTATACTGAACACAGAGTAATAATGTCAAGCAATATATTTTTGATTAGAGCTTGTAATATTCAGCAGTTTTTTTAATTCCTTGTTCGAGAGTATATTTTGGATACCAACCAAGTTCAGCTTTAGCTTTATCATTTGCAATAGATATTCTTTGCAATTCACCGGGACGTTTCTCGCCATTTATTGCATCTTTTGTGAATCCAAATTCCTTTTTTAGAAGCCTAAAAATTTCATTTACATCGGTTTCAATAGCTGTACCGATATTATATATCTCTCTGTCCCCCTTTTCTAGTGCGATCATATTTGCATCGACGACATCATCTATGAAAATATAATCTCTTGTAGCTTTTCCATCACCAAAGATAATTGGCTGAACACCATCAATAATCTTTTGAGTAAATATTGCTATAACACCAGCCTCTCCATGTGGGTCTTGTCTGGGACCATAGACATTTGCATAGCGAAGAACAGAATAATTAAGACCATATACTACACCATACATATAGAGATAGTTTTCAAATGTTAGCTTATTAATTGCGTAAGGACAAAGAGGCTTTGTTGGGTGCTTTTCGTCAGCCGGGAGATATTCAGGCTCACCGTAAACAGTTCCACCTGTTGATGCAAAAATAAGCTTTTTTACATTGCATTTTATACATTGTTGAAGCACATTTAAAGCCCCAATGACATTAATTTGTGCATCTAGTTGTGGGTCTCGAACAGATATGACAACGGAAATCTGCGCTGCGTGATGACTTACATAGTCGGGCTTTTCTACCTCAAATACAGTTTCTAATCCGGGGTCGCAGATATCTATTTTGTATAATTTTGCCTTTGGATTTATATTGCTTTCTTTACCAGAAGATAAATTATCAACGATTGCAACATGATGTCCTTCCTTTATTAATCTATCAACTATATGTGAAGCTATAAATCCTGCTCCCCCTGTAACCAAAAACCTCATATATTATCCCCTTTCATAAAGATATGACTTTTTTATAGAGTTTTAAATGTATACCTTAAATTATAGGAGGAGGCAAAGGGTCTATATCAATAACTTGTCCAAGCTGACCAACTGCAACACCGTTTGGATGATATGTTCCTTGATAGTGCAAATGTCGTTCTGCTGCTATTAGTTGATCAGAAATAATCTCAAGTGTTCCTTGAACACGCCCAGTTTCCTGATCAGAAAATGCCCATGAACCCATATGCCTTAATTTATTGCTGAACTGCCTAACAATATTTCCGTTATCGTCTCTAACAATGACATTAACATTCGCTTCTGCGTTATTAATATTAAATACGATGAACCAATCAAGACATTCAGCGACAAGTTCAGGAAAAAAGAGTCTTTTTCCTACAGTTCCCATTTCAATAGAAGCACCGGGAAAGGCAAGAACCTCCGTCCCAAGATGGCAATGGCGTTCTCCAATAATTGCCTTATTAGAAATAACCTCAAGTGATAAATCCTGTTGTTTTGATACGGGTTCTACTGGTATCACCCAACCTTGAAATGGGTTCAACACTTTATCAGCATACCATAATACGATTCCACCACGATTACGTGCAACAGCTTTGACGTTTGATATTTCTCCGCTTACATTAACCACCTGAACCCAGTCAGCCCAAACACCTGCGGCAACTTGAGGAAAAAAAAGTCTGTTTGTAAGTGGCATTGTCCATAACCTCCATTTATCTAACTAAGAACCTGACCTAGTTGCCCAACAGCTACGCCATTCCCATAATGAAGATGTCTTTCTCCAACGATGGGTTGAGTGCAGAATATCTCCAGCGTTCCTTGAACATTGCCTATATCAGTATCTAGGAATATCCACAACCCAAAAGGCGGAATTTGATTACTAAAACGCTTAAAAGTAAAGCCATTTATATCTCTGGATATTACC
>CAZMCH010000046.1:28716-31785 GCA_964564735.1 uncultured bacterium
CTAATGCGGTAAGCATATAATCTCTGAATTATTTTCCGTAATATTCATTAACCTGAAATTGTCATGACATCCATAAACAGTTTCTGGAAAGAAAAGCCTTGTTCCTACGGTTTTCATTTCTGGGCTTGCTCCGGGAAAAGCTAAAACCTCTGTTCCCAAATGGCAATGCCTTTCACCAACTATGGGTCTTTCTGATACAACCGTTAAAGAGACATTTTCTTGTGGAAAAGCGGAATCAACTGGAATAACCCAAGCCTGATAAGGCTGAAGCGTGCTGTTTGCGTTCCATACTATCTGACCTAACGGATTCCTTACAATAGCTTGCACATAAGAAGGCAGATCATTTATATTAACAACCTTAACCCAATCTGCCCATACACCTGCCGCTATCTGAGGAAAATATATCTTGTTTCCTACTGGCATCTGTGTCCTCCTTTGATTTAGGAAGCGCCTATTATTAAAGAATAAAGTCTACTGATGTCTATCACGTATCTTTATGACTTTTTTTATACCTTTTAATAATTCATGATCCTCTACACGCTGGCATGGCAAATGTGAGCCTTTTGGGATTCTGCCATACCCAGCAAATATATCAGAGATCGCCTCGCTATATTCTGCTGATGATGTTGTAAAAGAAATACTACCTTTTGATGTTATCTCAAGTGAAACAAAATCTTTATAGCTATCCTGTTTTCTGTCAATCCATCCAAATATAACTATAATATTACCACAATCTATAAACCTATCCCAATTTACAAATGGAAGCTCGTTGCATACTTCCGTCATAATAATTGCTAATTTTGGCGTCATTTTTTAGTCCTGCTCAACGATAAAATTGCTAATAAGAAGCGATACGGGCAGATCAGAGATATTTTCTGCCTCATGATCGAAGTTTGGTGGAATAACAATAGTATCATGATTTCTCAATTTCGCTTCACCCCAACTGCCTTTATAAACAACTATTTCAATGTCTTTTGGTGGATAACATTCAACAGTTACTGCTTCTAATTTATCATCATGAGTATTTAATGCAAGTTTGCCTCCGGGAGTTGATAATGATGAAATATTCTCGGCGAAATCCCTGAATTTAACTTTATATCCATAACTCTCAATATCTTTCAGGTTAAATCTTTCTTCTCCGCCTTTATAGCGAATAACAAAGGGCTTTTTCATATTTTGGCTCCTAAGCTAATAATTTCCTTAAAACTAATAAAAAACTTCCACATCAAAACTTTCTTATTCTGCCCCATGATGTAGCCAATTTTTCTTTTAAATCAACCATCTTGGTAACAAAGCCAGTGTCATATTCTTCTATAATACCTCTTTGAAATGGTTCCCATACATTTGCACCAACCCAATCACCTTCAGCACTAAGACCACCACCAATAGCATATATAATCTCATTTGCAGATGCAGTAGCCAGATCCCGTCTGGTAGTGGGCATGTCCGATTTCTTCAGCCAGACATTTTCTGCAGATAGGGTAAATTTCGCTGTAAATAGGAGCAAAAAATAGGCTAATCCAGATAATGCAAAACAATATTTGAATTTCATAATATCCCCCTCGCAATTCTTAACCTAATTATACAAATATCATCTAATATCTTAACTCTAGATGCCAATTTTCTATCACAAGCTCAGGAATTCTCTCAAAATGTGAAATATTGTTTGTAACCAAGACCAAATTTTTGCTTTTTGCAATGCCAGCAATCAAAATATCTGCTTGGGAAATAATTAAACCTTCTTGGAGCAAATAAGCGTATATATTAGCAGCGGAACGAACTGCTTCTTTATCTATTCCTATCAGATTATTATGCCTTATAAAATGCTCAAGCTTTGCAATTTTGCTTGATGCACCCAAATATTTCAGTCCGCTTAGAACTTCATAGTAAGTTATGATACTTATATTGAATTTTTGAAATTTCTCCTGATATTTTAAGGCATTTTCTAATACAGATTTATCTTTCTTCAATATGAAAGAGAAAATGTCTGTATCTATCAAGCTTGGTTTCACATCTCAAATTTCCTTCCATCAAAAAAGCATTGTCTATCATTATAAACTTGCTCAATGGAGTTTACCTCTTCCAAAGACCAATCATCAACAAATTCCATTAAACTAAAAGATTCAAGATATACATTCTCATTAAGAAAAGTTACTATTACTTCTTGAGATTCGCCTTTGGGTAGATTTACTTCCTCAATAAGTTCTACTTTTTTCCCGTCGTAAATACCTTTAACCGATAACATTGATGTATTCCTTTTTTCATATACAGTGAATAAATCACCAATATTTTGATTACTTAGGAACCATGATTAAATAACTTACCGCTTTAACCTATCCCCTAATTCCCTCCCAAGATGGGAAAACGCTTGCCTGAGGTGTATCTATAGAGAAAATCTCCAACAAATAAATAGGTAAGTTATTTAATTATAAGTCCTTAATTTAATTATACAAGCATTGACAATATCATTCAAGAATTGATTTTTATGATAGAGCATTAAAATATCAGTATAGCGACCTCTGTATAAATAAATTTATTGCTACATATCATTTTCGAAAATCAAGTATTAGTAAGTCGGGTTGAGGCAATAAAATCCGGCTTACTAATTACGCTTCCTTTGGCTTTATAAACAGCGTCTCAGCATAAGTAACCCATCCAGATCTCAGATCAACCCTAAACCAGCCTTCACCATTCTTTTCATGAAAGCGAGTTGGAGAACGTTTACCAAATTCTTTAAGATCATACTGCGCCCATGTTTGACCCAAATCAAGGGAAACGATAAATCCTGTGTCAAATGTCGATGCCGGAGCGCAATGAGATGCCAAAATCACATTGTCTTGAATAATCATGCTTCCCGACTCAACTCCCGGATTGAACAGCATAGTATGTTTTTCAGGATTCGCTAGATCAGCAGGATCGCATCGGAAAACCCCACGATCATGTGGTTCGGGACCATTCGCATCGCTAATCCAATAGAGTTTTCCGTCAACAAAGCTGATTCCACCAGATTTATAGCGAGTGTTCGTGCTTTTTGATATTATGACCTTCCAATCCCATTCATCTTTTTTA
>CAZMCH010000047.1:0-31348 GCA_964564735.1 uncultured bacterium
AGCCTCATCCTCTCTGCGTTCAGCTTCTTTGCGTTCGTCACCTGTCAGTTTGTCATCATTACCTTGTCTTCTCCGATAGCAATGGTGGGCTTCATCGTTTATGACGATTATATTCTTCTTATTGCCAAACTCACGACATACACGTCTGACCATCTGATCGGGTGTCTCTGTGAATGGCTTTATGTTGTCTTTATCAAGAATGTCTTTGGTCAGTTTGCCTGCTGATATATTCTCATGTAGTAGGAAGGCATGGTAATTGGTTATGAGTATCTTGGCTTTGCCCAATTCGTTCATCTGATCAGGCGTAAGTAAGTCCATCTTGCGATAGTAATTCTGTGGGTCATTTGGCAAAAGGACACGAAGCCTGTCTCGTATGGTTATGCCCGGAGTGACGACCAGAAATGTATCTGAAAAACGTGCATCAGTTGTATTTGAAAGCTTGTTGAGTGTATGCCATGCGATAAGCATTGCCATAACCACTGTCTTGCCTGAACCTGTCGCCATCTTAAATGCCATGCGGTTGAGTAATGGATTGGCGTCTTCATTGAACCTTCGTAGGTCGTTCTCAATCCATGTATCACCATATCGTCTGGCAACTTCTGTGATGTATATTGCAGTCTCAATTGCCTCAATCTGACAGAAAAATAGCTTTCTATTACGTTCAGGATTCCTCCAGTAATCCAGAAGCTGTGCAGTTGTCCTTGTTATTCCAAGATAACCACCTTGACGCCATCTGGCAACGCTATTACGGATTTGGTTTATGAAGGTGTTCTCTTTGATTCGGTCTTGTGTCCATTCAGTATCAAAAAATGTTGGCTGATCTTTTCCTTTGAGTTTCTTGGGTGGAGCAATTGGTATGAAGTATGAGCTTATTCTGCGCTCATCAATGATTTCGTCTGTTATGCCGTCTTCAGTAAATCTGAAATGCCTATTCGGTTCATTAAATGGTGAATTGAGAATGGGATTTTCAATAACTACTTGTCTCATATTCCAACGTCCTCTTTGCAATAATCTTATAGATTGAGGGAAATAATTGACGCCTAGTTATGATATAAAATAATTTTGTCAATGTCAATATTATTCTACCCTGATTCACCCTCAGTTTTTTATACTTCATACAATATTGTGTTTATTTCAAAATAATAAGGATATGCTATTTTTTTGTTTATTTCCAATACTTTCTCACATATTTTTATCCCAAGTCCTTATTTTATTATTGCTTAATAAAAACTGAGGGTGAATCAGAATAAATTAGATGTTTACTCTTTGACAGATTCATGATATATTACATTTATTTGTATGATTTTCAAAGGAGGTTCACCCCAAATGGGTATTGGTAAACAAATAAGACTTAATAGAATATTCGCACATCCCTCTGAAAATTTTTTCTCAGTAGCAGTCGATCACTATATCGGCTATACAAATCGCTGGGATGGTCTTCCAACGGGACTAAGAAAGATACGTGATACACTTGAGGCAATAGTCGCAGGCAAACCAGACGCAATCACAATGCACAAAGGTATTGCATCATCGGCTTGGGGACCCTATGCAGGTAAAATTCCATTTATTATGCAAAGTATCATTGCACGTCCAGATGATACGGCAAATCAGCAAGTAGCAACCATAGAAGAAGCTGTCAGAATGGGTGCAGATGCCATTGCTGTCGCAGGTTTTATATGTGGAAATAACGAAGATTACAAATTGCGTCTGATCGCTGATTGTGTCCGTGAATCTGCTCAATATGACATGCCTGTTATTGTGCATATATACCCACGTGATATAACAAAAAATCCACCTGAGGTTTCATTCAAGCCTGAGCTTGTTGCATGGGTTGTTAGATGTGCGCTGGAAAATGGTGCTGATGTTATTAAAACACCGTATTGTGGCGATATTGAATCTTTTAGACAGATCGTCTCTGAATGTCCTGTCCCGCTTATTGCCGCAGGAGGACCAAAGGCAGAGACTATTGAACTTGCGTTAAATATGGCTCAAGAGGTAATCCAAAGTGGTGCAAAAGGTATGACTGTTGGAAGAAACGTCTGGGGCTTTCCTGATATTACAAAGGCGGTTCGTTTGTTTTCTGCTGTAATACATGATAAAATGGACGTAAACAAAGCTTTAGAACTAATAAACTAGGCTTTTTGGAGGAAAAAATGAAAAGTTGTTTAGGCGTCATTATAGGAAATAGGGGCGTTTTCCCCGGATATTTATCAGAAGGGGCAAGAGAAGATATACTGAACGTTTTTAAGAAACTTAACATAGAACCTGTCATAATACCGATGGATGAAACCAAGTTCGGTGCTATAGAAAATCTTGAGGAAGCAAAGAAATGTGCCAATCTTTTCCGTCAAAATAGAGATAAAATTGACGGAATACTTGTAACTCTCCCAAATTTTGGTGATGAAAGGGCTTTGGCTGACGCTATCAGAATGTCAGGGCTTAATGTGCCTGTTTTGGTGCAAGCTTATCCTGACGAAATGGGTAAATTGGAAGTTGGCAAAAGGCGTGATAGTTTCTGCGGAAAATTGTCTGCTTGTAGTAACCTTGAGCAATATAGAATACCATTTTCGCTTACAACGTTTCACACCGTGTCGCCTACATCCGAAAGTTTTATCTCCGATTTAGAGCAATTTCTTGGTGTTTGTCGTGTTATCAAAGGTCTTAAAGGAGCAAAGATTGGCTCTATTGGGGCAAGGACTACGCCATTTAAGACAGTTAGATTTAGTGAAAAAATACTTGAGGCTAATGGGATTTCAGTTGAGACAGTTGACCTTTCCGAGATCATGGGTAAAGCTGGAACACTAAAAGATTCAGATGAACTTGTGATGTGCAAGGTAAACAATATTATAAATTATCTACCAACATCAGACGTTCCAACAACAGCCATAGTAAAAATGGCTAAATTTGCGATTGCTCTTGATGAATGGATAAAAACTAACGGAATAAGCGCATCTGCTTTGAGATGTTGGCCTGAGCTACAGGAATACCTTGATTTCATGCCTTGTTATGTTATGAGTATGTTAAGCGAATCGCTGAATCCTTGCGCTTGTGAAGTTGATGTAATGGGTGCATTGGGTATGTATGCTTTACAATTAGCGAGTGGTATCCCGTCAGGGCTTTTTGACTGGAACAACAATTATGGTGATGACCCTGATAAGCTAATTCTTTTCCATTGTAGTAATTATCCAAAATCTATGCTTGATAATCCGAAGATGAGTTATAACGATATTGACGCAAATGTCAGAGGAACTGTGGAAAAATCCTATGGAACATGCGTTGGCAAACTAAAAGCGTCACCCATAACCTATGCAAGAATAGCAACAAGTGACCTTACTGGCTCAGTTATAGCTTATATTGGCGAAGGTGAATTGACAGATGACCCGCTTGATACCTTTGGTGGTGTTGGTGTTGCTCATATAGACAGATTGCAAGAACTTCTGCGCTTTATGTGTAAAAATGGCTTTGAGCATCATGTCGCCATAAGCCAATCTCAAGTCGCAGATGTATTATATGAAGCTATGAGTAATTACATGGGTTGGAATGTTTATTATCATAGTTAATGCCCAAAATTATAAACATCATCTCGAGCTTCTCTCTTTCAAAGAGAGAAGTATCAATTTTTATTCACCATGCCTAAAAAGAGGCTAGTGCTTGACCAAATTAGTTTTTTATGTTATAAAATGTAGAGACAGGTTTCCAAACCTGTCTCTAACACAAAAATAAACGCAACAATTAATTTGGTGAAGCATTAGGATTAAGTTAAATGAGTCAAATAAATCTTCAGAAGTGTAAGGTAAAATTCATATATGTTTTAATCAAACTTAGACTATATTCTATTACCTTATTTATCTGTATGTTTGGTTTGACTATTTTGTTGAGGTTATCAAATAGAAATCAGATATTTCTTTATAATACTAATTTTGATTCGTATATTGATTATTATTTAATAATTTTAATTACTTTATTTATTGGCTTATTACCAATATTATTCTATTCATTAGGCAAATATATTTCAAATAAATTTGGATTGGGCATAGGTTTTAGCCTAAATACAGGAATAGGTCTTGTTGTCTTCAATATATTATTACTACCACTATTTATTATTAAATTATTATATTATCCGATCATAATAATAATAATATTTTCCATTACATTATTAACTTACAAAGAAGTAAATACGGTTTGTGTATCAATATTTAACAAGGTCAAAAAGCAAGTTGATGAATTTGCTGTTTTATTGAAAAATGTGCCAATATCATTGCGAAATCATAAAAATAATAAACAGATAGAAATTAATGAAAATTTTCAAGAGTCATTATCTGTAAAAAAATTCTTCACATCATTAAAAAGATGCTTTACTACTAAGATTGATGCTTCTCAACAATTCATAATTCTTAGACATTTTTTATCAGCAATATTAATCACATTGATTATTCTTGCTTTTATAGTTCATTTCTTATATGCCATTTCGCCTGTAAATTTTGCTGAATCACTAGGAGATATAGCAAATTCTTACCTTGATGTATATATGAATCTAGCATACTATCATGGATTAAAATTCTTACCAAATCATGCTGGTTCGCTTGTTAAATTCCTAAATTTTGATGTATTAGAATCAACATTGATTGTGCTTTCGCATCCTCAATCAGCAAAAGTATTTGGCTTTTTAATATTTGTTTTGCTTTCGCTAATGGTCTTTAGCCTGTTTAAATCCATATTTGAAAACCTTAATATTAACAAAAACATATCAAATAAAGAGTGGTCATATTTTGCATTATTATTATTTCTCTTATGTCCTGTCTTTTTGGATGAAATTAAATTCTCTTATGCACATGATAGGAATTACTTCATTTTTCTATCTTTTTTAACTTTCTATATTCTATTTCTGGGCATACAACAAAAAGACCCAAAATATATTTATCTTAATTTACCAATTATGGGAATACTCTTTGGCTCAAGTCTTGCGGGACCAATATCAGTTGCAATTAACTTTATATTAATACTATTTTTTATCAGAGATTGGAAAAAGAATTATAAATTGTTTTCAGTTTCTTTTGCTATTTTTGTCTGTATATCATCTATCTTTCCGATATGGAATTATATCCATTCGGGTTCATTTATGCCAACAAATGTCTTATTAAACCAGTTATTATCATTAAGCCCTAATCCTGATGTTTTTGATCTATATTTATCAGAAAGAGTCGGATTACAATTAAGTAATACAAAGGAACTAATAACTTTGGATTATTTATTGTTTCCTTTTAGATTTGTATATTTACACTACTATTTATTTGCTATACCATTCTCACTGGGGATTCTGCTTGTTGTCAAGCATAAGTGCATGAGGTTATTATATTCTTATATAGTTTTAACTATGTTAATTTATATGGTTACCTTCAAAAGTTCCATTTCACTCGGGGTAAATGCACGTTTTCATTTTATAACATTTCCATTTATAGTAATAGCAATTGTTTGTCTTATGTCAAAATGGAATATATTCGGTCTTATACAATCTTCATTAAACATCAGTATATTATCTTATATAATTATCTTTATAAGCATATTTATATACTTAGATAATTCTTGGTTTATTCCACCACAATCAAAAGTCAGAATGCAAAGAAAAATACAAAACCAAATCAGAAATAAGATAAATTACGCACTAGGTTATAGAGATATGAACTTTTATTTGGGGTTTAAGAATGTAGAAAAGGTTAAATTTCTGAATGCTAATCTAACACGCCAAGATAAAGTCTTATATTTTTTTCATGCCCAAGGCATTTATACTGAACCGATACTCTATCAAAATACAAAGTCAGGTATGTCTATTTTATATACATCTGGCGATCAAAAAGTAATTATGAATAAACTGAGAGAAAAGGGCATAGAATATCTATCCGTAGATATGAAATGGGCGATTACATCTAATAGCCCTTTTGGTATCATGTTAGCAGATATAACTATACCCATATTTGAACCTAGATTTTTTTCTAAGCATTTCATACCATTAGAAAATCTAGTTCCTGATTTATATGTTTTTAAAATAAATTATAATGGCATAACTAACGAAAATGAAATTATAAATAATATTTCTAAAATCAAGAAAACTGGCTTCTATGATGTCATATATCGAAGCATAAAAAGAAATATTAGAAATGAAAAGCTTATAAGGATTGACTTAAATCCATATAAAGCAGAAACTCTTTTGAATGAATATGAGGCATTTTATAGTGGTAAAGCCATTGTAACATATAGAACGGAGAGTAATAATTGACGGATGTAAAAGCTAATTTATATGATAGAGAACTAGAAGACTGGAATATCAACGCCGAATTCTATTTGAGAGAAACAGAATCGCCTTTTTTTCAAATTATTCATAAAGAAAAAATTGATACATATAATTTACAAAATGAAGGTAATATGCTTCTTGATCTTGGGGCTGGAATCGGCTATTTTGCAAATAATTTAAGAGAAAAAGGTAAGAAGGTTATTGCGATTGATTTTTCTTATGAAATGTTGAGGATCGCAAAGAAAGAATATCCAAATATTGTTTATGTTGTTGCATCCGCAGATAATCTTCCCTTTAAAGATAATGTGTTTGATATTATTACTGCAAATGGAGTTTTACATCACTTAAAAGCACAAAATCTTCTTGAAAACAGCATAAACGAGATTAACAAGGCATTAAAAGAGAATGGTGTCTTTTGTCTATTTGATAGAAATGGCAGTTTCCTGTCTTTAGTTTTGCATGGTTTTATTATGTTCATTAAGAAAATTATGGTTAAAATCAAAGGTAAATTTTCAGGTTCATCTTCAATGAGCGAACCATCTTTTACAGATAGAGATTTGAAAATCGTGCAAAATTCTGGATTCAAGATAGTAAATAGAAAATTCGTTGCTTCAATACCTTCCTTTGTAATGATTGTATTAGCTAATTCGATAGAATACTTTATTAGTTTATCCCTATCAAATTCATTCCGAAAAAAGTTCTTATCTTTATTTAGCTTCTTTGAGTATAATATTAGATCAAAACAGTTTTGTGTTGAACAATGTGTAAAATTTCGCAAAGTGAGATAGATTAAAAAATGAAAATCCTTTTATTATCGCCCCCTTATGTTCCTGAATACATGCGAAACGCCAGATGTGATTTTGTTTCGCTGTCTGCAACGCAATGGTTCCCGATATGGCTTGGATATTGCGGATGCTTCCTTGAAAAAGCTGGTCACGAAGTCAAATTGATTGATGCGCCTGCTTACAATCTGAACCATGATCAGACAGAGGCAATATTTCTTGATTACAAGCCTGACCTGTTAGTTGTCTATACAGGCACAAAAAGCGAAGACAATGACATAAGTTTCACAGAAAGGCTTATCTCAAAATGGGATTGCCCGTCAATACTTGTTGGACCTTATTTTTCCATTGATCCTGTAAAAACTCTCAGCAAAAGCCAAAAACTAAAATATGGTGTCCAAAGTGAATTTGAGAAACCTATACTTGAATTTTTGGATGGCAAAGACCCAAAAGACATTAAGAACCTTATCTGGCGAGATAATGACGAATTACATACTAACGAAACCCGTCCATATCTCTCTGGTGAAGAACTAGACGAATTTCCATTTGTGAGTGACTTTTTCAACCGTCAACTTAATTTCAATTACTATAAAGCCCCATCTGAATATCATCCCTTTATGGATATTATGACAGGCAGAGGCTGTAAATGGGGGCTTTGCACTTATTGCCTTTGGGTTCATTCTTTCATAAAGGGCAGGACATACAACACCAGAAGCATAGAAAATGTTATTGACGAATTCAATTTCATAGATAAAAAGATACCAAAAATCAAATCAGTAATGATCCAAGATGACACTTTCACTACCGAAAGAGCAAGGGAGTTTTCAGAAGCAAAAATAAAGTCTGGAAACAAACTAAAATGGTCTTGCTATGCTCGTGGAAATATGGATTACGAGACTCTAAAACTAATGAAACAGGCTGGTTGCAGAAACCTCCATGTCGGCTTTGAATCAGGTGATCAAAAGGTTTTGAGAAATATCAAAAAAGGCTTAACAAAAGAGATAATGACAAAATTCGCCATAGATGCAAAAAAGGCTGGTTTACAGATTCATGGCGATTTCGCAATTGGCTTTCCTGATGAAACCATAGAATCAATAAACGAAACTATTGAATGGGCTTGTCAGATAAGACCTCATACCGCACAGTTTCAATTGATGATTCCATTTCCCGGAACGCCTTTCTATGATGAACTTGAGAAGAATGGCTGGCTAGAGAATGGCGCGCCTAATTATCCGAATATGTCAAAAGAGGAACTCGAAAAAATGGCAAAGAAAGCATATCGTTCTTTCTATATAAGCTTGCCATATTTCAAGAGCATGTTAGCGCACCCTTACGAATTATTCTTCAGCAGATTAAAGACTTATTATCGTGCTATACCTGCTGTTTTCTGGAAAAAATGGGATGTTCGTTAATCGGAGGGGATTTTTATGGAATTCTTAAAAAAGGCATGGATACAAATTACAATTGTATTATATATAGTCCTAGTTTATGCAATCTATTGGATATTTTTCACATCATCAATAAAAAGCCTATGGTCTTCATTTTAAGGTCTTTCCTATAATGTCTAACCTTATCTTTCTAATAATACTCATTCTGATAGGCTTCATATCAGGCAAGCATATCCTAAAGCTTTTCAAAATCCAGAATATCAATCATCTTACAAACTTTATGTTTTCTACTGCCATTGGATTAGCAATCATAGGCTATATAATTTTAGTATTAGGATTGTTTGGTTTGCTTTACAAATGGATTTGCCTTGTGTTAATATCTTTACTCCTCATATTTTCTCTATGGAATCTGACAAAATCCCGATATGTAATCATTGAAAATATAAGGAAAATTCCTAAATATGCTATGCAAATAAAGGAAAAAAAGTTTGAAGCTGTTCTTCTTTTTATGCTTTTTGTCTATTTCATTTTGAATCTTTTTATATCTCTTTCCCCTCCGATAGATTTAGATTCGCTTGTGTATCATCTTGCTATACCAAAGATATGGATACAGAATCACAAAATTATATATATTCCCTTCATTTTGGCATCAGAAATGCCTCTTATGACAGAGACTCTTTACGCACTTGGGATGATGTTAACTAGCGAAATTTCCGCTGGATTGATAATATGGGCGTTTGGCTTGCTTTTGGCTTTGTCTATCATATCTTTCTGCAAAGATAATTTTTCGTATCAAATTGGGCTTTTGGCTTCATCTGCATTATGTTTTACTGCTCTCTTTATCAACACTTCTACAAGAACATTAGTTGACATTGTAACGACATTTTATGCTTTTCTTGGTTTCTATGCTTTCATTAACTATATAAAAAATGACGAAAGAAAATGGCTTATTTTATGCTCTCTGATGTGTGGTTTTTCCGCTTCAACAAAACATTCTGGCTTAATACCTTTTATTATTTTGTTTATAATGATTTTTATAACAGAGATAAGACGAAGAAAGCTAAATGGCATTAAGAACATTGTATTATGTGGAGTTGTATTTTTTGCTATCCCACTAATCTGGTATATTAAGAGCTTCATTAATACAGGCAATCCAACAGTCATATATTTCACAAAGATATTTGGTGGAAGGAATCTATTACCAAAGGATATGTCAACGCTTGTTGTATCTTGGCGATCTCTTTATGGTTTTGATAACAAATCACTAAATATTTTAGTATTACCACTGAGGCTTTTAGCAAGTTCCTTCTTTACAGGTCCTGATTATTGGCATCTTGGGGCATTTATTATAGCTTTTGTTCCTATTCTAGTATTCATTAGAAAAATTGACAAACCTATAAAGTATCTATTGCTATATTCTCTATCTAGCATTATCTTATTTTCAGTTGTAACGAGCCAGACACGCTTGGCAATGCCTGCCTATGTTGGATTATTCATTGTTGGTTCTTATTCGGCATATAGAATTTTTGACTATATGAATAATTATAAAAGTATCATTCAGATAATTATTATCGCTTCTCTTATTATAAATGCAGACCCTTTAATAAACGAAGTTATTAAAAGATTCCCAGTCGCAGTTGGATTAGAAAACAGAGAAGATTATATAAAAAGGCGGGTCGAAACATATAAAGCCATTGAATATGCAAATCATAATTTGAATAAAGACTCAAAAGTGCTGACGATGGACGCAAGGGGCTTTCATTTTGATATACCCTATATAGTAGGTAGCCCGAATTTTCAAGGATTTATAATATTTGACAATATTAGCAGTATATCACAACTTTCGGATATGATTAAAGAGAAAGGGATAACGCATATTTTAACAACAGATAGTATTGCAGAATCCGTTATCCCTTTCTGGAATGAGCTAAAAAATAACCTTATTCCTCTATATTCCTCTGGAAACCTTTATCTATATAACGTCAGTTCGATATAAAAATGTAACCACCAAGACACCAAAACACAAAGTAGCACAAAGGATTTAAGATTTAACGTAGCATTTTTGAAAAATTGACAACATGAAAATCCTTTATTTGTAATAGTTTATCTTATGATTTCATTTTTCCAAAAATCAGAGATAATCAGCGTTATGCAGTCAGCGAAAATCAGCGGACTATTCCTTTTTTTGCAACGTTAAAGGATTAAAGATTGTATGTTCCCAATCTTAATTTTTAATTCTTGCTTCGTGCCTTTGTGTCTTGGTGGTCCATACAAACTCTTATGTCGAACTCACGTTATATAAGTTAAATCTACCTTAATCCATCGTTCAATATTCTTATCACAAAATCTACATCAGAAGAATTGACTATAATTGGTGGCTTTGTAATAATTGTTGATGCGCCTTCTTTATAGCTCTGTAATCTCACAAAAAGCCCTTTATCAAGACAAGTTCTATGAAATTTACTTGCTATCTCTCCATTTACAAGGCTTATTCCTGCAAGATGGCGATAACCTGTTATCTCAACGATTTTATCTACATATTTCTGCTGGAGTTTGCGTAATTCGTCAAAATAGTAATTGCCAATAGACTCGATATGTTCTGAGTTATTTCTCACTATCTCCAAGACGACGAGTCCCGCCAACGCCGCCATATCCGCATTGCCATTAGTGCTTATCGAGCTATACTGATCTTGGTTATCCAAACAGCATTTACTTAATGTATATGCAAGTGGCGAATATCCCGCAGTTAACCCTTTGCCGATTGACAATACATCAGCTATTCCATTATGTTCATTGGACATAAAAACTTTAGGACTCCACATGCTTGTTTGAATCTCATCAAGAAAAAGCACAACATCATTTTGGACGCATAATTTTTTTGCTTCCTGCATATAATCAGGATTAATATATATTGCCCTGTTATTCATCAAGACAGGTTCTATTATCATAACCGCTATTTTTTCGTCTTTGCTTTTGGCATATTTGCTGAATAATGCACGCAAATTATCAATATCATTCGGTTTGGCATATTCAATTATCACATTCCTAAAAAGCCATTCCCACATTCCTCTGAGGCGTTGCTCAAAAAAGTCTGTTCCATGATAATTCCCTTCCTGCATAATAAAGACAGGAATCATGCCCTTATGAATCTCACAAAAGCGATATAATATGCCCTTTAGACCCGTGCTTACTGCGACTGTGCCTGTATCGACGCTTGTGACTCGGTTCAAGCGATCATCACTTTTTACTATTTTATCAAAAGTAACGTTATCATAAGCGTTTGCGGATTTTACCAATTCCCTTGCTAATAGTTTAACAGGCATTCCCGGTGTGTTATTATGTGTATCGTCAATAATGCCTAGATTTCTCGCTTCATTAAGAAGATTATCAAGTATTGGATAATGGTATCCAAGCGGAAGCTGATAATGTCCGCCTGTCCAATCTATTTGCAGGACTTTGCTTTCTGTTATCTTAAATATGCCATATCCAGTAAGAATATCATCACTTATTGGTTTTTGATAGCTTTTAACAAAAGTGCTTTTATCTAACTGATCAAAATCAGGGATAAATTCCAGCTTTTTTCCAACCATATCCATAAGTTCGTCTGCTGTTCTTTCTCTTAGAAATGTATATGCTGTCTTAACTGCTTCTGTATAACTATTGCCAAATATACCATCAAGAGAAATATTGATATTTCTAAATTCGCTTGCGATATTCACGATATTATTTTCCTCCAATTGTCTTTATTTATAGGATGCAAATAATCCTTTTAATCAGCGTTCTATTCCTTTTCTGGATCATCTGCATCATAACGCCCATTGAAACGTGCTAAAAGCTGTTCTTTCGTTTGTGGATTTCCATTCCCATCAAGAAAGAATTGCGTCCAAGCTGGTCGAGTTGATGGATCGGTAAGGATTGAATATGCTTTGACGTTCCGAATGTTGCGATTTCCTAGCCTTGGTATCCATAATCCGCCGTATTTGTGTTCCATACGAACCTTGAAAGGCTCTAATACAAATGTTTTGTAACTCGGTGGTTCTGATGGTAGTTTGCCGAGTAATTCGCCTTGAGAGTCAACAGCATAGCTTCCACCTAGAAATATTGACATGACTATTGGTATCTCGCTATCAAAAGCCCTTGCTGGAACGATATGACCCATATCATCACCGATTGACTGATGAATGATTATATCCGCACCAAGCAAAGCTTCACATCTCACAGTTTCAGGAAAAAACATATCCGCGCAGATGCTTATGCCATATTTAACGCCATCATATTCAATCGGTTCAAATGATTCCCCTTGCGACCAGCCCCACCAAGTTTGTTCACCCAAATTTGCCTGAACTTTGTTATATTTCCCGATAAAATCTCCATCAGGGCTTATCATAAATGCTGTATTATATAGCTTTCCTTCTCTTTCCTCAACCAGCGAACCCAATATAGCTGTCGATATTTCCTTTGCCAGATTTACATATCGCATATACCATAAGCCATCAGCGGGGATCGGTTCTGCAAGGCTATTCATAGCTTCTTCAGACGGATAAGGCCAGCCAGAGATAGCATATTCAGGAAATACGATAATATCAGGTGAGTCTTTTTTCGCTTCCCTTGCCAAGTTTGCCAAAAGGCTAAAATTTGCCTCAAAGCCGGGATTTCCATCTTTGCTATGATCATTTCCTGCCTGAAGTGCAGTTATTCTGACTTTTCTATCATTTTCTTGCATGTTTTATTTCCTTTTCAACCCGATCTTCTCAATAGGAATCTTCTTGAATCCTAGCTTATAGGCAGGCGAATCCTCTTTTAGTTCAAAGCTCTCAGGTGGTTGCTTAACAAAGTGCGGGTCCTCATCAACAAGGTTATCTTTGACTGTAACATAAGGCTTTGCTTCGTTATATATACCATCCCATCTGCCACCGACAGAGATATTGCGTGTAACTAGATTTCCTTTTGGCGCCGCTGGTTCATCATTTAAGATATTCACTAATTCAGGATAGCGTTTTGACCACAATTCGTTTTTATATGGCATGTCATTTAGCCTATCAGTCATAGTGGTATCAACATGATCACTAGCCCAACCCATAGCTCTTGCGTCAATATGGATAGATGGCACACAATCAACAAAGATATTATTCTCAATTGTGCAATCTCTTCCACCACCGATAAACGCTGCCATAGTTACTTTATAGAAAAGATTTCCATAGATCAGCGTTCCACAATACATATCATCAAGATATACACCAACACAGCCTTTTCCCTCAAATCCGCTGATGTCATGCAGATAATTATATCTGATTTCAGTTCCGCGCATCGTCCAATCACGACCCGAATATATTGCCCCTGCGTCATTTGACTCATAGCAAACGTTGTAAATCTCGTTATATTCCATAATGTGATCGTTTCCACCGAACATTATAGCTATATGGGGTGCATCATGCAGGCGATTATTGCTTGCCCTATTTCCAACGCCACCAATTGATATAGCGGATTGATACATGCGATTCCATCTGCCATAGTTATATATATCGTTATTTTCTGCAAAAAGTCCGGCGGGAGTCAGTGTTGTTCTTTCTCCACCAGATAGAGAAATTCCGCCATTGGCTATCTCATATATATCACAACCGATTACTCCGTTGTCTGTTCCACCTGATATTGTGATGCCTCTGCCAAGATTCCGCAATGTGCAATTAGATATGCGATTGCCTGTTCCACCAGACATAGTTATAGCAGTATCCCTTGTTGCCTCAAAGGTCATACCTTCAATTGTTATGTATGAAACATCATTCATATTGATCGCTGTTTTCTGGATAGAAACGACAGCCTGTCCACTTTCAATTGGTGATGGCGGATAGAAATATAAAATGCCTGTCTCACGATCAAGATACCATTCATTAGGCATATCTATTTCAGCGAGTATATTTAGCGCATAGAACCATTGACCGATACGATAGCCATATCCATGATAGGGTGGTTTTACAGAGATGATGTGTTTTTCAGTATCTATCGATTCTACAGGATGACGTTGATCTGACCAATCCCAGAACCAGTATCCATGAACCCATGGGTCTTTTTCGCCGACCCATCTCTTTGGACGATCTCCTTCATACATGAATTTACCGATCTGATCGCCTTTAGTGCCTCTAACGTCAACAGGTTCACCGCCTACAAGCCCAACTATCTTTATAAAACCATCATTTGGCCACCGTGATAATGTCATCGGCTTATCATTGAAGAAAAGCTCTAATCCTCCACCATTAACATTGCCATAGTCCGTTATACCTAGTGATTTTAAGTCAGCCTGATAGACTTTGCCATGCACTTCTGGATCAAGACGCTTTAGCACTTCTTGATCTGTGACAAGCTCAAAGTTATTAACAACCCTGCCCCCCGTGATACGAACTTGATCGCCTTCTTTTGCTTTGTATATGATCGGCGCATCTTTTGCCCCAGAATCATCTGCATTTAGCTCAAATACCTTTTCTCTCTGATATACTCCTCCAGCTAATTCGATAGTAATGCCATCTTTTGGGAGACCTGACAATTTTTTGATTTTGCGAATCTCATCTCTTGCGCGCTCTAATGTAGCAAACGGTTTATCTGCTGTGTGACCAGAATTGCTGTCGTTACCATTTACAGCAACATATAACGTCAAGCCCTTTGATTCAGACATCTTTTTACCCTCCATACATCCTGAAATGACAATAGTTGAAATAACAAGTAAAAATAGAATAATTTTCATGTTTTTGACCTTTATTTTCCCTTTAAATCACTTCAAATTCTCTTCAAAAAGTGGTATTTTTTGAGCAACAATTATAACGCTGTTTCCTTCTTTATTAATAAATGTAGTATCTATAATAGCAAATAATAAAACAATAGGAAACAATAATCGTTTAAGGAAGCCACTTTTCATGGTTATCGCAAAAATTTCCCATGCAAGCGACCCGAACCATCCAGCAGTAAATTTGCTGTCAATAACCCGAAAACCTTTGCTTTGGATAATATCCGCAAGTTCCTGAGCAGTAAATCCAACGTGAACGTGCTGAGGATGCTCAATCTTCTCAAAGCGTTTGAAATGTCTTTTTTGATTCGGGCAGGGAACGTGGATAATTAGCTTGCCATTGGGTTTTAGTGCTTTATAAAAGTTTTTCAGACACTTATCAATATCACCTATATGTTCAAGCACGTCTATTGAATAAATGATGTCAAATTTCTCGGAATAATCTATATTTAGCAGGTCTGCAACGCTAAAACTGACGTTTTTTCGTTTTGTCTTTGCAAGGCGGTTATTTGCTTCATCAATGGCTTTTGGGCTGATGTCTAATGCTGTTATTTGCGTATCAGGATATTTGGCGGAGAGATAGATCGCATCTTTGCCGGTGTCACAGCCTGCGTCCATGATCTTAGCATTTGGCGTTATGTAATGCTTGATCGCTCTTCGCAGATGAAGTGCGCGGATCATCTGCCCGCCCTGAATTCTTATTGTGTATGGTTTCATTGAATAAGAGAAAATGGGGCGTATAGCAATACGCCCCTACGTTTGTGAATATTACGCCTCAAAGTGCTTGAACTGTGGGAGATAATCCTTATTCTGCTTGAGCATTTCGTTGACCATATCTTTAATCTCAGCCATTGAGAGAACCGCTGCAGTAAGTGGATCATAGAGAACGGATTGGAATACAAGAGTCGGGTCACCTGTCAATGCCGCTTCAACTGCCATTTCCTCAACCATTACGCTGATATGGTTCATTGCAACAAGCTGTGGTGGCAATGCGCCGACATGGACGGGATGTAATCCGCCTTTATCAACATATACAGGCACTTCTACACATGCGCCCTCTGGTAGATTGGTGATTAGATTTGTATTCGGCACGTTTCCGTTAAACTCAAATATATCTCCACCCAACCATGCGTTTGCAATATGTGCGGCGTATTCGTGTCCACGATTAAGGTCTATTGGTGCGCCGTCATCAAGCCATTTTCTTATGTCGTCCTGCCATTTTCCTTCTCTGCCCTGATATTCCTTGAGGATGTAGGCATAGACACCCGGATTCCAGCCTGTTCCATGCGTGCAGTATTTTTCAATCAGGTCAGGGCGTTTGCGGAACCACCAGTTATATTCTGAATTGTGTCCGCTTGATTCAGTAACATAGAATCCAAGATGCTTGAACATCTCATTACGAACTATTTCCTCATTATAAATCTCAGGCTTTGCGACTGCTTCACGAATTAGCGGATATGCGTCTTTGTGATTCCATTCATATTTAAGATACCATGCCTGATGATTTATACCAGCGCAGGTGTAGGAAATTTCGTTATATGGTGCGCCGATCCAGTTTGAAAGCATCATCGCTGTTCCTTGAACGCTATGACATAGACCTGTCAACTGTATAAATGATTCTCTCTGCATTGCACGACAGAGCATCGCCATCGGGTTTGTGTAGTTTAGTAGCATAGCATCAGGACAATATTTTTCCATATCCTTGACAATACCCACCATAACAGGTATCGTTCTTAATGCGCGGAATATTCCAGAAGGTCCACGAGTGTCGCCAACGTTTGTGTCAACGCCGTATTTCTTGGGTATCAGTATATCATGTTGCCAAACGTTGACTCCACCTGCTAGGATGGTACACATGACCGCATCAGCATCTTTTAACGCCTCTGCGCGATCCATCGTTGCAACGACCTTTGCAGGATAATTGCCTTTGTCAACGATACTTTGAACTGCCTTTTGAGAAAATTCAAGCCTTTCTGCATCAATATCCATAAGGCATAAAGTTGCATCCGTCATTAAAGGAAATGTGAGGATGTCCCTTGCCAATCCTCTTGTAAAACCTAAACTGCCTGCACCAATGAAAGTGATTTTTGCCATATTAAACTCCTTAAAATATTATGAAACCACAGATTGACATAGATTTATTTGTCTGAGTATATCTGTGGTTTGATTTGTTTGCTACTTAGAAAGCTCTCCGAACCTTGCCATTATCGCCAATGCAGGATCAACGGGAACGTCTGCACGCTTTACATCCTTTGGAATACTGATGGTCGGGGTTGGCTTGATCGTTTTGCCTTCAAATTGAGGTAGCCATTGCTTTTGAGCCTCAAGCATTTCAATTGACATATCCCTAATCTCTTTGAGTGTCAGGACAGCGCTTGTCAACGGATCAAGTGCAATTGCATGAACGATATGTTCTGGGTCTCCTGTAACAGCAGCTTCAACTGCAAGCTTTTGAACATTAATGTTGGTTATATTAAGCATGGCACATTGTATAGGAAGATCACCAACGATTGTCTTATGAATACCCATCTTATCAACAAACATGGGACCTTCTGCGCAACAATCCGCTGGCAAGTTTGTAATCATGCCATTATTGATGACGTTTCCGTTTAGCTTAAAAGTCTTTCCTGTTTCAAGTGCTTCAATAACATAAGAGCCGTATTCTATGCTTCTTGATGGGAGCTTATCAGATTCACCCGCTAATATGTCTTGCTCATTATATTTTTCGCCAACAGATTCACACCAATAATAATATGCTCCACTCTCTCCACCAAAGCCGGGTTCATCACAGTAAAGGTCAAGAGCCATTTTATTCTTTCTGAAATAGGGCAAGTATTCGGCAAGATGACCTGTCGATTCTGTCATAAAATAGCCAAAGTGCCTCATAACTTCGCCTCGAACTTTTTCGTTGACATAATATTCTGGCTTTTCAAATTGTTCACGAAGCTTTGGATAAAGGTCTTTTCCCTTATGCTCTATCTTAAGAAACCAAGCCATGTGATTGATACCTGCGCATAAAAAGTCAATCTCACTCTTTGGAACATCAACATAACCCGATATGAGATCAAGTGTGGTTTGAACACCATGACATAATCCGACAAACTTAACATTTGTCCTACCGAGTGATAAACAAACCATAGCCATCGGATTTACATAGTTAAGCAGATGCGCTTCGGGAGATAGCGTTTCTATATCCTTTGCGAGATCAAGCATAACAGGTATGCTTCTCAATGCTCGAAAAACTCCACCGGGACCTAACGAATCACCAATACATTGATCGACGCCGTATTTCAATGGAATCTTGTAATCGTATTCAAAGCCATTGATACCGCCTACTTGAAACGTTGCAATGACATAATCTGCATCTTTGACTGCTTCTTTTGTATCAGTTGTAACGTAAACCTTTGCAGGTAAGTTATTTGCCTTGATAACCCTGTTGACGAATCTCTCAACTTGTGGGGTTCTTTTGGTGCTTGGAGCCATAAGCGCAAATTCTGTATCTTCCAAGCCATTTGTTGCCAAAATATCAAGTATAAGTGTCTTGCAAAAAATTATGCTTCCTGCCCCTATAATCGCAACTTTAGCCATTTTTTACACCTCTCTGTTATTAAAATTAAATCCGAAGATATATATTTCTAGCTGAATTTATGATAGCAACTAGGCAAGCTTTTGTCCATAATTTTTTTATTCTTAATTGTAAAAAAATAGGTTTCTATCATAACTTATAAACCTGCAATATCAATATTTCCCCAGATTCCAATCTTTGAGCCGATAATAATAATAACACCTTCTACGCCATCGATAGAACGTGCAAAGTCAACGCCCTTCTGTATATCTTCTTCTGTCTTTACAATATTACCCGTAGCGGTTGCGACTGCATCAGCAAGAGAAGTCCATTTTGAAAGAATTATAGAGGCATCTGCTTTTCCGAAACTCAAAGAATGCCCAACTGTGCCTGATGATGTGCAAACGCCTAAAGGTGTTTGTTCAGGCTTTATGTTTAAGGCTATTTTGCCTGTAAATGGAGATTTTCCAGCGTATATCCCTAGCAGTCTTTCAATATCAGTTTTGATAAAAATATCTCCGCCATTCTCAATTATAATCTGTTTGCTTTGAGAAAGCAAATCCCTTGCGACAAATTCTGCCACTGCACCTGCAACAGATGCCATAGGTCCAACACCTGCAAGCTTGGAAGCCCTTGCCATATCTCTGACAATCTCTGGCGCATCTCGATTAACCTCAATCGGTTCAAGACTTTCTAGGAATCTGCGGTCTTTTGCAATGTAATTTTTAAGCTGGTTACGATATTTGATTACTGATCTAAGGGCGGGTTCGGATAGGTCGGAAGTTCCAGATATTAGAAGGTCAGTTTCGTCCTCTATAATTTTTACTGCAATTAGATCATCATGTCTGATCCATTCTCGATATGTTCTTTCTTCATACTTCGCCAATTACAATTCTTGCCTTTGTTCTGAGCTCATCAATAAAACAGTTAGATCTATAAACAATTTCATCAGTCATAAACCTGTGTGGCATATCCATATATTCATCAATACTTGCAAAAGGTCCAGAAACATCAACAATATAATTATCTGGTAAATGTATATGATCTCTGCCATTCCATTCAACATGATCCCATCCGGGAATATAAATATAGGCTGAATCATAAAGGTCTCTATCGACAGAAGCATCAGCACCAATCCAGTTACCATTAAGCATAACACAACAATAGACGTGAATAATTATATCTGAACTCTTTTCATATAATTCATCTGTCGCAATAGCCCTTATAGCGTCCTTGTTTATGCGTAAAACCATATATCCAGCGGGAATACCGACTGATCTAAGCATCGCTATTTGCAGATTTGCTTTATTGGCGCACATTCCGCTCTTTTTTTTCAGCGTTTCGGATGCTTTTATATTCCAAAAATCAAAACTGTATTTTATTCTATCACGCACCCAATCAAATATCTGAATAGCAGAGCAAATATCGTCGCCATTGCATTTGCGAGTAATATCTTTTGTTATGTTTATTATTTCTGGATCATTTATATCGCAATATTTCGTTTCTAAAAGAAACTGTTTATAATCAATATTTTCGGTCATAAAATTTTTCTATTTAGTAATCATTGAAAAATACAATTTAATCACTAATTGCACTAAAAGACGAATTTCACGAATTGTTTATTCATCAATATTCGTGTAATTTGTTTTATTTGTCAAATTCGTGATTTTCCTATTTTTCAACTATTTCATATAATTAAGTATTTAACTTATATCTTTTAGTTCTGCTACGAGTTTTCCGATTTTTGTGCTTACTTCCAGCTTAACAGGTATTCTATCCTCATCTTGTGTAATCCAAAGCAAAGCATTTCTAGGTAATGATTTCACTACAATTGTTTTTTTGTCGCCAAATATTGTTTTGATATTTTCTGTTCTTAATACGATAACACCAACATCAAATACTTTCGTTCCGATAACTGCTGGAAATCTATATTCTTCACCGACTTTCAGGTTTTTTGTTCGTATAAGGTATAACATTGACAGTTCGTCTTGTATTCCAATCGGAACGCTGAGTTTGTAGTTTTTACTATCCTTAACAATCTTTGCTGTTCGACTATTATCATCAATGTCTATAACCGTATTGCCACTATATCGACCGTCGATAAGATTTCTTCTATATCTTACTGGATACAATCTGTCTTTAAGGACGAAACTCTCGCTTTGATCATCAAAAGTATATATCAAGCTAAAAAATTTGTTTACAGTTGACCTTGATGACAAATGATAAACTTCACGACCACTAATATTTTTTTGTCCTTCTATCTGCATAACTTGAGTTCCAGCGGGTATACCTCTGACCTTTACATTATATTCAAGTATCTCACCAAGTCTAAAAATATTTTTGATGGTTGGTTGTTCTAGGAGAGGTTGCGCACCCGAAACCAATGTCCCAAAAATTATAGACATAAAAACGACCATTATAGTAAAAATGTAATTCTTTTTGCCCTTTATTTGCATGTTTCTTTCTTTTATTTTTAGTTTATTTAAGTCAATCATGTGTATCAACACCATTCCCAATATTACTCAAAACAAAGCTAATGAATTTATAAGAACAAGGCTTTTGGCTATCTAAATTGTCCAAAAGCCAGTCATTTAACTATTTACCTAAAATATTCTTTGGTGCAAGGTCAGGATTGCCTTTTTGAAGTTGAAAAGCCCAATCAAACTTCACCCAAGCATCACGGACAGTATTACCAGCCCAATCAACATACAGATCAGTTATCCTGATTTTTGCATAATTCCCTTCTGGAGTTAGGAAAGCGTAGGTATGTCCAGTTATCGCTTCTACAAATAGAGTTGTAAAGCCTTTTGTAGGGGACATGTCGACTTCATCCATTGAGTCAGTATATCCAAGGTCCTGAATGAGGGTATCGTTATCTGAATAAATATAAGGCACACTTACTGCTGTGTCAACCCCAAAATATATGTCAATATAATTATAGAGGTTCGGTCTCTCCCAGTCATACATTTGTGCGCCTCGATCAGGGTCGTTAAAATCAAATCCTGTAAATCGTGGATTAATTATATAGTCTGTAAGTCTAACATTATTTCCCTCTGGTCTAGGCGTATCGGAGATTTTATAGCTTAAAGGGCTTTCGTTTCCGTCATAATCGAATGCAGAAACAGCATAGTAATATGTATTACCATTTCTTACATCTGTATCAATATAACTATTTGAACTGATTTTGGTAATTTCCTTATATCCTCTATCACGTTCAGAACTCCGATAAACGATATAGCCTTTTAGGTCTTTTTCTTGATTGGCATACCATTCTATATAGATTTTTCCATCTCCACTTACACTATATACACCTTGCGGAGAAAAAGGCGCTGTATCGTCAATTAAATTGCAGTTGTCACTTCGAAAAGTGCATCCCTGAAATGAAATTAATATAAATAAAAATGCAAATCCTAACAATATAAAATTACTTTTGAACATTTTTTTACACTCCTTTCGGTTTGATAAAGCCAATATTGATCTTGTTACCAGATATATATTGAGCAATATTCATGCCGAAAATGTAATTGTATTTTAATATGGCTTGTAATGTTTGATAATCACATTATCAAGCCATATAATATTATTACCGAAATGAAAAGTGATACGTTTTTGATACAATATGTATTAATTTTACAACATATTTATTTTTAGGCAGATAACATCCATTTTTCTACATGCTCAAATTCTCGTAGCAATTTATTTAGACGCATTATGTAAAGATCATTTTTGGTGTCTTTTAACACTTTATTGATTAAAGCCTTTGATTTCTTAATATAATCGGCTAATTCATTCCAAGCTTCAGTGCCTTTATATCTAGGGTCAATATGCTCAGTACGGCTGAATATGCTTGATAGCTGTATTTCACCGAAGTAATTTTCACAAAATAGCCTAGTTTCTAAATCAAGATCATATTTTATATTCCATAATAAAGCGGAATATTGAAAGATAGTCGGTGAAATGAATTTGGCAAAATAATCGCTGTTTAGCCCTACTGCAAAGGTACTGATATTCTTTATGCCCTTACTTTTGTAATATAGAAAATCTTGTCTGATATTATTTCCGATATATGGTAATCTGCCTTCAAGCCCTTTATAAACGCCCCTGCCAAATAATGAAGCATCAAGCCAATATCCAAGAACATGCGTTTCAGAAGGATCAAAAACGTTCATTAATCCGTCTATATCGGGCATGACTTCTTTTGAATTAGTCTGGCATGAATGATCGGCTATGGAATGAGAATAACATTGGTGCATGTGCGCGATTTCAAGAAAAACGTTATCTAATGGCTTGATATTCTTTGGAACACCCCAAGTCGTCCAGTATGAAAGAAAACTCATCCTCCCATTTGGTTTGATCTCTTTTATTGCCTTTGCCATCTCATTTGTAAACATAAGTGTAATATCAGCAATTGACCAATTTTCTGGATTATCATAGATTTGCAAGACAACATCCGCAGGCCAGAGAAAGAAATCATTTATCTTTTCGGGTAAGATTTTTATGTAATCCTTAATTAGCTTGCGATTCGCATCAAGATCGGATTTATCTTCGGGTGAGTATTTTTCACCAAAAAAGTGTCTTCTAAAATTATAGTCTAATCCTCTGTTTTTTGCAAGCTTTTCCATATCATCTAAACCTTTGTCAGAATGAAGATGAATGGCGTTTAGCTTTGCTTTGCCTGCAAAATCAACCCAATGCTCAAAGCCTTTTTCCCATATATGAATACATATACTCCTATGATTAAAGTCCGGAGATTCTTTAATATCAATCCCATTTATAAATATATCATCGCGTTTTGGAATAAACTCATGCTCTTTTCCCGGAAAATACCATCTTGCGCCTAATCTATTAAGGTATTCATATACGCCATAAAGTGTGCCTCGTGAATTTTTCCCCTTTATTATAATATCATCACCATAAGCTCTAATAATAAAGCCATCATCATGCAGATCCGCTAATTCATCGAACAACTGATTTTTATATTCGGCATTATCAGGAATAAAACCAACATATAAGCATTTTCCAGAAGCAATATTTGTTATTTTTATTTGGTCATTGGTCATAATTCCGAGATAGTTGGAAAGCTCGTTTGCTGAGAATATTTCCACCTCATTCGCTTCTTTACTAACAATAATAGCTGATATACTTGACATTGCATTACCTCCGATTATTTAATCTTATGTAACTCACCTTTTAGGGTTACATCACTAAAAACAGGAATATCAATTATACATTCACCTTTTGTTGGGAGTATTAATTTTTCATTGTAATTTGCTATTTCAAATTTTACTGACGCTGGATATTTGAATATATCAGGCAATTTATTTATCTCAATTACATAAGTTTTTTTACCATCTATTACTTTTTGACCTGTAACTATTGCGCTGATATGCCCAACTTCACGGTACATGTATATATCAAAATCATATCTTCTGCCAATAAATATATCCTCTTTATTAAATCTGTGTATCAGTCCCAAAAATCCTGAGAATGTGTCATATATATTAGACGGAACATTGTTTAATATTGTGCTTTTGTCGTCATAGGAAATTATCCTATTTAGCTTTCTGTCAAATAATACATGTTCAGTCATTTTTTTTGAGCCATTTTTTTCAAGCTTATATACTTCGTATCTTACAGGAAGAAGCGTTTCCAGGTCAATATATGTGTCAAAGGTATTCGAATGTTTGTATACCCGCAAAAATTTTGCAACAAATCCAAGAATCCCGGCAACATCAATCGATCTAGATCGTATAAGCAAGACTTCACGTCCATCAATATGAGTTTTTCCGATAATTTCCATATCGCCATAGGCAGTAAGCCCCCAAGCCTTAATATAAATGTCAAATTTCATTTTTGGGGAATATACTGTATCATTTGCGGATATTTGCAGTGATATAATGGAAAGTGAAAAGATGATAATAAAAAGCAATGATTTTTTCAAATAATGTTTCATTTATTGGAGGGTTAAAAAATGGATTGAGGGGATACAACAGTCTGTATCCCCGTTAATTTATAGATTATGATTTTGCTGAATCTGAATTTGCTGCGTAAAATTGCTTAACCCATTTATCAAGTGTTCCATTTGGGTCTAGAACGACATCTGGGGTAATAATAAACTCAGATTTACCTGTATTTCTCTTGATTAAATTCAAGCCATACTCATAATCACCCAAAAGTTCATCACATATAGTTCTTACAGTAGTATTTTTTTCAACAGCCCTGTCGCTAATCATTCTTATTGCTTCATCAGAAAACTTCAGACTAATACCGTATTTATGTTCATAATCAAGTTCGTATTGCCTAACTTGTCCCTTCGCTATTATTCTCTTGTTTTCTTTTGGGTCGCTAATTAGCTTTTGTAATTCACCATAGGGATCATTAATCATCTGTTCTGTTACAATAAAACTCTTTATATTTGATGACGGAAGCTCAAACTTGTAATCTCTGAAAACCCTTTCACATACAGTTACCAAGCCTCTTGCGCCAGTTCTTTCATGATAAGCCTTCTCTGCTATCGTTTTAAGACTTTCATCGGAGAATTCAACGTCAATTCCATAAGCCTTAAATGCCCTTTTATACTGTTTGATTATTGAACCTTCAGAATGGCTTAATATCTCGTAAAGGTCTTCAATGGCTAATTCATGACAAACAACTCGGACAGGTAACCTACCAACAAATTCAGGCTCAAATCCAAATTTTACGAGATCATCAGACCTACATTCCTTCATGTAATCATAATCTTGTTTCTTTGATCCAACCTTTGCGCCAAATCCTATGCCCTGTTCTTGGAGTCTTTCCTTGATAATCTGCTCAAGCTGATTAAATGCACCACTTACAAAGAAAAGTATATGCTTAGTGTTTATGGTTCTCTTTTCAACCTTGCCCTTCTTTTGAAACTCCATCATGGCTTGCATCTGAGATATTGGGTCATAGGGAGTATTTAGGTCTATCTCTGTTTCTTCCATTAGTTTCAATAAGTTAGTCTGCACACCACGTCCACTGACATCTTTACCGATTAGATTTTGTGCGCTGGCGATTTTGTCTATTTCATCGAGATACACCATGCCATATTTAGCAAGTTCAATGTCGCCGTTTGCTTCTGTTACAAGGTCACGGACAATATCTTCAACATTACCGCCAACATAGCCCGTTTCGCTGAATTTTGTAGCATCCGCCTTAACAAAAGGCACTCCGATTAGCTTTGCAAGTGTCTTTATCAGGTATGTTTTTCCAACTCCTGTTGGTCCAATCAAAAGGACGTTCTGTTTGCTGTATTCCTCATCATATTCCTCATGTACTTTTGGATTATTTTTTTCTCTCTCATGCTTTGCACATTCTATCACATGATTATAATGATCGCATATCGCAATAGCCAGAGTCTTTTTTGCCTCATCTTGCTTGATGATATATTTATCAAGATATGCCTTAACATCTTTAGGCTTTAGGTTAAAATTAAGGTTAAATTTGCTTTCAGGCTTTGTTTCTGTTTCTTTATTATCAATGCCTGCTGATTCAGGATTTGGAAATACTAATTTTACATCTTGTATTCCATTTCCATATATTTTTTTAAGATGATCAGATATTTCCCTCTGAACTTCTTCTGGTGTAGGTATTCTATTTTTCACTGTTTTTATCTCTCCATTAAATTTCCATGATGACTTAAATTTATAATAATCGTATAATCTATTTATGTGTATGTCAATACTAAAAATATAAACAACATATAAGCCAATTTTAATCCAAGATTATAAATCAAAAAATGCTTTTAGGCAAATGTCGATTATGCTATAATAATCCAAATAGAATAAAATTCTTGATGTTAAATTGCATACAAGGAGAAACATAATGCCAATAAAACTAGCACAATATAGTATTAGTCATGCTCATGCCTCTGGTAAAGTTGACGCAATGAAAAGAAATGATGATGTTGAATTCTGCGGAATCTTTGAGCCTGATGATAGCATTCGTCAGGAACTTGGTAAAAATGCCATATATAGCGATGTTCACTGGTTTAAATCAAAAGAAGAAATACTTGATGATGAATCTATTGTTGGAATAGCTGTTGAGGGATTTGTCAAAGATAACCTTAAATATGCACGTGAAGCCATCGAGCATGGGAAGCATGTCTGGTTAGATAAGCCAGCAGGTAGCGATATGGAGGAATTCTATAAAATTCTAAAGATGGCAAAAGAAAAAGGATTGCTTGTTCAGTTAGGATATATGTTTAGATATAATGCTGGCTTTGAATTCTTATTTGATATGATAAAAAATGGAAACTTAGGTAAGATTTTTTCCATAAGAGGTAGAATGTCCACAAATATTCCTGTTGACCGCAGACCTTCACTTGGAGAATATGAAGGCGGGATTCTTTTTGAATTACTATGTCATCTGATTGATATTGTAGTCGGTATCTTGGGCAGACCAAACAAGGTTAATTCCTTTCTGCGTAATGATATGGGTGTTATACCTGAATTTTCGGATAATACAGTTGCAGTTTTTGAATATGATAATGCAATTGCAGTCCTTGAATCATCTGCAATGGAAGTATCACCATTTCCAGTTAGGAGATTTGAGGTCTATGGCGATAAAGGAAGCGTAATTATTGAGCCTTTAGAACCACCAAGCGCAAGACTATGCCTAAACGAAAATAAGGGAAAATACGTTAAAGGATGGCAAGAAGTCAATTTTGATGAACGCCATCGATACGCTGGTGAATTAGTTGCATTAGTTGCAGATATAAAAGGCGAGAAAAAACCAGACAGATCATTATATCATGAATTGATTGTTCAGGAAACCGTTCTAAGAGCTTCAAAACGAGTCGAGGATTTCCTGATCTCCGATAATATCTATCTCGATTGAGTTTTTCAGAGCATTATTAGGGGATATGAAAATAGAAGTATTTAATGATGTCAAAATTCCATATAAATTCGTTTTTTTCAATATTACTGATTTTTGGGTTAATATGTGTTCTTATTATTCCTAAAAATGCGTTTTCATCAGAAAATTATATAAAAGAAAGAAAAGTTTGGATATTATTTACTGATAAAGGCTTATTATCAAATAATGAAGATATAGATATGCCTGTTTATCAGCCATATATTAATGAGATAATTAGCTTAGGTGCAAAGCACCATATATCAAGTAAATGGCTTAATGCTATAACTATAACTGCTAACGAAGAGACATTAAAAAAAATAGCCAAACTCCCATACATAAAGGCTATTGATCCGATAATTACATATAAATCCAAACGCCCAAAGCCCGATAAATCTTTTCTTGCACCAAGTTCACCAAAGGGATATTACGGCATATCAACAACGCAAATCACACAAATACACGCAAACGTATTGCATGATAAAGGCTATCATGGAGAGGGAGTTACAATAGCAATACTTGATACAGGCTTTAATTTATCGCATGTATCGCTAAGGAATGTTAAGGTTCTTGCGGAATATGATTTTATAAACAATGATGATATAACTTCTGATCAACATCCGCAAGATGATATAGGACAGGATGATCATGGAACGGAGGTTCTTTCAATAATTGCTGGCAATGACCCAGAAAGGTTTGTTGGGATAGCCCATTCAGCCAATTTTCTCTTGGCAAAAACTGAAAAAGTATCAGAAGGTGGGTTAATGTTTGAAATGGCAATAGAAGAGGACTGGTGGGTTGCAGGGCTTGAGTGGGCGGTAGAAAATGGAGCAGATATTGTTAGTAGCTCATTGGGATATTCTGATTGGTATTCATACAGCAATATGAATGGCAGAACAGCTAAAACAACCATAGCAGCAAATATAGCAACAGAAAAAGGAATTATAGTGGTTGTCTCCGCTGGAAATGACGGCAAATCAAATGAATCACCATATATAAGCGCACCGGCTGATGGATTTGATGTCATCGCTGTTGGGTCTGTGAATGAATTTGGCGAATTATCAGATTTTAGCTCAATAGGACCTACCTATGATGGCAGGATAAAGCCTGATCTTGTCGCTATGGGTGAGGGAACTTTTAGTGCTGATCCATCTAATATCAATGCTTATCGTAAGGTTAGTGGAACTTCAATGTCAACTCCGCTTGTCGCTGGAACAATCGCTTTGCTCAAACAGGCATTACCAGAAATATCAAGAAATAAGATGCTAGTGAAACTCCTGAAATATACTGCAACACAAGCATTAAACCCCAATAACCGATATGGTTGGGGCTTGATAAACGCAGAATCGGCATATAGATATGCAAAATTTCCCGGCAACTTGAAAGAACTTGAAAACTGGGATCCAAATGGCTCAATTTCTGTTTTCGATGGAGTCAGTATTTATCCGAATCCAATAAAGATTGGTGTATCTAAAAATATTATAAATATACATAGTCCAAAACCTATACGCAATGTAAGAATATATGATATAACTGGTTTATTGATATATAGAAGGCTTGATCTTGATGATGCAAGATTCCTTACATGGAATCTTACAAATGATCAAGGTCAGAGAGTATCAAGCGGAGTTTATATATGCCTTATAGAATTTAGCGAGGGAATTTACGAAAGGAGAAAAATAGCAGTCATTAGATAACATCAGTTCGATATAAGAATGAACCACAAAGACACTCTCTCATTTTGAGAAATGTCCGAATTTTTGTCTGAATCTCAGTCATTGTCAATAAAAAAGGCGACCCATTTGGATCGCCCAATTGATTTATATAGATTGGCTTGATCTGCATTATCAAGACTATTTTTTCAAGTTTCCCCATGTCGTTGTAATTTTGCCTACTGGCGTAACAGGGGTCTCACCAACAATACTGACGGAATAATCGCTTGTTCCGTCTGCACCAGCAAAGGTTGTTTCATTTGCAGTTGGTTTTCCTGTTATAGGAACTACTTCTTCATCTGTATATATTGCCAGCAATGTGCATTTGCCATTTGTAATCTGAATATTATCAGCATAGACTCGGAAAAGTCCTGCTCTGTGTTCGTTACTATCTGTTGCAAGCATTGCCCCTACAATCTTTTTGCCAGCAAGGGTATCAAGAGAGATAATTCTATGATACCATGTATCACGTGCATAATCATTGAGATTTGTCGCTGGGTGAGTATTTAGATTGTTTTGATCTTTAGCACCTGAATCTTTTAATGTTTTGCCGTCTTCTGTAATGAGATCAACTGCACCATTAAAAACAGGATTTCCTGAATACATAGCTACTTGGTATTCAAGGAATTGACCAGCCTCAACCATAAATTCGCCCTTCCAGATGTCAACGTAAGTGTGTCCATGAATATTAGCTTGGTTGTATGTTGTCTGCAGAGCAAGAATCTTGCTTCCAGATTGATGTTCTCTTATAATTGGGGTATCACATGGTTTTTCCGAAACGGCGATCTTAGCACCAGTTGTATTGACTACAATACTATCTGTATCTTCGTCAAATGCGGTCGCTGTGGTAAAGGTGATTGGACTTTCACCAACAGTAAGACCCTTAAATGTGATATTTATAAATGCTCCATTGCCTTCTGCAATGCCTTTTGCAGATGCCATAGAAATACTTATTTTTCCTGCTGTTTCTTTATTAATAATTACAGATACGCCTTTTAGTAGATCAGTGGCTTTTACATCTACAACCGAAAGAATGTTTTTGTCATATTCCAAAACAATATCGCCACCAGCAACACCTGCTAGATTATCAACACTAATTGATATAGCGATATTATCATCCACTTTTCCTGTTCCATCATTAATTGTATAGGCAATTGGTGGATGTGGTTGTTTTTCTTTTATGGTAATACTTCCATCTTTTTTTGTAACAACAATATCATTAACATTTTCATCGAAAAGGGCAACTTGAGTTAATGAAAGGGGGCTTGAACCTTTCTGAGCAACTGCTTCAAATTCTATTTCGAATAATGCTCCACTTCCTGCACCTAATCCATTGACCGCTGCCATTGCAATTCTAATCTTACCTTCAATTTTTGTATTAGTAACTGGCGAAAGCGGTTTAGCTAGATCAGTTGGTTGGGCTGAATTAACCTTAATAATTGTGGAGTCATATTCTAATGTAATATCACCACCTGCAATTCCGACTGCATTGTCAACATTTATCGGAACAACAATAATTGCACCGGGGTCAACCTCAACAGACGGAACACTTATCTCAATAGCAAAAGCTTGAGAACATAATATTATAAAAATAAACACTGGCAAAGGAAGCATCTTAACTCGCATCTTTAGTAAACTCCTTTTTTGAAGGCATAAAGTTAGCAGATAGAAATTAATATCTAATCTGCATTATCCCAATTTGTAAATCTATAGCCTTTTGCATTATATTAATACGTTATTATCACTATTTTGGTTTAGTTAATTAAGTATTTATTTTAGGATTGCTTTTGGGGAAAGATTTATAGTTGTTGGGAATTAATAATAAATGGATAGCCTAATGCCAAAGTAATTATAGTATCTTTTTTACAGTTTGTCAACTGAAATTCTAACGCCTGATTCACTCTCAGTTTTTCTTTAATTACACGTATCAATGAGAATTCTTTGGACGTATTGTAATAACTTG
>CAZMCH010000048.1:0-11052 GCA_964564735.1 uncultured bacterium
TAGATTTCCAGAGAATCTCCATAATGCTTTTCTTATTGGATATAATAAAGGCTCTGTAATTTTGTCCAGAAACCTAACTGCAGAATTATATGGGTCTGGATTGAACCATGAGATAATGGCTCGTAAAAAAATGGCGAATGTATAAATGCTAACAGCAAGGTTAATGAACCTTATCAAAAGGCTCAAAATTGTTACTCCTTTTCTATAAAAACTATTTGGATTGAGTGGATAATTCTTTTGAACGTTCTGCAGATGAGACGATTGCTTTGATGATAGCAGAACGAAAACCATTATTCTCTAATTCAAATAGTCCTACTGCGGTTGTTCCTCCGGGTGATGTTACTCTATTTTTTAGGACAGCGGGATGTTCTTGAGTTTCTAATAGCATTTTGCTTGAACCAAGAACTGTTTGAGTTGACATTAACAAAGCATCATTTCGGCTTAAACCTAGTTGCACACCTGCATCTGCAAGGGTCTCAATTAATAGGAAAATAAAGGCAGGACCACTTCCACTCAAAGCGGTAACTGCATCCATCAGTTTTTCATTGACAATTACTGTTTTTCCGACAGCCTGAAATAGCTGTTTTGCTTTGTTTATATGATCATCATTGGCATATTTTCCGGGGCATATTGCGGTCATCCCTTCGCAGACCATTGCAGGAGTATTTGGCATAACACGAACAACAGATATTCCATCAGGTAAAATGCTTTCAATAAATGATGTATTTATGCCTGCTGCTATCGATATAAACCATTTTGGCTGATGGAATATGCCCGAAATTTCAGATAGGACACTCTTTACGATGTCAGGCTTGACCGCTATAAGAATTATATCAGAATTGTCAATTAATTCCTTGTTGTTATTTGCGATATTTATATTTAGTTCCTTGCTTAAGATACCTAATTTTTCTTTATTAATATCACTGGCATATATAAGTTCCGGGGCAACAAGACCAGAATTTATTATCCCTCTGAGCAGAGCTTCGCCCATATTGCCAGTTCCGATGAATCCTATCTTTTCATTAACCAATTGAAATCCCCTTATATAATATAGAACACTAATTTTTGAATAGCTTTGGAAATAAAGGATACCAATGGACATCAGAATAATATCATAACATCATCTAATATTTCAAGACTTTTTTCATATAAATCATGAACCGTTTTTTTTCATAAAGTTATTTAATATTTATTCCGATAATATAGTTAGGTGGAATTTCTGTTAATTGTTGGATAAAAAATATTAACTATTACAGCTTTTTAAGGAGTATAAAACATGGGTAAAGGAAGAATACTTATTATAGATGATGAGCCTGATATAGTAGAAACATTAACTTTTATGCTTAAGGCAAGAAATTATGATGTTATAACTGCCTTTGATGGTCAAGAAGGCTTAGTGAAAGTAAAAACTGAAAATCCAGACCTTGCGCTTCTTGATATAATGATGCCGGGAATTGATGGCTATGATGTATGTAGTAAAATAAAATCAGATAAAGATACTAAAAAGCTTCCTGTAATTATGCTAACGGCAAAAGGTGAAGGTGATGCTGTGATCAAAGCCCATAAATCTGGGGCGGATGATTATATAGTTAAGCCATTTAGTTTGCCAACGTTGGTGAGTAAATTAAATAAGCTTCTTGCAAAATAGATATATATATGTGTGATCACTTGGTCAATTTTTTTGTTTTCTTATTGTCTAGAGAATCATATTTTTCAAAGGTTTTGCAGATAGATTAAAATCATTGAAAAAATGGTCATTTGATGATGCCCTAAAATGAGTAATACCAAATGTTAGTTGAAATATAACAAAAAAGATTTATACTCTTTTGACAAGAAAGATGTAAATATGAAAAAGCCTTTGCTAAGGTTGGTAGAAAGACACATATAAAAAAAACGAACAAGAGATTATAGAGTTTGTTTCTAACTTTTTTCAGACACTTAAAGATATTGTGCCTTCATTTCATTCTGAACCTTCAAACCAAGACATACGACTTTTCTTACAGAATGAAAGTTTTGTCGAAACGCACCTAACTAGAGAAGAAAAATAACATTAACTAATCCTTCCTTCATTCTTTTTTTACACATCGCTTTACTCTCCCTTCTTGTTTTTACAATTTCCATATAGTCAAGAATATGAGAGTAAAGTATTTTCATATCAAATTCAATATATTTGTGCAAAATCTAGATTAATCAAAAATTAACACAAAATTTATCATCAATTCATAAATATATGTAAAAATATTATTAAATTATTATTAAGAGGTGTATTGTCATGGTAAAAAAGATAAAAGAAATGTTTGGAATAATATCATCTATTTTACTCATATTTTCGGCAATGCTCGATCCAAGAATTACAATTTTCTTATGTTTTATTCTTATTTTGGTATATTTTATCATTATTAGAAGGTATAAAAATGAGTAGTTTAATAGCCATAGTTGACGATGAAGAAGATATAACCCAACTGTTGTCAATTCATCTTACAAACGCCGGTTTTTTGGTGGAAAGCTTTAAGGATGGTGAAAGTTTTCTCCGTTATGTTGAATTGCATGTTCCAGCACTCATAATACTTGACCTTATGTTGCCTGATACTGATGGTCTTGATATATGCAAATATTTAAAGAATCATGACTATTTATCATCAATACCAGTTATTATATTAAGTGCAAAAAGTGATGAAATTGATCGTGTTATTGGTCTTGAGCTAGGTGCAGATGATTATATAACAAAACCATTTTCTTCTAGGGAACTGGTCGCTAGGGTAAAGGCTGTTCTTAGAAGACAGAGTCATGACAGTGAATCAAAAAAAACAATTATAGGTGATATATTAGTGATTGATTTTGAGAAACCAGAGGTTATCATTTGCGGTAATAAGATAAACCTTACTCCAACTGAACTTGGAATACTTGAGTTACTTTCATCAAAGAAAGGCTGGGTATATACACGTGATCAAATATTAAATCATCTTTGGGAAGAAGAAAAAATAATAAATAGCAGAACTATTGACGTTCATATCCGAAATTTAAGAGAAAAATTAGGAGAAGCCTCAAAGTTTTTAAAAAGTGTAAGGGGCATTGGATATAAAATAGAGGAAAAATAGACATCCACCAGATAAACCAATATTTTAACCAATTATTAACGATAATTTAATAATCAATTAATATTAGATATGTATAATGTATTTGTTATTTTACAGGTCTATTTGTTATCAGATTAGAATATATATCAACTAATTATAGGGATTGGAGTATAGCGATGCGAAAAACAAATACATCAAAAAGGGCAATAGTTGTTTCACTAATTTTACATTCAATCGCCTTTATTATAATTGCATTTATAAAACTTGGTTCGGATGCCAATGCACAAGGAAAAGTGCCTGTCTCATTTGTAGAAGCTCAGAATATAAGAGTTCTTAAACGTTCAATTCCAGTAAGAAAAGTTGCATTTGAGACCCTTTTAGATCAAAAACCAAATTTTGAAAATACTTTGGCAAATACCAATGATAATTTAACAAGCACTTCATCAAACATCACAGTAAATACATCTTCGCATGGAAGAACTGAATTAAGGTCAATTACACCAATCTCTTTAGATGGAGTTGGTTCTCAAAAATTGAAAACAGATTTTGGTATGCGACCAATGACTGTATCAGCAAGAGATACGCAAATAAGAACAGTTCAACCTAATGCTGGCATGGCTGGTGGTTTCAAGCTAATAGGCAATGCGCCTGTTGAATTAGCCAAACCAGAGATGAAAATGTCAACTACAGAAAGAAGAAATCTCTTACAAGATTTTCTAAATGGTATCAAAAAAAAGATAGAATCAAAGAAGAAATATCCATTATCAGCCAGAAATGCAGGTATTGAAGGTCGTTCTGGTATCCAAATGACTATAACCAAAGATGGTCAGTTGGAAAACGTAAGAATTTATGAATCTTCTGGAAGTGAGATATTGGATAATGCAGCACTTGAGAGTGTCAAAGATTCCTTACCTTTTCCACCAATACCAGAGGAATTGGAAAGGGAAAAAATTGAATTAAAGTTCTATTTGGTATTTAAAATCACATAATATTGTGATTATTTGATAATCTTTCTGGTTTATATTGGATATTATTTGGAGGAAACATGAGAAAATTAATTTTTTGTTTTTTGCTGGCAATATTTATGATTCTTTTTTCAGCTATCTTGGTTTGGGCTGAGAATGGAATTATTCAAGGCACTGTTATTGATTCACAAACAGGGGAAAAGCTATCAAAGGTTGACATAATATTGAAATTAGATAGTAGCGATCCTACACAAACCGACCAGCAGAAAAAGGCAATATCTGATCTTGATGGTTTATATAGTATTGATGACATCATAGCAGGTAAATACATTATAGCAGCAAGAAAAGTTGGCTATTCTGAAACCGTAGTTTCAGATATTGAAGTGACGCCAGATTTGATTATGCAACTCGATATAGCATTGACGCCAGAGGCTATACAACTAGGCACTATAAATGTTACCGCATCAATATCTAAAGCGACGGTTGCTGGTCTAATAGCTACACAAAGAAAAGCCCCAACAATTGGCTCATCAATATCAATTGAGCAAATTAAAAGGACACCAGACTCAAACGCTTCTGATGCTCTAAAAAGAGTTACGGGTCTTTCGGTAGTGAATGATAGATATGTTTTTGTTAGAGGCTTAAGTGAAAGATACAGCAATGCAAGGCTAAATAACGCAGCAATATCAAGCCCAGAGCCTGATAAATGGGTTGTTCCCTTCGATATATTTCCAGCTAGTTTATTAGATAATATAGTTGTAACAAAGACTTTTGTTCCTGATCTGCCCGGAGATTTTACAGGCGGATCGATACAAATGACAACAAAAGATTTTACAGATGGGTTTTCTGCAAAACTATCATCATCATTTACTTATGAACCAGATATTACATTTAAGGATTTTTATACCTATGAAGGTGGTAAAACAGATTTTTTAGGTTTTGATGATGGAACAAGAGCGCTACCAGAAGACATAAAAAAGGCATCAAAAAATAAGAAGATTGTGGAGGGTGGCATTTTTGGCGGTGGGTTTACTGCTCAAGAATTAGAAAATTTTGGAGAGTCATTTTCTAATATATGGTCTCCTGAAACAAAAACAGCATTCCTAAATCAAAGCTATGGGCTTTCACTTGGCAATCAAATTAACGTATTAAATCGTCCTTTTGGAATCGTGACAGCACTCACATATAAAAACGGATATTCAGTTGATAATGAAGAAGAATTTCATTTTATAAATGGCGCTGATGGCAAATTAGAGGCTAGACGTCATATCCAAGATTACACAACATCAAAATTCAAAGTAGCTGTAGGTGGAGTTTTGAATTTTGCTTGGAAATTATCTCCGACTAATAAAATGGCACTTAGAACAACATATAATAGGATTTCTGATGATGAAGTGAGACAATATAGCATTTTACCAAATAGAGATTATAATCGTGATGAGAAAAGCATAACGCTTAGATGGGTAGAAAGAACAATATTATCAACACAGCTTTCTGGTGAAAGGCAAATATCTTTTAGAAATTCTGATCTCGATTGGCAGGCTAGTTATTCGTTAGCTACAAGAAATGAACCAGATAAAAGAGAACTTCTTTATGAATCAAAGATTGATAAAAATCAATATAGATTAGCAAATGAAAGCCAAAGTGGAAGCAGATTTTTTAGCGATTTGACTGACAAAAATTTAAATTTGGGTTTAAATCTTTCAATACCTTTTATTCAGTGGAATGAATTACCATCCAAATTAAAATTGGGTGGTGATTTTATGATGCGAAATCGTGAGATTGACTCTCGAAGATTTCGTTTTAAGCCAGCAGATAACCTTACAGTAGATGTATATCAGGACGCTGAAAAGATATTTGTCCCTGAGAATATTGGATCAAAAGGATTCCAACTTGAAGAAGATACAAGGTCAACGGATAATTACAAAGCAGAGCAAATCGTTGATGGCGGTTATGCAATGGTTGATATGCCATTAATAAAGAAACTCCGTCTTGTAACAGGTGCAAGATTGGAATTCTCAGATCAAAAAGTTACTACATTTGAGCTTTTTAATCCGAATGATGAACCTGTAGTAGGTCAAGTGAAAACTACGGATATTTTACCTTCTGTAAATTTAACTTATTCCCTTACAGATAGTATGAATATTCGTGTTGCTGGGAGTCAGACTGTATCACGTCCAAGTTTTCGTGAGCTATCAAAATTTGAATTTACAGATATTAGCGGACATGCAACTGTTGGCAATCCCAAACTTCAAAGGGCTTTAATACAGAATTATGATGCTAGATGGGAATGGTATACAGGAATAACTGAATACATGTCAATTGCTGGATTTTATAAAAAATTTAAGAATCCAATAGAAAAAACTATTATGATTACTTCTGCAGAACAAACTTCATCATGGCAGAATGCAAAATCGGCATATAATTACCGAATAGAAATGGAGATGAGAGAAAGTCTGAAATATATCAAGCCATCTTTGGCAAGGCTTGTATTTACTGGAAATCTTGCCCTCATAAAATCAGAAGTTCAATTATATCCCGGTGGATATGAGACATCAAAAAAGCGCGCACTACAAGGACAATCCCCTTATGTTATCAATGCAATGGCAACATATATTTTCCCAAAAACAGAAACAGATTTGTCCATTTTATATAATGTTTCTGGCAGAAGGATAAGTGAGGTTGGTGTTGCGGGGACACCTGATATTTATGAAGAGCCATTTCATAGGACAGATATAGTTATTTCCCAATCTTTAGGAGATAGATTTTCAATAAAACTTTCTGGCAAGAATTTACTGGATCCAGAGGCGAAATATACACAAGGAGAATATACACAGAGAATATACACAGAGGGACGTTCTTTCTCAATAGAATTATCTTACTCATGGTAAAAAGGAGGGATGCAAAATGAAGACTATAGGATCAGATATACAAGATGACTTGGGGAAAGTGCTTGCACTTGACTCTCATACAAAGCTTCTGCGACAAAGCAAATAAGTATTCTGGTCTTGTATCCCCAAGTCAAAAGTTTTAATACTATTATAAAGTAAAAAATAAAATTGATCAATATGAAAATTGGCTATTTTTGCTAATTATTGGTAAGGAAGGAGTTAAAAATTTGAGAACACTTAAGACACTTTTGATATTAATGATGAGTATTCTTCTTGCTATGTTTATCGTTGCTTGCGGTGAAGATGAAGAGGAAGATAACGGAGATAATACAAATACAGGTGATGTTATAGTGCTTTCTGGAACTATAACAGAAGACCTTAAACTTACAAAAGATAAAAAATACTTGCTTCGTGGTGGTGTATTTATCGGGTCTGGCGAAGGTGAGAATGTTACTCTTGCAATCGAACCCGGAACGGTAATATATGGTGAATCGTCAACAAAAGGAATGTTGGTTATTAGTCGTGGTTCTAAAATAATGGCAGAAGGAACGGCAACAGAACCGATAGTTTTTACCAGTGATAAACCAGTTGGCTCAAGAAGCCGCGGAGACTGGGGCGGACTTATCATTAATGGAAAAGCTCCCTTGAATAAAGGTGAAGAAGCTTATGGAGAAGGTGGAACAGGTTATTATGGAGGCAATAATCCAAACGATAGCTCTGGTGTGCTTAAATATGTCAGAGTTGAGTTTGCTGGTAGAGAAATTAGCCCAGATAACGAGTTAAACGGTATTGCTTTTCAGGGCGTTGGCAGTGGAACAATCGTTGATTATATTCAGGTTCACATGAACGCTGATGACGGAATCGAAATGTTTGGTGGAACTGTCAATATAAAACATGCTGTTATTACAGGTGTTGCAGATGATTGCTTTGACTGGACAGATGGATGGCAAGGCAAGGCACAGTTTATAGTTGCGCAATGTTACGGTGATGATGGTGATAATGGTATCGAGGCTGATAACTCCGCAGCGAATAATTTGGCTACTCCCATTTCAAATCCTACGATATATAATATATCCTTTATCGGAACACCCGGTAGTGAAAAAGCTGATTGCGGAGTTCTTTTACGTGAAGGAACAAAAGCTAAAATATATAACGCAATCGTTATGGGATGGCAAGAATCAGGGTTGGATGTTGATCATCAAGCAACATTCGATAATGCCAAAAACGGAGAGCTTATATTAGATAACTCGATCTTCTATGATAACAAACCTGAAAACTTTGTAAATGATACAGAAGATAAAAATAAGCCAGAACTTGTTTTTAATGAAAAAGATTTCGCAACCAAAACAATGAAAAACAATCTTGAGGCAACTCAAAGTCCTTTAATGGACGCATATAATCTTAGATCACCAAATTTCAAATCAACAGGACCAGCACTTAGCCATCCAGCAAAAACTCCACCTGCCGATGGATTCTTTGAATCTGTTAACTTTATCGGTGCAGTTGGTGCAAATGACTGGACAGTCGGTTGGACAACTTCCGCAGCAAATTAAACAGAAATCTCAGGTAATAAAGGCATGGCAAACCATGCCTTTATTGTTTGTATGTGAATTTTATATTAAAATGTAGCTTCTTTTGTTAAAAATAATCAATAATAAATTAACATTTTGTTCATAATTAACGCAATCTTAACATATTATTCATTTATTATTAACATTATAAATATACAATAATCAACGGAATTGGAGGAAAAATCATATAAGCCAAAAACATAAAGCCTTTTAAGTCATAATAGGTAGCTGGCTATATGACTTGATAAAACCCAGTTGCCAATAATAAATTTGGTGTTGTCTAGCATTGGTATAATCTGAGGAGGGCTTTATGAAGAATGTTTTGATGATTTTGGGATCACTTCTTCTATTCGTTGTATTAATATCTATATCTTGCGCCGAAGAAGCCAAGAAAAACACTCTTGGCGAAGTGAAAACATCAGGAGTCATGTATATAAACTATATATATGACATTAACGATCTTGGTAAAGGTGAGGGTTTTAACAGATTCGATCTGGAAAGAACTTACCTGAATTTTGAGTCAAATATCGCAGAGTCAAAGGCAAAGATTAAGGTTACTACTGATATATATCAGAATACAAAATCTGTCAGCATCAAGGCGGAAGATGGATCAAAGCCAGATGAAACAGACGTAAAGACAACTTCCATTGCATCATATTATGATGGTTGGTCAGTTAGATTAAAGAATGCCTATGTTGACCTTGACCTTATCCCAATGACTACCATCAGGGCTGGGATGATTGGAACTCCATGGATACCGACAGTTGAAAAGGCATGGTGTTATCGCTTTGTGAAACCCACCCTTACAGATGCGGAAAAGTTATTTTCGTCTGCTGATATGGGCGCCGCCGCAATTGTTAAGATACCTGATGGTTATGGCGAAGTTATGCTTGCAGTCCTAAATGGTGTAGGATGCTCAAAGCCAGAAGATGATAAATATAAAGATATATGCCCAAGAATAACCATCAATCCATTACCAAAAAATGCTATGCTCAAAGGTTTAGGATTATCCACCTATTATTACATGGGCAAGAAGGCTTCTGGTGATGATTCCCTTGATAAAACAAGGCTAGGTGCAATGCTGAATTTTTCTTATGATTTCATTAACATAGGTGGAGAATTTGATATGTCAACAGATCAAAGCCTTGATAAAGATAAGAATATAGTAGATGCAAATGGCAGTGGTTTTTCAGGCTTTGGTGAAATCAAAATTGGCAAATTCCTGCCAGCCCCGTTGAATAATCTTGGTATTATCGCAAGATTTGATTCATGGGACCCAAACACAGATAAAGAAGATGATGGTCATAGCCTTATACTTGCAGGATTGACTTATAATGTGGCAAGGAATGTCCGTGCAGTCCTTGATTTACAGCAAATCAGCTATCAAGATGCAAAAAAAGATGCAACCTCACAAGTAATGGCACAAGTTGAGGTTAAATTCTAATATTTAGAGATTCCAATATTGAAGATTAGGAGGATAAAATGAATAAGGTTTTTAGTATTACATTAGTAACAATAATGGCAATATGTCTTTTTAGTTCTATTGCCTTAACACAAAATATGGAGATACTTGGCGCAGGTGCTACATTTCCATTGCCTTTATATACAAAGATGTTTGATACCTATAACAAAAATACGGGTGTTAAAGTAAATTATCAAGGCGTTGGTTCTGGTGCAGGCATAACTCAGCTTATTAATAAAACTGTTGATTTCGGCGCCTCAGATGCCTTTATGGATGAAGCAGAGATGAAAAAAGCAGGTGCAGATGTTTTGCATATTCCAGTGGCTCTTGGTGCGGTTGTTCTGACATACAATTTACCGGGGAATCCAAAACTCAAGTTTAGCCCAGACACAATAGCAGATATATTTCTTGGTAAGATAACTCAGTGGAATGATCCAAAGATTGTCGCTGATAATGCTGGAATATCGCTACCAGATATGCTAATAACACCCGTAAAACGTTCTGATGGTAGCGGAACGACTTATATATTTAGCGATTATCTTAATAAAATTAGCAATGATTGGAAAAAAGATGTTGGTGTTGGAAAATCATTAAATCTATCTGCAATTGGTGGTAAAGGAAATGCGGGCGTTGCAGGATATGTAAAGCAGTTACCCGGTGCAATTGGTTATGTTGAGCTAATATATGCCTTACAAAACAAAATGCCAGTAGCTTCAATAAAGAATAAATCAGGTATATTTGTTAAACCTACAATAAAATCAACCAGTTTGGCTGCAAATATAGCATTGCCAGCAGATACAAGGGTTTCGATAACAGATACACCAGCAAAAGAAGGTTATCCAATAGCTGGCTTTACATGGATAATCATATATAAAGAGCAGAATTATGGTAACAAACCTAAAGCTAAGGCTGAGGCAGTTTTGAAGATGCTTTGGTGGATGATACATGAAGGTCAAGATATAGCGGAACCACTTCAATATGCACCGTTGCCAAAGGATGCAGTTATCAAAGCTGAGGCACTACTAAAATCAGCTACCTATGGCGGAGTGAAAATTCTAAAATAGGAAATATATATGTGATGCAGAA
>CAZMCH010000048.1:11062-30153 GCA_964564735.1 uncultured bacterium
ACAAACATTTGTTATTCTGCATTAAGTATGATATAATAACCAAATGCGATGTTGGAATCAAGCAAGCCTCTATAATTTAATCAAAAACTTTCAATAACATTGAGGTCTATATGACTGAAGAAATTCAGGATAATGTTAAATCTCGTATCAGAAAACATACCAAAAATATAGGCAGAATAAATATTTCCGAATCTATTTTTCGTAAAATTCTCTATATATCTGGAATATTCATAGTATTTCTAATTGTAGGTATATTTCTTACGCTTTTAGTAGATGCTATGTTTGCAATAAAAACACTTGGCATAAAATTCCTTTATGGCATAACTTGGGATCCTGTTTCAGGTGTTTTTGGTTCTCTTCCTTTTCTAGTAGGAACTCTCATAACATCCTTTTTAGCACTCATCATATCATTAGCTTTTTCCTTATCTATATCAATATTTTTGGGAGAGTATTTCAGAGAAGGAATAATATCATCTATATTAAAAAGTATGGTTGAATTGCTTGCGGGTATTCCATCAGTTATTTATGGATTCTGTGGTCTATTTATTGTTGTTCCCTTTATAAGAGCAATAGAAATGAAATTGGGTGTTCCTCCGTTTGGAGTTGGTATATTGACTGCATCGATTGTTTTATCAGTCATGGTTATTCCATATTCCGCATCATTAGGAAGGGAAGTTATACAGCTAGTTCCCTCTGAATTGAAGGAGGCAGCGTTTTCATTAGGGGCTACAAGGTTTGAAGTTATAATGAAGGTTGTTTTACCTTATGCTCGTTCTGGCATATTTGCAGGCATATTGCTATCGTTGGGTAGGGCTTTAGGAGAAACAATGGCAGTTACAATGGTAATCGGTAATAGAAACGCCTTTCCAACTAGCATATTTAGCCCTGCAAATACTATGGCGAGTGTAATCGCAAATGAATTTATGGAAGCATCCCCAGGAAGTATTCATCTGCATAGCCTTGTTGGTGTTGGGTTATTGCTATTTGTCGTTACTACAATAGTAAATATTATTGGAAAATATATAATAAAAAAGATGAGTGTAGAAACATAATATGGCGAAAGATAATATAAGATTTCGAACAATAAAAGATAATATTTTCAAGGGATTAATAGTATTTCTGGCTTTTTTATCAGGTATACCTTTGATAATCATATTATATTATATAACAAGCAAGGGAATATCCTCAATCAATTGGCAGTTTTTAGTTAATCTGCCAAAGCCTGTTGGTGAAATCGGCGGTGGAATATCCAATGCAATATTAGGGACATTGATATTAATCGCAATATCCTGTATTCTTGCCGTTCCTTTGGGTATAGCTGTAGGGATTTACTTATCAGAGACCAAAAAGGGCAAAATAGCTTATATAGTGCGTTTGTGCGTAGAGGTATTGCAGGGCATACCATCAATTGTTATAGGAATTATAGCTTATGTATGGGTTGTAATACCAATGAAATCGCCATCTGCCTTTTCTGGTGGTATTGCACTAGCAATAATGATGTTACCTGTTATCGTTAGATCAACAGAAGAAACGCTTAAGCTTATACCAAACCATCTAAGAGAGGCATCTTTGGCTTTGGGAGTTCCTTATTTCAGGACAATACTTAAGGTAATATTACCAGCAGGATTAAGCGGAATTATTACGGGAATACTCTTGGGTGTGGCAAGAATCGCTGGTGAAACCGCACCTTTGCTATTTACTGCTTTTGGCAGTAATTTTATGAATCTTAATATATTGAAACCAATGAGTTCATTACCTTTATTGATATTTAACTATGCTACAAGCCCATACGAAGAATGGATTGCTTTTGCTTGGGGGGCTTCTTTTGTTCTAGTAGTGCTTGTCTTAGGCTTAAACATAATCGCAAAATTGGTGGCTAAAAAATGGAAAGTTCAGTTTTAAGAGTAGAAGATTTTTGTGCATATTTCGGTGAACATCAAGTATTAAAGGATGTTAATGTCTCAATATCCAGAAATAAGGTAACCGCAGTGATGGGTCCTTCTGGTTGTGGTAAGACTACACTTATCAGATGTGTAAATAGGATGCACGAACTAACACCAAATGCCAGGGTATCTGGAAAAATGCTTCTTTTGGATGAAGATATTTATTCAACAAATCCAATTGTTGTCAGAAGAAAGATAGGCATGGTTTTTCAACGCCCCAATCCCTTTCCGACAATGAGTATACATGAAAATGTAATATCAGGATATAAACTCAATGGCATAAAGCTAAAAAAAAGCGAGCAAGAAAGCATTGTTGAAGAGTCACTCATGAAATCAGGCTTATGGAATGAGGTAAAAGACTCTCTACATAGAAAAGGGACGTTTTTGTCTGGTGGTCAACAGCAAAGATTATGTATTGCAAGGGCTTTGGCAATGAAACCAGAGATAATTTTGCTTGATGAACCAACATCTGCACTTGACCCAAAGGCGACTGCGCATATAGAGGAACTCATTACAGAACTAGAGCAGTATGTAACCATAATAATCGTTACACATAATACAGCCCAAGCGGCAAGAATTTCTGATTTCACCGCATTTATGTATCTTGGTGAATTAATAGAATTTGGACCCACAGAAAAATTATTTACTGTTCCCGAAGATAAAAGAACTGAAGAATATCTAACCGGAAAATTTGGTTAGGAGAAGGCTAAAATGCTGACAGAGAGAATAGATTTAATAAGAAAAAAGCTGATAGATTTTGGTGTTTTAGTTGAGCAAATGATTGATAAGTCATTAAAAGGACTTACTGAACGAGAAGTAAGTATCCTGGTTGAGGTTATCGAAAAAGACGAACCAAAAGCAAATAGATTTGAGCTTGAATTAGATGAATTATGCACAACCTCAATAGCACAATTCCAACCAAAAGCCAAAGACCTTAGAGTAATACTTATGGTTATGAAGATCAATAATGATTTGGAAAGACTGGCTGATCATGCAGTTAATATAGCTGAAAGTAGTTTATTCTTGGTTGAGCGACCACCTGTAAAGCCTTTGTTAGATATTCCAAGAATGGCTCAGATTGCTGTCAATATGCTCAAAAATAGTATAAGTGCATTTATAAATGAGGATATTGAATCTGCCTACAATGTGCTTGTTAAAGATAGTGAAGTTGATGGACTTAAAGATCAAGTGATGAGAGAGCTTATTGTTCTCATGAGTTCATCTCCACCGACTATTGAGCGCGCATTCCAACTAATTAGAATATCAAGCAATCTTGAAAGAATCGCTGACTTGTCAACGAATATTTGTGAAGATATAATATTTATGGTTCAAGGAAAAGTTGTCAAACATCGTGCAGGGGAGCCGCCTATCAATGAAAAAAGCTAGGGTTCTATTTCTATGCACAAGAAATTCAGCTAGAAGCCAGATGGCAGAAGCCTTTCTTCGTAAATATGGAGATGATAAGTTTGAGGCATTAAGCGCTGGACTTGAGCCAGACGAAATTCATCCCTATACTAAAAAAGTAATGGCTGAAATTGGTATCGACATAAGCGACCAATATTCAAAATCAGTAATGCAATTTATGGGAAAGATACACATCGGCTACCTGATAACAGTATGCGACAAAGCAGAAAAATTATGTCCATCTTTCCCGGGAATTAGCGTTAGATTGCATTGGTCATTTGATGATCCTGCCATAAATGAAGGAACAGAAGAAGAAAAAATTGAGCGATTTAGAAAAATCAGAGATCAGATCGAAAACAAGATAAAATCATGGTTATTGGAATTTCAGTCAAGCTAAGATTCATTTGATATTTCCCATTGAATATCTAACTTTCTCTTAAATACCTTCTCCGCAAGTTTCCCTTTATCCAATGCAGCTTCACGATCCATTTCAGATTGGCTTTCAGCAAAACATTTGATTATGATCTTTTCATCATCATACTCACATTTTGTATCTTTAATATTGCTTGTATGCGACCTATCCAAACCATCGGCAATACGTAGAATACCCGCCAAAATACTAACAATATTCCTGTCTTTTTTATCAAGTGAAACATAATGCTTATGTTTCTTTTTTGGTAGTGCTGAACGATGATAGCGCGCAATAGATGCTATAATCAATCTTTCATTATCATCAAATTTCAATGTTTTATCTTCCAATATATGTCTTAATGTTGCTTTATGATGACCTTTTTGTCCTTCAATTAATCCAATGTCGTGAAGAATAGCAGAATTGTGTAGCCAAAACTTTTCTTTATCTCCTAATTCGTGTAATGGTTTCAGTTCATCAAAAAGCTTGAGAGACAAATTCACTACTTGTTGATTATGTTCAGTATCATAACAAAAATTTTTCGCTACCTGTGTTGAGGACTCTATTTGTGATTTTTCGTCATTATTTTCTAATGACTTAGCCTCCAATTAATCATCATAAAATATTTTGACAAAAAAATCAACAAAAAAATTAACTTATAATTAACATATAACTTATATTCAATTAATGAAACTGATTTAGAATTTTATCAAAAGGAGTTATTGTTAGAATTTATAATCAAATTTGCATAATGAGAGGTTTTGTATGTATAAAGCCAAAATTGACTTACATTGTCATAGTTCGGCGTCTTGTAATCCCGGTTTATGGCTTTTGAGACAGATCGGCTGTTCTGAGAGTTACACATCTCCAAATAATGTCTATAAAATTGCGACTGATAGAGCAATGGATTTTGTTACCATAACCGATCACAATAGCATAGATGGTGTAAAAGAAATCGCCCATTACAATAATGTCTTAATCAGTGAGGAAGTAACAGCCTATTTTCCAGATAGAGTTACTACTCATATTGTCTGCCTTGATATTACTGAACAACAACATAAGGAGATCAATGAAGCAAGACATAATATATATGATTTGGTATATTATCTCACGAATGAAGATATAGTTCACTTTGTTGCACATCCGCTTTTCAAAGCAAATGGTGATCTAACTTGGGAACATTTTGAGAAACTCATACTTTTATTTAAAAGGCATGAGGTTTTGAATGGTGGAAGATACAGCAGAACAAATCAAGCTACTGAAAAATTTCTCTCATCATTAACCAGAGAATATATTGAAACTTTGGCAAATAAGCACGATATTATGCCTATCGGTGATGAACCTCACAAGAAATTCCTTGTTGGCGGTTCAGACGATCATGGAGGGCTTTTCATTGGTTCTTGTTATACGGAAGTTAATATCAAGGAAATGACAAAACAAGGTTTGATGGAAGGCATACGCAAAGGTCAGACAAAACCTGTTGGTGAAAACTTTGGGAGTCTTACTCTTGCCCATCAGATTGGGAGTGTGGCAAATCAATATTATCTATCCAAACATGGTGATGAATCACAAGAAGCAGTTATACTCAATCGCTTATTTAATAGAGCAAAAATCCATAGCAAAAAGAAAAAAAAGGCTAAAAAAAGCGGTTCTGCATGGCTAAAAAAGATAAGCAAATCATTAGATAGAGACTCTTACAAAAATTCATTTAATTTGATTGATGAAGTTAGGTTGATTATAAGGGAAAAACCTGATATTGGTAAGCTATTTCAAAAAAAACCATTGGAAGACAAGGAATTTAATGAACTATTTTTCTGTCTTTCATCTGAATTGCTTGATCGCCTTTTGATTCAGGCGATAAAAAGACCAAACCTACTAGGTCCTTCAATGATATGGGGTTCTATTATATTGACAGCTTATCTTACCTCAATGTCTTCGATATGCAGTGATATTGAGCTTATCAGAAAAGCAGAATCGCTTATTGGGATAGAAAAACCTAAGAAAGTGGCTTGGTTCACAGATCGCTATGAAGGAACAGATGGCGTAGTTGTAACTGTCAAGAAATTTCTGGGGGCTAGTGCAGAATATAATAGCGATTTAACAATAGTAATTTCTGATGATACAATGGAGAATCATCCAAAGGGAATAAAATCATTCAGGTCTATTTCACAATTCAAACTCCCTGCCTATGATCATATTACAGTAAATGTTCCTTCACTTTTGAAAATTGCTAGATGGATGGAAGAAGAACAATTCGATTCCATTGTAATTAGCACTCCGGGTCCTGTTGGTCTTGCCGGGATGATTTCAGCTAAGGTTCTTGGACTTCCTATTACTGCAATTTATCATACAGACTATCCAAGATTTTCAAGGGAGTTGACTGGTGATCAAACATTTGCAAATATTGTAACTAAGCTAACAAAGGTATTCTATGATCAGGCAAATCATATCCTTGTTCCATCAAATGCTTATGCTGATGATCTCGTGAGTATAGGGATAAACAGAGATAAGATAGGATTTCTCAAGAGATGGGTTGACAGGCAATTATTCACACCAGCAAAGCGAAATGGCTATTTCAAAGACAATGGTGATTTGAGGCTATTATATGTTGGAAGAATTTCTAAAGAGAAGAATGTTGACCTGCTATTAAAAGTGCATTCAGAATTATCTGCTCGTAATAAAGATTTTACAATATATTGTGTCGGCGATGGTCCGTATCTGAAAGAATTAAAGCATAAAACCGCAGATTTGGGAAAATTTGAGTTACTTGGTCCTTTATTCGGTGAAGAACTTGCGGAGGCTTATGCTTCGGCGGATCTCTTTGTTTTCCCAAGCCTTACAGATACATTTGGGAATGTGGTTCTTGAAGCACAGGCTTCTGGACTTCCATGTGTGGTTATGGATCAGGGAGGACCAAAAGAGATTATAGTTGATGGCAAATCGGGCATTGTTGCAAATGATGAAAATACCTTTATCAGTGCTATAGAAAAATTAATGAGCGATAGCAATTTACGAGATCAGATGTCAAAATCTGCAGTTATAAATTCTGGTCAATTTGATAAACATCAAATATACACAAACTTCTGGCAAAATCTATGACCTTCTATTTATATGAAATATTTTAATGTGTCTATACATGATGTAACATCAAGCTCTTTGAGTCAAGTAAAGCGAATTTCTGACTTATTGACTGAGCTTAATATAAAAAAGCCAACCTATCTTGTCATTCCGAAATATCATGGTGAAGATGACATAATCCCATATGCAAACGATCTAAAAAACATTATTGGTAATAATGAAATTGCGATGCACGGATATACACACAAAGGCAAAAAACATTGGTTATTAAGTTATATGAAACTATTTACTGATGGTGAAGGTGAGTTTATATCAGCTTCTGAGTTGAGGATCAGAATTGTATTAGGTTTAGATATATTAAAAAAAGCTGAATTAAATCCAAAAGGCTTTGTTCCTCCCGCTTGGTTAATTGATAAAGACAATATAAAGCTATTTTGGGATTCGTTTTTCACCTTCTTAAATACAAGATCATACATATATGACCTAAAAAACGGAAAACGATATAAGGCACCTGTTTTAACATTCAGTTCAAGAAGAATCTTGAAGACTTTGTCAATACATGCTTTTAAAGCCACCAGTTTTATGTTTAGAAAGCATAATATGATAAGAATCGCAATACATCCAAAAGATATAGATTCATCAAAAAAGATAAGACTCATAAAAGACATATTAAAGAATATGAAAAATAAGCGAGAAGAGATATATTTCTCGGAATTTATAAACGGAGTCAACATAATTGAAAATATGTGATATTACACATTTTTATACGACCAAAAGCGGTGGTGTCAAGACATATCTTCTGAATAAAGTGAATTATATAAGCAATTATACTGATGGTAGTATAGATCACTTTTTGATTCTTCCATCAGATTCCAGCCATTTTGAGGAAAATCACAAAAGCAGATTTTATTTTATCAAATCTCCTGAAATACCATTTTGCAAACCTTACAGAGGAATTATAAGTAAAACAAAAATAAGTGAGATAATGGAAAAGGAAAAACCCGATATTGTGGAAATTGGCTCTCCCTACGCAATTCCTTCATGGGTGAAGTCCATAGGAAATGAGATCGGATATAAGACAATCGGTTTTTATCATGCAGATATAGAAAAAACATGGCTTTCGGTTGCTAGAATAGGTATAGAATCAGAAAGATTAAGAAAACTGGCAAGAGATTATATAAAAAATACATATCAAGATATGGATTTAGTTATAACTCCGTCTAGGTATGTAGAACGTTATCTAAACAATCTGGGAATATTAAATACTCAAACAGTATACCTTGGTCTGGATAGTAATATGTTTAGCATAGACAAGATCGATCTGGGATTTCGGGCTAGATATAATATAGCAAAAGAAAAGACGATACTTTTATATGTTGGCAGATTCTCCAAAGAGAAAAGAATATCTACACTTTTGGATATATTTAATAAACTCAGCATGAATAAGCCTGATAAATATCATCTTATCCTTGTTGGTGGAGGTCCAGAAGAGGAGAAAATTACAAGAATCAAGCAGGATAATATAACGATTCTTCCATACTGCAACGATAAAGATAAATTGGCAAGTATTTATAATTCATCAGATATTTTCGTATCCGCATCTGACTCAGAGACATTTGGATTATCTTTGCTAGAGGCACAAAGTTGTGGATTGCCCGTTGTTGCTTTCAACAAGACATCTATTCCTGAGATAGTCTATAATATGGATTTCCTTGCAGAAAATGAAGATGAATTTATCCAGAAGATTGTGATTGTTTCCAATATATCATCAAACAAGCTGAGAAATGATATAAGGAATTTTGCAATTGAGAATTTCTCTTGGGAAAAGACTTTTAGAAATCTATTTTCAATATATTATAAACTATATGAAAGACCTATAGGAAATAATCATTATAAGGCTAGGAAAAGATTCGGACATAAATTATCAATTAGTATGGGAAATGTCAGTAATTTGTGAATTATATTATTTTTTGCCTATCTTGGATGCTACGCATATTCTTTAAAGAAACGGATAAAACACATCTTCAGTTTGTTAGATATATTGTTTTAGGAAATATTTCAAATATCGTTGATTTTGCATGTCTATATATCTTAACTGAATTTGCAGGATTTCATTATACCATATCAAATGTGATTTCTTACATTCTTGGAGTATCATCTAACTACATTATCAATATAAAATGGATATTTAAAAGGGGAAATCATGCAATCCATACTGAATTTATGCTTGTAATAATCATAAGTTCCATAGGATTATTACTTAGTATCATAATAATCCATACTCTTGTTGAATATGTCAATATACATTATATGCCTGCAAAGTTTATATCTGCCATTATTATAATGTTTTGGAATTTTTACTCAAGGAAAAAATGGGTATTCAAATAATAAAATCAAGAAACAAAATAGATTCTGAACCTTTGCAAGAAATACCAAGTATTAAGCCAAAAAGAAACACGTTTGGTTCTTTATTATCTGCAATCAGAAATGGTCATGCCAACCCCCAGCTTGTTATCCAATATACAACATTCTGTAACGCAACATGCCCGCAATGTGGTATGAGGAAAAACAGCAAAATTAATCGGGTTGTGTTGGAAAAAGACTATATAAAGCGAGTAATTGATCATGCAGTATCAAAATGGAATATACAGTTTTTATCTTTTACTGGTGGTGAGCCTTTCCTTTTTATTGATGATATTATAGAGCTTATTAGTTATGCAACTAGCATGGGCGTTAAATATGTTCGCACTGGCACGAATGGCTTTGTATTTCAATATAATCCATCTAGGGCAGATGATTTTGAACGAAAATCCCGATCATTAATAGAAAAACTTTCAGAAACCAGGCTTTATACATTATGGATAAGCCTTGATTCATCTGATTCACAAACACATGAGCAGATGAGAGGATTTGACGGTTTAGTGAAAGGAATTGAAAAAGCCATTCGTATATTTGAGGAATATGGAATGTATCCTGCAGTTAATCTAGGTTTAAATCGAAATATTGCAGGAAATTACAGCAAAGATGAGATAGCCAATTTTGATAAGGAGAAATTCTATGAAAGATATAGAAATGGCATATCTAAATTCTATCAATTGGCAATCGATATGGGTTTCACAATGGCGAATACATGCTATCCTATGAGTATGGAAGATGGCTCTTATTCCTACCATGCAACTTCTCATAATGATATTGTATCATTCCGACCGGAGGAAAAGGCAGTTCTATTCAAAGCCCTATATGATTCTGCATCAGAATATCGCTCAAAGATCAGGATATTCACACCAAGATCAAGTCTTCGTTCATTGATAGATTTTTATAATGATGGCAAAAAAATTGAGTATCCATGTAGGGGAGGAATAGACTATTTTTATCTTGATGCACAAAATGGTCATGTCTTTCCTTGCGGTTATCGTGTTGAAGATGATTTTGGTGAAATATGGGATGTTGAGTTAAATGAATTGAGAGAATCCAGACCGAACTGCACAAAATGTGATTGGGAGTGTTTTCGTGACCCAACTGAGCTAATCCAACCTATGATAGACCTTTATCAGCACCCATTCCCTGATTTATTTGGGATTTTTACCAGCAATAAGAAAAGGCTTTGGCTCAAAGACCTTCTCTATTTTTATGCCTGCGATTTCTTCAATTTAAGATCAAAACCCAGCTATCCAAAAATGAAATTGCTTTCACACTGAAAATTAATCCATTCCTTATAATATTTTAACGTTAATATTCTATAATAATTTATGTTCTGATATAAATAGCATTAGCTATAAAGAATCTAATCCAACAGATATTAGGAGGTTAAAATGTTAAAGTTATGTCTATCAACAGTCTTATCGCTATGGTTAATGCTTCTTATCATACCATTAGCACATTCTGCTGATATAGCAATCATTGATTTTGCTGATCAGTGGACGCAGGTTGCCGCGGTTGGGCCATCATTGGATAAGTATGGATACAAATATGATGACATCACAAAAGAAGTTGAAAAAGGTAATCTAAAATTAGATGGTTATAGGTTACTTTTTATGTCATCAATGTATACCAATAATGCAACACTTCACCAATCAGTCGACAAAAATGAGAAAGCCATTCATGAGTTTGTCGAACGAGGTGGAGTCGTCATTGAACCAACGCAAGCAGACCAAAACGAAGCAAATGTTGACTGGTTACCAGATAATCTAATTTGTGTTCGAAGCGATCCTGATCCATCAATATTTGAGATCAAAAAACCAGATCATTCAGTTTTCAATAATCCAAATAAATTTGAGGAAAAAGATTTCCTTGGCTGGACTCATCAAGGCTGGCCAACAGGATGGGAAGTCATTGCTTCTCAAAGTGGATTTGATGTTTTAATGGTTGAAAAAGGCTCAAATAAGCCAATAATTATGGAAGCAAAATCAGGCAAGGGATATTATGTCATGATGTGTCTTGCCCCTGATAAATACCATATTAAAGGCAATGATGAAAAGACAAAAGAAGGAGCTGGAAAGCTTTTTAATAACATCATGAAAACTTGGTATGATGCTTTTGCATCTGTTCAATCACAAAACAAAATAGCTGTTAAATGGGGCGAAATAAAGACAAAATAAGTGTCTTTAAAACAAAAAATTATAAAGGAGTATGTAAAATGAAGGTTAAATTTTTGCTAATTAATGTTTATGTTTTGTTTGCTATTGGTATATTAGCTACATCAGGCTATGCCAAGATAGATCCTAATACCTGTGTTGGAATGTGGTTATTTGATGAGGGCAAAGGTGATACAGCCAAAGATTTATCTGGAAATAAATATGATGGAACACTCTTAAATAGCCCAAAATGGATTGATGGTAAATTTGGTAAAGCTTTGAATTTTGAAGGTGTTGATGATTGTGTGTCTATACCAAATAAATCTGCTTTGTTAGAACAGCAATTTACTCAAATGACAATGATGGCATATGTTTATCCAACGGCATTTGGAGGCGGAACTTATGGACACACAATAATATCTCGCACTGATGGAGATGGTTGGTCTTTGCGTATTAACAATGGATTTTTACTTGCTGATTTGCGCTTAACTGGTGGAAATGTTACCGCTTCGATTCCTCCTACCAAAATTGCGGCTAATACATGGAGTCATATAGCAGTAACCTATGATAATACCAAAGGTATAATATTGGGCTATATCAATGGAAATAATATAGGGGAATTGAAGGGAAGTGGAAATATAAAGAATGCTGGTAATGCTGCTACATGCACCTTTATAGGAACAGATCCTGCTACATGCAAACCCCAAGGTCCAGAATTTGATTTTACTGGTAGTATCGATGAAGTCGCCATGTTTAGCGTTGTGTTGACTGAAGATGATATTAAAAGCATATCAAGCAAAGGACTTGGCGTAACAATGGGAATAGCTCCTGTTGATGCTTCCAGTAAACTTACCACTACTTGGGCGAATATTAAAGCCAGATAATAGAATATTTTGCTAACTCAAATGATTTGAAAGGAAAAATAAATAAATGAAGAAACTCGTGATTATAATCTCAATAATGCTCTTGATTTGCTCTAGCTTTGCTTTTTCGGCAGAGAAACCAAAGCTATATACAGGAGAAAACGTTCTTGTATGTGCAAACTACAACGATGGTCCAAATAGTAGTGATATGAGTTTGATAGTGCAATTGGAATCAGAAGGAACTTTCTTTGTCAATGAAGGCAATAATGTTAAATATATCATTCCAGATAATGACATAAAGGGCTTTACTGAATTAAAGTTTGATGATTCAAAATGGAAAGATGGCATATCAGGCGTTGGATATGGTGATACAGATGATAACACTGTCGTCCCAAACGGAACTATTCTTGTGTATACTCGCTATAAATTCATAGTGAAAAACGCTAATGCAATCAAAAGCCTGATTTTTCGTGCAGACTATGATGATCAGTATATCGCATGGCTAAATGGAATTGAGATTTCAAGAAGCAACGGAATAATCTCCGATGAACCAATACCCACATGGAATATCGGTGTAATCAGAGGCGGAAGCATAGTCAATCATGGTGCTACTGAATTAGTGGCAGGAAAACCAAATGTGAACCGCAAATATCAAGTAGAAGCGGAAGTTGAGTTTATGCCTTCTGCTGTTGTTAAATCGTTGGGAAATTTGACAACTTCATGGGGGAGGATCAAACAGAATTAACACAAAATTAACACAAAAGACATTTATTATTAATATCTGATTTGTATAATTTTAACAAAATTTGGAGGAAAAAATGAATCACTTTAAAAGTCTATTGCAAAGAATCAGATTCTCTGCTTTACTAATTGGTCTTTTTATGTTTTTTGTATCAAGTTCAGTATTTGCAGAAGGTGCAAAGAACATAATTGTTATGATCAGCGATGGTTGTGGATATAATCAGATCGATGCTACAAGCATGTATCAATATGGAAAAACAGGAACACAAGTTTATGAACGTTTCCCTGTCAAATATGCTATGGCAACATTTTCTGCAGGTGATTTTGATAGTTCTGGAAACTGGAAATATAGAGGAAGCTACGATCCTGCACAAGCTTGGACTTGGTTTGAATATGTAAAAAACGGATATACAGATTCAGCATCCGCTGGAACTGCTATGTCAACAGGTATTAAGACCTATGATGCAGGAATTGGCGTTGATCCAGATAAAAAGCCATTAAAACATTATATGCAATTGGCTAAAGAACTTGGTAAAGCAACTGGTGTAGTTACAAGCGTAGAATTTAGTCATGCAACGCCTGCAAGCCATGTTGCTCATAATGTATCAAGAAACAACTATGCAGAAATTGCCAGAGAGATGATCCTTGACAGCAAAACAGATTTGATTATGGGATGTGGACATCCTTTGTTTGATGATAATGCTCAACCTACAGCCAAAATTGATTATAAGTATGTTGGTGGAAAAGAGACATGGGAAGGTCTTATTGCTAACTTGGCAGATTTCGATCTTAATGGTGATGGAGTCGTTGATAATTCGGTTGAAGATGTTGATAGTGATGGTAAACCTGATAAATGGACATTAATTCAATATGTCGCAGAATTTCAGGCTTTAATGAATGGTACCACACCAAAGCGAGTCATTGGTGTTACGCAGGTTTATCAAACATTACAATATAATCGTGGAACTTCTCTTGGTCAAGGATATTCATCAAAAGATGAAAAAAAACCATACGAAACGCCATTAAATCAGAATGTTCCAACACTTGTTGAGATGACAAAGGGTGCGCTAAATGTGTTGGATAACGATCCTGATGGATTTGTTCTTATGATAGAAGGTGGTGCAGTTGATTGGGCAAGTCATGGTAATTCTTCTGCGCGTATGATTGAAGAAGAAATTGACTTTAACAAATCTGTTGAGGCAGTCATTGATTGGGTAAATCAAAATAGCAATTGGAATGAGACTCTTTTAATTGTAACTGGTGATCACGAAACAGGTTATCTAACTGGTCCGGGTTCTGGTCCCGATCCTGATGACAAAAATGACGCAATAAAGCCTGTCTGGAATCCATTAGTAAATAATGGCGCTGGTAATCTTCCCGGTATGGAATGGCACAGCGGAAATCACACAAATAGCCTAATACCATTCTTTGCAAAGGGTGCCGGAGCTAGTTTATTTACTACAAAGGTTGCAGGAGTTGATCCCGTCAGAGGTTCATATATTGACAATACTGAAATCGCAAAAGTCGCATTTGAGTTACTTTCTATGAAGGGTGAAGAATATGGAAATGTATTCTTCATGGAGCTTAAAAAAGGCTTGAATATGCTTTCTATGCCTTTGAAGCCTCAAAACGATATAACAGCAAAAGATTTTGCAAATATACTCGGTGCAACTATCGTTATAAAATATGATCAAGATCGTAAAAACTTTTATGGTTATGTTACTGGAGCACCAAGTGGCAACTTTACGATAGAAGGTGGAAAAGGTTATATAGTCAATGTTGAAGAATCAAAGACAATACCTTTTGTAGGCGCCGCATGGACAAATACACCACCATATCAAATGGCTCCAAGCAAGGGTGTTGAATCAGCATGGGCTTTTGTTATAGCCGGAAATTTTGATTCATCAGACAAGGGATATACTATTGAAGCAAGAAATTGCAGAACCAATGAAGTTATGAAAGGCTCTGTTTCTAATGGATACTTCAGCCTTGCTTCTGCTGACCTAAATCGCAATAACATAATTCAATCAGGCGATATAATAGAAATGACTATCAATGATGCGAATGGCAATATAGTTTCCAATACCACATATATAGTAAACAGCGATAACATAAATAAGGCTAATATTTATGTTCCGTTGAAACTTGGAAATCTTAAGCCAGCGAATACCTGCCTTTTACAAAACTATCCAAATCCATTTAATCCAGAAACATGGATACCATACCAATTGGCAGAGGAATGTAATGTAAAATTGAGGATATACGACATGCAAGGCAAAATTATACGCTCTCTGGACTTAGGCAGACAACCCGCAGGCGTATATAATACAAGAGATAAAGCTGTATATTGGGATGGACATAATGAAAATGGTGAAATTGTCAGCAGTGGAATTTATTTCTATGAAATACAAGCAGGCAATTTCTCAAGTATAAAGAAAATGATAATTCAAAGATAGCCCATAAGGGCTATATTGGCAATAGGAACGGTGTTAGCCTCCCTGTTCCTTTTGCCAACACTATTTTGGAGGAAAAAATGAGAATAAGTAAGATATTTGCCATGAATATTATCATGGCTATTTTTTTGTCTTTGGGATTTTTATCAGCACAAGAAATTTCTCTTGAGCCTGTTGAGTATGGTGCTGATTGGTTTATCACAAGAGGACCTGTTGTAACAGGCTTTGATGGTCCCAATGCAATTTTGGAATTTAATACTGTTGTTCCATCACCCGGGGCGATTGCATATTATGGGATTCTTTTTCCAGATGATGAGCTAGCTTATCCTCGCTACCGAAGATTAAATACTGAGTTAGTTCCAGACGGCAAATCAGAAACATCATTACATAAAATAAATTTAGACATATCAAAGATTGAATCCGCTGATTATGATATGGGCATAGCAGAGGAAGGTGGAGTTATAGTTTATCGCATTGAGGCATTTGACCCAAGAGAAAAAGAAGCACGCACTTACGAGGGATTATTCCGTTATTACAGAGAAGGTAAATCAGGCACAGGTAAATATAAACTCATAACTGCAATGGTAGAGGGACCTTTTGTTGATTGTGTTACTGATAATTCAGCAATTATATCATGGAAAACTGATCAAGCAAGCAAGGGAGCTTTATATATAACAGGTGAAATGCCTATGGCTGAAAAAGATGAATCGACAAACCATGAAGTTCATATAAAAGGATTAAAACCCGATAGGAAATATGAATATCGCATAAAGTATGCAAAAGATGGCATATCTCCGTCTTATTCATTTAAGACAGCCCCAACAAGTGGTAGTCAACGAGCATTCAAGTTTGGTTTTATTGCGGATAGCCGCGCAGGAGAGGGCGGAGGCGAATATGCTTCCAATTCTGTCAATACCAAGATACTTTCCCAGTTATTATCCGAAATATATTATAAAGATGCGGAATTTATATGTTTTCCCGGTGATCTTGGAACAGGATATACAACCCATGAGGACGACATTATATCTCAATGGAGAGCATGGAAGCGAACAATTCAGCCTGTTGGTTCTCGCATACCAGTATATAAAGGAATGGGCAATCACGAGCAGTTCGGCGATTATTATAAAGTTCCAGACCCAAAAGAAAAAGGCGCATTTATGTTATTATTTGCGGGAAGGCACGATGAAAAAAGCACAGAATCGCTTTTCGCAAAGGAATTTGTAAATCCTGAAGGTAGTGTATATAACTCATTATCGCCTAAACCGGAATCCAAGGCACCGGGCGCAGGCGGGGCAGAAAACGGACCAACCTATTCTGAGAATGTTTATTCATTCAATTATGGAAATTCCTATTTTGTAATGCTGAATACAAATTATTGGTATTCTGGTCTGAAGGATGGCGAGGGTTATTCCCGTAAATTTGCTGATAAAGAAGGCAATGACATCGCATTTAGGCTTTTAGGAGGAAACCGAGAAGGTTATATTCGAGATAACCAGTTGAAATGGCTGGATCAAGACCTAGAATCTGCCCAAAATGATAGCAATATTGATAACATATTTATCATGTTACATGAACCTCCGTTTCCATTGGGAGGTCATGTTAAAGACGCAATGTTTTGGGGAACAAACTATAAAGTTGAATTAGGTGGACTCAATGACCCAAATCAAGTGTTGGGAGATGTGATTGATATGCGTAATCGTTTTTTGGGCATAATTGCTAAATATAGCAAAGTCACAGCCCTTATGTGCGGGGATGAGCATAATTATAGTCGCATGATGATTGATTCAAGCCTTCATAGTGATTTTGAAAAACCTATTTGGCAGATCATAAGTGGCGGTGCTGGTGCGCCATTTTATGCGCAGGATAAGTCTGTCGCATGGACAGATAAAGTGGCAAAATTCTCACCATCCCATAATTATTGCATTTTGACAGTAGATGGTAAAACTGTCAGACTTGATGTATACAGCAATACTGGACAGCTTATAGATCATGTAGATAATCTTAATACTTCGAAATAAAAAATTGCAGGTAATTATTTTGCCCGACGAGGGAAGTTCCAATTCTATCCTCTTAGCCTCCAACTTCGCTGGATAGGAGTTTGTGTAAACTCCCCCTCATCGGGCTTTACATTTAGGTTGTATATCGTTATACCTGCCCCACCGACTTTCTGGACATAATCCAAAACGACTGTTTCGCTGAAAAGCAAGCGCGCAAAAAAAAGACCACCTGTAAAGATGGTTATACCAAAAGTTTTGACATTTTCATCTACAAGTAGTCTATATAGAACAAGTGGCAACGACAGATTTATATGGTCAACACAACTCAATAACTTGGGTTAAGGTATTAAAGGAAATAACCTTGATTACCCACTTAGTAATGTCAAACCCTCTTTATTATCTTCGTCCTCTACCACCTCCTGGTCCCATACCTCGTCCCATTCCTTGACCACGCCCCATGCCTTGTCCTCTGCCCATTCCTGAACCTCTGCCAGTTCCGGGGGTAGGATTATTTCCTGCACCAGCGTTCATGCCAAAATGATCCGCAACTGTCGGATTGTCAACTGTCTTAAAATTGCCATTTTTAAATGCTTCAATTGCGTCTTTCACTGTTCCGGATACACCTGTAATTATCTTTATTCCTGCTGCAGAAAGCGTCTGGAAAGCATTGGGACCGACATTGCCCGTCAGGATAGCTTTAACGCCTTTCTCAGCCATTAGACTACCTGACTGAATTCCAGCCCCGCCTGATGCGTTAATATTTGGATTTTCAATTGCCTCAAATTCCATTGTATCAGTGTTTACTATTATGAAATTTTGGCATCTTCCAAATCTTGGATCAACCTGAGAATCAAGGTCTTTGCCTACTGCTGAAACTGCTACTATCATTTTATAAATCCTCCTTTATTTAGACCAATCCCTGCCTTTTGGTTTTTTAATAAACTCATCAATGTTCTTCACGATCTTATCAAAAGCCTGTGCAGTTGCGGATTGATTACCGAAAGCGGCAAACGGAGTGCCATTATCACCCGATTCCACTAGCTCAACATCCAACGGAATCTTGCCAAGAAATGGCACTTTTAGCTGTTGAGCAGCTTTCATACCACCATCTTTCTTGAATATATTGACTTCTTTGTTGCAGTGCGGACAGATAAATCCGCTCATATTCTCAACTATCCCTATAACAGGAATATTAAGTTCTCGTGAGAAAAGAACAGCCTTTCGTGAATCAAGTATCGCAACATCTTGCGGGGTAGTTACGATAATAGAACCGTCTATATCACCGATAAATTGGCAGACACTCAAAGGCTCATCACCTGTTCCGGGCGGGGAGTCTATGATCAAATAATCTAGTTCTCCCCAGTTCACATCACTCAGGAATTGCTTTATAACTCCTGCCTTCAAAGGACCTCGCCAAATTATAGGTCTGTCTGGATCCGTTCCAGTAAAAGCCATACTGACAGCTTTAAGGTTTGGGCGAACCTCCACCGGCTCAATTCCGTTCAAAGAACCGCCAAGTGATTCCTGCTCTACGCCAAGCATTTTTGCTATATTCGGTCCGTGAATGTCGGTATCAATTATCCCAATATTTGCGTCAGTGTTTGACAAAGCATAGGCTAGATTTACTGC
>CAZMCH010000049.1:0-4747 GCA_964564735.1 uncultured bacterium
TTTGAAAAAGTTTTCAAAGGTAGAGATTATTTAAATGTCCGAACTTATGTCTGATATTCACATTCCATTATTGACATATAACTCTTTTTCTTATAATATTTAAATTAATTTATGAAATGTATTTTTTTATTGTCTAGGAAATTATATATTTTGTATTAATCCAAGAAGACCATTCACTTCTTTATGTGTAACATCCTGCTGTCATTCTGGGCGAAGCGAAAAATCTTTTTTATAAGATTTAAAGAAAATTGTGACTCGGAGGATACCTTAAAATGGCAGAAAGCCAATCGAAGATTAGGTTTAATTTGATGTCTTTTGCTTTCTCAATAAGAGATTTTCTATTTCCAAGAGACAATATACTCGATGAAGTTGGAATAAAAAATGGTGATTTTGTTCTTGACTTTGGATGTGGTTCTGGAAGTTATATTGTTCCACTTGCAGAAATGGTCGGTAATTCGGGACGAATATATGCCTTAGATATGAATCCATTGGCAATTGAAAATGGACGCAAGATAGTATCAAAGAACCGCTTACTTAATGTTCAATTTATACTTTCGGATTGCGACACGATTCTACCTAATGGTTGCCTTGATATTGTGCTTATGTATGATGTTTTGCATGATATAGATGATGCAAAACCGATATTATATGAGATGCATCGATTACTTAAGCCAAATGGAATATTATCATGTTCGGATCATCACCTTAGTCGTAATGAAATAGTTTCTATTATGACCCAAAGTATTTTATTTGAATTGTCAAAAGAAGGAAAAAATACTTTTAGCTTCTCAAAAGTTAAGGAATCTGCAATATAACATTAAGTTTTGGGCAAAACACAGAGGCAAATTAATAATCAACCTGAAATTCATTGAAATTCTAATAATAATATAATATAATTGCTTCGTCTAAGTTATACAATGAAATTAATAATATAAACAAATTATGAAGATAATGGAGGCAAAAATGGCTAAATATGGTATAAACCTTTTGTTATGGTCAGGCTCATTTAATAATGATGCGTTGCCATTAATAAAAAAAGTCGCTGATTTCGGTTTTGATGGTGTAGAAATTCCTATATTTGATCCTGCTCAGGTTGATATAAAGGCGACAAATAACGCTTTAAAGTCGGCTGGACTAGAATGCACGACTTGTGCAATACTCGGTGATGATCGGGATATTATAAGTGATGATCCTGCGATTCGTAATAGCGCAAAAAAGTATATGAAAGAATCAATAGACATAAGTGACGCCCTAAATGCAAGAGTCTTTTGCGGACCACTTTATAGTGCAGTTGGAAAGCTAGTAGGTAGAGGGCGCACAGACGAGGAATGGAAATTGGCTGTTGATGGATTGAGTGAGATTGCAGAATATGCAGGCAAGAAGAACGTCGTTCTTGCTATGGAGCCATTGAATAGATTTGAAACATACTTCATTAATATAGCAGAAGATATGGTTAAGCTTGTAAAAGAAATTAATCATCCGAATATGAAAGTTCATCTTGATACTTTTCACATGAATATTGAGGAAAAAAGCCTTTATAAAGCGATAAAAAATACAGGTGAATATCTTGCCCATGTTCATACATGCGAAAACGATAGAGGGACTCCCGGTAGTGGAAATGTTGACTGGGATGGCGTATTCAAGGCTTTGCATGAGATAAACTATAATGGCTGGCTGGTTATTGAGTCATTTGTCCCTGCTATTGAAGCTATTGCAAAAGCGGCAGCTATATGGCGTGAACTTGAGCCGGGCGGGGCAGATGAAATAGCGAAAAACGGGCTTGCCTTCAATAAAAGCAGAATGTAAATGAATTTATAATGGGTTGGGAATATCACCCAACCCAAACTATATCATTTATTTCGCTTCTATTGCTTGACCAACGATAACAAAGCCATCATTTGCAATATAAATAAAGTAATTTGCTTATCATTCAAAACTGATCAACTTAAAAACGTAGGCATGTTGATCAGAAATATCATCGGGTATGTTTATTTTCACTTTTCCGTCATTATATTGCCATGTTATTTTCTCTTTTTTACCCAAAAAACTTATCTCACTATTCTCACTAACTTTTGGTGCGGTTAATACTAACTCAAATTTGGGCTTCTCTAGACAGATTGCATAAATATCATTTCCCTTGCGTGTATATCTGATATTTTCACCCTCAGTTGTCTCTCTCCAAACCCTTGTGCCATGTATGGCTTCGGAGTTTATCGCCATCCAGTCACCGATCTCTTTTAGACGTGATAGTGAAGTTGGTGGGAGTTCGCCATCAGGCTGAGGACCTATATTTAAGAGTAGGTTTCCACCTTTTGAAACAACGTTTATAAGCAGATGAATCAAGTCCTTTGTTGATTTATAGACATCATCAGGCTTATATGACCATTGAGTTCCCATAGTTAGACAGCTTTCCCAAACATAATCCAATGGCTTATCTGGAACTTCCTGCTCTGGTGTGCGATAGTTCTCATATTTTCCACCAACTGTGCGATCAACAATAATAAGATTAGGCTGATGTTTGCGTGCCATCTCTGCAATCTTATCCATTTGAATATCTTGATCTGGTGGACGAACTTGACCCGCATCTAGCCAGAGAATATCAGCAGGACCATATTCTGTCATAAGTTCCTCTATCTGCCCATAAACGAATTTGACGAATTTATCCCATCTTTCGGGATTTTCATGTGTGTTATAGTTGGGATTACGGGTTTTTGCTGGTGCATCAGGACTCCAATAATAAGGGCTGTTCCAATCTGCTTTTGAAAAATAAACGCCTATGCCAAAGCCTTCTGAACGAAATGTCCTGAAAACTTCCTTTGCAACATTTGCTCTTGGGTCTTTGCTAAATGGGCAATTTGGAGATGTGATCTTGTAATCGGTTAGTTTTGTGTCGAACATACAAAAGCCGTCATGGTGTTTAGTTGTAAATACAACATATTTCATGCCTGCATATTTTGCAGAATCAGCCCATTTCTGAGGATCAAATTTAGTAGGATTAAAGGTCTCATTGAGTTTCCAATAATCACGTTTGAACCATTCCATATCTTTGTTTCGGTCTGTCCATGCTTTTAGGTCATCTGGTCTTGCCCATTCGTCAACCTCAACGAGAGGCCAAGACTCTATACATCCCCATTGTGAATATATTCCCCAATGAATAAATAAACCAAATTTCATGTCTTGAAACCATTCTAGTTTTTCTGCAAGACGCTTATCAAGGTAATCGTTGTCAATAGACATATTTAACTCCTTTTATTTAAGTTCGTATTCTGCTTGTTCATTAATCGGATCAATTTCAAGGGCTTTTAGATATGCTTCTTTTGACTTTTGAATATTGCCTAGCTGACGATAAATATCGCCCATATCCACCCAAATATGCGGATCATCAGGTATTAATTTTGACAATCTCTCATAAGCGTTTATTGCATCAGAGAAATTGTTTTGTCTTAAATATAAATAAGCTAATTCCGTCCATGATTTCGCATCGTTTTCATTCTTTTTTAGATATTCAGTGAAATATTTGACAGCATCATCATATCTATTTAGCTTTGCATAGCAAAAACCTATAAGATAACCAATATTTTCATAACTGGGATCGATCTTGCTGACAATCTCTAATTCTAGCATAGCCTCTTTATACATACCTTTATTAATATCTCTAACTGCCCTAAGATAGTTTCTTTTGAATAATATATCTTCTGATAAATTTTCAGGCGGGTCCTGAAACCAATTTGTTTCCTTTATCATAATGCCTGTTCTTTTGACTAAAACATCATCATATTCAACCCATCCGAGTATCTTATCTATCAATTCATAGTAGAATTTACCATCTGGTTTTTGGCTAACATTTGCTATTGGCTCAACAGATATTGCTATAATTTCCCCAGATTCAGGGTCGGCTATTATATTGACGTATTTAACAACGGTCAACACTTCTCCCGCAAAGATCGGTTTGTCTTTTATGAAGGATATTTCAGCAGTTTTATTATCCTCATTAATGGACTTTATTTTTCCTATTTCAATAACAGAACCTTCTGATTGTTTTTCTAAACCCCTTATAGCCTTTGCATTGTCATCAACCATCATCATATCAAACCATGGGTCATTTACAGATGCAACGACTGTTTTATTATTAACTTTTGTAACTATAGCTTCTACTATATTATCTTTTATCATGCCAAGCTCTTCATTAGTTATAGGATGAGTGATTGTTTTTTGACGGGAGATCATCAGTTTTTGTCCATTTTTAATTTTAACATCAGTCTCTGGTTGGATAACGAGTTTGTTATTTTCGAGATAGACGATCCTACCTTGCCATGATGGAGCGCAACCTATAATAAAAAATAATATTAAGCAGATTATTGATTGACTAATTTTCCAAAAACCCATGATAATTCATTTTCCTTAACATTAACCTTGCCATTCCAATCATCAAAACCAGCCTTTGATAATCTGACCGAGTATTCACCTATCGGCAAGCCGTATAAAAAGAAGGGAGTTTTGCCTTTTAGTTCATCATTCAAATAGACATCAGCATCAGAAGGATCAGAAGATATTGCAAGAGAGCCTTTTTTTTCTAATAATCTGACTTTGATTTCCTTTTCCTGCCCTCTTTCTATCAATACAGTTATGGTTTTATCCGAGTATTTATCTTTGCTAAATCTAACTTGATGTGAACCAATAGGAAGTCTGTTTGTGTTTAATGGTGTATTACCTGCCAACTTACCATTAATAAAAACTCTGGCGTTAG
>CAZMCH010000049.1:4757-29868 GCA_964564735.1 uncultured bacterium
GTTAGACGGAATAGATAATAGCTTTACAGTTCCACCAAGAACAAAATCTGCTAATGCTTCTTTATTACTTATAATATCAATTCTCTTTGATATAGTATCAAATTCAGGTATACTGACACGAACTTCCCTATTTCCGGGGGTAATTTTTGTTAGTATTAGCGGAGTTTGACCCTTTTCTATGCCATCAAGATAGACTAATGCCCCTTGTGGTTCTGAGATAATTTTAAGACTACCGGGTGCAGGAGCAGAAACTAAGTCAATCTGAACATCGGCTATATTGTCTTTTACAGAAAAAACCTTGTCTATTCCATGAATGACTATACCTTCATTAGATAACTTGACATTTATTTCTCTATCAAGATATTCCTCTTTGGCAAGTTTTAGGTTTATGTCCTTATCAAGTGATATTTTGAGAGATATAGGTGTTTTTCCTTCTGGATTTCCTGAAATATAGACTATCGCTTCTGATGGGTTTGAATTGATATTTATGGTTATATCTGCTTTTTCCAATTCAACTTCAATGCGATTATCTTCACCTTTATAAACTTTTATATCTAATGTTTTTGATAAAAAATAGTCTTTTGATATTGTAAGATTATGATCGCCAGTGATGACGTTGTTTAGTTTAAGCGGGGTAACACCGACTCTCTTATTATCGAGGTAAACTTTTGCTCCACCGGGATTCGAAATAACAGTGAGAGTATCAACAAGACTTGCTTTTGTTTCGTTAAATGCAGATATTATCTTTAATGAGTATATTTTCGGATCAAGAGTCAATTCAGGATCGAGATTTATCGCCTTTGCAAACTCAACAACCGCATCTATTCTTTTATTATTCGCCATATAAGCAAATCCAAGATAAAGATGGGCTTTTACCATATCAGAGACTTCACTCAAACCAAATTCAATAGCCTTTTTAAGTTCAGATATGGCTTTATCAAAATCTGCATCTTTGCTATATGCCTTTATGCCTCTTTCGAGATATGCTTTGCCATCATCAGCAAGGCACTGAGTCGTCATAAGTGCAAATATTATTAACAAAATCAGGTTACATGCCTTGTTGTCTTTTAAATCTGTCATATTTCTCTACTTCGTCGCTGAGTTCCTTAAAAGCCTGTGAAGCCTTGAAACGATTGTATAATTCCTGATTAGCTTTGAGCCTTGCCATTAATGCCTTATTTGCTTCACCAATTGGCATCTTCATAAGCACATAGGCTTGATATACATTGCCTTTTTGGGCAACTTCCCTTTTTTCCACTTTTGCGCCTGTTATAACTTCTGAAACTATTTGTTTTGAAACGTTTGTAGTCATGGTTGTAAATTCAGGCGTTTCAGCTTCACCAGTTTCTTCACGAAAACGCTTAAACATTGACATAACCTTTGTTCCAACGGTATTGGCTATCTGATCGCGAGCAAGGGCTGAGGCTTTATCAAGTGCATATTGCATATTTGATGAACTATCCATCGCTGACGCATAAATATAATCCTCATCATCAGGCGGATTAAGAAACCATTTTGGTCCTGTTGCTTTTCCACCACATCCAATCAATAAAATAATGACAAACAACAACGCTAAAGCACAAATAAATCTTCTCATATTACCCTCCCTAATATTATTTTACCAGTATCCCTTATATCATACCCACCTAAAGCCTTAACACGTCTATGAAATTCCTCACTTCTCATGATTTCAAGCATTATGCTTATATTTGAAAGTGATAGGAACTTTTCTGGAATAGCAAGATCATAACGTTCCTCTGTTATAGGTATAAAGTCCAGATTCAAAGCCTTTGCAGATGCGTATATACCAAGACCGACATCAGCTATATTGGTATCAACAGCAGAAGCAACCGCCATGTGAGTATATACCTCCCGATCATATCCTAGTATATCATCTGAAACTAAGCCAAGTTTCTTTAATTCATAATCAAGAAGTATCCTTGTTCCCGAACCTCTCTGACGATTGCAGAAAGTAATATCTTTGTTCACTAGATCAGACAAGTTTTTTATGCCCTTTGGGTTTCCTTTTTTTACAATTAGACCTTGTTGTCTATAGGCAAGGTTTATAAGTATTATATTTTCATCAGGCAAAAGTCTTTTGATATATGGGATGTTATATTCACTTGTATCTTCATCTAGCAAATGAGTGCCTGCAACATGGGCTTCATGTCTTTTTAATGCTGTTAATCCACCAAGACTGCCAACATGCGCAGATGATATATTTATGTGGGGATATTTTGACTTGATCTCATCTGCGAGTATATCGAGAGTAATGTCATGACTGCCAATAATAACTATTGAGTTCTCTATTTCATCAATTGTTTTCATTAACTCAATATCAACATGCTCATCAGGCATAAGTCCTTCTGTATTTGCAGATACTCTCAGTATTCCATCTGCCCGAACAAGCGAATTTAGAATGCTTGCGCCTCTTGACAATGGAATTATATTGAAATCTGAGTTTTTGTCTTTTTGAGGCATTAATTTTACTCTAATGAATTCTTCATCACCGAGTTTTGACGTTATTTTCCTTGAGACTGATGCCTTAATTTTTTGTGGAATTGGGGCTGAAATATTAAGCATTTTAAATAATAGGGGTTTCAAGAAACACTCTCCTGCAACAGCCATTGATACAGGATAGCCCGGTAACCCTAATATTGGCGTTTCATTTACTATACCCAATGCGGTTGGTTTGCCCGGTGATATAGATATTCCATGCACCAAAAGTCTGCCTAGTTCCTCAATCGCTGGTGGAATGAAATCTTCACGACCTGCGGATGAGCCTGCGCTTGTTAAAACAATATCGCTTTCTTTTGATGCTTTAAGTATTATAGATTTGATTTTTTCGTAATCATCCTCAACAATTGACCATCTTTTAGGGTTTCCTCCCCATTCAGTAACCATTGCAGAAAGCATATATGAATTAGAGTCGATTATTTTTCCTTGCTCTGGTGACTCGCAAGGCTCTATAATTTCATCTCCAGTAGGAATTATAGCGACTACGGGTTTTTTCATCACTTTAACTGTTGTTATTCCACCAGAAAGTAGTGCAGCTATATCAATTGGTCGTATCCTATGCCCCCTTGTTAATATTAGCTCTGTTGCAACAATATCTTCACCTGCCATTCGGACATGTTCCCAAGGTATAGCGGGAGAAGTTATTTCTATGGTTTCGCTGTCAAGCTCAACAACATTCTCTATCATGATAACTGCATTAAATTCTGCTGGTATAGGATCGCCTGTATCAACGATAGTGAATTGACCTTTGCCTAACCTGATAGGTAACGCAGTAGAGGCTCTGAATGTATCCTCTGCATTTACCGCAACGCCATCCATAGCAGAACAATGGTAATGTGGAGAGGATACCTTTGCAAATATTGGTTCTGCGGTTATTCTTCCAAGAGTGTCTTGGGTTGTTAATATCTCTGCTTTATCATATTTTTTCGTAATATGTCCAAGAAATATCTGTTGCGCTTCTTCAAGAGATTGTTTTTTCAGATATCGTCTTCTTTGCAATTCTTACTCCTGTCTTTGATGTGTCTATGTGCAGTCTGAGCTATAAGTCTTATATGTTCTGCATTTGTGCCACAACATCCACCGATAACACTAGCACCTGAATCTATCATGTCAGGGACATATTTAGCCATTTGTTCAGGTGTATGTGGAAAAACAGTTTTTCCTTTGATAATTTCAGGCAAACCAGCGTTTGGTTCTGCAACAAGTAATCTTGCCCCTGCGGATTTCATCTGCATCATCAATGCAGGCATATCAGGCGCAAAAGTGCTTCCACAATTAGAGCCAATGACATCTGCTCCTTCTGATTGAAGCATTTCTACTACTTGTTGAGGTGAATTTCCCATAACTGTTCTGAAGCCATTCTTCACAGGATTAAATGACATTGAGGCGAAAATTGGCAAATTGCATAATTCCTTAATCGCTTTTATTGCTGATACTGCTTCATTTACATCTATCATCGTTTCTATGAAAAAAAAGTCCACTTTGCCGTCAAGTAATCCTTTGACTTGTTCTGAAAAAGACTTTATTATTTCAGATTCGGTTAATAAGCCATAGGGCATCATCAATTCTCCAGAGGGACCAATGTTTCCAGCTACATATATACGTTTTGGAAACTTTGAGGCTATATCAACCGCAATCTCTGCAAGACCTTTGTTTATTGATATAACTTCATTTCCAAGATTATACTTATCCAGTTTAATCCTGCTTCCACCGAGAGTATTTGTAATAATAATATCAGCGCCTGCCTCAATATAATCTTTATGAAGATTACTTACGACATCGCTATTCTCGAGTCCCCATTTTTCTACGGATACATCGGGGGGACATCCCAAAGATTGAAGCATAATGCCCATCGAACCATCACAGATTAATATTTCGCCATCATTAAGTCTTTCTAATATTCCTTTATTCAAGTTTACTACTCCTTTTCTATACGGTAATGTCTTATAGTATTATTTATATATCTTGCAATTAATCCTGTAATAATTCCTGCGATTGTTGCAGAAATAATTAGAAGTGGTGAAAGGAATAATAGACTGGATATACTCAATTTGAGAACAATATAGGCAACAAAAAGTTGTGTTATATTATGAATTACTGCGCCTATGACACTTATACCGATAATGCTAATTTTATTATGTGAAACAAGATATAGAACACCCATAGCGATAGAACTGGTAAGAGCAGACGAAAAACTAAATACAAGCATCGGTAAACTTCCGAATATACTGGCAAGTAAAGCACGAACACATGAAACAGTAATAGCAGAACTCATCCCATACATCTGCAAAGCTAAAAGTGTCATTATATTTGCCAGTCCCAGTTTAAGCCATGGAGCTATAGGTATAACAAATTGATTTTCAAGAATGCTCAAAACTGTGGCTAGTGAAATTAACAAAGAAAGTCTAGCCATCCTTTGAACATTCATAACTTACTACCTCGTAATTGCATCAATGGGATTTTTGCGGCTATAAAGGCTAACTGTAACTCGATTTGGCATACAAATAATCATTTCATAAGGCTTTTCCATCCATCCATCGTGGACACAAAGCTTTTTGTTGCATGGAGAATCTAATATCCTGACACGATGGTCTTTAATTTCAATCTCAGTCTTTCCAATAAAACCATCGATAAGAAAACGACTATTTTTGCCAAGATCAGTCCTAAAAACTTCTTTGCCACTTACTTGCACTATCACAATATCAGCATTTTTGCTAAAAAACTTTATAAATATAAAGCCAATAAATGCCAATAAAATGAAAAAAGAGATTAAAATCTTATCGCCTAAAGTGAACATTTATTATGATTCTTGATGGGGATGAATTATTACTTTTAAAGCATTATCTAAGTGCTGGTGTAACAACTCAAAAGCCTGACTTATTTCTTCAATTGGAAATTTATGCGATATTAAGTCAATAACATTTACTTTGCCAGAGGCAATTAATTCTATGGCTTGTGGAAAATCTTTAGGATTAAATCTTCTAACAAACTTAAGCGCAAGTCCTGCTCTTCGTGCAATGATACTTTTAATAGGAATATAATCCTGATCAACTGGAATACCAACGATAATAATTGAACCTGCTGGCTTTGATATATTAGATGCAATCTGATAGGCTTCAAAATCGCCAGAAACCTCAAAAACTATGTCCGCCCCCAAACCTTTAGTAACGTCCATAATAGCCTCAATCGATTTGTCAAGGTTGGGATTAATTAGCACATCAGCACCAAATCTCTCTGCCATTTTAAGACGATAAGCCAAAGGTTCTAAAACGCAGATCATTCTGGGAGAACCATATAATCTCAATGCCTGAGTCAATATAATCCCAAGCGAACCTGCACCTACTATGGCAATGATCCTATCATCAAAAGAACCTGATATTTTCTTAGCATCAGAGATCGCATTCAATACAACGCATACAGGTTCAACCATTGATGCACAATCAGGAGGAATATCTGATGGGATAGGATAAACATTTTTTGATAGAACTTTATAAAACTGTTGAAAGCCACCATCAACAGGAGGCAAACTCATGAATTGAAGGTTTCTACAAAGATTAGACATGCCATTTATGCACATATCACAAATTCCGCACCATATACTTGGATCAACCGCAACTCTCATTGCTTTTTCGAAGTTTTGGCAACTGCCAGCATCTTCAATAATTCCACCCAGTTCATGTCCTTGAATGACTTTTGTTCCTTTGGAGACATTTGGTATGCCATGATACCAGTATTTTACTTCTGTTGCACAAATGCTAACATCTGTTGATTTTATCAATACTTCGTCTGAGTTCAGAATGGGCATTGGCATATCTTCGATCCTGATGTCTTTTGGTCCATAAAGTATTGCAGATTTATTCAATTTGTTTTGGAACTCCTTCAATAATGTCATCCAAGCAATGACAAAAAAGGTCAACATAGCTACAACGCTTAGTTATAATAATACATTATATAAGGAATTTTTCAAGTATTTTTCATTTTGCTTTGCTAAAAGCTTCTGTAATTAAGATAGGATTGCCAGAATAATGCTTATAGATATGCCAAGATTTACAATTAATGTCTTTGCGCACATATTATTAAGTTTCTTTTTATCTTTATATTCTCCTTTATACATTTGATAGGCAGTTATAATAGAAATCAATATGACAGGAGAAAAAATAAAAAGTGCTTTTATTGGGATGCCTTTCATAATAGCTATAAAATATGAAATACATATTCCCAAACCTACAATAGTATAGATTTTACTCATCTTTGCATGACCAAAGCGCACAACAAGGTTATTTTTATTAGCTTTCGTATCGGCAAGATAATCAGGAAACTCATTGATCAAAATTACGTTGAATATTGACAAAGACAATGGAATGGATATTAGATGAATGATTATTGGCATTTTGTCTGTCTGAAGATAATATGCTGTTACAGGAGTAAGCCAGCCATAACAAAATCCAATAACCACTTCGCCAAATCCCCTATAAGCCCAGCGAATCGGTTTTGCAGAATAAGTCAATCCCAAAAACAGCCCTAATACACCAAAAGGTATAGTTAATATGCCTGTTTTATATCGGAATTGTAGCAATAATCCGATAAATATTGCGGGTATTAGGCATATAAAAGAGGCAAATAAAGCTTTCTTTCTTGGAATAACACCCGATTGAAGTATCTGACTCCCACCAGAAAAATTGCTCTTGCCATATCTTGCTGAAAGCATGTCAACGTCATAATCAAAATACTCACTTGAATAGTGTATTGTCAGCATAATTAATTCTACAGCAAGAATGGCTAGACCAAATACTTGCCAGTCAAATTTGCCTGTAAAATATTGTGCAATAACACTACCCAATACAAATGGCAATAAGCCTGCAATATGAAACGGCAAACGGGCAAGAATCATCCAATTTATTATATTTCTAATCATTTAAATGTTCCGCATAGTCCTGCGTAACTCCTATTAGGAATCGAAAAACCACAAATAGACTCTTCAATGGATTTATATCTATCTGTGGTTTGATTATATTATTAGCCTTTGGATTGTGCTTGATCAGCTTTTGCGGATTCTTCTTTTAATTTTTCGTTTGCAGCGATGGATATTTCAACACGACGATTTTGGCTTTTGCCTTCTTCTGTATCATTTGAAGCTATTGGCTTTGATTCACCATACCATTTAGCTGACATTCTACTCTTATCAACTTTTTGTTGAACCAGATAGTCTTGAACAGCTTTGGCTCTTTTTTCTGAAAGTGCCATATTATAATCGTCTTTGCCTGTTGAATCTGTATGACCTTCAATAATAATATTGGTATCAGGATATTTTTGAAGTATCTCTGCCAATTTATTTAGATTAGCAATCGTATCTGGTTTAAGTTCTGCTTTATTTACATCAAAGAGGAATCCAGACTCAAATGTAAGGTTGACCTTTGCTTCCTCACCTTCGCCAACAACCTCAACTTTGGCGCCCTGAACTTCCTGCTTGATTTCTTCTGCCTGCTTATCCATGTATCTACCGATAAGTCCACCTGTAATTCCGCCAACCGCTGCACCAGCAACAGCACCAGCAGCAGTATTTCCAGCTTTTTTGCCAATAGCAGCGCCTGCCGCTCCGCCTGCACCAGCACCAATTATAGCGCCTTTTTGCGCCTTATTTAGTCCACATCCAAAACTAAGAAATGCCATACCTAATATCAATACTAAAGCAACCAATACTTTCATTTTTGATTTTCCTCCTGTATAAAGAACCTTTTGTCAATTTACAACAAAATCAAGTAAAAGATTTTGTCTGATAAAAAATCACATCACAATCACAAATTTAGATATACCACCAATACCCCGGCTCAATTTTTTCAATATTAGGCTTTCTATATTCCATCGGAAGAGAGTTTAGTAACTCATGAGCCTTTTTGCCGATAGCTTCTGAAGCCAACTCTACATTTCGTTTTCCAACTTCCATAGAAGCATGTTTTCTCGGATCGAGTCCACCAATGCCCCATGGAGCGCGCATATCAAAAATAATATTGTCATCGCCTAATTCAGAGATGTCAACTCTTTCAGGATAAAAGAACATCATGTTTGATGTTTCCCATTTCGCCGCATGGTCTGAATTTGATTCTTCGCATTGGCTAAGTGTCATTTCCCAAAGCCCTATTCCTGTTGCTGTTCCATCTGATATTACAGGTTCAAGGGCATTATTAATCATGTCAATTTGCTCTTTTATATTATGCCCAGAAACACCTATAATAACACGAAAACCCGTCTTCTTTAAATGATCAAAAAGCTGAGTATAGACGGGCACAAGATGCTCTTGATTAAAACCCGCATGAAGCCATTGTGGAGGATATACAACCCCGCCAAATTGCTCTGCGCATTTTACTAAAATGGCATGTGCTTTCAAGGCATCATTACCAAGTGGAAGGTGACGACCATGCCATTCGATAAGCCCAAATGGCACATAGACAACAGGAAATTTCCTTATAGCATCCTCCAATTGAGCAGGACGCATAAACTGCATCTGAACGTCCATTGAAAGCTCTTTTTCCATGTTTCACTCCTATATAACCCTTGAAGTCTCCCTTTCTCAAAGGGAGATTTAGAGGGATTTTTTAATCAACTCTATGCAACCTGTCCAATTTGCCTATATTTTTGGTATCTTTTCGCAACAAGCTCATCAGAATTTAGTGCAACAAGCTCATCCAGATTTTTTTTCAAGGCACGACCAACACGACTTATGGCAAGCTTGGGATCTTTATGCGCACCACCTAGCGGTTCTTTTACAATCTCATCAATGATACCAAGTTCCTTGAGTTCCTCTGCGGTTAATTTGAAAACTTTCGCTGCAAGCGGGGCATGATTATTATCTCGCCATAATATTTGACTGCATGTTTCTGGAGCGCATACACAATATATGGCATTTTCTAGCATTAATATCTTGTCAGAGACACCAACACCAAGTGCGCCTCCACTACCACCTTCACCAATAACAATAGAAATTATTGGAACTCTTAATGCAGACATCATAGCCAAGTTTTCACTGATGGCGATTGCTTGCCCTCTTAATTCTGCCTCGACACCCGGAGCAGCTCCTGGAGTATCAACAAAGGAAATTACAGGTTTATTAAATTTCTCTGCGAGTTTCATCAAACGCAAAGCCTTTCTGTAACCTTCTGGGTGCATATATCCAAAATTCTTTGCGATTCTTTCTTTTGTATCTCTGCCTTTCTCCTGTCCCAAAAATACTACATTATATCCACGAAAATTGGCTAATCCACCTATTATAGCTGGATCATCACCGTAAATACGATCTCCGAATAATTCCACACGATTCTCCAAAAGTGAATTTATATAATCTGATGATCTCGGTCTCAAAGAATTTCTTGATATAAGGACTCTCTGCCAGGGAGTCAGGTCTGAGTATAATAGCTTTTTTTCTTTTAGGAGTTTCTTTTCTATTGCTTTTATCTCAACCGTCATATCTGTATTGAATATAGAGGCTAATTCTTTAATTTCCTCGAATTTATTTTCAAATTCTGCAATTCTATTTTCAATATCAAGTTCATTATTTTCCATTATATTTTACCTTTTTATTACGAGAAGAAATCCAACAGATCAGCAAGAACAGCCTTTAGGTCTTTCCTTTGAACTACCATATCGATCATACCTTTTTGCATAACAAATTCCGCTGTCTGAAAACCTTCTGGAAGGTCTTGTTTTATGCTCGATCTGCCTCTCTCGCCAGTAAAACCAACTTTTGTGCCGGGTTCTGCTATGATTATGTGTCCAAGTGATGCAAAACTTGCCATTACACCAGCAAATGACTGATAAGACAAAACATCAATATATAACAATTTTGCCTGCTTGAGTTTCATACATGCAGAGCTAGTTTTTGCCATCTGCATCAACGATAGCATACCTTCTTGCATCCTTGCACCACCACCAGAGCTAGATACAATTATCACTGGAAGCCTTTTTTCTATTGCGTATTCGATACATCTAACAACTTTTTCACCAAAAACAGATGCCATACTACCCATCCTGAATCTGTAATCAGTAACACCAATAGCAACAGGATAACCGCATATATTTCCTTCACCTGTCAGCACCGCCTCTTTTAATCCTGTTAATTCCTTGTCTTTTAATAATTTATCCTCATAATCAGGAAAGCCTAACGGATTTGATGATTCTAGTTCAGCATCATATTCGATAAAAGTTCCTTCATCAATTAATAATCTTATTCTCTCATCTGCGCCTATTGGATAATGATAATTACAATTTGGACATACTTTGTATGTTATTACCAAATCTTCTTTGCTTGTTTCTATACCACAAGATGGGCATCCACTTTTCTTTACTTGATTTGACATTTAGCGACCTTCTTTTTCGTGGTTCAATACAGCAGAGACAAAACCTTTGAATAATGGATGAGGTTGTAAAGCCTGTGATTTAAATTCTGGATGAAATTGTGTTGCAACAAACCAAGGATGGTCTTTTACCTCGATTATTTCAACTAACAAATCATCTGGAGATAATCCTGCCAAACGAAATCCATTAGATACAAACTGATCACGATATTCGTTATTGAATTCGTATCTATGTCTATGGCGCTCATGGATCAAGTCAGTCCCATATACCTTAAATGCTGTAGATTCGGGATCAAGCTTACATGGATAAGAACCTAATCGCATTGTTCCGCCCAAATCCGCCACTTTTTTTTGCTCCTCCATAAGATTAATCACAGGATATTTGGTATCAGGATCAAATTCTATGCTGTTTGCCCCCTTATAACCTAATACATTACGAGCAAACTCAATAACAGCCATTTGCAGTCCAAGGCATAATCCCAAATAGGGAACTCTATTTTCACGTGCATATTGAACCGCCTTAATTTTTCCTTCAATGCCACGATAGCCAAATCCCCCAGGAACGACGATTCCATCAACATCATTTAAGTATTTTGATATATCTGTTTCTTCTTCAAGATGATCGGATTCTACCCATTTTATATTAACTTTTGCATTATTAGCGATACCGCCATGTTTTAGTGCCTCAGTAATAGAAATATAAGCATCACCATTTTGAGTATATTTTCCTACAATTGCGATTTTTGCTTCTGATTCTGAATTTTGCATATTAGAGACCATTTTTTCCCATTCAGCTATATCTGGTGTGCAATCAGGCAAATGAAGTGTATCAATAATAATGTCAGTCAATCCCTGTTTTTCAAATACAAGTGGTATTTCATATATATTATTTGTATCACGTGCCTCAATAACTGCATTTTTTGGAACACTACAAAATAGAGATATTTTTTTCTTATGCTCATCTGTAAGCGCAGTTTTTGTGCGACATATAAGAATATCTGGTTGAATACCAAGTTCCATAAGTGCTTTTACGCTATGTTGCGTTGGTTTTGTCTTAATTTCGCCCCATGGTCCAACATTAGCGACAAGGCTAACATGAACAAAAAGAGTATTTTCCCTTCCAACATCCAATCTGATCTGTCTAATAGCCTCCGTAAATGGTGGAGTTTCGTAATCGCCAATCGTTCCGCCTATTTCAACGATCATAACATGGGCGTTGCTGTCATCTGCGAGTTTATAAATTCTGCCTTTAATTTCATCGGTTATGTGAGGGATCAATTGGACTGTGTTGCCTAGATATTCACCACGCCTTTCTTTTGCGATCACTGCACCATATACAGAACCAGTTGTGAAATTTGATTCCCTAGAGAGATTTCCACCTATGAATCTTTCATAATGCCCTAAGTCAAGGTCAGTTTCAGCACCATCATCGGTAACAAAAACCTCCCCATGTTGATATGGGTTCATTGTTCCTGCATCTTTGTTAATATATGGATCAATCTTTAGTGGAGTAACCTTAAATCCACGACTAACAAGCAGTCTTCCTATTGATGCGGTAGTAATACCTTTTCCAATTGATGAAACAACACCGCCAGTAACGAATATATATTTAGTTCTTTTTGCCATATTAAATGACTCCAATCCTAGATACTGGATGCTGAATAAAACCATATACATCCAGTATCAAGTATCTAGTATCCAGCCAAAATCATCTTTTTTACATTTTCAAGGTCTTCAGGAGTATCAACTCCGATAGACTTATATTTAGTCTCAACAACTTTCATGCAGTAGCCATTCTCAAGGAATCTGAGCTGTTCAAGCCCTTCGCTTATTTCAAAAGGTGTTGATGGCTTAGTGGCAAAATCAAGAAGGGCATATTTTCTATAAACATATAAACCGACATGCCTATATACAATAGTATTCTCAATATTTCCTGATTTTATATAAGGTATCGGTGAACGAGAAAAATACATTGCAAATCCCTGTTTTGTAACAGCTACTTTTACCACATTGGGATTATGATATTCCTCTTCTGAGTTTATTCTATGAACTAACGTTCCAAGATCAATTTTAACATCATCTATAAGTGGTTGGACTGCCTCATCTATCATTGTAGGCTCAATTAACGGTTCATCACCTTGAACGTTCACAATAATATCTGCATCATTTTTTCCTGCAACTTCTGCGATCCTGTCTGTTCCTGTGTTATGTTGTGCTGTCATTGTAACATTTCCACCAAAGCCCTTGACAGTATCAAAGATTCTAATATTATCAGTTGCCACAATCAATTCATCTATTGTCCTTGCTTTAATGGCTCTTTCATAAACCCTCTGAATCATAGGTTTACCAAGAATATCAGCCAACGCTTTACCTTCAAATCGTGTTGAGCCATATCTTGCAGGAATAACTCCTAAAACTTTCATCAATTGCCTTTCATATAAAAGGGACAGGCAAAAATCCTGTCCCTAAAAGATTATATACTATTAACCGCATTGGGTGGTCTTTTTCCATTTAGAACAGCGATAACATTTTCAACAGCCATCATAGCCATATTAGACCTTGTTTCCACAGTGGCACTAGCTATATGTGGAACAATAACAACATTATCAAGCTCTAATAAGTCGGGATGAACCTTTGGTTCTTCTTCAAAGACATCTAGTCCTGCCCCAGCAATAACTTTATTTTTCAATGCTTCTGCCAAAGCCGCTTCGTCAACAACTGGTCCTCTTGAAGTATTAATTAAATATGCAGTTGGCTTCATCATACTAAGGTTTCGTTTTCCAATCAAATGATGAGTTTCAGGCATAAGCGGAACATGAACAGAAATGAAATCCGATTCCCTCAATAAAGTATCCATATCAACCTTCTGCGCACCCATATCATCAATTTCTTTATTATTCCTTATATCGTAATAAAGCACTTTCATATTAAAGCCCTTTGCCCTTGAAGCAACTGCGGCTCCAATACGACCAACCCCTATTATACCTAAAGTTTTGCCATAAATATCTGCACCAAGAAATAAAGTAGGCGACCATCCCTTAAATTTACCTGCCCTAAGAAATTTCTCTGCCTCTGGGATCCTTCTAGCAATGGCAAACATCAATGCCCAAGCAATATCTGCGGTTGCATTTGTCAAAACTCCTGGAGTATTGCTTACAAAAATAGAATGTTTTGTGGCTGTTGCAACATCAATATTATCATAACCAACTGCATAGTTGGCTATAACTCGTAAAGGTGGATTGCCTTCTGAAGCTATTTTTATAAGATTTGCATCTATCTTATCTGTTAAAAGTGTTATAATGCCATCTCGATTCTTAACTTTTTCAATAAGTTCATCATAAGGTATAGCTTCATCTTTTGGATTAACTTCAACATCACAAGTCTCTCTTAAGACGTCCAAAGCTTTACCCGGCAACATACGGGTAACATAAACTTTACATTTTGTTTTACTCATTTCTCATCTCCCTTTGTATAGGATTAGAGGTTATAGCATTATACCTAAATTAATTAAACGGAAAGCACGCTCAACCGAATCTGCTAAAAGTTCTTTTGAGCGTTTCATTGCTATCTCCAAGGTCATTGGATAGCTAATAATGGACATCAATGCATCGATGCCATTATCATAAACAACATAACTATCACTACCGATATTACCAGCAAAGGCAATAACAGGCAGACCATACTTTTTAGCAGTCTTAGCAACGCCAATTGGAGTTTTCCCATATATAGTCTGTCTATCTATTTTACCTTCACCAGTTATTACGATATTTGCATTTTTAATCTCTTGCTCAAGACCAGAAGCCTCAATAACTATGTCAATACCAGATTTGAGTTTTGCACCCAAAAACGCCATAAGTCCTGCCCCAAGCCCCCCAGCAGCACCAGCACCAGGAGTTTCCTTGACATCTACACCCAGATCATGCTTGATAATATCTGCATATCTATCAAGATATTCATCTAATAGTTTAACCATCTCAGGGGTAGCGCCTTTTTGAGGTCCAAAAACTGCAGGCGCACCTCTTGATCCAACAAGTGGATTATCAACGTCACAGGCTACCGTTGTTGTAATCTCTGATAGTCTTTTATCAATATGAGATATATCAATTTTATCAAGATATTTTAGTCCTCCACCTCCTCTAGGAATATCTTTGCCATCTTTATCGAGCAATTTGACACCGAGAGCTTGAGCCATACCTGCCCCACCGTCTGTTGTCGCGCTACCGCCTATGCCAACAATTAACGCTTTACAATTATTATCTAATGCTGATTTTATGAGTTCTCCCGTTCCGTATGTAGTGGTTATCATAGGATTTCGCTTATCTCTTGGAACAAGAGGTAAACCCGAAGCGGTTGCCATCTCTATAACTGCGGTTTTTGGTGTTATTGAACCACCAAGTATGCCATAATTTGCTATAATACGGTTGCCCAATGGATCGCATACTTCCGCAGATACAATTTTGCCATTTGTAGCATCAACGAGAGCCTGAACTGTTCCTTCCCCGCCATCTGCCATAGGAACTTTTACTATCTCGGCATTTGGAAATATCCGCCTTATGCCGATCTCTATTGCGTCAGACGCTTCTTTGGCTGTCATATTTCCCTTAAATGAATCAGGTGCTATTACTATTTTCATAATTATCTCTTATTTATGTAGTGTTTCTCAAATAAATCCTCTAAAAGCTTTACATTATCTTTGTTATTTGCATCAAAAGGATGAATTTTCGCATATTTCCATACATATTCTTTTCCACGCATTTTCTTTTTTATCTCACGTATTCCTGTCCCTGGTGTGCAAAGAGGCACTTTATGCAATACTAATATATCTCCTTCACGCATACGTTTTAGCAAACACATAATATCCTTACCATTATCTTGAATACTTAGGCGATCATCCTTATCTTTGTTTATGATACCATAATCTAATTTGCCAAATAAGTCCTTCAAATATTTTTTATTATTTTCAAAACTCATAATTCACCCCTATTTTATAATTGATTGCCGAAACTCATCAATTGAATTGCATCTTACTGCAAAACGGAGAAGACTTTTTAGCTTTTTGTCATTTTCTATATTATTTATATGATTAATAATTTCTAATGGCACATTTCCAAAACGCTCATCTAATATATCCAATATTGCATCTTTGCTTCCTTTTTTCATACCGATTCTTTCTGCACTTGTAACATAAGGCATTTTGTTCACCTCCTCTATTTCTCTTATTTCGTCCATTATCAAATTATCTTCTTCATCACTTAAGGTATTGAAAATCTACGCCACTACCATAAGCCTTAAACTCAAATCGTCCTTTTGACAGGCTTTTATCTGTTCCAGTTATTAGAGCCAAACTTACTATTTTTTCATCGTATCTATCAAATATACAATAAAAGTAGCGAAACTTTCTCTCAGGGAATTCGCTATCGTCATATCCCTGAACTTCAATATGAATTAATATCCATTGATTATTGCCATTTTTTAGGCTAACTTTTGCCAACTTATCAACATACTTTGCGCCTTTTTTGCTCTTTTTTAATAATTTTTCTAACTCCTTATCTAAGAAAACAAAGCCTTTTGATAAATCAGCATCTGAATATAGATCAGGAATAAAAAAGTTCAATAAATGTGGAAATAACTTTTCAATAACATTTTTCCATGCTTCGTCAAAATATGCCCAATATCTATCTTTATTATAATTCATCAAGTTCTTTCTTAAATTGCTCTGGCGTTAATTCAATTTCTCTTAGTATCTCACGAATCAATGGTCTGGCAATATCTCTTCCCTGATGATTTGGAACTGTTGTGGTTCTTCCGTCATTATGACGATAAAATACGTGGCTCCCCTTTTGTCTAACATGAATGAATCCAAGCTTCAGAAGTAGCTTTTCAATAGTTCAAAAGTCCACAATCGGGATACGTGTCATGACGCAATCTCAATCTGTTGAAGTCCTACGAATCTTGGTAAATCATCAATTTCATCACCAAGTTCCTCAAGGCACAATTCAATAACTTCCTTGAGATTATCGCGGAGTTCATCAAGAGTTGCGCCTTGAGAGTGTGCGCCGGGAACACCCGGAACAATGCCGACATATAGCTTTGTTTCTGGACACCATTCAACGTATGCTGTAAATGTATTCATTTCATTAACCTCTTGAATCATAAGTTTCTCTATATATCAATAATCTTCCCCGGATTCATTATATTATTTGGATCAACTGCCCGTTTTATCTTTCGCATAAATTCCAGTTCTGCATCAGTAGCGACAAGGTGCATATAATTCTTACGCTTTGAGCCGATACCATGTTCCCCGCTTATTGTTCCACCAAGTTTTTTGATTGCAAGATAAAGGTCTTTGAGGATATTTGGCAACTTATCATGCCATTTGTCCATTGATTCGTCAGGCGATTTCACGATTGTTGCATGAAGATTGCCATCGCCGGCGTGTCCATAGCATGGTATTTGCACATTATATTTATTTGATAATTGCTCTAGTTCAGGTATCAGATCAGGGATACTAGCTGTTGGAACGACAATATCCTCAAGGCTTTGATTCGGGCTTATCACTTTGAAGGCTTCCGCTATGTTGCGCCTGACACTCCAGATCCGCTCTTGTGTTGTGTGATTATCTGCGACATAAACCTCAATTGCGCCATTTACAAGGCAAAGCTCTCCAATGGTATCATAATCTCGTTCTATTATTTCCTCATAATTGCCGTCAACTTCAATCAAAAGCATTGCTCCGGCTTTCTGATATGGCAAATGTTCGTTGAGATATTCGCAAGACGTTCTAACGGAAAGCTGATCCATAAATTCAATAGCAGTGGGGATGATACCACCTATAGTCATGATCTTTGGGACAACAGATATTGCAGATTTTGCATCAATAAATAATGCTAAAAGATCAACTTTTACTTTTGGTATCGGAAGCAGTTTGAGAATTACTTTTGTTATAATTCCAAGCGTTCCTTCCGAACCAACCATCAATTGCTTTATATTATATCCTGTAACGTCTTTAACCCTTTTTCCGCCAAGTTGGATAATCTCGCCTATAGGAGTCACGACCTCAAGACCCATAACATATCTTTCCGTTACACCATACTTGATCGCCTTGCCACCGCCTGCATTTTCAGCAATATTACCACCTATAAAGCATGTTTCAACACTCATTGGATAGCCGGCATAAAATAATCCCTTGCTTGCAACAGCATCATTTATTTCATTGGTAACTACGCCAGGTTCAACAACAACCATCATATTATCTTCGTCAACCTCTAATATGCTGTTCATTCTCTCCAATGACATCAATATTCCACCAAAGACCGGAACAGCCCCACCCGATAATCCGCTACCTGCCCCTCGTGGAGTAATGGGTATTTTTTCACGATTCGCAAGTTTAACTATTTCAGCAATCTCTTCGGTGGTTCGTGGTTTTACGACAACTTCGGGCATTGATGAGTATTCTTTATCTGCGACTTCGTCATGAGAATAAGGCTCTAGCTTTTCTTCATCAACTAAAACGAACCTTTCCCCTATTATCTGTATTAGTTCATCAACTATTTTTTTCGTAACACGATTATAAGTCATCAGTCGCTTTTCCTTTTTCGTATTTCTTCTATTATTGCAGGCACAATCTCAAATAAATCGCCTACTATGCCAAAATCAGCAACCTGAAAAATCTGTGCCTCTGGATCGTTATTTATAGCGACTATATTTTCAGAAGTTTTCATGCCTGCCAAATGTTGTATTGCCCCTGATATTCCTATCGCCATATATAGCTTAGGGCTGACAGTCTTGCCTGTCAAGCCAACCTGATGGGGATATGAAATCCATCCACGATCAACGGTTTCCCTTGATGCTCCAACCGCAGCAGAAAGCAAATCCGCAAGTTCTCTGACTAACTCAAAATTATCACTTTTCCTTAGTCCACGACCACCAGCAACAATTTTATCAGCATCCTCAAGCCCCATTGCTTCATCAACAGAGTTTCTTGTCCCTAATATTTCGGTTCTGCTTTTTAGCAATTCTGAAGGAACATCTATTTTCAATATTTCGCCTTGCCGTCCTTCAATTCGTTCTGGTATGGCAATAGATTTCGGTCTGACAGTCGCCATCTGAGGTCTATGTCTTGGTGTTTTTATTGTTGCCAATATGTTCCCACCGATTGCAGGTCTTATCTGAAGCAAATTCCCTGTTCCTTCCTCAATTTCAAGCTCTGTGCAGTCAGCAGTTAAGCCTGTATTGACCTTAATAGCAACATAAGGCATAAGCGTCCTGCCTAGTGTTGTTGCACCAGCTATAAAAATGTCTGGATGATATTTGTTTATCAGATATTCAACGATATTTGAATAAGGCTCAACGAGGAAATGCTCTAAGATCGAGTTTTCAACAAGATAGACTTTATCTGCACCATAAAAGATTAATTCCTGTATGGATTCATAATTCAAATTTGATCCCAAGATGACTGCAGATAGCTTTTCATTAAGTTTATCTGCAAGTTTTCTTCCTCTTGCAAGCAACTCAAAAGATATGGGCTTTAATTGACCATCATGTTGTTCTGCTAATATCCAGACTTCTGACAATGATTATCTCCCTAATACAAAATAAGGCTTTACTTCACTTATTATAAAGATTTACAGTTGAACAAGTTCCAACACCTGCAGCTCTGTAATTCGACGAAAATGATCAATATTCTTAGTCAGTAAACATGATCCTGTGTAGATACATATACCCGCGATTAACAAATCCGCTATACCTATTTGTTTTCCTGATTTTTTTAACTCTGCAGACACTTTTGCTGATTCCCGAGAAGCCTCTTTACTAAATGGTTTTCTCGCCAAATGATTTGTTCTATTTTCTACACCCCCCAGGACCCTCTCAAAGAGGATATTCCATGATGTTTCCCCTCTTGGGAGGGGATTAAGGGGTGGGTTAAAATCTGCATCAAAAGCACTGCTTATTTAGCGAGAAAACCACTAAACAGACTTTTCTATTTTTTCCTGCCATCCATCCCAGACCTTTCTTATCTCATTGAAAATCTCGTCAACTTCTGGGCGGTCTTTCCATATTCCACGAGCTTTTTCGAAAGTCTCTATTACATGCCTTTTAACAAGGTCAGTTTCTATAAACCTGATCTCTACAATATGCTTTCCCTTAATATCCAAAGGCTCAAGTAATTTTATCTCATTATCCTCATATACACCTTTTACTGTCAGCATCATATTCACCTCTTGCAAGCAACTCAAAAGATATGGGCTTTAATTGACCATCATGTTGTTCTGCTAACATCCAAACCTCTGGCAATAGGATTTCCTCCCAATATTATAGAAGCTCTTTTTCTTTAAGAAAATCTATTAACTCCATAACCGCATCTTTTACTTCTATACCTTTAGTTGTATCCAGTATTTTCCCATTTCTTGTAACTTTGGGTCTTGTAATTTTAACGACTCTGACGGGAGAGCCATCAAGCCCTACAAGTGACCTATCAATATCAATATCATCAGGTCCCCAGACGGGAATTTCCTTTGACCTTGCACGCTGTTTGCCTCTTAAAGTAGGCAATCTTGGATAGCTTATCTCTTTAACAACAGTCAAAAGGCATGGAATAGGCAACCTTAATGTCTCATATCCATCTTCTGTAAGTCTTTCTACTATTATATGATTATTATCTATCTCTTTAATACTACTCGTATACGTTGCTAATGGCAGGTTAAGAAAAGCGGAAATGCCGGGGCCAACTTGTCCTGTATCTCCATCGGTAGCTCGAACACCCGTAATTACAAGATCAAACTGACCGATTTTTTCTATCGCTTTTGATAGTGCATAAGAAGTTGCCCAAGTATCAGAACCAGCAAAGGCGCGATCTGATATTAGGAAACCATCATCACAACCCATTGAGATAGCTTCTTTTATAGCTTTCTCAGCGTTTTTCGGTCCCATAGAGATAATGTTGACGATCCCACCATGTTGCTCTTTCAATTGCAAAGCAATTTCTATAGCATAAAGATCAAGAGGATTGATTATACTTTCTACGCCTTCTCTGACGATAGTGCCTTTTTCCTCGTCAATTTTGACGTTTCCTGTTTCGGGAACTTGTTTGATTGGAACAATTATATTCATTGAATTGATCATGGGTTTATTTTTTGCGGGAATATTTGTGGGTTTGTCAACCATAAATTACTTCCCCGCTTTTTTTTGCCATATTTATCATTAATGAGCGACTTCCGTTCCATTCGTCATCAGAATAAAAGAGTAAATCAAATGGCTTTTTTATTTTTCTTACTAATTCTCTACCAATACCTGTTGTTTGTTCTACTCTTTCAAATATACTTTTATCCTTAAAATCCTTGGAAACAATTATTACATCAATGTCACTATCTTCTCTTTGAGTTCCTTTTGCATAAGAACCAAATATAATTATTTTTTGGACATTGATGCCTTTCTCCTGAAGCAATTCTTTTAGGATATTTCTGATTTCTGATTTTATAATTTTTGTTTCAGGCATAACAATAACTCCTTTGAATTATTTAAAACTGCTTCAGTCGCATCTTGTTCATAATCTTTCAAAAGCCTTTCTAATTCATCTGGATACCTTGTTGGCACGCTCAAATTATTCAGTTTGTCTATAAAATCCTGCAACTTCTGACTAATATCAAGTTCAACTTTTTCAGCAAAATAGTTTAGGTTATGGATCTTTGGAGGGTCTTTCTGAAATTTCTTTGCATAAAGACCTTTCAAGGCTTTTTCTATTGATAGATGGCACATAAAGACTGTATAAATATATCTACCAGCAACAAACATAGATTCTGCTGTTTCCATATCATATTCAGCTTGTATAAACCATTCATTGGAAGATTTAAATATGTTATCTGGCAATTTTGACTCCGTATGTTGCTAAATCATAGCCCAAGCCTGATTTAAAGCTCTTTTTGCATTTGCGATGACAATCTCGCTAGATTCGTTTGGCAATGGTTTCACCTCAAAGCTCATAAATGGCTGACGTTCTCCATTAAGGAAACCAATATCTATAAAGGCTTTTAGAAATTCGGCTAGTTCGTAAACATCATTTTCGCCATCTTCAATGCCAAAGCGTGGATGCGCATCACCGTAAGCAGGATGACCCTCTTTCATAACGCAATTACCAACGTGCAGATGAACGACATGATCTTTTACATACCAAGCGCATTCCTCTGATGTTTCCTCCAATAACGGCAAATGCGAAAGGTCAACCATCAAGCCAAAGTTTCTGCGATTAACTGCATTAGCAAAATCCGCCGCAAGTTCCGAGGGACCTATTAAAGATTTTTTGTCAATCTCATTATCAAATGTTTCAAGTGCAATCCCCATACCTTTTGTCTCTGCATAGTCGCAAAGTTCTCTTGTTGTTTTGACAAGGGCATCAAAACCCGCTTCCCTATCTTTATCACCGGGGTCTTTTCCACTCAAAAAAGCCATTCTTTCAGCACCCATGAATTGCGCTTCGTCAATACATTCTTTCAGGACAGAAACAGCCTTTTTGCGCTCATCTTCGTCAAGGGAATTGGGGTTCAAGGGCGTTGACAAGACGACAGGTTGCGCGCCATATCCGACAGCAAGACCACTGCTGACAAGTATCTCTTTTGCCTTTGCTCTGATTTCAGGGTCTTTGATCCTTGTTATTTCAATGGCTGTAAAGAAATCATCTTCAGCGATCTTTGTGATGGTTTCAATGATGGGACCCTCGCCCTTCATCGTTGTTGGGTATGCCATAAAGTGAATTATACCGACTTTCATGTATTTATAAAATGATTCGTGCATGATTTAACTCCTTTTAAATGCCAACGCTCATAAGTTCTGTTGCAATCAATATTGGTGGTTGCCACTTTTGCTCATCTTCTTTAAAATGATAATCAGATTCCTCAAATATTTCCTGAAGAGTTCCTTTTTTCTCAGCTTCTTCTATAAAAAGCAAAACAGCCTCTTTTAACATCCTTCGCGCATCTTCTAATGTCTCACCACAACTAGAAATATCAAGCTGTGGACAATAAGACACATAAACATCATTTTCTATCCAGAATAGAGCATAAAAATCTATTTCCTTCATTTTGCCCAAATCTCTCATAAAATCATCCGCAGTTCCTTGCTTGACTTCGCCTTTTCTATAAGCTTCTTGCGCTTCTGCAATTCTTTCCATCAGATTAACTCGTTTTTGCTCAATCAAACGATTCTTGATAATTTCCAGCAATATTTCTTGATCTTCAATAGATAATTCTTCTATTGTCTCAATAATTTCCTGAAAACGAGAAGTAGCCAAAGTTTTGCTCATATATTTCACCTCCATAAACCACATTATCAATCAAGTTTAGCATGTAATCGTTATTTGCGTCAACAGAAGAATTAGAATTCTACAATCCCGCCAAAATCGGTTCACATGCCTTTATCCATTTATGATTTGGGTCATCTTTTGGTCTTAATATGCGTTTTTCTCCAGCTAATATCCATAGATAATACACCTGATAGCCCGGTGCTGCAGAAACAGGATGATAGCCTTTTGGAATGGCGACAACACTATTGTTATTTATTATATAGGCTTCGTTTATTGACATATCATCTGTATATATTCGCTGGATGCCGAAACCCTGTTGAGGCTCAATCTTAAAGAAATATAATTCCTCTTGATCGCTTTCCTCCGGCAAATTATCAAAGTCATGGCGGTGCGGGGGATAGCTTGACCAGTTCCCTGGGGGAGTGAATGTTTCACCCACAACGATTTTGCTTGCCTTGATTCGCATATCTATTATGTCATGGACTTTTCTATTCCAGTTATGTTGTCCAACATTTCTAATCACAACCTGATCTGGGGTTACAAGGATGGGATTTGATTTTAGGTTATGGTCTCCGGGTGTTTTACAGATGGCGATCTCTATTGGTTCATAGGCAGTTATAACATAATCGGTATCAGGTGGAATATAAATGCCATAAGCCTTGCCAGCAAAAACATTAGTTCTTTCGCCGATTGACGCATAATGGCTTTCGTTTGCTCTAACATCACATTTTCCACTTAGTATAATAAGAGCTACCTCGTCATCTCCGCTATTCTCTGCAAAGCTTTTTCCTGAATCTAACTTTAATATGCCAAAAGTGATTAAGCTAAGTCCCGATTCTCCACGCTTGACAATCTCTGTATATCCGTTTGAGTGTTTATATTCTAATAAAAAGTTCATTAATAACCTCCATGTTTTATAATAAAGCTTTCATTTCAGCGATCTGGTCTCTAAGAGATGCCGCCTTTTCAAATTCAAGATTTTGAGCAGATTCGCGCATCTCTTGCTCAAGTTCAGCGATTATTCTATTCAAATCTTCCTTTGACATAAATGTTTCGGCACCTGCAATATCTTCTTCTGCTTCTTTATGTTCGCTTTCAATAAGTTCCCTGATGGCTTTTGATATGGTTTCAGGCGTTATGTTATGCTTTTTGTTATATGCCAATTGTGCCTGTCTGCGTCTTTGTGTTTCTTTGATGACCTGATCCATTGCTGGAGTGATCTCATTAGCATACATTATAACTTCACCGTCAACATTTCTTGCCGCTCTACCTGCTATTTGGATCATTGCGGTTGCTGATCGCAAAAATCCCTGACTATCTGCATTTAAAATAGCAACAAGCGAGACTTCTGGCAAATCAAGCCCTTCTCTTAAAAGGTTTATGCCAACAAGCACGTCAAACTTTGCTTCTCTAAGTTCTCGGATTATCTCTGTCCTGTCTATTGTATGTATTTCGGAGTGCATGTATCTTGCCTTTATGCCCATACCGATAAAATATTCTGATAAATCTTCTGCCATGCGCTTTGTTAATGTAGTTACAAGGACTCGCTGGTTCTTTTTAACACGTTTCCTTATCTCTCCGATTAAGTCATCAATTTGACCATCAATGGGCTTAACTATTATTTGAGGGTCCATAAGCCCTGTAGGTCTGACTATCTGCTCTGCGACTTGCTCGCTTATTTCGAGTTCATAATCTGCAGGTGTTGCAGAGACAAATATAAGCTGATTTACCCGATCATGAAATTCATCAAATCTCAATGGGCGATTATCCAATGCAGATGGCAACCTAAATCCATATTCAACAAGCGTTTCCTTGCGTGATCTATCGCCAAAATACATAGCTCGTATTTGTGGAATACTAACATGCGATTCGTCAATAAACATCAGAAAATCTTCTGGAAAATAATTTATTAGTGTATATGGCGCATGTCCCGGTGGTAAGCCTGCCATAA
>CAZMCH010000050.1:0-29712 GCA_964564735.1 uncultured bacterium
GATACTTTGTGTTTTAGTGTCTTTGTGGTTCATTCTTATATCGAACTGACGTTAAATAAATAATTTGGTTGACCATTAGTTTTTATTTCCATCCTAGAAGTCTGGGCTACAAGTAGTATATAAAAGTATAATTAAAATGGTGTTATCTTGATAATGTGAAAGGTAAAAAGATGCTAAAAAGGAAAATAACATTATTTGTTTTGTCAATAATTGCTCAATTGGTAGCATTATCGTTGCCAATATTTGCTCAATGCACTATTACCTTTATTCCAGAGGCTGTTGGACATGGATCAATAGAGCCTTCACAACCTATAACGCTTAATCCTGATGATTGTGTGCTTTTTAAATTTAGGGCGGAAGACGGATATAAAGTTTGTGATGTCAGGCTTGTTGATGCCCGTTCTGGCGTTGAATCAGACGGAGCTGTAATAGATACTTTTAATTATTGTCACGATATACCTTGTGATGAAATGCCATATCAAGATTGGCGAATAATATTAAGGGTTCATTTTTGTCCATTTGATATAAAAACAAAGACAAATATAGGTGGAAGTATTTCGCCATCAGGTATTGTAAAGGCTGATTATATGTCCTGCCAAAAATTTACGATAACGTCTGATCCATGCTGGCATATTAAAGACATATTGTTAGATGGTGTATCGATAATGAAATCCGTTACATTTACAGGCAAAAACGCCCAATATGAAATTTGCAATATAAAAGCGGACCATGAAATTGAGGTAATATTTGATAAAGATATTTGTTATGTGGATGTTGGCATTAGCAATGGCGGAAGAATAGAACCATGGGGGCAGGTATCAGTAATTTGCGGAGAAAAAAAGACATTTAAGATTATACCAGATAAATGCTATGAAATTGTTGATGTGCTTGTAGATGGTAAATCCGTTGGTGCGGAATCGGAATATGAGTTTTCATGTGAAGACTGTGGAAATAATCAATGTCAACATACTATAATGGCAAAATTTGAGAAGCCATCTTGTAAAATAGATGCTTCTTCAACAGGACCTGGCAGAATCGTTATGCTCAGCGATATAAACCCGCTATGTGGTGATAGAATAAGATTTAAGATGATTCCTGATGATTGTTGCTATATAAAAGATGTAATAGTAAATGATAAATCCATTGGCGGAGTTATGGATTATGAAGATATATGTCGAGGCGGTGATTTCTCGATAAAGGCTATTTTTGAAAAGTCTCAATATACGATAAAATCTTCTTCAGAAACTGGAGGCAGAATTGAGCCATCAGGAGAAACAAATGTAGAATGTGGTGCTAATATAAGCCTGACTATTATTCCAGATGATTGCTATATAATCAAGAATGTTGTTATAGATGGGACATCAGCAGGGGCAATAAATTCCTATGAATTTAAGAATATACGCTCAAATCATTCAATAGAGGCAAGATTTGAAAAGATTTCATACAAGATTATTGCTATATCGGAAGGTAATGGGAAAATTGAACCTTCTGGAGAAATAATATTGAATTGTGGGGAAAGCCAGAAATTTATATTGACTCCGCTTGAATGTAGCAAGATAAAAGAGGTCATTATAGATGGTCAATCAGCCAATATTGCCAATGATTATATATTTGATGATGTAAGGGATAATCATGTTATAAGGGTGGTATTTGAATCAGAGAAACCAATTATTAAAGCTATAACAGGAACAGGAGGAAATATTCTACCTTCTGGTTTAGTGCCACTGAATTGCAGAGACAGTATGACATTTTATATAAATTCTGATCCATCTTATATAATCTGGGATGTAAAAGTTGATGGTAAGTCTGTGGGTGCAGTTATGGAATATAAGTTTGATACAGTAATTGAAAATCATGAAATAGAGGCGGTTTTTAAGAAAATTCATAATATAGTGGCAAAAAATTCACTTAATGGAAAGATTACTCCATCTGGAAATATTAAAATAATGGATGGCGAGAACTATACATTTAGGATAGAACCTGATCTCTGTTATGAAATATCAGATGTTATGGTTGATGGGGTTTCTGTTGGTGTAGTTAATGAATATGTGTTTTATAATGTAGCATCTGATCATAATATAGAAGCGAAATTTGTTAAAAAATCTTATATAATAAATGCCTTTGCAGATGATAATGGCAAAATTGAGCCAAATGGCGATGTTATAGTCGGTTGTAATGAAGATCAATTATTCGCAATAACGCCAAATGATTGTTATCGTGTCAAAGATGTTCTTGTTGATGGGAAGTCGATAGGTGTGGTTGAGTTTTATAAATTCACTGCGGTAAATGAAAGCCATACAATATCAGCGATTTTTGAGAAAAACCAATATATTATTGATGCCTTATCGGAAACTGGCGGAAAAATAGAACCATCAGGCAAAATTAATGTATTATGTGGAGAAAGCATAAAATTTACTATAAAGCCAGATGATTGCTATATGATAAAGGATGTTATTATAGGTGATAAATCCATCGGTGCTATAAATGAATATGAATTTGCAGATGTAAAATCAGATCAGACAATAAAGGCTATATTTGAGAAGATTCAATATATTATTGTGGCATCGGTAGAAGAAAACGGAAATATCGATCCTTCTGGTGAGATTAAAATATCATGTGGAGATGAAGCAAAATTCACAATAAAGTCAAATGACGGATACCTGATTGATGACGTTATCATCGATGGGAAATCAATTTCTATTGAACCAGACAAGGAAATTTTTGCCTATACTTTTGATAAAGTGGATTCTGATCATAAAATATCAGCTAAATTTAAGGAAAAGAAGATCACAGCAGTAGAATCTTATAAAGACAAGATTTTGCCATTTGGTAAGGTCAAAACCGAAAATAATGGTTATATTGGAGAGAGATTACCTACTGTAAATGAACTATTGCAGAATTATCCAAACCCATTTAATCCAGAAACATGGATACCTTATTCATTAGTTAATGCTTCTGATGTCAGTATAAAAGTATACGATAGCAAGGGATGTATGATTAGATTAATAGACATAGGCTATAAAGAAGCTGGATTCTATGTAAGCAAAGACAAATCTGCTTATTGGGATGGTAAAAATGATTTTGGAGAGGAAGTCAGTAGCGGGATATATTTCTATATAATCCAAGCAGGTGATTTCTTTGGGATAAAAAAGATGCTTATACAAAGGTAGAATTAAGAGAATAATAGCCGTAAGTTTTATATTCACATAAAAACATGCCTATAAAATTATGGCTATAAATATCAGTTTTTATATCTATGTTCTACTATCACATCAGACAGGAAAAACCTTCACCCCATTTGCGTCAATTGGCACTTGTGACAGATCCCAATTATTCCTTTGTATTTCACCCATCAAAACCTTTGTTCTATAGCTTGATTTGCGAACAGGCTCTCTATGGTGCGATTTTAGCCATTCATTCCTTGCTTTTACATAAGCGGTAGTCCAAGCCTTTTCATCGCCCCCGAGGTTTGGTGGATTTTCTGAGAATTTTTGCCTTATTGTCCATAATATTGATCCACTATGAATAAATGAATCATAGATCACAAGCCCTGACAGCGGAAGAACAAACTTATGATCATCCGCCCATTTCATTGCTGGAATAAAATATCGCTTTTCGAAAAAGCTATCTTGGGTTTGCTTCATTATTGGGTCTTCACGACCTGCGCTTCGGAGAAGTTGCTTGAATTCTGTATTGTCAGTTAGAGGAGTACTACCCACTTGATCAGCAAATTCAGACATTTGATTGCTGTATTTGCCATTCGCATCTACATACATCCTAACCAATTCTCTCAGATTTCCATATTCTGTAGTCTGAGATCTTCCATAGGTGATTTGACGTATGTCATGGGGTCCATCATTGTAAATCGATATGACGCCATAATTCCCATCAGCCTTACCAGTTTCAAAAGCATTAATGACTCGCTCAATTATTGATTTTTGATTTTTTGTCAGTTTCATAGATGCCTCCCTCTTTATGTCATCATCATTGACCTTTGACAAAGTTAATAAAAGATAATACAATAAACACTACAGAAACCTTACTTGTAATATAAACCATTTATACAGAAAGTCAAGGATAGTTTATGCAAATAAATGATAATATTATTGATGATGATTTTGATGTTCGAGGCGGATTTTGCACAGAATTGCGTCCTGACCCTTGTGGAATAATTATATTCGGTGCTTCTGGAGACCTTACTTTCAGGAAACTAATCCCTTCTTTATTCAGTCTATATAAAAGGGAACTGATGCCCAAAAATTTTTATGTATTGGGTTGCGCAAGGACGGATATGACTGATGAGGAATTTCGTAATAAGTCTTTAGCATCAATAATAAAAAAGTCTTCTGATATAGATCAAAATAAGCTAAATGACTTTATAAACAGATTCACATATATATCTGGCGATTATTCTGATTCAGAAACATATCTACGCCTTTCAAAGAGGTTAGAAGAAGTTGATAACTTATATTTAACAGAAGCCAATCATCTGTTTTATCTTGCCATAACACCTGACCTTTATTGTAAAATCGTCAATATGTTAGGTTCTGTAGGATTGATAACAGAATCAAGAGATGATAAAAGATGTGTTCATGTTGTCTTTGAAAAACCATTTGGACGTGATCTTGAGAGCGCATTATCACTGGATAGAGAACTTCACCATGTCTTAACAGAAGATCAGATATATCGGATAGATCATTATTTGGGTAAGGAAACTGTTCAGAATATATTGATGTTCAGGTTTGCAAATGCAATCTTTGAGCCAATTTGGAATCATAATTATATCGATCATGTTCAGATAACAGTAGCAGAGACAATCGGTGTTGAACATCGTGCAGGATACTTTGAACGGGCAGGGCTTTTAAGAGATATGTTTCAGAATCATATATTGCAGATGCTCGCCCTTGTCGCAATGGAGCCTCCAATATCATTTAATTCAGATAGAGTTCGTGATGAAAGAGTCAAACTTTTGAGAGCCTTAAGGCGAATTCCGCTAGATAAACTCAATGATTATATCATCAGGGGACAATATATGTCTGGAATAATTGATGGTGAGAATGTTCCTAGTTATCGTGATGAAAAGAATGTTGCAAAAGATTCGAGAATAGAAACTTTTGTATCTGCAAAGCTGTTTATTGGTAATTGGCGTTGGCAGGGAGTTCCTTTTTATGTAAGGACAGGAAAACGCCTTGCACAAAAAGTAAGTGAAATTGTGATAGTGTTTAAGAGAGTTCCATATTCAATGTTTTCGCCTTTACCGCCAGAATCACTTTCGCCAAACGTGCTTGTTTTAAATGTTCAACCTGAAGAAGGCATGGCATTAACGATCCAAGCAAAACAGCCCGGTGCAAAGCTTTGTATGAATTCATTGACGCTGGATTTTCGCTATAAAGATGTTTTTGGTGCAGAAATGCCTGACGCCTATGAACGACTGCTTCTTGATTGCATGTTAGGCGATCAGACATTATTTTGGCGAAGCGATGACGTTGAAGCAACATGGGCTTTTGTAACACCAATTCTCGATAAATGGGGACTTGATCCTGAGTGTTGCCCACTTGCATTTTACAAATCTGGTTCTTGGGGTCCTGACGAAGCAAAAGAATTAATTAAAAGGGATGGACGGGAATGGCGAATAAACTGATAAAGACTGTTTTTATATTTATTTTCCTTTTTTTACCATCGTTTTCTGCATTATCTTGGGAAGTTATAAAGACCGATTATTTCACTGTTTTTTATGAAAAGGGATATGAAAAACAAGCAAGGGAATTTCTTAATGCTTTGGAATATTATCGCCCAAAAGCAGAAAAGATCGTTGGCAATGGTGCAATGGGCGTTCCTATTGTAGTTGAAGATATTGGCACTATTGCAAATGGAATGACTGATCCCATAAACAATCGCATATTCTTGTATACATACAAGCCATCAGCAAAAAGTCTTGGCACTTCGCTAGAAAGCTGGGAAACAGATGTCGGCATACATGAATATATACATTTGCTTCACATGAGAAAGGCAAATGGATTCATGGGTGCTTTAAGTTCAATATTCGGCAATTATTTTATACCAAATATTTATTCTTTTGGTTGGATTGTAGAGGGAATAACCGTATATACAGAATCGCAGATTACGCCATATCAGGGAAGGCTTAACGATGGATATTATGATTCTTATATTGCAACTCGTGTAAAAGATGGCAGATTTCCATCTATATTAGAGGCGCACTATTCACCAATAGCTTATCCTTATTATGATGGAATATATAATTATGGTGGAGTTTTTTTTGAATATCTATCAAAGACTTATGGTGAAGATAAATTCGCTAGATTCTTTGATAATTACGGATCATCACTGCCTATATTTATGATTAACTATTCAGCAAAGCAAGTATATGGGAAATCATTTTCTGAGCTATGGAAAGAATGGAAAAAATACGAATCTGAACGATCCAAAGACTTTGTAATGGAAGGTGAAAGATTAACTAATAAAGGCTGGTATACATCCGATTTGGTGTTATATAATGACAAGCTATATTACATAAGAACATATCTTGAAAAGACAGGTGCATTTGATTCTTATGTTTTGTCAGCTATTATACAGAGAGATATAAGAACAGGGAAAGAAGAGACTATAATCATAACAACATCAAGCTTTTTAACTCCATTTAAAATACATAATTGGAAAATATATTATACATTAGCAGAAACAAAAATCGGATATGCAAATGTCAGTTATATGAAATATGGTTTTTATTCCATACTTCATGAAAGGGATATTGAAACAGGAAAAGATAAGGTTTTGTTAAAAGATGAAATCAGGGATTTTGATGTGATGCCTGATGGTAATATTATCTATTCAAGGGATAAAAAAGATAAATTTGGTTCTGAAATCATCAAATATGATGTAAATACAAAAGAAAAAAACACTCTATTTGATTCAGATTACATAGTTGATCGCATGGTAATAAATAATAATCGGGTTATTGTGTCATCAAGAAAAGACTGGGCTAATTATAGCCTATATATGCTTGATCTTGATAATGGAGATTTTATACCAATAGTTGATAATCCCAGATTTGAGGGTTTTCACTCGGTTTATGGAGATAAAATCTTCTGGACTGCGAACTATGGCGAGGTTTATTCTACCTATTGTTATGATATGTCATCAGACAAGACATATCGTATAACTCGAAATGGATATTCATCCTATCCTGTGTATGATGAAGCAAATAAAAAACTTTATCATATCGGTCTTAATTCTTATGGATACGATATTTATGCAAAAGATATAGAGTGGCATGAGGACAAAATACCCTTTGAGGTTGCGACAGTTCCGCCAAATTATACGATAGATGATAGCCTTATTCGCAAAGGAGGTTATCTTGATAATCTAAAAACGCTTTTTCCAAATTTGCGATTACCAAATTTTTATTATGATGAAGGTTCAAAAGAAAACGCCCTTGGGCTATTGATTTCTGGTCAAGATACACTTGGACATTTTCCCTATAGTGCCGAATTATTATATGACTTCTCACAAAAAAAGCCTCTGTATAATATATCTTTTTCTGCAAATGTTTTAATGCCATTATCAACATCATTTACAGCACGCAATATTGATAAAGAACAAGAATATGGTTTTGATATGAAATATCCGCTTTTACTTAGAATGAAGGGATTAACCGATCTTTATGTTGGATTATCGGCTAAAACTTATAATGAATCAAAAAATGAAAATATTAACAGAACTGAATTTAGTCCTTATGTCTCATCAGCTTTTACATTTCCAAAGACATCAATCAATCTAGGCTTTAAGACCTTTATCGAGAGAGAAAATATCAGATCAACAATAGATAGAAATGCTTTTGCTGTTAATCTAGGCATTGACAGATATATCAAAAAAAGCGCATTACATATAAGAACAAAAGGGATATATGATCCTGACAGCACTTATGATCCGAAAGTTGATAATGAAAGTGATAGCTTATTTCCTGTGATACGGGGCTATGACGATCCGATTGATGCAAAGATCGGTATGACAATCTCTGCTGATCTTACCTTCCCGATATTTCCATTGAGATTTGGCTTTTTTATTATTCCTTATATATTCTTTGAAGATGTTTGCGGTAGCCTTTTCTTTGATGCTTCTATTCCAAAAGATATAAAAAATCCACAGATGTCAACAGGTCTTGAATTACATATTGAGACACACGCTTTGATGTATCTGCCATTTGATTTTGGTATGAGATTCGTTGTTAATAGGGATAAAGACTTAAATATTGAACCATTTGCTAAGCTTGGTTTTTCTTTTTAGAGGAGTATTTTAATGCCACAGACAATTACGTCATTTGAGACGATAAAACAGATAGATATAAAATTAGAGTTTGATACAAATACTTGTGAAAAGTTCAGAGTCGCTGAAATTGATGGTCAAAAATACTTGATTACAATAAGGAATAAGAATTTTCAAGACAAATCAATCGCTGAAATTGCAATGTATGACCTTGATTTGAACCTGAAAGCTAGTTATATCTGGAGTGGTGATGCAATGGATTTTCAGGTTGCAGAGATTAACGGATATACTAGAATAATTGTGTCTGGAAGGGAAACAAATCCTACTATAAAAATTTTCGATACTAATCTCAATCCTATTGCTAATGTTTCATGGGAATTACAGACTAACTCATATTGCACAGCAAAATGCTTATTTGTTTCGGATAATTCAGATATTATTGTTCTAAGCATTGCTGAGGGAAGTGGGAGCAGCGAAGGATATATACAAATACGAATATATGACAGAGATTTGCAACTAAAGAAAATTATAAGATGGACATATCCCAATGGTAAGGTAGTCAAATGGGGACATTGCCTTATATCAATCGATATAGATAATGATGGCAAAGATGAATTGATAGCACTAATCAATTTTGAGTGCAACGGGTCAAAGAGAAGTGAATTGCGTATTCTTGATGGCAATCTTCTAGTTAAGAGAACATGTCTTATATCTGGGAGCATATTTGCAACTTGCATGACCGTTGGTGATATTGATAATGATGGCAGGAATGAGATCATTATTGGTGGTGGAACATTCTCAGGAAGATGGCAAGGCGCAGCTAATCAAATAACTGTATTAGATAGAGAATTGAACGAAAAGATTAAAACAAGCTGGAAAACATTCAGACATTCTTGGCTATGGGATATGCAGATCGCTGATGTTGATAATGATGGAAAAAAAGAGATCATTACTTATTGCGGAACTTCCATGACTGGAAAGAATCAGAATGAAGCGAATACAATCGGTGAAATTTCTGTCCATGAAGGAAAAACACTTGATATAAAAGATATATTTTTATGGCAAACGGAGTCTTTCAATGATACACGCCCATCAAGAGGGGTCATTTTTCAAAATGATAATTCTTTATGTTTTGCTATTACAACGTCAAAATGGATGGACGGACAACGAACAAACAAACTTGAATTAAGGTTATTTGAATATAAGCCTAATCTATCAGCGTTGAAAAAATGGACAGAGTTTATTAATGCTTGCAATGAAAAAGATAGTAAAGAACTTGTAAATTATGCCAATCCTGATGATGTAATATTTGCGCCGATTGCGCTTGAGGCATTGGCTTTATGCGGTGATGACAGGTCTATTGAACTAATAGGAAATTATCTTGTTACGCAAAATAAGCCTTTATTTATTAGGGCTTCACATTTGTTACAAGGCTTCGGCAAAAGGTCTGTTGAGCAATTACGCAGGGCAGGTTTTGCGATACATAACGATTGGCTGATAGCAAGCCCTTTTGATAATACCGATAACAAGGGCTTTGATAAGGTATATCCGCCAGAGATTGAGACCGATTTTTCTGCCTTTTATGCTGGCAAAGGAAGGATAGTCCGTTGGGGAAAGACCGCAGAGAATATTTGGGACGATAGAAGATGGGATATATATGCTGATCTAAATTACATATATTTTGACGGATTTGAAAGAACAGGCATTGAACATGGATGGAATATATTAAATCTCAAATCTATCGGCTATGCTTTAACTTATGTCGAAAGTCCTGAAACTATGGAGGCAGAAATAAGAATCGGTATTGCAAATGGTGTAAAAATATGGGTTAATGGTGATTTAATAAATAAAAATGATTCAGATAAAAGCCCAGAGATAGATCAATATGCAGTTCCAATCTTATTACGAAAAGGCAAAAATAAAATAATGCTCAAAGTTGCAGGTAAGAATGAGAATGGATGGGGATTCTTTTTCAGGATTGTCGCCAAAGGTGGAAAACAAATCAATGGATTAGAATATAAACAACCTGATACAGATTTTTTCCATAATGAGATGCTGACACATAGGAAATTGGCAAGACTGCTTGAATCTGATGACGAATGGATTAGATATTATGCAGGTGTTGAACTCATGTCCATTGGTGATAAGCGAGGAAAGGAAACAATTGAGTCATTACTGAAAGCAAATGATGAATGTGTTAGAGCAAACTCCGCACTTGCGTTAACGTCAGAAGGCTATGCTCAGGGCGTTGAAACATTAATTGAGCTAGCGCCTGCACAAGACCCTTTATTTCAATTTTCTGCTGGAAATGCCCTAGAACGAATTGGAGATACAAGATCAGAGAGATTCTCAATATATAATGTAAAAGATGAAAATGGAAATAATCTTATTTCTATGGACATAGACAATAAAGACAACGGTTTTTATCTATGCCCAAGATATAGGGGTGATGATACTGCGCATGTAAACGTTAGAACAGATATGAGTTTTCATTTAGGCGAAAATGTATCAGCAAAATGCGCAAGCATAATGAGTTTTGGTATTCGAGAACCTAGCTATCGCGCTATGGGTATCGGTAGAATAGCATTACAAAAAGCCTGCGATCAAATAACAGAGATGGGTCATTCATGCGCTATCGTAAGCACAGGCATAAGGCTTGTTGCACATAGGCTTTATTGCCAATGTGGGTTTTATGATCGAAGAGATCATTGGAGATTCGAAAAGCATATTGATAAATTAAGGGATAATGATACTGATATATTAATAAGGAATTATGAAAATACAGATAAAGACAATTTACTAAGGCTTAGAGAACAATATATGCTAAATAGCGTGGGACCAAATACATGGTCGCCAAGAGATTCATTTGACTCAGAGAGGATCAAGGTCGCTGAATTTGATGATAAAATAATTGGATATGCGGAGGTATCTTTGAATCCTTTTGATCCATTAGTAGAGATTGATTTCATTCATATAGACGAAAGCTATGATAAAAGAAACATGGCGGTTAAGGCTTTGCTTTGTGGTATTGATAAATATGCGATGTCCGAGGGTAAGAATATTATTAATTTCCTTCATCCGTCGCCATATATGAAGGATATTCTAATTTCAGAGGGGTATAGTCTTGATTCAAGCTATATGCGCCATGAATGGATCGGTATGTTCAGAATAAATAATCTTAAAAACTATCTTGATGAAATATCACCTTTGCTAATATCTCGTATAAATAAAAGCAAACATGCCGGATTAAAAACAAGTCTTTCAATCAAAGGTTCACGTCTAAAGGCAACGATTTTATTTGATGATGGGATCATAAATATAGAAGATGGTTTTTTTGATAAAGCTGATATGATTTTATCTGCGGATGATAGAATATTAACACAAATATTTACATCAAACGGAAATATATGGGAATTATACAGGCAAAATATATTAACAATTAAGCCATCGTTTAATGAGAGGATAAGAACGCTTCTTGAAGTATTATTTCCAATAATGCCCTGTAGAATGGGCGGATGGTGGTATTAAAATAAGGCTACTAAATCAAAGGAGGTAAAGGCATTGGATACACTAAGGAATTTTGATGTTAATATGCCGACTCGCATTGTTTTTGGTGCTGGTAGAGTATCTGAAATTGGGACGATAGCCTCTACTTATGGAAAAAGGGCTTTACTCGTAACATATAAAGATATACGTGGACTTGAGCAGACAATAGAAAAAGTTGATAAATATCTCACAGAATCGGGATTATCTGTCATAAAATATTCCGAAATAGAGCCAGATCCACCCACAGAAGTTATAAATCAGGGTGCTGATGTCGTAAAAGAGAACGATATTGACGTATTAATTGGGCTTGGGGGTGGAAGTGCGATTGACGGGGCAAAAGCTATCGGTGTTGTTGCTGTAAACGGAGGCGATGCCTATGATTATATGGCATGTAATCCAGAATTTAAGAAGGTTTCTTGTGCAATGCCTGTTTTGGCGATTCCCACAACATCAGGAACAGGTAGCGAAACAACCGCAGTAGCAGTTTTAACAAAAAGGGAATTAAAAACAAAAGGGTCAATAGTTAGTCCTGCAATATTTGTAAAAGTAGCCATAATTGATCCAGAGCTTTCAGCAACGATGCCACCTTCATTAACAGCGTCAACAGGAATAGATGCACTTGGTCATGCAATGGAGGCGTTTATATCAAAAAAGGCGACTCCTTATGTTGAAAGACTTGCCCCAGAGGCTGTTAGACTGATATGGGCAAATTTACCAATAGCCTATGAAGATGGAAGTAATATACTCGCAAGGGCTAATATGGCATGGTCTAGCACGTTAGCAGGTATGATGCTTGCCCAATCAGGTGTTATTGCTGTCCACGCTGTCTCACAGGCACTTGGAGCGCATTTGCACGTCCCCCATGGCGTAGGTGTGGCACTAGCGACACCTATATTTCTTGAATATAATCGCAATGAGGCAATAGAAAGATATGTCAAACTTGCAGAGGAACTTGGTATCGGTAGGGATTTAAAAAACAAAGATGATATAGCAGATGAGTTTATCAAGCAAGTAAAGGGATTTTTAGGAAAATTCAATATGCCTGATAATCTCAAAAATAGAGCAAATGAAATTGACAGGGCGAAACTTATTGAAAATGCTATGATAAATGCACCACTGTCAATGGTCAATAATCCACGTCTTGTGACTAAGGATGATATGGAAAAGATAATCGCAAAGATAATATAAAAAACATTTGTCATATATTAAACAAGGTTAAAATCAGTCATGCGACTTTCATCATTAATGTCATGTTTATCAACATTTGGGAGTATGCCTTATTTACGTCTGAATCTCAGTGAGAAATTCTCAGTTAAAGAACCAACAACAATGATGGATACAATTTGAGTGATGACGATGAGAGAGTCAAAATATTATGAATTAACAATGAATTATAGATTCATATAATCTCAGTTTGTCTGCCTGATTGAGTAGCCCCAATTACCTTTTATTGATAGTGTCAAATTTTTGACGATTTGACTGAGAGAGAATTTCTAGATAAAAGGAAAAATGCTTGACCGCATTATACCACTATGATATAATAAAAATGAGGGCGATCTGTTATTTTAAGCAACAAACTTTATTGCAATTATTTTAGTTTGGTTAATATTACTACATATATAATTCGCCCCTAAAAAATATGGATGATATATCAAATTTATTCTTTCATCTGATCATTTTGGGTTTCCTGTTAATACTTTCAGCGTTCTTTTCTGGATCAGAAACCGCATTTTTTTCTTTAAGCAAAGTTCAGATAGAAAGACTTCAACAATCAAATGGCAAAACAGAAAGACTGGTTGCCAAACTTCTCAATAATCCTCATAGATTGCTCGTTACAATACTTTTGGGCAATACATTGGTAAATACAGCGTCAGCAAGCCTTGTTGCTTCTTTTGTTACAAACGTTTTTGGCGATAAGGGTATTGTTTTGGCGATTGTTTTCACAACAATTTTATTGCTCTTTTTTGGCGAGATAACCCCCAAAACCTTGGCAATTCGATATTCTGAATTTTTCTCTAAATTATTCGTTTATCCTTTGGAATTCTTTTCTAAAGTCATATTTCCAATAAGAATAACCTTTGATTTTATCGCTGATGGTATAATAAAAATACTAGATAGTAATCTGAAGCCTATATATGATAAAATTACATCCGAAGAGCTAAAAACCGCCGTAGATATTGCAGAAGAAGAAGGTTCCATAAAACAGCAAGAAAAAGAGATACTAAGCACTATATTTGACCTAAAAAATATCACTGCATCAGAAATTATGATTCCCCGAACAGAAATAGTTTGTGCTTCGGATGATATGCCTCTTCAGGAACTATTTGAGATGGCTCGTTCTACAAGACATTCACGTATTCCGATATATAAAGACGATATGGATCACATATACGGAGTCGCTTATATTAGAGATTTTCCTAAACTTCGCAACCTTGACCTAGAAAATGTTACTATAAAGGAATTCGTAAATCTCCCTCATGAAAAAGACATGCTGATTAGAGCACCTTTTTTTGCGCCAGAAACCAGAGCATGTATTGGATTATTACAGGACTTTAAAGAAAAAATGGTTCAAATCTCAATACTTCTTGATGAATATGGTGGAACTGCTGGTTTAGTTACAATGGCTGATATTGTAACAGAGCTAGTTGGTGAATTTACTGGTGATTATGATGAATTTTCAGAAGATTTTCGCATGATTAATGATAATACATTTATAGTTTCGGGCAGAACTACCATAAGAAATGTAAACAAGAAGCTAAACCTAAACCTACCTGCTGAGGAGGATGTCGATACAATTGGCGGATATGTAACTAGCCTTTTTGGACATATACCAAATAAAGATGAAATAATATCTGATGGTGATTTAGAGTTTCAAGTTGTTTCAATGGATGAACGTCGTATAATGGATGTTCAAATAAAGAAGCTATTTAAAAACAATTTAGAGGATGAGGTGGAATAAAAAAACTCGGATATATAAATCCGTTTTATATATATATGGAAATATTATTTTTTACTCTGGTTATTTTAATCCTCTTGTCTTTATCTGCTTTCTTTTCTGGTTCAGAGACAGCAGTTATTTCAGCAAATAAGATACGTCTAAAATCTCTGGCTGAACATGGCGACAGGCGCGCCAAGATATTGATTTGGTTTATGGAAAGACCAGAGCGTCTGCTTGGAGTTATACTTGTTGGGAATAATCTTGTTAATGTTGCCTGCACAACAATAGCGGCGGTTTTGGTTAATCTGTTTTTTCAATATACGCCAGAAATAGAATATGATCAGTGGGAAAGCCTTATTACGACATTAGTAATGACTCCAGTATTGTTGATATTTGGCGAAATCATACCAAAATCAATAGGCAGAGATCGATCAAATTCAATATCTCTAAGTATTGCCCGTCCAATGAAATTAGCATCAATTATTCTTTATCCTATTGTTACACCTGTAAATAAACTGATTTCCCTATTTGGCAAAAAAGGTATTCAAGACCCCGATAGAATCACAGAAGAATTAAAAGGGCTTGCAAATTTAAGCCAAAAAGAAGGATTACTAAGACCAGAACAAAGTGAGATGATCCACAGTGTTTTTGATTTGCGAGAACAAACGATAGAAAGGGCTATGGTCCCTTTGGTAGATATGGTTTCTGTCAGCAAATATGCAAGCCTAGAAGAATTTTATGAGATTGTATCAAAAACAAGGTTTTCACGTTTTCCTGTTTATGAAGATAGAAATGATAATATAATAGGTATAATAAACGTATCGGATGTCCTATATTCTGATGATAAAACTCAAAATATAAGTCAATTTATAAAGGATGATGTTGTTTTTTTGCCAGAATCAAAGCATATAATATCTTCTTTGACAGAACTTCAAAAAAGCCCTTATCCTATGGGTATTGTTGTCGATGAATATGGGGGAGTAACAGGGATTATAACCCTAGAAGACCTTGTTGCTGAGATCGTCGGTGAAATAAAAGATGAAAGAGATCAGGAAGAAGAAATAGGAGTAGTTTTCGATGGCAAAAATTTAGAATGTGATGGTAGAACAGAAATTGATATAATCAATGATTATCTGAAAACTAACATACCAGATGATGAGTATGAAACTATTGCAGGATTTGTAATAAGCCAAATGGATAAAATACCCGTAGAAGACGAGGAATTTACTTGGCAAAACTTGAGAATCAAGATTCTCAAAGCGGATAAACGCAGTGTATTAAAGTTAAAACTTACACTAGAAGAGGAAAATACTAATGAAGAAACTGAGACTGGGGGTTCCAAAGGGTAGTATGGAAGAAGCCACGATCAAGTGGTTTGGAAAAGCTGGCTATAATATTTCGTCAAGCGAAAGATCACATAGTGCAAGGATAAATGACGATGAAATTGAGGTTATGCTTGTTAGACCTCAAGAGATGGCATATCCGTATGTGCAGAGATGTGTCCTTGATGCTGGAGTAACAGGCGAAGATTGGATAAAGGAAAGAGATGCGGATGTTGTTGAGGTTGCGGAACTTGTCTATGCCAAACAACTAAGCCGACCTGTTCGCTGGGTTTTGGCGGTGAAGAATGACTCGAATATTCAAACAGTCAAAGATCTTGAAGGTAAAATTATCTCTACTGAGTTGGTAGGTGTCACAAAGTCATATCTAAAAAATCATGGAGTTAATGCGGTTGTTGAATTCTCTTATGGTGCAACAGAAGCAAAAGTGCCATATTTGGCAGATGCCATAGTAGAACTAACAGAAACAGGCAGTTCTCTCAAAGCAAACAATCTCAGAATTGTTGATACTGTGCTTGTCTCAACAGCAAAACTCATTGCCAATAAAGAGTCATGGAAGGACGATTGGAAACGAAGGAAGCTTGAAAATATAGCCATGCTATTAAAAGGCGCATTAGTCGCAGAATCAAAAGTCGGTCTCAAGATGAATATATCAGAGGAAAATCTTGAAGCATTGTTGAAAATATTGCCTTCAATGCGTAATCCTACTGTATCCACGCTTAGTGATGATGGATGGTATGCTGTCGATACTGTTACCGATGAGTCAATCGTTAGAGACCTAATACCTGAATTAAAACGAGTTGGCGCACAAGATATTATTGAATATCCATTGAATAAAGTTATTCCATAATTAACGACTTATGCTAATTATTTTTGTAACCTATTATTTTATCTAGGTTTATATAATTTCCAGCCTAAAAGGCTGGGCTACAAAGTTCCTTCAATACTTGATTTATGGAAACTAGCACAAGTCGTTAATTAAGGTTGTATTCAAGGTAGGTATTATATGTCTGATAAAGAAAAAGCAATTAAAAGAATTGGTGTTCTCAGACAAGAGATAAGACATCACGATAGAAAGTATTATGTAGAAGATAATCCTGAAATTTCTGACTATGAATATGACCAATTATTGAAGGAATTGGAGGCTTTAGAAGCGCAATATCCTGATCTTGTCACTCCTGATTCGCCAACGCAACGAGTAGCAGGACAACCATCAGAAGAATTTGCATCAGTTCGCCATCGGGTTATGATGCTTAGCCTTGATAATACTTATTCATCAGAGGAATTAAGGGATTTTGATGGCAGGATACGCAGACTTATACCATATCAGAAAATTGAATATGTAGTAGAACTAAAATTAGACGGTTTGGGTGTTGCTCTAATATACGAAAATGGGAAATTAACTCGTGGTGCAACTCGAGGGGATGGCGAAACAGGCGAAGATGTTACAGCCAATCTGAAAACGATAAAGAGTATCCCACTTGTGTTGGAGGATATTGGCGTTAATATTCCTTTTATGGAAGTTCGTGGCGAAGTCTATATGCGAAAAAGATTTTTTCAGGAATTGAACCGCCAAAGAGAAGAAAATGGAGAGACTGTCTTTGCTAATCCTCGCAACGCATCAGCAGGATCGGTCAGATTGCTTGATCCTAGAATCACTGCTTCACGCCCTTTGGATATATTTATGTATAATGTCAGCTATATAGAGGGAATGTCTTTTTCTACACATTTAGAATCGCTTGAGTCGCTCAAAAAGATGGGCTTTAAGGTTAATCCACATACAAAAAAATTTGACTCTATTGACAGAGTTATTGAATATTGCGTTGAATGGACAGAAAAGCGAGATAGCATTGATTATGAAATTGATGGAATGGTGATAAAGGTAAATTCGCTTGCACAACAAACGGAGTTAGGATCAACAACCAAAAGTCCAAGATGGGCGATTTCGTATAAATTTCCTGCAAGACAGGCAACAACCAAGATAGAAGATATAATCATACAAGTTGGACGCACAGGTTCGCTTACACCCGTTGCGGTTTTTCCACCAACGCCATTGTCAGGGATAACCATAACAAGAGCAACTTTGCATAATGAGGATGAAATAAGGCGAAAAGATATAAGGATTGGCGATACAGTGCTTATAGAAAGGGCTGGCGATGTCATTCCCGCAGTTGTAGAAGTGATCAAAGATAAGCGAACAGGCGAGGAAAAAGAGTTTATTATGCCTGATAAATGCCCTGTTTGCAATTCTCATGTTTATAGACCAGAAGGCGAGGCTGTTACTAGATGCACAAATTCCGCTTGTTCTGCACAGATAAAAGAGAAACTACATCATTTTGCATCAAGAAATGCGATGAATATTGATGGTTTGGGACCTGCGATAATTGATCAGCTTGTAAATAAAGAGATGGTAAGGACTTATGCAGACCTTTATTTTTTGAAAAAAGAGCAGGTTTCTGCATTAGAACGAATGGGCGATAAATCTGCACAGAATCTTATAGATGAGATAGAAAAAAGCAAGGAAAATAATCTAGCAAGATTGATATTTGCTTTGGGAATACGCCATATTGGAGTTCGTGCAGGAGAGATTCTAGCAGATCATTATCATTCTATTGATGCGCTAGCACAGGCGAAAGTTGAGGAACTGACAGAAATTTATGAGATAGGTCCCAAAGTCGCAGAAAGCATATTCCAGTTTTTTCAACAAGAAGGCAATAAGCAAATGATAGAAAGATTGCGTGAAGCAGGAGTCAAAATGAGTGAGTTTGCGCCGATCATAGCTGGCGAACGGCGTTTGGAAAGTAAGACATTCGTTTTGACAGGAGCATTAAGCACGATGACTCGTGAGGAAGCATCAGAAGCGATAAAAAATGCTGGCGGTAAAGTGACGTCAAGCGTTAGTAATAAGACCGATTATGTCGTTGTTGGAGATTCACCGGGGTCGAAGTATGATAGGGCTGTGAAACTTGGCATAACGATTCTAAATGAGGACGAGTTCAAGAAACTGATTAGTCAGGAAAAAAATGCGGAATATAGAGATAGCTTATTTTGATATAAGGAGATGAGGAAATAAAATCTGATGGTATTTGCGGGCTTTGCGGAAAAATGTTTTCTGGTGCAATTAGTGATTAAATCGCATTTTTCAATGATTACAAGGAAAATAAAATATTGGTAATCAATTAAAAAGGGGATGAATATGCCAAAAAAGAAAATAGTTTGTCTTGGTGGTGGAAGTGGATATTTTACCAGAGCGCTTGGCGATATAATTGCAACGCAAGGTCTAGCAGGAAGTGAAATAACGCTTTACGATATTGACATGGAAAAAGCAGAGCTTATGGCACAGCATGGAAACAAACTTGCTAGCCAAAATTCATCAGGTATAAAGGTTCGTGCATGTAAAACGCTTGATGATGCAATAGATGGTGCGGATTTTGCAGTTTCATCAATCGGTGGTGCGGGTGTATCGTCAGGCGGAGTTTATGGAACATCGGTGCATATTCAGGACGTCCTTATCCCTGCCAAATACGGCATATATCAGGTAGTCGGAGATACAGCAAGCCCTGCAGGAATGATGATGGGGCTAAGAAGCCTTCCTATTTATATCAATATTTGTCGTGAAATGGAAAAAAGATGCCCTGATGTTATATTTATGAATCACTCAAATCCTATGGCGGTTTTATGTCGCGCAATGGATAAATACACAAAATTAAAGCAAATCATTGGTGTATGTCATGGAGTTCAGATCGGTATAATTGGCATAGCTAATATGCTTGGCGTCTCTCCATACGAGTTAGATTGCTCATGGATAGGCACAAATCACTATCATTGGTTCACAAAAATATATCACAAAGGCGAAGATATTTACCCAAAAGTGAAAAAAATGTTCGCAGAACGTGAAAATCCAAAGGGTGAACTAATGACACATAAACTATCACAGATATATAATCACATAATTGTTTACCCGCCAGATGATCATGCCTTTGAGTTTTACCCATATACATCACGTTTGTCAAGCGTTGAAGAAGTTCCTTATGGATTTGCCCATGAATTAAAGGAAAAATATGCCCAATATGAAAAGATGGCATTAGTTAAGCCAACAGAATCAGAAATAAAGGCTCAAAGAGAAGTATATCTAAGGGATTTCGCTGGTTGGCTAAAAGATATAAATCTACCCAAAGAACCATCAGACCCGCTTATGGGCGAAGGTCTTGGAAGTCTTATAGAAGCTATATCAGTCGGCAGAAGGCAAGTTCAAATCGTTAATATTGAAAATAAGGGCGTTGTTCCTAATCTTCCTAGCTATGCCAATCTCGAGATCGAGGGTGTAACGGATTCATGCGGAGTAAGAGGCATATATGTTGGTGATGCGCCTATGTCGCTAAAAGGCTTGCTCGAAAAAAGAATCGCTTGGCAAGAATTGGTTGTTGATGCAGGTGTAAATGGAGATGTTAATCTTGCTTTGCAGGCGCTTTTATTAGATGATGCGGCGATATTGCCAGAAAAAGCAGAGCAAATGCTATCCGAGTTACTCCATGCCTCCAAAGACTATCTGCCACAGTTTAGTTTATAAAGTGTGAGTTTTATGTCTTTTTTGATTGAGATTTCTATAAATATTACGTCCCTTCGGGACTTGTGATATGTGATTTCACATCAAAAATCCATCATATTCTTCTTAAGTTGATACATATTGGACAGGTTTGGAAACCTATCCCTACGTTTCATAACATCAAAAACGAATCTGAACAATCAGAAGAAAGCAGTATAGGTATGATTGAATATACTGAAATTGAGCAGGATTATAAGGAAATATTTATTCCTATGAAATCGGAATTAAATGCTAGGGATAAATATGTTTTGGAAAATGTCTTCGCCAAATTTCCAGAAAATGAATTAACTTATGATTTATCAGATGGCGGATTTACGCTTTTCCTTAATTCAATTGATATTGTGCTATTATCTGATAGCATTTCACAAGCAAAAACTGAATCAATTTCAGACACATTAATTCTACTGCTTGATAATATTCTTGACAAAATTAACGCAATAAAAAGCTATGGCGTAAAAAATAATAAAAGGGTCTTTGTTGGCTATAATAGAGAGCGCAAAGTAAAAAATAGAAAAACAAAAGAGCAAAACAGAAATCAGCATTACTACACAAAAAATAATGATTTTCAAATAGAAAATAATCCGTTACCTGCTGAATATGAAAACAAGATTATCTGTGGTGATAGTCTGGAAGTTTTAAAGAGTCTTCCTGATAATTGCATAGACTTAGTTTTTACTTCGCCTCCATATAATTTTGGTTTGGATTATGAAGCAAATAAGGATGACCATCACTGGGAAAATTACTTTGATAGGCTTTTTCTAATTTTTGATGAATGTATTAGGGTATTAAAATATGGTGGGAGAATCGCAATAAATATCCAGCCATTATTTTCTGATTATATACCAAGCCATCATATTGTAAGTAACTTTTTTATGTCAAGAAAGCTGATATGGAAGGGAGAGATTCTTTGGGAAAAGAATAACTATAACTGCAAATATACCGCTTGGGGCAGTTGGAAAAGCCCTAGTAATCCATACTTAAAGTATACTTGGGAGTTTATTGAAATATTTGCCAAAGGGACACTAAAAAAAGAGGGATCAAGGGATAACGCAGACATAACTGCAGACGAATTTAAGAAATGGGTTGTTGGTAAATGGTCTATTGCCCCTGAGCGCAATATGAATGAATATAACCATCCTGCGATGTTCCCAGAGGAATTGGCAGATCGCATATTAAAATTATTCAGCTTTAAGGATGATGTTATTCTTGATCCATTTAATGGTGTTGGAACAACAACATTTGTGGCAAAAAGAACGGGACGCAGATTTTTGGGCATAGATATTTCAAGGGATTATTGCGATAAAGCAGAATCAAGAATGTCATCAGATTTATTTTAGGAGGCGATATGATAACCGTTAATAAGAAAAAATGTCCACAAGATCATGTTTGTCCGATGATAGTGCGATGCAAGCAAAAAGCGATCTCACAAAAAGGCGTTGGCTTGCCAATTATCGATCATGAAAAATGCACAGAATGTTTGATTTGTGTCAAGAATTGTCCTAAAAAGGCATTTGAGCAAGTAAAAGATGAATAAAGAGAGGTGTTATCAATGCTTAGAGTTTGGGTTCAAGACTGCATGACTCGCATATTTCCACATAGTAAAGTTCAGGAAAACACAGACAAAAGCGTTTTCCTGCGCTCCGCAAAAAACGAAGTGGCATGTTTTCAAATCGGTCTTACATCTGCTATATCACGAGACCTTAACAATCTAAAAATTCAGGTATCGGATATGCTCTCAGCTTCAGGCGAAGTCTTACCAAAAGAAAATATTGAAGTTTTATATGCAGGCTATGTGCCTGTCCATTGGCATTCAGCAGGAAATATTGAAAGCGATCTTGAGGGAATCGCCCCCGGATTCTATCCTGATCCGCTTTTGCCGACATTTTGGCGGGAAGTTGATAGAGTTCAATTTCCAAACGTAATAAGTCTTTGGGTGCGCATTCGCATAAATGATGATATTCCATCAGGAAATTTCAAAGGAAATCTAAATATTTCCTGTCGTGCAGGTGAAGATACAGTTAACGTTGAATTGCAAGTATTACCTTTTGCTTTGCCGAAAATTTCGTATTTTCTAATGACTAACTGGTTTCTTGTTGGTTCAATATTGAAATTTCATAAGTTAGAGCCTTTAACCGAACGATTTTGGCAAGTGATTGAAAGATATGCAGTCAATCTTGCTGATCATAGACAGAATGTAGTTCTGACTCCGTTATTCTGCATGAGTAATATGTCAAAACTAATTGATGGTAGAACTCAGGGGCAATTAATAGATATTGTAGAAAAAGGTTCAGGACAATATGAATTTGACTTCCATAATCTTGACAGATGGATTGAGCTATTTTTCAGGCATGATTTCCAGCTTATAGAAGGTTCGCACCTTGCTGGTGGATCAAGACATCCTGCTGGAATACTTGTTCGCAAGGGCGACCAAATTGAATTTCGCAGATTTGAGTCAACGATGGATAATGATTATCGTGCTTTTCTGCAACAATTCCTACCTTCTTTAAGGGATCATTTGAAAACCAAAGGCTGGCTTGGTAAGTTCAATCTTCATCTTTCAGACGAGCCTCATGGCGATCAGTTTGAACCATATACAAGCCTTGCAAAGTTTGTAAAGGGTCTTGTGCCAGAGATACCACTTATGGATGCGATGGGTTCAGGGGAATATGCACCGTTTATTGATCATCCTGTTCCTCTGGAAAGCGTGTATGAAAATTTTGTGCAAACCAGCGGAATCCCTCAAAAGAATATATGGTTCTATTATTGCTGTGGTCCAACAGGAGCTTGGCCTAATAGGTTTATAGATTATCCGCTTATACGTGTCCGTATATTTACATGGCTTGCTTTTAAGCATGGCGTTCCCGGCTTCTTGCATTGGGGACTTAATCATTGGGATTGGCATCCACCATATTATACAGAACATATCTATAATCCCTATGATAATACAACAGGCGGATCGCTTCAGGCAGGTGATAGTTATGTTATATATCCTCCGCTTATGCCTAGTAAATCTGATGATCCGATAGACTCTATCAGGTGGGAGATCATTCGCAAGGCAATGGAGGACTATGAGTATCTTTATATGCTAAGAGAACTTGCGGATAATGGAAATCAAGATGCAAAGCATCTGTTTGATCGCATAAACGAAACTGTTGTGCCGAATTTCACCGAACATACTCGCAACCATCATTACCTTGATGATGTCCGAACTCAAGCAGGACAAATTATAATGAAATCAATGTAATATAAACAATTAATATAAGAATAAAACATGATTTAGCTTTTTTGATACAATAGAAAGGAAAAATAAATTGACAAGAAAAGAACTAAACCTAGCGATTTTTGAGGGAAAGGCAGATAAGGTTCTGTGGCAGCCAAGACTAGAAACATGGATAGGTCATCATCGCCATTATGGAACATTACCCGAAAGATATAAAGACCTTGACTATTTTGGAATATATGATGCGCTTGGCGCTTCTGTCCGATATGCCGCTTCTGCTGGTATTGAGGGCTATTCGGACTCAACAGACGTAGAATACGGTGCAGAACAAAGAGATGGCTATTATATAACCACAGTCAAAACGCCTAGTGGAAAACTTGAGACCGTCCATCAAGACGTTTGGGTGAATGGTGAACTTAAGAATCGCAGAATAGTTGACTTTCCTGTAAAAACACCTGAAGGTTTACGTGTTATAACCGATCTAGTAGATCGCCAGCAATTTAAGGCAAATCAGGAAGCTTTCCAAAGGGCTGCAGATGCTGTTGGTCATCGTGCAGAACCAACGATATTCCTATCAAGCTCTGGTTTTACAGAACTTATTAAAAACCATTGTGGGTTATTACATACATATTATCTTCTTACTGATCATCCATCAGAAGTAGAAGCATATCTTGAAGCTTGTGATCGTCGAGATGATAGGTTGATTGATGCGGCGCTAGAATTGCCATGCAGAATATTTAATCTTGGTGATCATGCAACAAATGAGTTTACACCTCCGCCAATATTGAAAAAATATCTTCTTCCGAGATGGCAAAAAATTAGCGATAGATTACATAAACATAATCGCTTTGTCCATACTCATTGGGACGGCAATTCTGTTACAATGCTACCATATCTATTGGAAACAAGGCTTGACGGTGTGGAGGCATTGACTCCCGAACCAATGGGAGATATGACACTTGAGCAGATTAAAGATGCTGTCAAAGACAAAATGGTTGTCCTTGATCTAATCAGAGCAATTGACTTTTTACCCAATTTTCCTATGGACGAAATGCTTGATTTTACAAAGAAAGCGATTGATATGTTTGCACCCAAGCTGATATTAGGTATCTCTGACGAAATATCACAAGTTGGGCAAATAGAGAAAGTCGAAGCTATATCGGAACTTGTTGACAAGATATGTGGTCTTGCTGATTAGGAGGACTCAATGAATAGCTCTCAAAAAATACCTTATGCAAGTGTCAAATTTTATAATGGAACGCCAACTTTTTTCCTAGATGGTGAACCAACATTCTATTCTGCATTATGGTTGACTACATTAACATCAGGGACTTGGAACGATACAGAATTAGTCAGGCGATATGCTGAAAATACTGACATACATATATACGCCTTTGATGTTGGCGAAGCATGGTGTGGACCAAATCAAAATAATTCAGGACATTTTGATTTTACTCCAATAGAGGCAAAATTCAATAATATCATCAATGCTGACCCAAAGGCGCGCTTTCATCTGCGTATCGGTTTAGAAAGAAACGCCCCTTGGTGGCAGGAACTCTATCCTCAGGAGTGCGAAGTTACATCAACAGGTATCCAATATCAACAGTCTTTTGCATCAAAGGTCTGGCGTGAGGAAGCAAAGGATTTTTTGAGAGCATTTGCAGAACATATAAGTAAAATAGGCATGTCTGAAAGAGCTATTGCATATCAAGTCGGTGCAGGGCATACAGGCGAATGGTGCAAGCGAAATTCTTCTATGGCAAATCCATGTGGAGATTACAGCGAACCTATGAAAAGCCATTTCAGAAACTGGCTTTTAGAACATTATGGCAATGTTTCAGCACTAAGAAAGGCATGGAATAACGATCTTGTTACATTCGAAAATGCAGAAGTGCCAACAGAAGCCCAGCAACTATATGCAATAAATTTCACATTCAGAGACCCAAAACAAGAGCAAAATGTAATTGATTATTATCGATGCCTTGCAGAATTATGCGGAGATTTGGTTGTTGATTTTTGTCAGACAGCTAAATCCGCAACTGATGGAATGAGCATGGTTGGGGCATTTTATGGCTATATACTTGAAATGTCATGGAATTCGTGTTTCTTTTCAGAATGGGGCGAAAGATGGACAGAAGGAGATTATAGCACACTGCAGAGAAGCGGTCATCTTGGTTTGGGAAAGGTGCTAAAATCCCCTGATGTTGATTTTCTCGTAAGCCCTTATAGCTATGGATTTCGTGGTATTGGTGGACATGGTCCCAGCATGTTGCCAACGGAGTCGGTTCGTCTTCATGGCAAATTATATATCTATGAAGAAGATTCACGCCTTCATGTTGGGCAATATCATACTACCTATGGCAGAGCAGATAATCCAGAACAAACTAAAGCTATTCTGCGCAGAAATTTCTCATATATCGTTACACATGGTCAAGGCGTATGGACTTTCCCTTATGAAGATGATGGAATTTTTGATGAGATAAAATCTTTTAAGCAAAAAGGTGATTTTACAATCAAATCAGATAGATCATCTTTATCAGAAATCGCGGTTATCATTGATGATGAGAGTTTTATTTATGAATCAAATAACAACGGGCTTGATATTTCGCTAATATTTCATCAGCATTTACAGGGCTTGCCAAGAATAGGCGCGCCTTATGATGTATATTTGCTTGATGATCTCCTGAGCGGAAAGCTAAAGTCTTATAAACTCTATATATTTCTTAATGCTTTTCGTTTGGACAAAGATCGCCGAAATAAGCTAAAAGCTGTTTTATGCAAGGATAACCATGTTGCTTTGTGGATTTATGCACCCGGCTATATTGACGAAGAGGCTTCTCTTGAAAATATGACAGATTTGATAGGAATTAAGTTTGGTATGGGAAAACAACCCTGGAGTTCATTTAGTCATATAACGAATTTCAGCCATCCAATAACTAACGGACTTCCGCAGGATATATTCTGGGGGACAGAAAGGCTTATTTCACCACATTTTCATATTGAAGATAAAGAAGCGATAATATTGGGTCAGATAGTATATTCTCAAGGAAGTTGCGTCCCCGGAATGTGTGTCAAATCATTTCCAGAATGGACATCAGTATATATTGCATCGCCAAATATACCTGCATCTGTTTTGCGGGGCGTTGCAAAATTTGCCAATGTGCATATCTATAGCGAAGATGGCGATATAATATATGTTTCTCAGAATCTTTTTGGTGTCCATACAATATCTGGTGGAATAAGGAAATTTAATTTGCCCAAAAAAGCAAAAAGAATATATGATATGTTCGATGAAAAAGAGATTATTTGCGATTCGGACAGCTTTCAGGTAGAACTCGCCCCAATATCATCAAGGCTTTTTTATATAGAATAGCAAAGCCATCAGATATAAAGAAAAAGAAATACTGATAAATAGTTACAGATCGCATAGCCAAAGCTAATATATAGTTCATCTCGAAAAATACAAAATATACGACTTGTGCTAATTATTTTTGTAACCTATTATTTTATCTAGGTTTATATAATTTCCAGCCTAAAAGGCTGGGCTACAAAGTGCCTTCAATACTTGATTTATGGGAACTAGCACAAGTCGTAAATATAGTAAAAAATCATGAATGAAAACAACTCCAACAAAGATTCAATTCGCTGGTATACTATCGTTATTGGCATAATACTCCTTCTAATAAATACCTACTGGATATTTATGGGAAGCGAGGTTTGGCATTCGACACAACTTACGATTGCATCGCTTTTTTTCAATGCGGTCTTTACTCTCTTAATACTCATTATCATTAATCTTGTTATACAGCGATTTGCACCAAATCACGCCCTTAGACAATCCGACCTATTAATGATCTACACAATGATCGTCATGCTTTCAACAATAAGTGGTCATCCAATGATGGGCTACTTATTACCTGCAATTGAGCATCCGTTTTGGTTTGCAACTCAGGAAAACGAATGGGAACAACTTTTTGGGAGTCATCTTCCGACATGGCTAGTTGTACATGATAGAGACGCCCTGCAAGGATATTTTGAGGGGAACTCAACCCTTTATACCATGAAGCACCTTCAAGCATGGCTAATGCCTGTTTTGTCTTGGTCTGCATTTATAATTGCTCTTTGGCTTGTATTGATGTTTACAAGCGTTTTATTAAGAAAACAATGGATGGAAAACGAGAAACTCAGTTATCCAATCGTCCAATTGCCATTGGCAATGACATCAGACCCCAAAAGATTTTTTAAGAATAAGTTTATGTGGATAGGATTCGCTATTGCAGGAAGTATTGATATATGGAACGGTTTTAGCTTTATTTTTCCGACATTACCAATGCTTCATGTAAAAAATCATTATATCGGACAATTTAGCTCAAGACCTTGGAACGCAATGGGCGGTATCAATACATCATTTTATCCGTTTGTTATCGGGATCATGTTTTTTACTCCTCTTGATCTATCGTTTTCATGCTGGTTTTTTTATGTCCTACAAAAATTTCAATGGATGTTTGCCAGCGTTTTTGGATTAAGAGATATATATCCCTATGAACAGTCGCTTGGGGCTTGGGTTGCTCTTGGTATTATTCCTCTTTGGATGGGACGAAGATTCTTTGTTCAAGTCATTCGCAAGATATTTGGTATGAAGAGTTCTGTTGATGATTCATTAGAGCCTGTAAGATACCGAACAGCTACATTTGGCATTATAGGGGGATTACTCTTTTTAGGTTTCTTCTGTTACCAAATGGGCATGTCTTGGTGGGTGATTCTAATTTATCCTCTAATCTATTTTCCAATGGTGTTAGGCATAACAAGAGCAAGAGCAGAGATAGGACCTCCTGTCCATACGCTTATATATATTGACCCGGGGCGTGTGCTTGTTACTTTATTTGGCACTCGAAGTCTTGGCATTAATAATCTGACATCATTTACATTGCTTTATCCCTTTAATAGATGCTATCGTGCTAATCCAATGCCAAGCGAACTTGAGGCTTTTCGTATAGCAGAACGCTCAGGCATCAACAGTAAAAAGCTAATGATGGGAATGGTATTAGCTATTGTATTGGGAGTTATAGTAACATTTTGGGTATATTTGCACGTCCTTTATAAAATGGGCGCCGCTGGAAAGGCAAGAGGCTGGCTTGTTTATATGGGTTGGGAAACGTATAATCGCCTTCAATCATGGGTAACGGATCAAAGGATGCCCAACTATACAGAGTCATCAGTCATGTTAGGTGGATTTTTATTCACTTTGTTGCTTATGGTTATGAAGATGAAATTTATTTGGTGGCCTTTTCATCCTGCAGGATATGTAATGGCAGCAGCGGAAGGATTAGGATATTTCTGGTTTGCTGTATTTGTTAGCTGGGCAATAAAATTTGTAATAATGAAGTTTGGGGGTGCAAGAAATTTCCGCAAAACCGCACCTATATTTTTGGGACTCATACTAGGTGATTATACTTTTGGATGCTTGTGGAGTATAGTTGGATTAATATTGCAAATGCCAACCTATGGAGTCTGGCATTAATCATAAACTCGTATATTTAAACATCAATTGTCTAGGAAATTCCCCAATCTATATATTATTTCGATAATATTCTATCTAAAATCATATAGTCAAAAAGATAGACCCCTATCATAAGGTTTTTTCACCACTTAAAACCTTCATAAATACGACTCCATGTCTGATGCTTTTACCTTCAGTCAATCATCAGCCTTTACTCAATCTATGACTGGATAACACGTATAGAAACTATGTAATAGTAACTCACTCAAAAAATCCAAT
>CAZMCH010000051.1:0-29293 GCA_964564735.1 uncultured bacterium
GACATTTTTGGTGGTGATCCTAGGCGATTTTCAATTGCAATTCCAACAATGGTTTTCTATCAGTATTTTATGAGTATGGCAGATAGAAGAATTTTGGAAATTCAGCAAGTATCCACAGATATTGTGAATACATTGGTAGTTGAGAGACCTAGTGAAAAGTAGGATTTTCTACAATTCGGACATGGCAACTTTAAATAGTGCTTTATCATAAAATTGTCCTGTGTTTAGTTTATCCTGTGTTTTTTATGAAACAATAATAGGAGGTGACCCCCTTGATAGATTCAAGAAGAAAAAAGGCAAAGGCAGAAATTAACATGACTCCAATGATTGATTGCGTCTTCTTGCTCTTAATCTTCTTTATGGTCGCCACTTCTTTTGCTCCTATACCGGGTATTAGAGTTAAGCTACCGCCACCGGGTATGCCACAATCCTCACAGACACCACAAAACTTGATTTTGAGGATCAGTGACCCCGAAACAACCGCTTTTGGTGTTATGGTGCTTAATGATAACATTATATCTATGGATAGGCTTCTAGTTGCTTTTCAAGCAGCTACCCTTAAGCAGAAAGAAATGCTGATTATCCAATCAGGAAGAAGTGTCCTTCATGATCAAATTGTTCAGGTTATGGACCTTGCCAAGCGTGCTGATATAAAGAAGATCGGTTTTGCGATGGTAGCAAGAGAGGGAATATAAGGAGGTGGCGTGTAATTGGAATTTAAACGATCAAGAAGAAGCGCTATGGAGTTTATGATGGCTCCAATGATTGACTGCACGTTCTTACTACTCATATTCTTTATGGTTGCTTCGCAAACTAGAGTTCCGCCGAGGTTCCCTGTGGAACTTCCTGATTCATTGACAAGAAACGCTTTCCCAATGAAGCGCTTCAATTTGTATATTGGTCGTGAAGGACTTATGTCCATTGACGACTCAATGATGCAGAATTTTGATGAACTTGAGGTTTTTCTTGCAAAAAATAAGAAGTTTATTGAAACTCTCATTATTAAAGCGGATAAAGGCTCATTACATGGCTATGTAATTGATGCTATGGAGCGCGCCAAACGAGCGGGAATTGAGGAGTTAGCCATCGGCGTCAAGGAATCCGGTGGCGGTATAATACTCGATAACTAATGAGTATTGTTTTTGTAAGGGGTGTTTGATTAAGCACCCCTTACTTATTAGATGATTTTTGCCTTTTTTAGCTTATTTCTCTCCCATAATACGTGTATATTTCTAACATCTATCCAACATACTGCTAATTACATTTTATAAATCCTTTTTTGTTCTTGACTGTTTTGAAATATAGATATATACTTTGATTAGATGAATCATACCAAACTGATCATTATATTCATTTGTTCGTTTTGTCTCAGCCGCAAAAATCTTCCAATCTGATAGTAAATAATACTTAGTGCAGTTAGAAATGAGACTTATGCGAAGCACTGTCAGGTAATCCACCAGTTATACGCCAGATTTTTTATGAGCCTCATTTCAAACTGGAAATAGCATAAACTATAATTAATTTTAATAAGCATCAATTCCTGATTGCATAATAAAGGGGCAACTATCAAAATGGCAAAATATAATAAGGTTCTATGGAGTGAGGGTATGTTTCTTACTCCACATCATATTCAACAATGGGATCTATTTCAGGCAGGGACTATAAATAGTAGGTTACGTTCACTTATACCCTATAATTGGGGATTTAGCGAATTGACTATTGACCGAGATAGTCTTTCAAATGGCAATTTCACATTATTGACCTGTCGAGGGATATTTCGAGATGGTAGTATTATTGATATTCCAGATTTAGATGCCACACCATCACCACGAAAAATTGATGAGCATTTTCAACCCAATATGGATTCCCTTGATATATATATGGCAATACCATTAGAGCGAAATAATGCAGGAAATACCTTGCTGAGTGGCAAAACTGCATCATATCAAACAAGATATGTTGAGGATTCCGTAAATGTAACTGATTATAATACAGGGGAAAATGAAAGGCAAATAGCTATTGCTCGAAAGAATATTAAGCTTTTATTCCAAGATGAAATCAATGACGAATATGAAACTATGCGAATTGCAAGGATCGTTAGAACATCAACAGGGGCTTTTGGCTTGCATAATGAATATATACCACCGTGCCTGAATATATCATGTTCTACAAGGCTTCTAGGAATTGTCCGAAGTATGTTTGAAATGTTATCGGCAAAAAGCAATGAACTATCAATGCAATGCAGACAAAGAACAACCGATGTTTATGAGTTTGGTGCTACTGATGTCTTTGTTTTGTGGTTATTACAAACAATAAATTCCTATATACCAGCACTTAGCCATTTCTATAGATCGCAGACTGATCATCCAAAGGAAGTTTTCAAAGTTTTATCACAGCTTGTCGGTCAATTATCTACTCTAGCTGTTAATATCCGTGCAACTGATGTTCCTGAATATAGGCATGATGATCTTATGCTTTCTTTCAATATTCTGGAGACCACAATTAGAAAATTGCTTGAGTTAGTATCTGCACCGCCAAGTAAATATAAGCTTATACCACTTCAAAAAGTCAATGAAACCAGTTTTCAAGGGCGTATTGATGATTCAAGCTTGTTTATGCCACAGTATAGATTTTTTATGGGTGTAAAAGCTGATGTATCCCAAGAAAAGGTAATTGATGAGATCCCAAAGAAGGCTAAAATTGGCTCTATTGAGACAATTGACGTTTTAACACATTCAGCTTTACCCGGTGTTGCTTTATTTTATTCTGCATTGCCACCGAGTGCCATACCAAGAAAATCTGGTTATGTATATTTTAATCTTGATAATAGAGGAACTTATTGGGATAGTATCAGAAGATCATCATCAATTGCAGTATTTATACCTCCTGATTTTGTAAGAGCAGAAATTGAGATGATGGCTGTTGAAGAATAATGATTAGCCAAATCTTGATGTATTCGCTAAAATATGGTTTGAAAAATAGAGAATACAATAATGTTCAATTATTATAAAATAAATATAGGCATAATTATCTTATGTTTAATCCTGTCTTGCATAAATGCCCTTTGTGAACCTTCTGAATCAACCAATGTTTCAGTTGTCATTGTTGGCGATATTATGTTTGATTCTGGTATCGCACAGCTTATTGAGAAAGAAGGTTCTTCTCTAGCCCCGTTTGCTGGAGTTTTGCCGATAATTCGTGACGTTGATATAACTTTTGGGACATTCGAGGGCGTAATTACGACTCGTGGAGAGCCTATTGCAAATAAATCAGTTGTATTGCGATCCAAACGGGCAACAGCAAGGTCATTAGCCAATGCTGGGTTTGATATTATTTCGCTTGCTACTTCGCATGTATTAGATTATGGTGATGAGGGATTTCTGGATACCTTAGAGGTTTTGTCTTGGTATGGCATAAAATATGTCGGTGCTGGGATTGATCTTCAGGAAGCCAGAAAAGCCATTGTCCTAGATGCAAAAGATACAAAGGTTGGATTTCTTGGATACCATCGTGGTAGCCAATTTGACAGGCTTTTCTTTGCGAGTGAAAACAAACTTGGTCCCGCACTTCCAATATATGAGGAACTTGAGCAAGACTTAATCAAAGCAAAATCTGAATCTGATATTGTAATCGTATCAATGAATTGGGGACCGAGGGTTAAAGATGATACAATAGGCGATAGACAGAAACTTTACTCCCAAAGGCTTATTGATGCAGGCGCGGATATTGTTATAGGTCAAAGGGTTAATACCTTGCAGGGTGTTGAGATTTACAATGGTAAACCCATATTTTATAGTCTTGGAGATTTCCTTTATGGTAATTATGCAAGCAGAGCGCCTTATGGATATGTTTTGAGGCTTATAATATTCGAAAAAAAACTCTCAAAAGTGGAGATAATTCCCATCTCATTATCAAATACAAAGACAGGGTCATATCTTCCAGAAGTGATAAGCGATCAGCAAGCCCAAGATGCTATTATTTTTCTGCAAAAGTTATCCGAGGAATTCGGAACAGAATTTCAAATTGAGGATGGTATTGGTATTATCAAGCTGAATTGATATGAATCATACGAACAGCAAAGAAACCATCTATATTGTGAATATGTGGATAAGTTTTAAGATAACCTTCGGCTGATACAATATTCATTCTGTCTGCTATATCGGGCAAAAAAGGTGAAATACTTTGAATCTGAAATTCAGGATGCGATTCAAGAAATTTCTCTACAACTCTTTCGTTTTCTTCTGGTTCAATGGTGCATGTGCAGTAAACCAATACTCCATTAGGCTTAACATATTGACAAACACTTTCGAGGATTTCGTATTGCAGTTTTGCAAATTCATCGATTTGCTCTGGTGTTCTTCGCCAACGTGCCTCTACTCGTCTTCTTAAAACGCCTAATCCTGTGCATGGTGCATCAATAAGGATTCGATCCGCTTTTTCTTTTATATGCTCTCCGATATTGCGCGCATCACTTACGATTGTCTCAATAATATTTATTCCAAGACGTTGGCAATTTTCATTCAACATCCCAAGTCTATCTTTATTTATATCAAAAGACATTATTTTCCCTTTATTTTCCATTAGTTCCGCTATATGTGTTGATTTTCCACCGGGGGCAGAGCATACATCTATTATTATCTCATCGGGTTTTGGATCAAGTATATGACCGATAAGCATTGAGCTTTCGTCCTGAACCTGAAATAGTCCTTTGTTATATGATTCAAGTTGAGCCAATGACTTATTAAGATTAAATACTTCAATGCTCTCTGGAACTCTATCACTGGTGGATACGGATAAACCATCATTTTCTAGCGATTCAATCAAATCTTGACGAGATACCTTCAGCATGTTTGTTCTAATAAATAATGGTGGGCGTGTATTATTAGCTAGACATATATCTATTGTCTGTTTAATTCCGTATCTATCGATCCATCTCTGAACCATCCATTCGGGATGAGAATATCTGACAGATATATGCTTTATTGGATCTTTGTTAATGTCTGAATATTTTATCTTATCTTTATTTCTTATGACATTGCGGAGGATTGCATTGACAAATCCAGATGAACCTTTGTTGCCATATTTTTTAGCGAGTTCAACAGATTCGCTGACAGCAGCATAATCCGCTATTCCGTCTAGGTGAAGCAATTGATACAAACCAAGCCTTAGAATCTCAATTATTTCGGGCTGGGTTTTTCTTAGTTTTGCGGGAGTTACAAATTGAGATATAACCCAATCAAGCTTTTCCTGCCATCTGATTGATCCATATACAAGCTCTGTTAGCAATGCTCTGTCTTGATCAGGAAAACCATGCTTTTTCATAGTCTGGTCAATGAGATCATTCGCCCTTGCATTACTATTGTTGACCTCAATTAGTATCTCTAAGGCATATTTACGTATTATATTCGGCATTTTTTGTTTTACCAACTAATAATGGGAATAAAATTCCTGCCAAAAACAATATTACTGCAACAATTAAAAACATAGATAAATAGCTTGCCCTGTTTGTAAGATCAACATTTGCGCCCAATATCATACCAAGCATAAGGGGACCATAATGCAATAGTTGTGATGATATAATGGGACCTGATGAGTGACCTACATCCATGATGGTACTCATAACACCAAGAGCAGAACCATAAGAGCCTGCTCTTGCCAGATCAGAAACAAATGCGGCTGTTGATGCTGTTACTGTAGCAAGACTGATACCGAATAGGACTGAAGCGGGAATCAACGTCCAAAATCCCTTAAAGAAAGGAATCATACCAAGAGCAATCGCACCCAAAACTAAACCGAGACTTATCATCAGCTTTCGTCCATATTTATCTGACATTTTACCCATGACGGGCTTTGTCAGTGTTGTTCCGATAAGCTGAATTGTAAAAAGCAAACCAATTGCGGCGGGGTTTATTCCAACGAACATGCAGTATAGTGGCAAAAAAGTTTCTAATGCGCCAAAAGACAGGTATTGGACTGCTTCTATTATGCTTGTTACCATTATGCCCCTGCTTTTGCCTATCTCCCTTAATCCATTGCCCATCTCTTTTAATCTGTCTGAAAACTTTGACGTTTTTGATGCTATCTCTTGTTTTGATGGTATCATAAAAGCGAGGATAAATGCTATAATTCCAGCAATTCCACATACAAGATAGACAAGCTTGTAATTGTTCGCTGTTTGATATATAATAAATCCGCCAACGACAGGGGCAAATGAGCGTCCTACAAGCGTTGATGAGGAATACCAGCCCATATTTTCGGCGCGCCGTTCCTTGAAAATGTCTGCGACTGTTGCCATCGCTACGGGACCAAATACTGCTGTTGCGATACCATGATAAACTCTTACAATGGCTAACTGCCAAGGTGCATTGACAAGGAAATATAAAAATGGTGCTGATGCAAAAACAAAGGCAGAGAATAGCATAACCTTGCGTCTGCCATAAAAATCTGATATTACGCCAGCAGGCAAGCTAACAATTATTCCAATGATTGTTGATGCGGAAGCAACAAGACCGATCACGGAATCTGATGCACCTAAATCCTTTGTAAACAATGGAAGGACAGGATTTTTAGACATTGTGGAGCTAAAAATTGCAAACATGCCTGTTCCGCAAAGGAGTATAAAAGGAGATATTGATCTTTTTGCCATTTTAATCTCCATGATATAATTGGTTTTTTATGAATAGCGTCAGTTCGATATAGTAATGAACTACAAAGACATCAGAACACAAAGAATCGTGAAGTATTCAAGATTATATATTCCCAATCTTATTTTTTGCTTTGTGCCTTTTCTTGATAATAAATATAAATTCCTACGCAGAACTCACATTAAGTAATATTTTATCATGATTATAAATAATCATTCAAGGAAATATATATTTTTTCGTGTATTAACTATGGACATAGGTAACAGATTTATACATATCACAATTCCTTAGTTTCTGCAATGGGGTTATTCCACCAATTCACAGGTGCAGTCTGTCATTGTTATATAGCTCATCATAGCTCTTGCGTGATTGGACTATATAACTGAAATCATAGGTTGATGATGATCTGACAAACAATAATCGCCAGAACTCCTCGTCGTCTGTCTAATCAGAACGTTCTTGACATTCTTCTGTTGTTTTCTCATTTGTCTTTTTTGGTGAATTCTTAGGTTTTCTGCTTCTGTCTTTGAGGCTTTGTGGGTCTCTGTATATTTGAATCTTACCATTTGTAGAATGTTTTCCTTGCTATGCCAAAATGTCTGCATACATAAGAGACATTATTTCCTTGTTCATAGAGATAAATCCAAGCTAATCTCATACGGATTAGTCTTAGTTGATAATATTCTGGCATGGGTAGTATTCCTTTTTTGATTGTTTTTGACTATTTGTTATAATAGTCTTTTGTGTTAATGTCTATATACTATACAATGTTTGGTCAATTAGTGCTTGACAATACCAGTCTATGTCTATAAAATAACCTGTCAAAAATTATCAGGGAATAAAGTTAAATAAATGATTGTTTAGAGATATTGATTTGGTAAAACGCAACATTTCGGATTGGAAGGGGATGTTGGAATTATGAATACAGATATTATGGAAGTTGTTTGTCGATATTGTGGAACAAACAATCGTGTCTCTAAACAAAGGCTAAAAGAAGGATTAATTCCCAAGTGTGGGAAATGTAAGGAGAAATTAAATATGGCAGGAAAAGGGACTGTTATCGTTACTGATGCAACATTTGAAGAAGAAATAGAAAAATCACCTATTCCAGTATTACTAGATTGTTGGGCTACTTGGTGCGGACCTTGTAGGATGCTTGCACCAACAATAGAAAAATTAGCAGAAGAATATGCTGGAAAAATAAAGGTTGCTAAACTTGATGTTGATGAAAATCCCAAAACCGCAACAAAACTTGAAATCATGAGTATTCCTACAATGTTAATTTATAAAGATGGAAAAATTATTGATACCTTAGTAGGCGCACAACCTAAGGCTGAAATTGAAAAGCATCTTGTTAATCTTTAAAAGATAAAATGATCACCATAATAGATACGCTTGAATGTACAATACGTGAATTAAGACGAAGAAAAGCGCGCACAATAGCCAATATAATTGGTTACTTGCTTGCAGTATCTATTATGGTAATTATGATTAATGCTATCATATATTCAAGAAATACCTCAGATAGTATCTTGAACGCTACAGGAACTCATTTTATCGCATCTGTTCCCGCAAATATTTCAACCTGTGAATTATGCACTAATAAAACACCAGAAAATAAAGATGAAGGTTTCATTGTCTATGGTGTTCCAACAAAAGTTATATCTACAAAATTTATAAACCAAGTCAAAAAAATTGAATATATAAAGGATGTTTCGCCTGCATTATTATATAGGATTAGAAGCAAAATAGACGGGCATATTTACACCATTAATGGTTTTGACCGAAATAATAGTGTCGCTGTCCAGACAACAACTTGTGCTGAAACAGATATAATAAAAGGTCGCTTTATGAACCCAACGGAAAATGGTTCAGTAATACTGGAAGAAGCATATGCAAAACTACACAAAATCAATCCTGGTGATAAAATAGATGTTGCGGGAAATATATTTGAAGTTATTGGAATAATAAACCCTGGAATACGTCCTGCAAAAGCTGATATTTATATGCACTTTGACGAAGCAGAGCAAATCATAAATAGTCATCTTGGTTCTGTAAAACTTAATAGCGAAGCCAATGTAATTCTCGTTGAAACCGCAAGCTCAAAAGTTCAAAAAGAAGCAATGAGAGCAATGAAAGACATTATTCCTGAATTAGTTTTTTCTAGCTATGCTTGCTATCAACCAGCCTCACAAGTTATGGGAATAAATGAAACTTCCGCATGGTTAATTGCAGTTATAGTAGGTATTTTTACGATGGCTTTATCCATAAAATCTCAATTATCATCGGTTATTGAACGAAGGCGAGATATTGGTATATTGAAGGCAATAGGTTGGGCTGATGGAAGTATTGTTTCGCAGATACTTATTGAATCTTTATTACAAGCCATTATTGGTGGATTTATCGGTTGTATAATTTCGGTAATTGTTCTAGTGCTTATTCCACCAAAAATTATAATAGGACTAGATATTTCAGGTCATATAAATATATCGTTTTTAGTATTAATTGCTGGATTTCTTTTGTCATTACTTGGGGGAATCATTGCAGGCTTGATTCCCGCTTTTATCGCTTCTCGTCAAAAACCATCTGAATCACTACGGAGTCTTTAGGATGTCGAAAAATGCTATTATAAAATGCGAAAATATAACAAAGAATTTTAAGGTTAAAAAAAGGGAAATTCAAATACTAAAAGGCATTAATCTGTCTGTTAATAAGGGCGAAATAATAGTTATCACAGGAAAAAGCGGGACAGGGAAATCAACACTTCTAAATATATTAGGTGGACTTGAGTCTCAGACTTCTGGTAGTGTAATTTTTAATCAACAAATAATGGAAAACATGTCAAATGATGAACTGTCTGATTTAAGACGAAAAAATATAGGCATAATTTTTCAGAATTTCAATTTAATACCTACATGGACAGCTATAGAAAACGTAGAGTCCGCAGTTATGCACATAGGTTTAAATAAATCAGCACGAATTCAGAAGGCAATTTCTTTACTCAATGAATTTGGTCTTGAAGATCGGCTTGATAATCTTCCTGCCGAACTTAGTATTGGTCAGCAGCAACGAGTCGCTATCGCAAGGGCATTTATGAACGACCCTACACTTATTCTTGCAGATGAGCCTACTGGAGATGTTGATCCAGAAACCGCACAGGTAATAATAGAAAGCCTTATAACTCCCGTTAAACAAAGGTCCGTTACATTAATTGTAGCAACACATGGGGTTTTTCCTTTTGATATTGCTAATCGTGTTTTTTTTATAGAAAATGGATCACTTATACCAAAAATTTAATTATAGACATAAATAATTCTATATTGTAAAATATCCAAACTAAATAATTTGATATAAAGCATAGTTTTTTATATGTTTTTTCTTTATGATATAATAAATGAGGTAAATAAAATGGCACATAATATTTATACAATGCTAGAATATGATAGCCTTTTTGACCTTGAATTATCTCCTGAATTATCAAAACTTCGTGATATAGCTTTGAAAAAAAAGGCATGGCATGGCATTCCAACTATGGCATTGATTGACGCAAAATCTTGGTCAAGTCGTGAGATTAACGAAGATTGGCTTATTTGGCGTGGAAGAAGGACTCAAGGGCGTTTGCGTGAAATGCCAATAGAGATATTTCCGGAAGAGAGAATTGTCGGCAGACCAGAAATGCGCCCACCTACGCCAGAAGAAAATCATAAAATAGGCGAATCTCAATCAGTTTTATCTCAAATCCCGCCATTCCCTGGTGGAGATGCAGGGCATTTTCATCCCGACTTTGAAAAAATATTTAATGTCGGTATTCAGGGTATACGTGATGAGATAAAATCAAGAATGGAAGCGACTGACGACGAAGAAAAGCTCAATTTTTATAAAGCCTGTGATATGGCAATGCAGGGATTTTCCGATTATGTTATTAGAGTTGCTGGAAAATGTGATGAAATGGCTAATGAATATTCTGAACATGCTGAATCACTTCGCAAGTTATCAGAGATTTGTCAAAATATATCACATGATCCGCCAAAAACTTTTTATGAAGCGATTCAATTGATGTATTTAACTATTATCGCTCTATGGTTTGGTGAGGATCATGGATTGACTACTCCTGGTAGAATGGATCAAACTCTCCGACCGTTTTATGAAGCTGATATTGCAGAAGGCAGAATAACATGGTTTGAAGCATTTGAACTAATATGCTATCTCTATATACAATTGAACATGATATTATTTCCCGGCTCTGCTGAATCTGTCATGGTAGGTGGTCGTGATAAAAATGGTGATGACATTACAAATGACCTAACTTATCTTTGCTTAGCGTCAAGAATGGCAACAAAGCTTGTCTATCCAACAGTCGGGCTTGCATGGCATGAAGGAACTCCACAGGAATTGACAGATTTTTCATGTAAGATGATTAGGACAGGTATCGGCGACCCTGCTTTCTTTAATGATGAGATTATCTCACAAGGGTTAAGAGATCATGGCGTTAGCTATGAAGACTCTTTTAATTATATGAATTCCACATGCGTTGAAATCAAAGTCTGTGGTGCATCTCACATGTGGGTTACTGCGCCATATTTCAACTGCCCAAAAGCATTGCTTGAAGTTATGGATATGATCGCTGATGGCAGTATAAAAGAGCCAGAAAACTATGATGAGTTAAAACAGCATGTCAAAAATCGCATTGCAGAGACCGTCAGAGGCGCCGCCGAAAGCCTTGATAGAACATGGAAACAAAGAGCGATAACGGGATGTTTCCCATTGGCAAGCTGTCTGATAAGCGATTGTCTTGAAAAGGGGATGGACTTTGATCGTGGCGGTGCAAGATATAATTGGGTAGAAAACTCATTTGTCGGGCTTGCAAATCTCGTTGATAGTATGGTTGTAATAAAGGAGCTTATTTATCAGGCAAAGGAAATGAGTATCCTTGAATTGAGAGAAATACTCAAAGCCAATTATGAAGGGCATGAGGATTTCCGCCAGCGTATCCGTAATCGTTTTCCTGCATACGGGAACGACCATGAGGAAGTTGACACTATGGCGGTTGAATGGGCGCATTTCCTTGAGGAAACAACAGAATCCAATATAGTCGGTCTTCATCCTTACGTGCCGGGATTCTTCTGCTGGATTATCCACGAGGCTTTTGGTTCTGGAACAGGCGCAACTCCTGATGGGCGAAAAGCGGGATTTCCGTTGGCTGATGGTGCAGGCGCATCTCAGGGACGTGAAAAATCAGGACCTACTGCGTCTATACTCTCAACGACAAAGTGGAATCATAGGAAAGTTATCGGCGGGCTTGTGCAGAATATCAGATTTTCAAAGAATGCTCTAAAATCCGAGCAGGATTTGAGGGCTTTGGCGAATCTTATTGAAACTTATCTCAGGCGTGGTGGATTTGAGATTCAAGTTAATGTTCTAAGTGCAGACATGCTCAAAGATGCTCAAGAACATCCAGAAAACTATCCTGATCTACTCGTTAGGGTTGCTGGATATTCGGATTACTTTGTCCATCTCAATCCCAACATGCAATCGGAAGTTATCGCAAGAACCGAACATGAGTTTATTTAATTTTATTGTGTCATGTTGAGCGAAGCGAAGCATCTCAATTGATTATGAGATTTTTCGCTATCGCTCAAAACGACTTTTTTCTAATCACGTCAACATCTTCTCCGGCAGATGCGATACACGATTAAGAAATCTTATTCGCCAATGATCGTCTATGTGATCAACTCGGCTGATACACCCGTTATATTGGCTAAATCTGGTCTTCCCATCATAAACCTTTTCTATAAGCGAACCCATAAACACCGAGCCAAAATGACCGTGAGTAACAACCAATATCCTTGTTTCTGGATTTGGATGTCTTTGAAGTAACCATTCAGTAATCCTGCAAGCCCTTCTATAGACTTCACTTGCAGTTTCGCTTTTTGGCGCCCAACCATCTTCTTTTATGCTTGGATCAAGTATAGCGTGGGGAAACGCCTTCTGCATTTCCGATCTACTCACATCAGGTTCGCCTCCACTAAATCCTGTTTCTGAAAAGTCGGGATGAACATAAGGCTTTATATGAAGTTTTTCATATAATATCGTTGCTGTCTGGAGTGCGCGCTCCAATGGACTGCAATAAAGGGCGTCAAAATGTTCTTTTGATAGCACTTTCCCAGCACGGCTAATTTGTTTTTGACCCAATGGAGTAAGCGGGACATTATGAAATCGGCTTTCGCCTGAATTATTTAATGATTGTCCATGTCTAATAAGATATAGTTTCATTTTCTTAGAATATCCAAAAGGCATACATTCTTCTTTGGAGAATTACGCTTAGCGCGCTCCAAAAACTACCAATAGCATATTCGCCCAATATGACTCCAAGAAAGAAGGGTGATGCACGTCTTAGTGCCTTTAATCCGCCAAATTTCATAATTATTGACTTAATTAACCACCCTAAAAATATCGTGAACCAAATATAATCAACGCCAAAATTCATAGAAATTGCATATCCAACAGGATGAAATGGCCACCAGAGAAATTTCATTCGCATTATCGATAAAAACGTTGTAAATGCACCACCTATAATCATAAAATTTATTGCACCAACATCAATTTCTTTCATAAAATTAATGCGTGACATCAATATATTCAAACTTTCCCATGAAAAACCAGAACCGGGCGCATCTGGCGCGCGATATAGCATGTGGAGTTCCGCCCAAAATGATGATAATATGCCAAAAAAAGTGCCAAAAAGTGTCGCATAAACAACAGTTCGTGGATGGATACCAACTCTTTGAGAAATCTTAAAGCCTTCTAATTGCTGAGGCATTGCATGGTTGCGGTATGTCCTGTTAAAAAACCAAAAATAGTGCGTCATGGGAAGCAGATTACTTATTCCTAATCTTCTCGCCCCGAATACATTTGTCATCATTTGACCTGCGTTCATACCTGTTAGTTCATGTGTTGGAGGACCTAATTCAGCACGCATTCTTGTTATTGCAATTGATATTGCATAATATAGGAAAAAGAAAAGCAGAATAACCCAAAGGCTCATTCCCATCTTTAAGCAGAAAAACACGATAAAAATAATGCCAACAATCAATCCAATAGTTGAAAATCTATAGCTAAAAGGTTCTCCTTTATCATCAGCCTTCATCTTTACGACTTGCCATAGATGCCTTCTCGCAAGATATATCGCCAAACCAAATAAGACCATAAATGCACCTGCTGATTGCTCAGATAGATACGGGAATCTTGCAACGGACGTCATGCTCAAAAATCCACCAAGCGAAGGACCAACTGCACTAGCAAATATCAACTGCATTTTCCTAAATAGATAGAAAAACCAAGTCGCAAATGACAAATCAAGGGGCATAAAGAAAGATAATGCAATTGAAAATGGGTAAAATGAAACGGGAGTCCAGCCAATAGCATTCCAGGGTTTTTCATTGAAGTATCTGCCTATATCATGCAGTTTTACGGGGATATTTGGCACAGCGGGAACAAGGAAAGATATTCCATTTAGTATATTTATAAATGCGGCGACAAGGAAACCGATCCAGAATATTCTTTCTTTGAAAAGGCTTGATCTTTCTGACTCAACAACAGCAAGGGGAACTTGGACAATTGGATATGCCAGCTTTTCATTTTCAGTCCATTGCTTTCGGAAAACTGAGTTTATACAGAGCATCACCCAATATAAAGCAAAGATAAATGCACCCCACCATGCAATAGGCGAAAACCATGCTTTGAGGTTATCGTAATCGTATATTGAAGCTTCACCTTCATAAAAATCAACCAAAGGCTTTTTATCATTGATGGTAAGCCATCTAGGTATATGTTCTGAAAATAAATCTTTCCATTCATTTTCAGGGGTAGCATACCAGTATATATGCGATATTGATGGAACGAGAATTTGTATAAGATCATGAGAAGCCACTGAAGATGACATAACAACAGATACATATATAAAAAGTAATTCGCCTTCAGATAAATGGAAAGCCTTGAAACGCCTAAGAAGAAAACTTATGATTGCAACAACCAAAAGGCTAAAGACAGGATTCTGAAATAGCGAAATACAAGTAGGGTGTCCGGAATACCAGACAATTTCAACCTGAATGATCCAGTAGCAGTTAAGAGGAATAAGTATAAGTGAAATCAATAATGATCTTAATGTAATAAATTTTTGTTTCTTATTATCCCATTTTTCCAAAACAAATACTCCGAAATTAGTAAAAAAAAGCCCGTTAAGAAGAAAATAGCTTAACGGGCTTATAAAAAGAACCCTTTTTGTGATAAACTAGCGTTTTATATCGCCCCATGTAACGGTTGCTTTGCCTGATGGCTCAACGGCGGTTCTCCATTCGTCTTCTTTTGTGTGAAGAACGATGAAATCATAATAGCCAGCGTTTCCATCCCAGGGGGTTAGGGCTAAACCTGTCAGTTTCCAGCCTTTTGCAAAATCTTTTGTAAGGTCACGAGTATAGAATTTCCAATCTTTTGGAATTTCTTTCTCAAGCTGGATACCGGGCCAGTTTGTAACATTTACTCCACTGAAATACCTGTAAGCCCAGCTGCCATCATAAGCCATCTGGATCATTATACCGGTTCCGCCATCTTTTTTCCATGCAAAGGACATGAAAGGAGTTTCATCAATTGGGAAATTCCAACCGTCCATTTTATTATTATAAGATTGTGATGGTGTGCAAGATACAGATGATTTGCCCATGAATTTCTCTTTTGTAACGATTTCAACCTTACTGCCTGCGTCATGGCTCCCAAAGCCTTCGACATATTTGCCTTTGCTGGCTTCTGACGCTGCATTTTCGTCAAATATAATGACTACTTTTGCAAATGTCGCAGGCACAATGATAAGCAAAGCAATAACCATTACGATAGCTAATAGCGATTTCATACATGAATCTCCTTTGGATTTAAGAGAGTTCCATAACAGAACCTCTCACTCATTAAGTTATTAAAGACTAAATAAACTAATTATCAATTATAACATAATGATTTATTAAAATCCATAAAAATTATATTGACTTTGGCACATTTTGCATGAATATAGAAAAATTTTTTATATGATTTAAAAACATCATAAAGAGATTTTTCGCTTTGCCCAAAATGACAGAGAAATGTTACCATAAATAAAGTGAAGGAACTTATTGTGTTAATACAAAAAATATAAATTCCTAGACAATAAAAAAGCCCGTTAAATTTAACGGGCTTTTAAGAAAAAACAAAAACTAACGGGTCTTTATATCGCCCCATGTAGCGGCTGTTTTGCCTGATGGTGCAACAAAAGTTTTGCCTTCGTCCTCTGTGGTTGAAAGTACAATATAATCATAATATCCTGCATTACCATCCCAAGGAGTTAGAGCTAAACCAGTTAGATGCCAACCTGCTGCGAAATCAACGGTAAGATTACGGGTATAGACTTTCCAATCTGCTGGAATAGTATCTTCCAATTGAATTCCTGGCCAATTTGTAACGTTGACACCGCTGAAATATCTATAAGCCCAGTTGCCATCATAAGCCATCTGGATCATTATACCAGTGCCACCATCTTTTTTCCATGCAAAGGTCATCCATGGTGTTTCATCAATTGCAACGTTCCAACCTTCCATTTTGTTGTTATATGACTGTGATGGTGTGCAAGATACAGATGATTTGCCCATGAATTTTTGTGCTGTTGATATTTCAACAACGCTACCAGCATCATGGCTACCGAATCCTTCAACAAATTTACCAGCGCTGAGTTCTGTGGCAGCGTTTTCATCAAATACAACTACGACCTTACCGAAAGCAACAGGAGCCATAACTAGCAAAGCTATGACAATAGCGATAGAAGTGAATAGTTTCATTATAAGAAACTCCTTTCAAAATTGTTTTTGTGAAATCATATAAATGATTCTCACAATAAATAGTAGCTAATCTTGTTTAATTTTTCCCCACACTGTGGTTAGCTTTCCTTTTGCTTCCACAGCCTTTCCAACTATTTTGCCTTCACTCTCTTTGGTATGGAGTATTAAGTGGTCATAATAGCCACCTGCGCCATCCCAGGGGGTCAAGGCTAAACCGGTTAAATTCCAACCCTTTGCAAAATCCTTTGTAAGATCACGAGTATAGACCATCCAGTCTTTTGGGATGTCTTTTTCTAACTGGATACCAGGCCAATTTGTAACATTAACGCCACTGAAATATCTATAAGCCCAGTTGCCATTATAAGCCATCTGGATCATTATGCCCGTTCCACCATCTTTTTTCCATGCAAAAGACATGTATGGATACTTATCAATAGAATAGCCCCACCCAGGCATATTGTTATTATACGACTGCGATGGTGTGCAGAATGCGGAAACTTTGCCAGAAATAGCCTGATCTTTTGTAACAGTAACTGTGCTTCCTGCGTCATGGCTACCAAACAGCGGAACAAAAGCACCTTTGCCAGCCTCGTTATTTGCATCCTCGTCAAAGAGAACAAGGATTTCTGCAAAGCCTACAGAAATAAATGTTAAGGTAAATACGACCACAAAGATCGCTCTAAAAAGAATTTTCACTAAACTAAACCTCCTCACGGTCTTTCCATTTTGGGTGTATATAAAAATTTTTCCAAATGGAATATAGTTAATTTTATAAACTCAAACTAAATGCCATTTAGGCAGATAGTCAAGTTTACTAGACCTAATCTTATTTAGGTGTATATAAATTATAACATAGTGTTCATGGAAAGTCTAGTCTTAAAAGGCTGATTCTAACAGGAAATATTAAGAAAAGATAAAAAGCCAGTTAAGAGGATTTCTTAACTGGCTTATAATAAACAAAAATTAGCGAGACTTCATATCATCCCAAGTTTTTGTGAGTTTGTCTGATGATTTAACTGCGGTTACATCTAATTCCTGATCGCTCATCTAATATTTCCTTCATAATTAGTGAGATTCACTTTTAACCTCAGACCAAAGAGTAGCCAATTTTCCTTTGGGATCAACAGGATTGGCTTTCGGGAACTCAGATAATTTTGCAGCAAGCATTATTGAGTCATAATAATCACCGCCGCCACCATCACTAAAAGGCGTAAGTGCCATGCCAGTCATCGTCCATGTCCCAAAGTCATCAAAAAGGTCTCTCTCAACAAGCGTCCAGTTTTTTGGTAGATCCTTGAAACAAATGCCTGTCCAACCAGTAACATTCGTTCCTGCAATATAACGACGTGTTCCCGGTGATGGCGGGTCTTGACAGGGAACAGGTGTTGCACCCCATGCACCATTATCGGGAAATTGAATCATAACACCTGTGCCACCATCAGATTTCCATGCAAAACGGATATAACGATATTCATCTTTACCACTTGGTTTTTCAACTATTTTGAAACTCCAGCCAGCCATCTGATTGTTATATGATTGTGCAGGTGTTACATAAACCGAGGATTTTCCGCTAAAAGCTTCTTTATTGCTTATTGTAACAGTGCTTCCTGCATCATGGCTAACAAATAGGTCAACGAATTTTCCAGCGCCAACTTCATCTTTTGTATTCTCATCAAAGAGAACCAAAAGCTCACCATAACTTGTTTGGCTAAAACTAATTGTAAAAACAATCAACAAAACAATATAAAAGAAAGTTTTCATTAAACCAAACCTCCTCACAGTCTTTCCATTTTGGGTGTATATAAAAATTTTTCCAAAATGGAATATAGTTAATTTTATAAACTCAAACTAAATGCCATTTAGGCAGATAGTCAATTTTACTAGACCTAATCTTCTTTAGGTATATATAAATTATAACATAATATTTATTACAGAGTCTAGCCAAAATTAACTTTTTATTAAAAATTGCTTTTTCTTTAATATAGCAATCATTTTTTAAGACTGTGCTTTATCAATATCAATTTCAGCAACATAAGCCTGTTTTATTGCACCCCATAGATAAGATTTCTTGTCTTTGGGATCGACCTTCTGCCCACCGTTATAATAAATTCTATAAATAGCACCTGCAGAGTCATCCGAAACCAGAAGCGCACCATCAGGCATTACCAGAACGTCAACAGGTCGTCCCCAAGCAGATGAGCCTTGAAGCCAACCATCAGCAAAAACCTCATAAGAAACAGCTTTATTGCCACTTAGTCTAACAAGGGTAACTCTATATCCAATAGGTGTGCTACGATTCCATGAGCCATGCTCTGCAATGAATATCTGATTTTTGTATTCACTTGGAAACATAGAACCTGTATAAAATCTCATTCCAAGTGCAGCAACATGCGGACCCAATTTCATTGCTGGTGGAACATAATCAGCGCAATTACGACCTTTGCCAAAATCAGGATCGATAATATCCCCTCCATGACAGTATGGAAAACCAAAGTGCATATCTGGTTCAGGTGCATGGTTTAATTCGTCAGGTGGAGAGTCATCACCTAACCAATCACGCCCATTATCAGTAAACCATAGCTCATTAGTATCTGGATGCCAGTCAAAACCGACTGTATTTCTTACTCCATGAGCAAAAATTTCAAATTCTGAACCATCTGGATTCATTCTCGTTATTGAAGAATATCGTTTATCATCACGCTCACAAACGTTACATGGCGCACCAATAGGAACATATAATTTACCATCAGGACCAAATTTTATAAATTTCCATCCATGGGCATCATCATTTGGAAAACTATCATTGACAATGATCGGATTGGGTGGGTTTGTCAATCTGTTTTCAATATCGTCATATCTGATTACTCGGCTGACTTCTGCAACATAAAGCGAGCCATTCCTAAAAGCCACTCCATTTGGCATACGCAAGCCTCTTGCGATGGTTATAACTTCGTCAGCCTTATTGTCATTATTTTTATCAAGTATTGCATAGACATTACCTGCTGCACGTGTGCTAACGAATAGCGTTCCATTAGGACTTAAGACCATCGATCGAGCATTAGGAACATTTTCTGCATATACATCAATAGCAAATCCCGCAGGTAGTTTTATCCTGTCCAATTGCAAAGCAAACGATTGTTGATTTATGTAACATAAAATAAATAAAACTAATAGCAATAATAAAATTTTCTTCATAGCGCCAGCCCTCCTGATAGAGTCAAATATATTAGCTTTGATTATTTTTTATTATAAAACTTATCATAACCAACAAGATATACGGCTATTTTTATTCCATTTGAGAGACACTATGAAGTATATAATCATTCTCATAATTAGCAAAAATCCGCTAAATCGGTTCAATCAGCGTTCTGTTTATCCTTCTTCATTAACTCATTCCAGATGGATGGTTCAGGTCGTTTGAGAGGATCAAACACAGTTTTTTCGCCATTTTTACAAAACTCGAACATAGCCTCAAGCATAGGCATACTGATACCAAGAGCTTTTACTTCTTCAAGATAATAACCCCATTCTGCATATTCAAGTGAGACATTCTCAATACTACCATCTTTTATCGCTCTATAATACCTTGCGTATGGGTCATTTGAATCAGGCGAAACATCAAGCGCATGCAAAAGTGTTTCTTCATCAAGTCCCGCCTGCAAACCAAAAGCCATCAGCTCAAGTCTTGCAACATCAGGAAATCTAGTAGTCAATTGCTGAACGATTTTGCCTATCTGACCCATGCCTATCTTTCCACAATAAACAATCTTTTCAGGATTTCCGATAACCTCAAAATATGGCATGAATTCATCAGCAAGGCTTTTATCTCCACCAATAAAAATCCTTAGTGTTCCTGTCTCTGCCCCTGCTGAACCACCACTGATTGGTGCGTCAAGATATTTGCAGCCTTTATCTATGAAAGCCTTCCCAATTCGCCTAGTCTGTGGCGGTGCAACTGTGCTATGATCAATGAATATTTGACCAGATTTTGCATTTGGTATCAAGATATTATCAGCCAATTTGATTGAGGCTTTACCCTCAACACATGTAACAACAACATTACATTTTTCTAAAATATCATTTACATTTTCTGCGGACTTTCCACCAATTCTAATTAGATTTACTAAAGCCTCTGATTTTAGATCATATCCTGTTACAAAATAACCAGCTTTCACAAGATTAGCGGATATTCCGCTACCCATCTGCCCCAAACCGATGATCCCGATTTTATTTTCCTTTAATTTCATCTTTTTTCTCCATTTTTCATTGCCAAAAATTTACTTTCTGAGTTCCATTGCAGTTTCAAATAAAGCCTCTACATTCTCATAAGGAAAGCCGGGATCAATCTCAATATAGAGCCATGACCCGCCGTTAGCAGTATCGAATGTATCAATAAGCCTGTATACATAATCTTTTACTTGTTGTGGCTTGCTTCTCTGCATGAGATCGCCCCTATCGGGATGTAACTGCACACTGATCCCCAAGTCCCTACAACGCTTACTTAATTCTTGCAAGTCAAATAATGGCAATTGTGGCCATATCGAATCGACACCAACTTCCCGCAAATCCTCAAGAACAGACATAAACTGCCCGCATGAATGGAAACAAATATGTTTCCCTGCCTTTACTATTGGTTTGAAAAGCTCATCGTATCTTGGTTTGAAAAATTTGCGAAAAGTCTTTGGTGAAATCATCAGTGCGTTTTGTGTGCCAAGATCATCACCAAAAGAAACAGCATCAACATCAAGAGCAAGTGATCGTTTTATATGACCTTTATCATATTCCATAACAATATCTGCTATTCGGTTAATCTCTGGCGTGTTTTCCTCAATATCCATAAGCACATATTCAAAACGCCTCAACCAACGTAATGCCTCAAATAATGCACCTCCACCACCCATAAGGAAATATTTTTCTTTGTGTTTATTTGCATTTATTTTTGAGGATTCAAATTCTGCACCTTCACAATGCGGAACAGAAGGGGCCTTGTAATCATTAAGCCTACTAAGATCGTTCAATGGCCATTCTACAGGATGACCCCAGATGCCAAATATACGAAACTCCCATTTTGTTCCCCATTCGTCGGTTCTAAAAACATGATAGCTACCATCAGGATCAAAGTCTTCTGGTTTGGGTGGTTCAGGAAGGCTTAATCCACTTAAGTCACCAAAATCATGTCCGCATGATTTAATTAAATCAGCAAGCTTTTGCCCATGCTCATAAAGACCGCTAGGGGCAGGATATATCTGTAATGGTATTATATCAGGCTGTTGAAAATCCATTGCTTTTAATACTCTTTCTCTTGGTGTCATATATTCTCCTATAAAAAATTTGTTTTTGGAATGAATCTTGCTAATTTATCTTTGACTCAATTAATTTTAATGTTTATTATATATAAAACCCAATATTTAGAACTATTTTTGAAAAAAATGGAACTTTTTTCCTTTTTTATGTGTATATATAGGCAAGAGGTATAATTAAGTGGAAAATCCAGAATATTATATAAAACAAAAAAATAAGTGGTATTATCATTATAAACAGCTTTTATTGGCGACAATAGCTTATGTATTAGCAAATGTTTTTGATTATATAATCACATTACACGGATTGAATTATACTGATACTGTTGAGGCTAACCCAATAGCACAAAAATATATAACGTTTTTTGGTCCTGAAATTGGATTATTCATTCTAAAATCAATTACAGTAAGTTCAGTATTAATTGGTATAATAGGTTTTGTTATTTTATATAAAAATAATAAAACAAGACTTAAACCTGAATATATACTTGCAGCAGGAACTGCTATGACATTCTTTGGCGCATGTTTCTGGTTTGTTTGTTTTTAATACAAAATTGTTATCTTAACGACTTGTGCTAATTATTTTTGTAACCTATTATTTTATCTAGGTTTTTATAATTTCCAGCCTAAAAGGCTGGGCTACAAAGTTCCTTCAATACTTGATTTATGGGAACTAGCACAAGTCGTTATCTTAGGAAAAAGCTGTATTAATAGAACCCAAATTTTGCCTCTTGCTGTTGCATTTATATACATGCTATTTTTTCTATGTATCTATATGTATATAAATTATACAATAGGTATGCCATTTCCTTTCATTTGTGCTTAACAATTTCATTCATCAAATGCCTTTTTATCCTACCTTTTAATTTTCTTCAATATTGTTCAAACAAATAATACCATTCATAATAAATGATGTCAATCAGGATCAAGAATTTGGTGATAATAAAATAATTATTAAATTCTGTATTATTTGGCATGAAAACTGCAAAAAATCTATTGGAATAAATAATTTAAGTTTTTGGTTTAATAAATTTAAAATCACCGAAAAATATTATATTTGACTTTTTACCTAAAAAATGTTATATATAGATCATCGTATTGGGAAAAGTATGAAATTATAAAAATTATAATATGGGGTGAAAGGATGGTTAAGGGGAAAATGGCAGTTAAAAAAAGGCTAAAATATGAAAAACCCGAATTATTGGACTTGGGAGGAGCAGAAAGCACTTTGGGGGCTGGACCATGTGAAAGTGGAACTAAGGCTGACGAAGGTTGTAACTCAGGCACACAGGCTGTAGGCACTTGCTTAAATAATGGGGTTTCTGCAACTGGTTACCGAGTTTGTATAAATACAGGTAGCATAGTTGGCTAAAAACGTTTCGTTGGCGAAAAATGTTATTAATTTCTTAATTCTAATAATTTAGAGGCAACTAGGGCGTAAGTTTTAGATTTCATGGGGGTAAAAGGCAATAAGGGGGTAAGCAAAATGTTAAAAAAAGAAAAAATATCTTTAAAATGGTCAAATTTAGCTTTTCTATTTGTTATAGTTTTCTTGATTTCTGCATCAACATCATTTGCTAGCTACACTACTGATTTAATAGCTGGTCAGAATTATGATGTTGGTGATGTAACGGTCTGGGACGATGGCACTTATTTATATGTGAAGTATCAGACCATATTTGGTTGGTATATGTCTGCAACACATTTACATGTTGCTACAACCTTAAAAGGAATTCCGCAAGCGAATGAAAATCCTATACCGGGAAGATTTGCTTATAAAACAAACCATAATCCTATGGTTTCGGAATTTACCTATAAAGTAAAAATACCCGGTTCGGGAATGTTGTATATTGCTACTCATGCAGATACTTGCACTAGCCTAAAAACATCCCCTTCTGGAACGGTCAATTTAAGCACTCAATTTGGGGTTAAGTTGACTGGTTGGGATAGCTACCTTAAGGTTTATGTAAATGGATTAGGTTTGAATGGATATTATGAAGGATTTTGTATAGAACCTGATAAAGGTATATTTTCAAATATATCATATACATCGGGCTTAACATCAACCTACGATCCAAGTGCAGCTATTTTGGTAACTTATGGACAAAATCTTGATCTTGTGAATTTTATTCTCAATCAGGACCTTGTGGGTAAAAATAGCATAAGTGGCGGACAATATACATTTGGCGATGTTCAGCAAGCAATCTGGATGTTAGTTACTGGCACTTATAAAACTAATGACCCTCAGATTGGTCCCTGGTCTTCAGCTAGAGCCCAAGAAATAATAGACCTCGCAAATATGTATGGCGAGGGATATGTTCCTCCTCCTGGAGGTGTAATGGCTGTTATTCTATGTCCCAAATGGGATGTCTTTGGTAATGGGACATTGATTCTAGATATGCAGAAAATTATAATAATAGTTCCTGTCCCCTATGGTGGTTGTGAAACCGCTTGGGGAAAAGGTCCTGGGTTCTCTGGTAAAAACTGGGCTATGTATTTCACATATACCCCATAATAAAATAAAGTATGTTATCTAACTTATAATTAAAATGGCTTTTGATGTATATCAAAAGCCATTTTTTATATACATCACAAAGAAAGAAAAATGCCTGATCAGAAATACAACAAAGGCTATAGCCTAAGATTAAGCAATAATGATGATTGGTGGATAACTTCTGATAGTGAGAATATTGGACTAATAGATAGGCTTGCATTTATAATGAATTTAAAAGAATATCCATCAAATAAATCGGCAAAAATAATATTTGCAGAGAGTTTAGATTCTGGAATATCAAAAATTTACAAATCCAATCAAAATATAAAAAACTGGCGATGCCTTAATTATAGTAATGTTCGAATATGGCAAAATGATTCCATAGACGATGTTATATATGAAGTAAAAGACAATCAAGAGGAAATCATAAAATATATAGTGCTGTCAAATTCCCTTCTACCAATTTATCTGCGAAATATTGATATGAAAGGATTGTCATTACATTCTGCTTTGGCTGAATACAATGGAAAAGGCATCTTATTTGCTGCCCCCGGTGGAACAGGAAAATCAACCTGTTACAATCGTCTGCCAGATTATTGGAAGCCCTTATGTGATGATGAAACATTGATTGTTCTGGATCAAAATGATACATATAGAGCGCATCCTTTCCCAACTTGGAGTGATTATCTAATGAAACGCAAGGAAAATACTTGGGATGTGCAATATTCTGTTCCACTTTCCGCAATCTTTTTTATTGAACAATCCGATCATGATGAGATAATATATATCGATAGGCGCAAATCAACATTGTCAATTACTGGTTCAGCTAAACAAATATTGGCAATTTTCCTTCATGGCATGAAAAAAGAACAAAAGATAGATATTTCAACAAAAATGTTTAATAACGCCTTTGATATGGCAAAAAAAATACCTGTTTTTCGCCTTCTTGTAAGCCTTAATGGGCAATTTTGGAAAGAAGTAGAAAAAGTGGTCTAGTAATCGGAGATAATAATTATCAATGCCAACGGTAGCTTTTGCAACTCTTGGATGCAAAGTAAATCAGTATGATACACAAGTCATGCGAGAAGCAATGAGAAGGGCAGGCTATAACATTATTGAGCCAGAAGAATCTGCTGATATATATGTCGTCAACACCTGCACAGTTACAAGTATGAGTGACAGAAAATCCCGCAACTTGATCAGGAGATTTGCATCGCTTAATCCCAATGCAACAATAGTAGTGACAGGCTGTTATGCAGAAAGACAGCCTGATAAACTCAAAAATCTTCAGAATGTTGCAATGGTGCTTTCAAATAAGGAAAAACCCTTTATTGATGGATTTCTAAGTCAATTTCTTAATGGTTCTGAAGCGTCATGTTCATTTGATATAGATGACAATTATCCATATATTACAGGCTTTGATGGGCAGACCCGCGCTTTTGTAAAAATTGAAAATGGTTGTGATTCATTCTGCACCTATTGCATTGTTCCTTATGTTCGTGGCAGTAAAATACAAAGCAGACCTATCGCCAGCATAATCAATGAAGCACAGGCATTAGCACAGAATGGATTTAGAGAAATTGTCCTAACAGGTATACATCTTGGGGCTTATGGAAAAGAAAATCATGAAATAGGCAAATTACATGATGTAATAAGGGCTGTCCATGAAATTGGCGGAATAAAACGAATAAGGCTTAGTTCAATAGAACCGATGGATGTTACAGATGAGCTAATCAGTCAAATTGCCATACTTCCAAAATGCGCCCATCATTTTCATATATCACTCCAAAGTGGAAGCAATAGAATACTACGACTAATGCGAAGGGGATATTCTGCAATTGAATTTGAAGAAATAATATACAAGATAAGAACAGTAATGCCTGATGTTGGTATATCAACTGATATTATGGTTGGATTTCCCGGGGAAAGCGAATTAGACTTTATGGAAACATATAAACTTATAGAAAAAGTAAAATTCTGCAGGCTTCATGTATTCCGATATTCTCCGAGAGAGGGGACTCCAGCAGAAAAATTTCCTAATCGAATACCAGATAGAGTTTCAGATAGACGAAGCCATGAGATAATTACTCTTGGGAATCGCTTAACAAAAGATTTTCTGTCAAAGATGATAAATCAAGATGTTGATGTTCTTATTGAAGATATAAAGGAAGGCAAAGACAACCTGTTAGCAGGATTCACCAGCAATTACAGCCGAGTTCTTGTTACAAATGCAGAAGAAAGCCATGTAGGGCAAATAATAAAAGTCAATTTATCAGGTCTAGAGAATGACCACCTAGTTGGCTCAATTAAAAATATTAGTCATTAAAGAGGTATAATAAAGCCTCTTTAATGAAATATATATATAAAACTAAGCTGATGTTCCAATTTCATTTATTTTCTTTATAAGCCTAGCTTTCTTTCTTGAACCTGTATTTTTCTTTATAATGCCTTTTGTCGAAGCTGAATCAAGAACAGAAGTAGCAACTGAAAGTAATGATTTGGCGAGTTCAGCGTTACCTTGTGTTATTGCATCCTCAACTTTCTTTACTTCTGTTTTTACTTTTGATCTTACGATTAAATTTCTGACACGCTTTGTTTCATTTGATCTAATTCTTTTTTTAGAAGATTTTAGGTTTGCCACGCCTTAACATTCCTCCATTCAAATATAATAAAATAATCCAGTATTACAACTGGACTAAAATGATAGCAGAATTTGTGTTTTATGTCAACAGTTTTTCTTTGAGCGATTTGGGTCTAATTTGTCTAATTTCGAATATTTGACTTATTTTTTTGGTATGTTATAATATAATGCGAAAATAATGAGTCCACGTATCTCGCAAGGAAAAAAACTATAAATATTAAAGAAACCCTATTGAATAGTTCTAATTAGACAAGTAATGGTGTTCAGCATGGGAATACGACATAAATTAAATATATTGATGATATTGACAGCAATTGTTCCCTTGCTTATCGCATTATTAATAACCCATTCTGTCAGTATATCTCAACGCAGGGAAATTATAGGCAATACTTTTAAGCAACTATCAGAAAAGGCTCGGGATAGTATTGTTATGATGCTAAAACAGGATATAGAATCCGTCCAACAATTATCTGTATTTCCAGCAATAATAGAATTTCTTAAAACAAATAATTCAAGATTCGGTCCTTTTGATATGACAAAAGTAAATGTTATAGATAATCAATGGAAAAATCTCACAATGGATGACCCAATAATAAAACAGGTTTTGGATAATGAACTTTCAACAACGTTAAAAGCTTTTAAAATAGTAGAAGGTTCTTTTGGTGAGGTTCTTGTTACAGATTCTGATGGAAGGCTTGTCGCTGCGACAAATAAGACAACTGATTATTGGCAAGCAGACGAGGAATGGTGGCAAAAAGCTTATCAAATGGGAAAAGGTCAAACATATTTGAGTAAATTTGGCTATGATGAGAGTGCAAAAGTTCATTCGCTTGATATATGTGTTCCAGTTTTGACCAATGAACCACCATATAGAGTTATTGGTATTATAAAGGGAGTTTTGGATATAACACATCTATTTGATGCAATAGAAAATTTAGATGTCGGCGTTGGGAGTAATGCTGGTTTGCTTTCGGAAGGAGGCAAGATTCTTACATCGCGGAATGAGGTTCCTCTTAGAGGCTATACAAATAGAACACTGATCCCAAATCAAAAACTTGGTGATTCTGGGTGGTTTCTTGCAAAGGGCGAAAATGATCCTGATATGCTTGTTGGATTTGCCAGAATAGCCATGAGAACACCCAAACTTAGCTTTGATACCGCTTGGTCTGTTATTACATACCAACCTGCTTCATACGCCTTTGCTCCAGTAAAAAAAATGATATGGATGGTCACTGTGCCGGGTCTTGGATTAATATTACTCACATTCATTGTTGGACTTTATATTGCTCAAAAAGTCTTTATATCGCCTTTACATCAACTCACACAGGGAGTAAAACTGCTACCTTTAAGCGATATGAGGCAAAAAGTGCTGATAAATTCTAGAGATGAAATCGGGCAATTGGCTGAGTCTTTTAACCAAATGGCATCGATACTTGATATAAGATCATCGCTTGATAAACTAGCAATGAATATGCTTTCTAATCTTAACTTAGCTGATATACTTGATAGCGTAGTTGAAAATTTGAGAACTTTATTTGGCGCCGATACAGCAACCATATGGCTAACAAGCGATAAAAATGTTTATTCACAATCTATACAAAACAAATTATCAATAAATAGTGGTAGAGGCGAACTCTATCTCTCTGCAAAATCATGTATACAAGATGAATTAGATTGTTTAAAAAATGCTGATAATATTTTATGGATAAGCCAAGTAGCAGAGAAAAATGAACCTTCACTAAAAAATGACTTTCTAAGACGAAAGGGCTTCAGTTCAGCAGTATCAACAGTAGGATATCCACTTTTGATTAGAGATGAGTTTCTAGGAGTTATTGCTCTTTTTAATTGTAATAAAATATCTTTTGAGGAATTTAGAATACTTGGGTCTTTTGCTGATAGGACTGCAATGGCAGTTCAAAATGCCAGACTTCACTTAGAAATCACCGAGTTAAATCAAAATCTTGAGCAAAAAGTATTGGCGAGAACACAGGAATTAGAATTAGCTAATATTAAACTGAAAAAAGCAGATCGTATGAAAAGCGAGTTTTTGGCTAATATGTCGCATGAACTTAGGACACCTTTAAATGCTATAATAGGGTTTGCTGAGATACTTAGAGATGGTATATGTGGAGAATTAAACGAGGATCAAAGATCAGCGGTTCTTGATATTCATGAAAGCGGTAGGCATCTACTACAGATGATCAATGATATACTTGATCTGTCAAAAGTTGAAGCAGGTAAAATGGAAATTCAACCAGAGGAATTCTCTTTTGGAACTGCAATAAATGAAATCTATTCTATTGTTAAGGATATGGTTCATAAAAAAGGACTTGATTTTCACCTTTCAATCGCTGATA
>CAZMCH010000052.1:0-29186 GCA_964564735.1 uncultured bacterium
ATCTCGGGAGTGCTTTTGGCTTTGCCTTTGACCATGCTTTGAAGTTTTTCTGATGGTGCAACCAATCTTCCTCCACCGATAGGTCCCATTATTGATATACCTATGCCTTTTTCGTGAGCATGTGCAATAGCCTCTTCTGCATGTCTGTCAAGAAGATTATATTGTATAAGCATTCCTTCAAACTCGCCTGTATCTAATAGTTTAATTGCATTTTCAGTAGAATCATGGCACGAATAACATATATGGCGAATAAGCCCTTGTTCTTTGGCTTTTCGGAAACGTTCCATAACCCCACCGGGATTTTGCATTCTTTTATATTCTTCCCATCCTAATCCATGGCTATGATAAAAATCAATATAATCAACATCCAACCTTTCTAATGACTGATCCAGCAACTTTTGCCATTCATCACCACTTTCGCCTTTATAATGATTCTTAGTAGAAACAAAAACTTTGTCTCGATAGCCTTTTACAGCTTTACCAACAGCTATTTGGCTTTCACCATTGCAGTAACCTACCGCCGAATCCACATAGTTCACACCTAAATCAAAAGACCTTCTGATGAGTTCAATTGATATATCCATGTCAACATGATCACCTTTCATAGGAAGCCTCATAGCCCCGAATCCAAGAACGGATACCTTATCACCAGTTTTTCCATACATTCGATATTGCACTTTGTTTTCTCCTTTTTTCAAAAGCAATAATTATCATATAAACTAACTAACACAATATATGATAAATGATCAAATTCAATTTTAACGTTAAATATAAACCAATATGAGCATAAAAATATTCCTATATACTTTTTTAGATTTTATGGTAATTCATCTATACAGTCAAGATGCGACAAACTCAGATCTATAATCTTCAAGTTCTCCATTACCTTATAATCTTGCTTGCAAATGTAGCTCGATATATGCTCTACCTGCGAGAAGTTCACGCCCCGGTTTGATGTGAAGGGCAATATCATAATATCCCATTCTTTCTTGTATTGGAGAAACATTCACTTTGACCGAATCTACAGCAAGATTGCCTTTTATTGACATAAATTTGATCAAAGCCCTTGTGAAACCTTCCTCGATACCTTCTGCGCTGTTTCCTGATATAATTTGATTGTATATTAGGCGAATATAGTGTGCTATTTTCGCAACCAACAACTGATAGGGTAAGGTTGATCTAAGTATACTATCATCCATAGAGCTTCTGTCACCGTAGGTTTCCGGAATATGTGCTGTTGGAATAGTTACAGCCATTGCAGAATCAAAGTTAATCTGGCAAGTCAAAGGTGCGATGCCAATATCTGCAATATCTCCAGCAAGTTGCATGGGAAGGAATGTTTCAAGCGGTATATATGTCTTTTCGCCATTTTTCAATGTATATTCCCATACAGGTAAATTCTCAATAACACCGTTACGAGTGCCTGTTATCTCTGTTGCCCAACCGATTCTGGCAAAGCTAAATGTAATAAGGCTTCCAATAGCCCAAGCGGGATTACACCATAAGCGCAGGTGAGTGTCTTCCTCAAAATTAAAGCGTTTTATACGATTATCACGACCATAAGGCAATCTAAGAAGAAATCGGTTAAATGCAAGCGTTATCCATCTTGATGATTCTTCTTCACGAATACCACGCCATTTAACATATTCATTTTTGCTAAAAACTTCCTTCAAATAAGGTAACTTATTTATATCATCAGCCTTTGATATGCCAAAGAAATCAGCACCGACAGACGAAATCATAGGAACTTGAATTTCTGCGAGGTCATTTGATAAACTCAATAAAAGGTCTGTATCAGGTGTTGAGTTATCAAATTCATAATCCGCAATTACTACAGAAAGCGGAAACTCAACAGTGCCATCATATTCTGCTTGATATATATTTTCATGGAAAGTCTCAAACAAGAGTCCTTTTGGGACACTTATCACTTCAATCTGTATATTTTCACGAAAATCAGTTCGATCAACAAGAAATTTAAGTCCTCGCCAAGATGCCTCTAATCTCCGCAGTTCCTTATGATGTAATATTTCATTTATTTGAGAGCTTAAAACTCCATCAATTTCACCAACAGCAGAGTCAATTGCACGACCATCAATAGCGTTGTAATCTCTCCCAGACGAAGTTATAAGCGATATTATGCGATCTAATGCTCCTTGTGCTGTGTAAGTCCTTGCAGTAGGCTGATCTGAAACATCAACCATATTAAAGATGGCATCCAGAGCATTATTCTCATCTATTTTTTGTTGTTCAATTTTTGGTAGAGGCTTTATATCAGAAGTTGGAAAAAGTATCGATCTGACTTTTGATGTAATCTCTGAACCAATAACCAACCTGTCGAGTCTTTCTTCGATCTCTTCACGAGTCAATTTATGCTCTTTAAGAGAAATAAGCAAATCTCTAAGATCAAGAAATTCCTTTAATGCAGGCACATTCTCAGCAATTACTTCTGGCTTAAAGGAGCTTATATCTCGCAAAGGCAAATCAATGATTAAATCATCTTTTCCACCAGTGAGTCTATCAGGAACATCTAAAGAAACTTTTGATGTGATCTGAGATAGAACCAACCCAAAGTTATCTTTGTCAATTCTATATTTATCAGATACCATTGATATTCCGTTTTTAAGATCACGTGGGGCAAGTTCAGATAAAACTAAAATTCTCAAAGGCATCAATGGTATTTGATCATCATCTCTACCAAACATTATTTTTCCATATTGATTTGTATTATTATCCGCCATATCTCTACCTCCTATGATTACAAAATGCCCTATCAAACTTGTGTCTGTAACTGCATTGTAAATTCTACGTCTTTTTCTTCAATCTGAAGTTTGGGCGTTACATGAATACTTACAGTATAGATATTATTCATATTTTCAACGGGAGATACAGTTACTTTTACTGCCTTATCAGGATCATCGCCTCCATAGGGTTCGATAAGCGCAAAAATCTTATCTCGGACAAAATCCGCAATTTGCTCAGGTGTGCTACCAGATGGTATTTGTTGATGCATTCTATAATACTGGTGGAAAATCTGACCAATATAGAGATGATATGCCAATGTAGAATGAAGCGTAGTTCCGCCTGAACGGTAGGCATTAGCAGATAAAGGGATATATGCGGTATTGCTGTTTTCTGTTGCATTAAGAGGAGTTATACCGACATGGATAAAACTCCATATCTTTTCATCTGTCAAAGACACTTCAACTGGTATCAATATGTTTTCAGTTCTACTCTTTGGGTATTGGCGTGTAGGTAGCGTTCCAAATTCACCACCAAGCCCAAGCCCCGATATTGTCAGACATGAACCTACTGTTGCATAACTTCTAGCAAGGACTATTCCCATCAACCAAGTTGGCTGTCCCCAAAGGTAGCTATCAGGATGTGAGGCATCTGCTTTTTCTGTATAGTTGAAATTCGCAACTTTTTCTTGGTTCTGTCCATATAGATTACGCAACAAAAATCTATTAATCATTAACGATACCCATCTTGAGGAATCGCTTTGCATGAAATTTTTCCACTCAGTATGCGCGGGACTTATCAATCTACTAGCAAGATCAGGCATAGCAACAAGAAGTGCGATATTTCTCATACCGAAGAAATCAGGTGCTATTGATGCAATAAACGCAACCTGAAGTATTGCGGATTTATCCGCCATCTTTTTTAGCATGTTCATATCGCTTTGAGAAAGGTCAAAATCTGTTATTATTGCAGACAAAGGAACTTCGCAAGTATCATCATATTCTTGAGGAAATATCTTTTCATCAAATTGTTCGAGCAGATTTGCTTTTTCTGTATGCAAAATCTCAAATTGAACTAAATTAGAATAATCTGCGTTTTCAAGAAGTAGCTTTAATCCTCGCCAAGATGATTCCAACTGCTGAAATTTTGGATTATGGAGTATCTCATCAAATTGTGCGCTTAAAGACTTGTCAAATTTGGCAATAGCATTGTTTAACATTTGGGGATCAGCTTGATCGATGGCAGATATAAGTTCAGGAATTAGAATATTAGCGACTGATGATTTTTTCAGAATCTCTATTGCATCATCGGTTGAAATCTGTTTTTCTGCAAATTCATAGAGAGCTTTTCTTGCTTTTATGGCGTCATTAATTAGGTCAATCTGCTTGGATATGGCTTCGGGGCGAAAGGAATCAATATCATGGAATTTCAGATCAATATTCAATTCCCTTGGTTCGGAAGTTAGCTTATTTGATACCCTCATATATAGACGTGGTGTTAGTTGTGAAAATAAATCATTAAAACTACTTTTACTTACTTTAATATACTGTGAATTTTCTACATTTGCTCCATCAAAATCACCTATTATGAGAATTCTTAACGGAATTGGTTTATTCATCTGTTCACTCATTAGCCTTTACTCCTTTCCTTTTGGATTATCCAAGCTGTCCCCTCCATTGATCTTAACATAATTGCATCTGTTTTACAAGAAGGACAAAGAATCATAATTATTTTTTCTGCCCATATTTTTCTTTGTATCTTTTATGCGCCCTTGCAACCTCATCAGAAGGAATCTCATCAGGTTGACCCAATGTCAGCGCAAGATGAACGGTCTTTGCTATATCTTCAAGCATAACCGCTGCCTTCACTGCGGTAGTTGGCGTTGAACCTATTGTAAAAACGCCATGATTTTTGATTAATATAGCAGGCGAAGAGCCAATTTTTTCTACTATCTCTCTACCGATTTCATCACCACCAATACGAGCATAGTCAGAAACAGGAACAGAACATCCAAACTCATCAGCCATAGCTGTCAGATAAACAGGAATAGGTCTTCCAAGAGTGGCAAAGGCAGTTGCATAAGGCGAATGTGTATGAACAACGCCTCCGACATCTTCTCTATGTTTATAGACGTAAAGATGAGAATCTGTATCAACAGAAGGCATTAATTCACCTTCTATTATATTCCCATCAAGATCAATGATGACAAGATTTTCTGGAGTAAGCATTTCATAACTCACACCGCTTGGCTTTATAATTACATAACCTGTTTCTTTATCTCGTCCACTTACATTTCCACTTGTCCAAGTAACAAGATTATTTTTTGGCAATGCCATATTCATTCTATAGACTTCTTCGCGCAATTTTTCGAGCATATTAAACTCCCTATATAATTTAATTGATCTATTATGGTTTGAAAAACCAGCTGTCAAGTGATTTTGCAGTTTTAAGCGCACCAATAAGGCTAACTATGGTAAATTTTTCTACTTTACCCGTAGCAAGCGCATATTTGCCTCTATTTTCTTTATTAAATACTTTTATAATATAAGTTCCCGCTTCTGCTTTTTTATCAAACTCAGGTCCCATATAATAATGGTCTCGTCCATAGGGTTCATAAAACCTTTTCCAAGCTGACTCTTTGCCATCAACAGCAAATATAACCTTGTCATTTTTTATTATCTCAAATGATATATCATGTTTTTCAATCGGTACAGTTTTTGGCGAATAATCAGGCACAAGAATATTAACATAAAGATTAAAAGTTTTGTCATAGATAATTCTATAATAGTGAGGTCTACCTGTAAGTATACCATAAAAGGCATAGGATGTTTCAGGATCTTTAACAATCACTGGATTTTCTTCTGAACTCCTATCTTTAACTATTACAGGCTGATGTGCATATATAGATGTAATTAGCATAAAAGACATTATCAAACCTGAAATTATTGCTTTTCTCATTTTATCATCTCTCCTGAAAAATTTTTCTTTTATTTTTCTTTTTTTATCAATATAACAAGTCTTTATTATATTTTCATTCCACAAACTTTATAGGAGAGATAGATTCATACTTACTTATATATTCTTTTTACGTTTGAGTGGATTCCACAAACGACCTCATAAGATATGGTGTCTGTTTTGTCTGCAATTTCATCAGCAGTTATCTGATCATTTCCCTGTTTGCCAATCAGCACAACCTCGTCACCTATGGATACGTTTGGAATGTCAGTAACATCACACAAACATTGATCCATACATACCAAACCGATTATTGATGCTCTCTTGCCATTAATCAGAACTTCGCCATCATTCGAGAGTTTTCTACTATATCCATGCCCATAACCAATCGGAAGTGTTGCAACTTTTGTCATTTTTTGGGTTATGTAAGTGCATTCATAGCTAACCGCATGACCAATTGGCAGATCCTTGAGATAAACTATCTTTGTTTTTAGACTCAAAGCGGGTCTAAGATCGATCTGCTTTGAGGGATTATCGCATGGGTAAAGACCATATATGGATATACCCGGTCTAACCATATCAAAATAAGCCGATGGGAAATTGAGAATACCTGCACTATTTGATGCGTGTTTGATAGGAATATATATTCCCTTTTCTTCTAAGGATGATATAATTTGTTGGAAACGGTCTATTTGAAGCTGTGTAAAATTTCTATCTGTATCAGCAGAAGCAAAATGCGTGAAAATTCCTTCTAATTTGATATTTGGAATCTGTAAAACTTGCTCTATGAATGGTATTGCTTTTTCATAAGCTATACCTATTCGTCCCATACCTGTATCAATTTTTATGTGAATATTGGCGGATTTGTTTAAATGTTTGGCTATTTTTGAAATAGCTTTACAAACAGAAATATCGGATATTGTTTGTGTAATATTATATTTTACAATGTCTTCAGCTTGATCGGGCAGTATACACCCTAAGATTAGAATGGAATCTTGTATTCCAGCTTGGCGGAGTTGGATAGCTTCCTCAATTGTCGCAACACCAAATGACCTAATATTAACACTTTGCGCAACTCTGGCAACCTCAATTGCACCATGACCATAAGCATTGTCTTTAATTATGGCAAGCACTTTTGAGCCTTGAGGTTCAACTATCCCTTTAAGCTGAGTTAGATTATGTTTTATTGCATTAAGATCAATTTCTGCCCAAGTTAGCATGATTTTTTTTGTCTCTATTTTTCCCACCAAAGGATAGCTAGCATTTTTATTAGACTTTCGATAGCTTAATTACCATCATTGTAATATCATCATATTGAACCGAATCACCAATAAAATCAGACATTTTTTCGTATATGCAGGAGATAATATCGTCAGGACATAAGTTGCGATTTTTTAACACAATATTCCTTAATCTATCTTCGCCAAACATCTCATTATTTAAGTTCATCGCCTCAATAATGCCGTCTGTATAGAATAGCATAATATCATTTTTTTCTAACTTGATATTACCTTCTTCATAAAGAATATTCTCAAAAATACCACAAGGTATATCTCCGTTATCTGATAATTCGTATATAGTTCCATTTTCCTTAAATACAAGCGGATAATTATGTCCAGCATTGCAATATACGAAACATTGATTTTCGGTATCCAAAACGCCATAAAATAAGGTTACAAAACGATGTTCCTCTATTAATTGGCATATTGGACAAAGATGATCGTTGAGTTTTCGCATTATCTCTTTGGGAGAATATTTACTTTCTGAATACATTCTGATAGAAGCTTGAATATTAGCCATTATAAGCGCAGCAGGCATACCCTTACCAGCTACATCTCCGATAGCGATCCCCATTTCACCTCCGGAGAATAGCATTGTAAGATGATAAAAATCCCCCCCAACTTGTGTTGCTGTTTGATTATAAATGCCTATATCAAGCCCAGCAACAATCGGAGGACTTTGTGGGAGAAGGCTTTGTTGAATTTTTCTTGCAGTCTCAAGTTCTCGTTCAAGATGCTTTTGGAAAAGCAGATTTTCATCTCTAAGGCGTTTCATTTCAGAGGCTTTTTCTAGCTTCATAACGACTTCATTGCCATCAAGGGGCTTGGGTATATAGTCATCAGCACCAGCTTTGATCGCCTCAACTGCTTTTTCGATAGAGCCATGACCCGTTATCATAACAACAATAGCGTGAGGCTGAATCTGCTTGACACGTGAAACTATTTCCATGCCATCAAGATCAGGAAGCATCAAGTCTGTAATGATAATGTCAAAATTTCGAGTCTCTAATTCTTTTAAGCCTTCAAGACCTGTCGAGGCAGTCCAAACCTCATAGCCTTCGTCTTCAAGAACGAAACCTAGTTGTTGTCTTATACCTGCTTCATCGTCTATAATAAGTGTTTTCATGGGTGTATAGGCTTATGAGATTATATCCCTATTTGCTCATCACATAATTCATCAAACCACCCGAAGATATAATCTTCTGCATAAACTCGGGAAATGGTTTTGCCTTGTAAGATTCATTCTTTGTTAGATTAGTGATAATGCCTGTTGACAGATCAACTTCAATTTTATCGCCTTGCTCTATCTTTGATGCCCCTTCTTCACATTCAAGTATTGGCAAACCAATATTGATGGAGTTTCGATAAAATATTCTTGCGAAACTTTTGGCAATCACACATGATATTTTTGCTGCTTTTATAGCTACTGGAGCATGTTCTCTTGATGATCCGCAACCGAAATTTTTATCAGCTACGATTATATCTCCTGGAGTAATCTTTTTTGCAAAGTCTGGAATTATGACTTCCATACAATGCAAAGCTAATTCATCTGGGTCAACTGTTTTTAGATATATAGCTGGGATAATTGCGTCAGTGTCTATATCATCTCCGAATTTCCATGCGTTACCTGAAAATTTCATTTTCCAATCTCCTCTGGACTTCCGATTCTGCCTAATACTGCGGATGCAGCAGCGATTGCTGGACCTGCAAGATATACTTCGCTAGTGGTGTTGCCCATACGCTTACGGAAGTTTCTATTTGTTGTGGATATACACTTTTCGTCATTTGCCAATATGCCCATGTGTCCACCAAGACAAGGTCCACAAGTTGGTGTGCTAACAACGCCACCAGCCTCAATGAATATCTCAATAAGCCCTTCTTTGAGTGCCTGCAGATATATAGTCTGAGTGCCGGGCAGTATTATAAGACGAACGTATGGATGAACTTTCTTCCCCCTTAAAATCTCTGCTGCTATCCTCAAATCTTCCATGCGTCCATTAGTGCATGAACCGATAACTGATTGATCTATCGCAATATTCCCAACTTCGCTTATGCCCTTTGTGTTTTCAGGCAAAAACGGGAAGGCTATCTGTGGTTCAATCTTGCTTGCATCATATTCACGTATATCGCAATATTTAGCGTCTTTATCACTAGAATAGATTTTATATTCTCTCTTTGCACGAGGTTTTACATATTCCAAAGTTATGTCATCAGGAGGAACTATTCCTGATTTTCCGCCTGCCTCAATAGCCATATTGCACATTGTAAGCCTGCTATCCATGCTTAGATTTGAAATAGTATCGCCTGTAAACTCCATAGCCCTATATAATGCGCCATCAACACCAATATCACCAATTATATGTAATATAAGGTCTTTTCCACCGACCCATTTTTGTAGTTTGCCACTAAATATAAATTTCATGGATTCAGGAACTTTGAACCATGCTTCACCTGTTATCATTCCTGCTGAAAAATCAGTGCTTCCACTACCAGTCGAAAATGCCCCAACTGCACCATAAGTGCATGTGTGAGAATCTGCACCAAGAACCACATCACCGGGAAGAACTAGACCCTGTTCAGGTAATAAAGCGTGTTCAATTCCCATCCGACCAACATCGTAGAAATGCACGATACCTTGTTCTTTGGCAAATTCTCGTATCATTTTAACTTGTTCTGCGGACTCAATATCTTTATTAGGTGTAAAATGATCTGCAACAAGGACAACCTTTTCTTTATCAAAAACTTTCTTTGCACCAGCTTTGTAAAATTCCTTAATACCTAGCGGAGCAGTAATATCATTAGCCAAAACGATGTCGAGGTTTGCCATGATCAATTCGCCCGGCTCGACATAATCTTTACCTGCATGATCCGCAAGTATTTTTTCTGTTATAGTCATATATTTTCCCCTTTTATCTGGATTCAAGATGCTGGATATTAAAGGCTAGATATGTATTTTCTGTTATATGTTTCCAGCATCAATTATTAGTATCTAGCTCAACTAATTATATTACCTACTTAGCTAAAAAACAAGAGTAATATTATTTAATCTTGTTAAGATAATCTAAATGGCAAATATCTTGCAGTATAGATTATAAACTTTTAACACATATCATTTTTTTAATAAGGATACGAGTTTTTCAGTTAGCAATAGATAAAGGCAAAAAGAGATTCTTCGCTACGCTCAGAACGACATTTTCTGTCACCATGAACGCAGTGAAGGTTCTTCTTTACGCCATAAGTGAAAAACTCGTAATAGGGAGGTCTCATAATGGATATAGGACGTATTTTTAAGGTGCTGATTATCGAAGGCGATCAAGAAGAGCCAAAGGTTGAGGTTACAGTTCCACTAAAGCTTGCCAAATGGGCTTTAAGGCTTTTGCCTATTGTTGAGGGAAAAATTAAAGAACATGCAGATATTGACGCAAATGCACTAAAAGAGCTATTGGATGAAGGCTTTACAGAAATGGAAGAGCTTGGGGAATTTGAGCTTGTAAAGATAAATGACGGAAAAACCAGAATTAAAATCAGTATAGAGAGTTCATAAAATATGTTGCCAGCATTATGGTTAACAATAAAAGTAAATAAAAGGCAAATACCGATTCCTCTTTTTATTCTTTTTCCTTTTGTCCTAGCATTAGAATTAATTGCCTTTGTGCCATTGTTAATTCTCGCTATAGTAAAGAAGCAATCATTATTTACTAGACTTGCCTTTGGCTTTTATCTATCGAGGGTTGTATTGGCTATAATCGTCTATGGACGAAAATTTCAAGTAAAAGTATCAGAAAATAAAGATAAAGTGAGAATTGCAGGAAAATGGTTGCCAACCATATAGAAATTCGGGGCGTATTGATGATACGCCCCAATAGAATCATTTTATAATCAATATACTGATTTTAATTCTCCCCAAGTTGTACTAAGACGCGCCTCTGGGGTAACTGCTGTTAGTGCAGTTGTAAACAGTTTTGGATCACCAATTGCGGAGTGATCACAGCTATTTCCATCCCCACCATCAGTAACTTGAATAACAAGTTCCTTTGCACCAGAAGGAATGTCGAAGGCTACCTTGAATGGGTCAACATCTTTACCTCCATCAGTTCCTTTTAGCGTAGGAGTTTTAGCCATCTCTTTTCCATCAATAGTAAAGATGAAAGCAGAACTTCCACCGTTTCCACATTCTGCTGGGTCTTTTTCATCAGACATACCAACATAACATTCAAGTTTTGTATATTTATCACCAGTAAGTGGAAAAACAAACTTTGCAGCAGCGTGTGTGCCAAATCCTCTTTCAAAGTATGTTCCTCCAATGACAATTTCATTACGAGAACCAGCACCTTCTCCAATAGTCATATTTTCACCATCAAGAGGACCACCCCATCCAGCCATTTCAGCAGGAGGATTACTTGCTTTGAGTCCGCATGCGTTTGCTTTTGGTTGCGCACCACCTACGGGAGCCAAATATACAACGCCAGTTTTCGTATCTTCTTTGACTTCCTTATCATAATCATTCTGAACATTAGGATCGTTTTTGGCGACTTTTTTTATTGGTTTCGCAGGGGCATTTGGCTGTTTGCCACAATCGCTTTTTGCTGCCCATGCAACAGCAACTATAAGGTTTAGAATAAAAATAACCGCCACAAAATAACACAGTTTTTTCATTTCTTGCTTCCTCCAAGTTTAAAGAACGTCATTATCAAAATCTGTGTAAGTCTATGGAAATTCTGATCAGAAGCATCACCACCTCCCTATTGAAAAAATGGATTAATATCAATTTTCTATCAATAGGCTGCTTTGATGCTTCCCCATAGCGTTGCTGATTTGTCTTTTTTAGTAACAGACATACCAGCGGCGGTTAATAACTTTGCATCACCTAATGCCCCGTGATCACAGCTATTTCCATCACCGCCATCGGTAACCTGAATAACAAGTTCCTTTGCACCAGATGGTATGTTAAATTCTACTTTTAAGGCTTCAACTTCTTTCCCCCCATCAGTGCCTTTTAATGTTGGTGTTTTCTCCATTTCTTTGCCATCAATAGTGAAAATAAAGGCACAACTTCCTCCATGTCCACATTCGGCAGGATCTTTTTCGTCTGACATTCCGACATAAGCTTCAAATTTCTTGTAGCTATCACCTGTTAAGCTATATACCAACTTAGCGGCAGCATGTGTTCCGATGCCTCTTTCAAAATATGTTCCTCCGATGACTATTTCGTTTCGTGAGCCTGCACCCTCGCCTATTGTTGCATTATCACGATCAAGCGGTCCGCCCCAGCCAGTCCATTCTCCCGCAGGATTAGTTGGATTTAGCCCACATGCGTTTGGTTTAGGTGTGCTACCATTTATTACTGCAAGATATATGGCTTTGGGGTCTTCTTTTACTATTTTGTCATAGTCGTTTTGAATGTTTGGGTCTTGTTTATTAACTTGCTTTGCTGGCTTTGCCATATTAGGTGGGTCACCGCAGTCCTTTTTACTTGCCCATGCAGTTGATACCATAAATAGTAAAACCAAAGCAAAAATAAAACAAAAATGCAAAGATTTCATCTCAACTACCCTCCTGTTTTTTACATCGGTAAATAAACACCGATAGCAAAAAGTAAAACAATTATAAAAGCTAATTATATGATAAATACCTCCTTTTGTGATGTTAAAGCCGAAACATAATATTTGGTTGAAAACTTTTTGCGAACATTTTTTTTATTTTAGCGTCTAATTGTCTGATTTGTGTTAATTTATGATACAAAAAGGGATAAATATTCCTAATCCTAGACTCATAGAACCAGAAAACCAACCCCTCACGGTGAGTTTAGGTCATATCAAAATTGACGCAAATCAATTAATAAGAGTTATTATTTATTTGTAATCGTTAAAGAACTTAAAATATGCGCAAAAAACCCTTTAACTTTATTAAGGGAATAGACCAAGCAACATCTAATTTTCTCTTTGTAAAGATATTTGGGGGTTATAAAATGCCTTATAGCGTTTTTTAACGATTACTTTATTTTATATTTTGATTTTACATCTATAGAAAAAATATGTCAAATGAAATTTTTGGATTAGTTCCAATCACCCTCGCCATCAGCAATAATATGACTTAGAAACCCCGCCAAAGCTGATATATAATACGATACTCCAAGATTGCGATAATCCATTTCACCTACAATAAAAATCGGGATGAAAAGCAAGGGCATTGGGATTACTATTGCAGCAATATATGAATGAAGTTGTCTTCTGTGCTTTACTAACATAGGCACCATCGCTAGAAAGCCAAGTATTGCAGATTCCCTATAGTATTTGAACAAAATCAATGCAAGGTCTGCAAGAAAAAGTAACGTGTATATAATCTTTTGTGATATGCTTTTTGTATCAATGTCTGGCGCCATCGAACCAAGCAGACAAAGCAAAAAGCAGATTCCTATCTCCCACCAATGCAAGATGATTATATTTAGACCATTCTGCCAGAGATCACCAACAGGCAATCCTTGTCTATAAAGAATCCACGCTAAAACAGGAGCTAATGCTCCTAAATAAGTTATCGCACCCAAACTAACATGCTGACCAAATCTCATAATATACCAAAAGACAGCCTATTTTTTGCTCAAAATGTCAACAACCATAGACAAATTGATGCTTTCTTGTTCACCACTGAGCATATCCCTAAGCGTAATAATACCTTTATCTAATTCGTCATCACCTATTATAGCCACAAATTTTGCCCCCATTTTATTTGCAGTTTTCATCTGACTTTTCAGGCTTCTGCCATCAAAATCAACTTCCGTAGCAATGTCTTTCTGCCTCAAAAGATAGGCGATCTCAAATGCTTTTGAGTAGGCTTTATCAGAAATGCAGGCGATATAAATCATTGGTTTTGGTGGTTCAGGAAAAGTTACATTTTGAGCCTCTATTGTTGCAATAAGCCTGTTTTGTCCGCATCCGAAACCAAGCGCAGGGGTAGGTTTACCTCCCATCTGTTCAATCAGGTTATCATATCTGCCGCCTCCAGCGATTGCATCCTGAGAGCCTAATCCTTTTGCTGTAACTTCAAAAACTGTCTTGGTATAATAATCAAGACCTCTAACAAGAAATGGGTCTATTTCACTTGGCAATCCCATCATGTTTAGTGATTGAATGATGATATGCTGATGATCTCTGCAACTTCTACATAGATGATCTTGCATTACTGGACCATAAGCAAATATTTTTCGACAGCTTTCAATCTTGCAATCAAGCATACGCAAAGGATTACGATCAAATCTATCTCTGCATGTCTCACATAATTCGTTAATATGATCTTTTGCATAAGCTTTGAGTGCATTATTATAATCAGGCTTACATTCTGCGCAACCGACACTGTTAAGATGCAGTTTAATTTCTTTAATACCTAGTTTTGAGACAAAATGTAGATACATTGCGATTAATTCTGCATCAAAATAAGGGCTTGCTGAACCTAGTATCTCTGCGCCTATTTGCTGATGTTGGCGATACCTTCCCGCTTGTGGGCGTTCATATCTAAACATCGGACCCATATAATAAAGCTTGGTTATAGGCATATCAACGGAAAGATTATTTTCCAGATATGAACGGACTATCGGGGGCGTGCCTTCTGGTCTTAAAGTCAGGCTTCTGTCTCCTTTGTCCATAAACGTATACATTTCTTTCTGGACAATATCTGTGGTTTCACCTGTGCCTTTTACAAATAGCTCTGTATGCTCAAATATTGGTGTTCTTATTTCTCTGAAACCGAAATTTTCAAAAACTTCCTTAGCGATTCTTTCTACATAGTGCCATTTATAAATCTCGTTTGGCGTGATGTCTTTTGTTCCTCTAACTGCCTTTATTTGTTCTGCCAATTTTATCATCTCCAATTTGATTGTTTTAAGCTTTCGGTTGAAAAACTAGATCATTTAGCTTCCAGCCAGCTTTTACCTATGCCAACATCCACTTTTATTGGAACATCAAGTTCCAAAGCATTTTCCATAAATAATTTTATCTGTGGAATAGCCTTTTCTAGTTCATGTTCAGGGATTTCAAATATTAATTCATCATGAACCTGAAGCAATAACTCGGTTTCCCAACCTTCTGATTTTATAAGATTTGCTATTTTGATCATTGCCAATTTAATCATATCCGCCGCCGAACCCTGAACGGGTGTATTTATAGCGATTCTTTCGCCAAGAGAACGCATACTATGATCACTGCTGTTTATTTCTCTGATAAACCGCCTGCGTCCAGATATTGTTGTAACATAACCGTTTTTTTTGGCAAAATCTATCATTTCATCAAAATATCTCCTAACTCCTGAATATGTCTCAAAATATTCATTAATAAAATTTTGGGCTTCTGCATTTGTTATACCAAGATCATTTGCCAGCCTAAAAGCCCCCATGCCGTATATGATACCAAAGTTTATAGTCTTTGCCTGCCTTCGCATTTCTGATGTAACATCACTGATAGGGACATCAAATATCAATGATGCTGTGCTGGAATGTATATCAAGGTTATTGATAAATGCTTCTGTTAATGCCTTATCTTTTGAGAGATGGGCAAGCATTCTAAGTTCTATCTGTGAATAATCCATAGTTACCAAAAAACAACAGTCCCTATCAGGCACAAATGCTTGTCTTATTTGCTTGCCTTCCTCTGTTCTGACGGGTATATTTTGGAGATTGGGATTGCTACTACTCAATCTGCCTGTTTCTGTAACAGCCTGATTGAATGATGTATGCACACGCCCCGTTTTTGGATTGATACTTTGAGGTAAAGCGTCAATATAGGTGTTTTTAAGTTTTGCAAGGGTTCTATAATTTAGTATCTTTATCGGCAACTCATATCCCGCATCAGCAAGCTTTGCAAGTTCTGCTTCGTTTGTCGAATATCCCCCGCTTTTTGTCTTTTTTCCTGTAGGCATATTCATTTTTTCATATAATATCTTGCTGAGTTGCTGTGTTGAATTGATATTAAATTCCTCACCTGCAAGTTTATATATTTCCGAAGTCAGCAACTCAAGCCGATTATTTAAATTCTTAGAGAGGGATTTTAGCCAATTAATATCTATCTTAATGCCTTTCATCTCCATATCAGCAAGAACTGATATTAAAGGAAGCTCTATCTCATGAAAAACATGCTCAAGACCATACTCTTTTAATTGTGATTGCATAATATTCTTTAACTGGAGCGTTATATCCGCATCTTCACAGGAATATTCGCTGACTCTTTCTATCTCAACTTCGTCCATTGTTCTTTGATCTTTTCCCTTGCCGATCAATTCCTCTATTGTGATCATCTTGTGATTCAGGATTTCCAAAGCCATAGTATTAAGATCGTGTTTGCTTAATGGATTTATCACATAAGATGCTATCATTGTATCAAATGATATACCCTTTAAGTCTATGCCGTAGTTTCTGAATATCTGAAGGTCATATTTGATATTTTGCCCAATTTTGCCTATATTTTGGTCTTCTAAGATTGGCTTCAGGACATTGATAACGGTTGACATTGGAAGTTGCTCTGGAACACCGATGTATCTATGCTGGATCGGTATATAATAGGCTTCGTGTGGTTGCATTGATATTGAGATTCCAACGAGTTCTGCTGTCAATGGATCAATTCCATTTGTTTCTGTATCAACCGCAAATTCTTTTGATTCGCTTAGCTTTTTTATTAAATCGTTAATATCAGATTCAGATAATATTGTATGATATTTTTTTTCAACCTTGACTTGCTCTGGAGTTAGGTTAAATTCCTTTATAAACTTTCTAAATTCTAGGTTCTGGAATATATCTAAAAGTTCGCCCTGTTTGCAATTAGCAGGCAATCCGCTATCTGATATATCAATGCTGTAATTATCAAGATTTGTATCTATGGAAACAAAAGTATCAAGCGTAGCGAGTTTTTTACTTAATTTTGCCTGTTCTGCATATTGTCGTAAAAGTTCTCTTATCCTCTCGTTTTTTACCTCGTCCAGATGATCAAGCATAACTTCTATACTATCAAATTGATTAAGAAGCGTTGAGGCAGTCTTAGGTCCTATATTCGGCACTCCAGGGATGCTGTCTGATGTGTCGCCCATTAAGCCTAACAGATCAGTTATTTTACTCGGTGGAATACCATATTTATTTATAACTTCGTTTTCGTCATAGGTAAAATCTTCTTCTTTAATACCTCTAAATCCATAAGGACGTATCTTGATATTCGGGGAAACAAGCTGAAAAGCATCTTTGTCTGAGGTTACTATAATTACATCCATTCCCATACTTTCGGCTTTTTTGGCTAGTGTGCCGATTATGTCGTCAGCCTCAAAGCCCGGCTTTTCAACAATGGGAATACACAGAGATTGCAAAATCTGCTTTATCATTGGGAATTGCTGTGCGAGTTCATCAGGCATTCCGGGGCGGTCTTTCTTATAATCAGCAAATTCCACATGACGAAATGTCGGGGTGGATGTATCAAAGGCTATTGCAAGGTATTCTGGCTTTTCTTCACGCAGTATCTTCATCATCATATTCATAAAGCCAAAGATTGCGTTTGTCGGAACACCTGTGGAGGTTGCCAATTCCCTGATGGCATGAAAAGACCGATATACATAGGCATTTCCGTCAATTATGAAGAATTTTTTCTTTTCGGTTGTTTCCATCAGGTTACCCTCCATTAGTTTTATCATTATTAAGGCATTTTATTATGGCAAATGGTTGCCTTTGCTTGTTTGTTCCCAGAAATCATCAGCTATTTGCCCATAATCTTTCTTTAATAGCCAATTGCGAATATGAAAAAGAATTCTTGATAATCCCTTTTCTGGCAAATTATCTTGCTCCCAAGTTATCATTTGTTGACGTATCAAATCATCAATGGGAGTTTCAACCTTAATTCCCAAGCTTTCACATGCTTGTATTAACTTTTTATCATCAGTTGCCAAAGAAGAAGCATTATGTTTCAATGCAGTTTGTAAAAGAACCGCATCAGTAAGATCAATATAAAGCATATCTGCCATTTTCATTGAGTTTAATGTTATATTAAAATCTACTTCAAATATATGTATTGGTCCTCTGGCAAACTGTTCCAATTTTTGCGAAACTAAAACATTGTCTATCCCATAAACTTTTGTTAAAATGCTTTTTGCTTCAAAGAGCGTAAATGGTGTTGTAAACCATCCTGTCTTATCCTTTATAAAATCTTCACAAAGCCCCGATGCCGGGTGATTATCAAGCAGACTATAAATGATAATTACAGCATCAAGACCACGTTCTATTTTTTGGCTGACACATAAATTATCTGAAGATATGCCATTTTGCTGATTAAAAAAGGAATTCATCTCCGCTTATCTCCGATAAATCCAAAGCAACTTGTTTTTTTGACATAGGGAGCTTCTCAGCAAAAATATCATCCCATGAATATGAGCAAACACGTATTATAAAACCATCCGATATTTTGTCAAGCAAAATAACGTTCCCAGCCATTGATTTAAGTCCTTCCGATATCTCCTTTGAGAGTTGCATTTCATATCCCGGCTCAACACGAATCATTTTCATATATATCACCTTCTCTTTAGCCAAGCATATTCAAATCTTCTTCCAATTTCGTTTCAATACCGTTATTTCCTATCATTAAGTTTTTGTAGCCCAAGATTCTATCTTGGCTTTTGCAATTGCTAACTTTGGAAAGTAGGGCTACAAATAATATTGTCGATCTCTTACAATATCATCAGCCCAATTTGATTTTGAGGAAGAAGTCAGTTTTCTAACTTCCTCTAAAGTATATTTACTTTTTACTTTTGATTTAGTTTTTCTTAAAAGTCGTATCTGCTCTTTAAGAAAAAGAAGTTCATCTATACTCATCTCTTTAATATCATTTACTATGTCATCCTGCAATTTCATTCTTAAAACCTCATTCCATTCTCAGCCAAGCCACCTTTTATCTTTATACGGCGAAACAAGAGGCTTATCCTTCGGACAATAGAGATTCCCATCCTTGAGCCAGCCACACTCACGTTGATCTAATTCATATATAAGATAGCTACGCCATATATTGATCTCATCTTGTCTTTCAGGGTTTTTTATTAAATTATGCAACTCTCCGGGGTCTCTGCTAAGGTCAAAGAATTGCTCTATCCCCATTCTGGGAAACCAGATGAATTTCCGCTTTCCATTGGTAACAAACTGCATCTCCTGTTCTCGTGAATAGCACGTGCAATGCTCACCATGAATATATAAACGCCAATCTTGATTGACTCCTTGCATAACAGGAAGAAGACTTTTTCCATCAACGTTATCTGGTATTGACAAACCAGCCACATCAAGCAAAGTTGGCATAATATCACGCAATTCAACGACTTCATCAGCAATCCTGCATTTAGGCTTTCCCATTGACGAAGGCGGTGCGATAATAAATGGTATCCTTGCGCTTCCTTCATAAGCATAGGTCTTGCGCCAAAGATTGTGATCGCCCTGCATATCACCATGATCGGATGTAAAGACAAACCATGTATTGCGATATGCCTGCCCTTGAAAACGCCTCATCCAATTCATCAAACGACCAATTTGCGTATCAATGAATGATATTTCACCATAATAACCTGACCTTGCGCGGTGTATTTGTTTTTCTGTCATTTTGCCTCGCCAAGCGTTTGTATCAATCGCATCATCAAGCTTGTCGTGCATAACTGACCAATTCCCAATATAAGGCAATGGAGTCTCATCATTAAAATACATATCAAAATATGGCTTTGGCGGAACATAAGGGGAATGTGGACGCGCAAAAGAGATATTCAAAAAGAAAGGCTTTTCTCGATCTCTGTTTTTTAGAAAATCTATCGCCCTTGTCATTGTCCATGAAGTCGGATGCAGATATTCCTCAGTATGCCATGGACGGGCAAGCCACGAATTCCAGTCAACTCCATGATCATCAGGCGAAACATCAGCAGGCGTATTTTCATCAAACCATTGGCGATAGTCGTCTCTGAAGCCATCAATAAGCGTTCTGCCTGATTCGTCAATCTCTGTCGTTTCAAATCCCATCAATGCACGTTGCGGAGTAAAATGCCCTTTGCCGACCATGTGCGTCCTATATCCTGCTTTTGTAAATTCACCAGCAAGGGTGTTAGGAAAATCATTAGGAATAGGTCCCTGCCCCCAACCCATTCCGAGCAAACCTGTATGCCATTGATTTTGACCCGTCCAGAGAGTCGCCCTTGCAGGCAGGCATGACGGACATGCAGAGTAGGCATGAACGAATCTAGTGCCATTGCCCGCAAGGTTATCAAGATTCGGTGTTTGGACGACTTCATGACCATCTACACCAAGACAATCCCCGCGCATCTGATCCGCTATGATGAGAATAACATTTGGTTTACTCATCATCTTTTCTCCAAAAGTATTTATTCTAATCCAACAGGATTATTGAGTATTCCAACTTCGTCTATTTCAACCTGAACCATATCGCCGTCTTTTAGGAATACTCCAGTTGACGAACCAACACCATCAGGAGTTCCTGTTGCAATTATATCTCCCGGCTCAAGAGTCATAATTCTTGAGGCAAACTCCACAATCTCATGGATACTAAATATCATATTGCCTGTATTGGAATTTTGTTTGATTTGATCGTTGACCTTTAATCTGATACCAAGATTCTGCGGATCGCTTATCTCATCTTTTGTTACGATAAAGGGACCCATTGGGGCAAAAGTATCCATCCATTTTCCATTTAGCCAATCAAAGAATTTATTCCATTCGCTTGTTTCTCGGTTATCATTTTCAATTATCAATTCTCTTTCTGAAACATCATTAACAACCGTATAACCAACGATATAGTCGTTAGCTTCGCTGGCTTTGACATACTTGCATTTTTTCCCAATAATAACGCCAAGCTCTGCTTCCCAGTCTATTTTATTGCCAATTTTGGGGATTTTTATTGTATCGCCATGACCGATAACAGAAGTAGCAGGCTTCATAAATACTCTTGGAGCCATCTTTTCTTTGCCAGACACTTTTCTGCCTGCTTCCCTTATATGTTCGGCATAGTTCCCCGCAAGGCATAGAATTTTACCCGGTCTAGCAATAGGGGCTTTTATTGAGACTTTATTTATATCATAAGCTATGTTTTTCGGAAGCGATTCTGCCTTTATCAATCGTTCTAGGACTTTTTTTGCCCTTATAATTCCCTGATCCTCTAATTTCAGGAAACTTAGCATATCTGATGGCATTTCTTCGTTTGCCTTTTGTGTAACGCTTGCAGGAATATCATTCGGCTGACTCATACCCATCAAAAATACCGTGTAACAATTATTCAGATCATATACCAAATTATCGATTAACGCACCAAGCCTTGTTTGTCCGTCAATTTCAAAAGTAAGAAGTTTCATTTCTTGATTGTGAAACCAAGACCAGACTTAATTATATAGTCTTGGTTTCTCCTCCATTTCCTATGGATCAAGCCAAGATTGTGACTCCATCCGAATTATTAGACAGCTAGAGAAGTTTCCTTCCACTTAGATTTAATCTTTTTTATTTCAGGTCTGCTTTCAAATTCCTCATCTTTTGGAATACCAAATGTTTCACGTTTGACATCAAGATAATATAGGTAGTTTTCAAATGTAACATCAGGCGGGCATCTATGGTCAACATGAGGTATCCAACCACCCTCAAGCACATAAGGCTTTATTTTCTTAATCTCGGCTTTTATTGATTCCTTACCATGAATAAGGGCATGTTTATCAACTCCGCCAAGCATAACAACCTTATCGCCGTATTTCTTTCTAATGGCAATTGGGTCAGAACCGCCAACAACATCTACAGGGAATATTCCATTTACACCACCTTCAAGCCATGGCTCAATCATATCATTGATATTGCCGTCGCAATCAGTATAGATAATATCACAACCATTTTCCCTTAATATATCAGTTATACGCTTATAGTTTGGTGTAAGCCATTTTCTAATCATCTTTGGTGAGATAATGGGTCCATTATTGAAAGCCATATCTTCCCAGCCACCAGCATAATCAAGCTTAATCTCAGATGCAGTTCGCTTTATGACTGCACAGGTCAAATCCGCAAGATGTGTTACCATTTCCTCAACTAGCTCTGGATCATCATAACAAAGCATTGATATACCCTCAAATCCAGCCCAGTTACGTAAAACTCCAAACAAGCTACCAATACCAGTCCCTACAGGAATTTCCCAATTAGGATCATTCAAGCGTGCTTTAATCTGCTCCCAATCTGCTCTATTTTCTGGATAACGACTCGGATTATCTATATCTAAACGCGGTTTATAAAGCTCCTCCCATTCTTTACGACCTTTTAGACCAAATTCAATATAATGTGGAATTGTAGAAGAACCATCCTTAAATTCCTGAAGTTTTGCTCCATTACCATCAATTACAATTCTATAGGTATCAGTTTCTTCAATAACTTCTGATTTGAAGCCAAAAGAAAATCCCGTATTTCCGCCAACTCCGCTACGCGGTGCAAACTTGAAATAAGCTTCCAAATTTGTTACGTTGTCTGGTAATCCTTGTTGTTTCCATACCGCAAGATTTTCTGACCAATAGCCAAACTCCTCGTCTGGAATATGATCGACTGGTTGAAAGTGCATACATTTAACAAAACGCTCTCGGTGAGTCATATATAATCCCCCTGATTAGCGAGTTTTATGGTTTATTTACTTAATCAAAACTTACAATTGAGTATTATACAATATATCTTTTTTATAAGCAATAATCATTCTCTGAAGATCAGACATAGGCTCAGACATTATCTTTTTCAAAGTATTGATCTATAAAACTCCTGATGTTATAACATTTTCATCAAACAAGGTTGCACTGTAGCCCTAGCCTCCAGCTTGGTTTTACAGACCAAAAGGCTAAAAGTCAATGCGCAATTATACTTTGAAAATATTATTATATGATGTAGTGATGTTTTTCATGATTTTTACCTCCTATGATTTTGTATTTTATCATAGGAGGCATTTTTTGTCCGTATTCATGTCAGGTCATCAGAAATTAGGGTGGGAATATAACTTTATTGATGGGTTTTATTCTTTAATTTTATAACATTTTCCTTCATAGCAGATAATTATATTTTTTCCGAGTGCAAGGTATTTTCCAAGCTCAGATGACATCGCAAGTAGATCATAATATTCATCACTGCCATATTTTATCTCAATGACTTTCATGTCTTGTTCATATTCAATATCCGTCCATACGCCTTTTTTCAGGGCAAAAGTCTTTATTCCTAAATATTTAATCTCAACAGATTCTTCGCCACCGTTTCTCATTTTGGGTCTTGCTGATGTCATAGGTGCTGAGGAATATTTCATTTCACCTAGATTCTTGCTTGCATCAACGGCATCAGCGCCCTTATCTGCTCTTACATTAACAGATGATTTAGTAAGAGCTTCTCGCCTGACACGATCTCTCGCTACTGCTGGCAATCCGCTTGCTTCCTCTTCTGGCAGGACAAGGAATGAAGTGTATGGAGTTATTATCCCGTATTTTTTGCTTAATCGGATAATTTCATCTTTAATTTCGTTATTTTCCCCGCTAGTTCGCATTTCTCCCAGCAAATATCCGACTTTTCTTTGCGCCCAGAGTCTTGGTATAAAGTCATTGTTTGTATTTTTGTCAGCGAAAAGAGCCTTATTGACAATGCTTTGATTTTTGCCTCTGACATCACCATCAAGAGTGATCTCTGTCAATCCACTACCCTCATATTGCCCCAAAACGACTAATTGTGAACCTTTGAAAATATCGGGAATTGATTTTGGATATATTTCCTTTATTTTCACGCTTCCAGACCGAATTTTCAGGTTTGACAGCATCGGTTCACTTATCTTTATATAAAGCGAAGATACAGAAACCTCAATGTCTTCTGATGGTTTTACATATTGCGATACTCCACCATTTTCTTCTGCGAGATTATCCAAAAAATGTGTATTTACATCATTTCCAACCCCAAAAGCGAATATCCTGAGATTTTTTGATTTAGATTTATCAACATTTTTTAATATTTTATTTATATCCTTTTCCCCAACAGTCGGCAAACCATCAGTTAAGAATAAGATCATCATAGGACGATTGGCATTAGGCTGTTTCTTTAATGCTGTTTGTAGTGCCTCATCAATATTCGTTCCTCCAACCGCTTCGATTTTATTTATATATTTTTCCGCCTTATCAATATTTGCTTTGCTTGCAGGTATTAGTGCTTTGTCTAATTCGTCAACATCAGTGCTAAAAGAGATAATACTAAATCTATCTTTTTCTTTTAAGCTTTTTATGCAGAATTTCAAGGCGTTTTTGGCTTGCTCTATTTTTTCGCCTTGCATACTCCCCGACTTATCAAGCACAAAGATAAGGTCTTTTTCAATTACATCATCGCCAGTCGTTTCATATTTTGGCGCAATAAGAAGCATGAAAAAGCCATCTTCTCCCTTTTCTCGATACGATAGCATATTCAAGCCGAAATCTTTATCAGAGACGGTATAATATAACTCAAAGTCTTTGTCTGGTTTCACGTATGAGGCTTCATAGCTTAACTTTATTTCATTATCGTTTTTTCTGTTTATGTTAATCCCATGTGATGGCGAATAAACACTCTTTATTGGATTATCACTCTTGATCTTAACAGAAACAGTAACAGATGAAATCGGTTTTGCTGAAAATTTTTCGGTATTCAAGGGATATACATATTTACAAAGCCCCATATCATATTTTAGGACTTCGGAATATTCTAGCTGTATGCGCTTTTCACCCCTTGCAGGTATAGGATAAATACTGACTCTAAAAGCCCCTCTGTCGATATACTCCAAAATTGCAGGGTCCTTCATTTTGCGAACAATATCGTCATAGATATTTCGTGCTTTTTCCTTATCAAGTATCTCACCTTTGACGGGCTTGCCATCAACAAACATCACAAAATTCGATATACTCGCATCTTTTGGTAATGGAAATATATAGATTCCCTCCAAATCCTGATTATTCTCATTCAGAAATACCTGATCAACCTTTGTTGTTGTAACCTGATTATTAATCTCTGTTTCTACATGATGATATTTGATAGATAATGGAATGAAGGTTCGTTCTTGTGGGGGTCTTGGGATAATAATGAAACCGTCAGCATGGGCGATTCCGACTATTATGAAGGATAGGATAATAAGTGAAATTGTTTTTCGGTTCATTTCTACTGCCCTCTTTTGTTTTGCTCTACAGACCTGCAAGAAAAGAGATATTGGAATCACATTTACAAATAACTGATCTGATTGTCAAATAGTTTACTTTATTCTTGTGGAATTGGAAAGAAAATACCATTTGTTTTATTTGTTAGGATCTTATGCGTATCATCTTCAATGGCAATTGCGCTGATTTTTATTCCCTTTTCGCTAGATTTTTGTATAACTTCTTGAAGGTCAATTTGTAATAAATCTTTGCGTGTCATACCTTGAGGAGTTCCTCCTTGTCTTGCTCTTGCTCTGATTGGTTCATCGGTTACAAGTATAAAAGTTTTATCTACGGAATTCCTGAATTTTACTTGTGCAAATCCAACATCTAGGGCATCAAATATGCTTTCATCACCTTTGCATTTTATAGACCTTAATATACTTTTGAACTCGTTTACGTCCTTAGTTTGGCTATATACCCTTATATCATTATTTTTTAATATTCGATTAAATTTTACTACGCCAAGGGTATAATCAAGTTTGCTATCCTGAAAGACCTCAATCATTCTTACGATATACCTTGCAACTGCGGAGATATTTTCCTCCATGCTTCCGCTTGAGTCTATTAGAAAGACAATATCTTCTTTTCCTGTCTTATTTTTCCCAATTATATTGTGCGCTATGCCATATAAAGCAACTTCAAATATATTAACCCCATCAGCTAAACCAGTTGATCTGCCATCGTTTTGTGTGTTTGATTTTCCAAATCCATCGCTTGATTTAGCAATGTTTGCTCCTCTTGCAGTATTTGATGGCAAAGGTATATCAAAGTGAGAGATAAAACTCTTTGCCTCTGTTGTTAAGCTAGGCGTTAGAGAAGCAATTTTTGGCGAATCCGTTCTTTGAGTAATACTAATATTCGGTGTAGCAATAGTTTTTAGAGAAAACTGCGCCTTTGTTAGTGAATCATCAAACTTTTTTAAGCTGATAGAGCTTTGCCGAGTTTCTGTGATTCTGCGGGGCAAAGGCGGAGTTTGCTCTTTCTTGGCATTTACCATCTCAACAATGACAGACTCCCTGATCCTCTGTTGTTCGCTGTCCATAAGCATATAGCCTAATACTAGCAAGATTAAGCCATGCAGTATCAGCGAAAGCAGAATCGGGAGTCTTAATGCTTCACTTGTATTGTATCTTCTTGTAAGCATTTCTATTTGGAAAAATTGATATACCGATATACAACAGAATCAAGATTTTGTCCTTAGATCACTAATTTACAATCCAATCCTCCTGAATTTCATAGCCAAATCCTGGAGCATCGCTTGGGATAACATATCCATCTTTTGGAACAACAGCCCCCGGAATACCAATGGACTCCTCAAGAGCTATGCCCGGAGCAGAACCAACAAAAAATTCTATCATAGGAACATTAGTTATAGCATAGCTGAAATGCTGACCATAAGCCTGATTTGCACCACCATGTAACATTACTGAAAGCCCTGCGGATTCGGCGATATTTGCAATCTTGATACATTCACTTAACCCACCGACCCAGTTTATATCAGGTTGTAGAATATCAAGGCATCTGCGTTCAACATATTGCATAAATGGATAGCGTGTATAATTATGTTCACCTGTTGCAAGATCAACCCAATTGACTGCTTTCCTGATAGCGACCCAGCCATCTATGTCTTCTGGTATTAGACATTCTTCAATCCATTTTAGTTTATATGGCTTTAACCTTTCTGCAAGCCTGATTGTGTATTCAACATCGAAAGCCATATAACAATCCAGCATTATTTCAACATGATCACCGACGGTTTCTCTTGCTTTTGCTACGAATTTCTCATTTTCTTCAAGCCCCCATAACCCATCAGCAGGACCATAGGGACAGGCAAGTTTTACAGCCCTAAAACCTAACTCAACATACCAATCAACGTCATTTCCTGTTGCATAAGCCTGAATTTTGTCTTTAACGGGACCACCCAATAGGCTATATACAGGCTTATTTAAGGCTCTTCCTGCTAAATCCCATAGAGCAAGATCAATTGCACTCATAGCAAGGCACGACAAACCTAATGTCCCATAAGGCTTAGACATACGGAACATCATATCCCATATACGTTCCCTTGCAAAACAATCTTCACCTTCAAGCATTGGTGCAAAATGCCCTTTTATTATGGCATCAACAGCAGGACCGCCAGATGTAGTTCCTAAACCCCATGTGTCGTCTTCGGCAGTAACCTTGATCCAATTTCCACCCCATTTTGGAAACCAGCTTGGACGATAGCGTTTATATTTGGGATAACGTGACATCGGATTTGCGACTTCTGCATCAACAGCCCAAGCATCTCTTCGCTTTTGTGATTTCGGTGTAATAAAAGGTGGTATCCTTAATTGCACACATTCGATCTTTTTTATTTTCATATCTGCCTCCATAATTTTCATTTTACAGTTACATTTTACAGTTAGATATTATTTTGTGACACAACTTGTTAGTTTTTCGTCTTTCCATACTTGAAGGTTGAAGTATATTATTGGAACTGGATATTGATCCAAGTCTTTTTATAAAGCCATTATACCATCTGTAAGATAGGCAATCAATAGAATTAAAAAGTCCGTCTTATATCAAAAATTTGGCTCATATAACAATAGTGCTTCACCAGATTAATAATTGTGATCATTGAAGCCTCCCTTTCCATAGGCTTTCAAGGGTAGTTTTTTTTCTGAAATTTGGAGATTTGGATGCATTTTCAAAAGATTTACAAATACAAAAACTAACTCGGTTGACCAAGGGTCATCAAACAATTTCACATTTTTCTATTATCAGGAGTTGCCCAAAATTTAAATTGGACTCAATTAGGAGTTGATTTAAATCTATATTGCATGTATGATATATATTCATTAACCAAAGAGGGCAGATTATATGAAAATAATAACAATATTCAGTTTTTCACTTATCTTTATTCCTTCATTGCTGTTTGTTTTTTCTACAAAAGAATCAACACAAATAAAGCCAGTTTATCCAGATTCCCAATGGCAAAAACTTCATCCCAAAAATGCTGGTATGTCCCAAGATATGCTTTATAATTTTTCTGATGCAGTCGGTGGACGTGGATGTGTGATTCGATATGGCTACATAATACATGAGTGGGGAGATCAATCAAGGCGCGCTGATGTTGCTTCAGCAGTAAAGCCTATTTATAGCCATTTTCTTTTCAAAGCATTGGAAGATAATATGATAGAAAGCCTTGATGAACCTGTTGCAAAATATGAATCACAATTAAAAGATATAAATAGGGACTTAAATTATAAAGATACCAAAATAACGTGGCGACATCTGGCAAATCAGACATCATGCTACGGAGTAAATGAAAATCCCGGAACAGCGTTTGATTATAACGATTGGCAGATGGCTTTATTTTGCGATCTGTTATTCCTGAAGGTGTATAAAACTTCATGGGATAAAGTAGATTCTGACGTTTTACATCCAAAACTAACAGACCTTATCCAGTGCCAAGATAATCCAAGCCTTATTGCCTTTGGTTCTTACGATAGGGCGGGGCGTCTGGCTATATCTGTTCGAGATTTTGCTAGGATTGGTTTGCTTTATCTAAGAAAAGGTAACTGGAAAGGGACACAGATAATCAGTGAAGAACATGCAAAAATGGCTATTAGTGAACCTGTTGCTAATTTAGTTCCAAGAACATCAGGAGTTGAGGCAGAAATGATTGGAGGACAAAGAAGTATAGGTTCAAGACAGATCCCTGACAATCAGGGTGATCATTTTGGTAGTTATAGCTGGCTATGGTGGATAAATGGCTTGGATTCTAATAAAAAACGAATGTGGCATGATGCTCCTGCTGATACATTTGGGGCTTTTGGTCATGGTGGGATAAGAGGAATGTTTGTAATACCAAGCCTAGATATAGTAGTTTCATATAACGAGGCAGAAAATTTGGAGGGCTGGCTCAATGGAAATGAAAGTCCTTTGAATAACGCCATGAGAATGTTAGCTAATTCAGTAATTGATAAATAAATAATTATCATACAAGGAAAGGCTATGTTT
>CAZMCH010000053.1:0-28562 GCA_964564735.1 uncultured bacterium
TATACGAAGGCAATGGATGGAGAATGAAAAGCTATCATATCCGATCATTCAGCTTCCATTGGCAATGACAAAAGATGGAGGGAATTTAAGATTTTTTAAGAGCAAAATGTTATGGATCGGCATTGCTATTGGAGGCGGAATAGATTTAATCAATGGTCTAAATGCCTTTATTCCAGCGATACCAGCTTTGCCGATAAGGTCTGTTGAGATTGGGGCATATTTCACTGAAAAGCCTATGTCTGCAATAGGTTGGACGCCTGTATGCTTTTTTCCATTTGTAATTGGTATGAGTTATTTTATGCCTTTGGATTTGGCTTTTTCATGCTGGTTTTTTTATCTTTTCTGGAAATTTGAATTTATTTTAGGTGAATCGCTTGGATTACGGAGTTTGCCTGAATTTCCATATATAAAGCCGCAGACTTCGGGTGCATATCTTGCTATTGCTGTTTTAGCTATCTGGAGTGGGCGAAAATATATCATTCATTTATTTAAGGGCATATTTAGCAAAACTTCGATTGATGACTCAGAAGAACCAATGCGTTATAGAATGGCTTTAGCTTGTATAGTTGGTGGATTGGTTTTTCTTGCGATATTTTGCACAAGAGCGGGAATGTCGCTTTGGGTTTTCTTTATCTTTTTTGCTTTCTATTTTATGTTAGTTTTTGCTTTGGCAAGGCTAAGGGCAGAGCTTGGTCCGCCTGTCCATGAACTTTATAATATAGGACCCGATCAGATGTTACCAAAGATTCTTGGCACAAGGACATTAGGCACGTCAAATCTTACTATGTTTGCCATGTTTTGGGGTATTAATCGCGCTCATAGATGTAATCCTATGCCATATCAATTAGAAGGATTTAAGCTGATGGATGAGGCAGAAACTTCGCCCAAACGTCTTTCAATAGCAATAATGCTTGTTTCTTTATTGGGAATATGGGTGGCATTTTGGGGATTTCTGCATGTCTATTATCAGCAGGGATTTGGCGGAGGGTTTGCATGGGAAGCATATAGTAACCTTGAAAGATGGCTTTTCTATATGCCTGACAGGGATAATTCTGCTATTGGTTTTATGAGTGGCGGATTTATCTTTGTTCTAATTATGAGTTTTTTGCGAAGAAGGTTACTTTGGTGGTCTTTGCATCCAGTTGCATATCCCTTTGCTAGTAGTTGGACTATGAACTGGATGTGGTTTCCAATTTTTATAAGCTGGATTATTAAACGCATTTTGCTCAAACAGGGTGGAATCTCTGCATATAGAAAGGCAATTCCTCTATTCTTCGGTTTGATACTTGGTGAGTTTTTTATCGGTGGTATCTGGAATATATATGGTGTTTTGTGGCATCGTTATATATATACTTTCTGGCATTAAGTATAACATGAGTTCACTTAAGAATTTCTATTTGCCACCAAGATACAAAGGCACGAAGTAGGAATTAAGATTTAGGATCAAATATTAAAAGATTGGAAACATACAATATTGAATATTTAGTCCCTTGTGAGCATTTGTGTTTTGGTGCCTTTGTGGTTACATTCTTATATCGGACTGACGTTATTTGGATGCTTCACTTCGTTCAGCATTACAAATTGTTATGTAATATTTGAAAAGAAAATTGGTCATTAGAATGGAATTAAACAAGAGAAGCAGGCTAGGATAAGGAGTGACGGTGATGTTTTTTACTCCTAACCTGTTCTCAAGAATGTAAAATGTATCCTGATGCGCTATGAGTGATAAGAACTGGTAACAGGCAACGGGAGGGGGTTTTAGATCACCTGTTTCTTATCACTCTTGCGCACCAAGACAAAAATTTTGATTTTTCGTATTAACGATAATATCGGGTTTTTGGTTTATTGTTTATGATGTTCTATTTTTATTTCCTGTTTAGTTGTTGTTTTATTTGTAGAATCATCTATCTTTGCTTTATAGGCTTCATGTTTTTGTATCATTTTTAATGTATCGAGTTGCTCTTTGGTTAATATTGATCTAATATCCGCGCCAAATTTAATATGAGCAAATTTGATCTCTACTTCCATATTTGCAATTTTGCCCAACTGAGTTTTTATAGCATCCAAATCTGGTTTATCATTTTTTATAAGTGCGTCAAGATCAACATTTGCAATCTGTAAATCTGCTTGCTTTTTTATTATGTCTTTACGATGAGCCAGATGAGTCGCCTCAATTGCCATTTTTTGCTGATCTGTTAATTTAAGTCTATCTGCATTATCCAGTATAGACATAGGATCATTCGGCATTGGATTATCATTTTTCATCATGCCTGACATTTTACACATTGGGCATTTTCCCATACCCATCATTTTACCGTGCATCATTCCCATTCCCATGCCTTCTCTCATGTTTTGCATCATAGGACACATTTGATTAGGCGTATTTATTCTAGGTGTTATAGCTGGGACTACCATACAATTTGGATCTGCACATGGATCATATAAATTAGGTTTATTTTTATCAACGGCTATTTGTTGATCTTCTGCATATACAGATACAACTGATATTAACATCCCTGATAATATAGCCAAAGCAATCAAGAATAAGATAAAGTTTAGTTTCTTCATTAAGTATTTACCTCCAAAAAAAGTCATTTTATATATTTGTATTTTATTTCTTTAACACTAAATTTGTTTTGATTATTCCAATTGTATAAAATATTGTAAGAAGATTTTTTGCTTCGATCAAAATGAAAAAATGGGATTGAAATTTATTCAGTAGGCTTCTATAATTAGATGGATTTTGAATTATATTTTTATGAGGGAATAAAGATGAAAACAATTATAGCTGAAAAGACCTATTAAAAAGGATTTTAATATGCTGTCGTTACACTCCTTTCCAGCAAAATATTGAAAAAATGGTCTTGCTAATAAAAAATCTGACGATTAATACATTATCAAAATATTTATGTATTAGTCAACTATTATAGAATAAATGAATAAATTTATGGAGATATAATATATGTCAGAAGATAAAAATTTAATTCGTATTAGCCAAAATGGACGTTATTTTATTCAGGATGATAAACCGTTTTTTTGGCTTGGCGATACACAATTGGAGTTATTTCGTGATTTTTCAATGGAGGATGCGGAAAACATATTAGAAATCCGTAAGAAACAAGGTTTCAGCGTAATTCAGAAAGTTTCATCCATAACGAAAGCCGGCTTGATTTCAATATGATCCAGACTTGGCTTTATTATGACAGGATATATGACATGGTAACCCATGATTATAATCTTATCCCAACAAAACCAACTGTTATGGCAGAAGGAGGCTATGAAGGCAAAGAATCAGGCAAGCTTCAAACGCCTCTTGAAATACGCAAACAGGCTTATTGGTCATATCTTGCAGGCGGACATCATTCATATGGACATGATGATAATTATACCTCACCGTCAACATGGAAATCATGGATAAACGCACTCGGAGCAAGCCATATTGGAATCTATAAAAAAACTATAATGGCACTAAAAGAATGGTGGAATTGGATACCAGATCAGTCCATTATCGCCGATGGTGTAAATAGCGGAATAAATCTAAACGTTTCTGCACGCTCTACAAATGGCTATTGGATAATGGTTTATATAAGTAGCTCAACATCTGTTTCTATAAGAATGGATAAAATCAACGCAAAAAATGATATACAAGCATTATGGCTCAATCCCACAAGCGGGGAAAAAACTTCAATAGGAAATTACCAAAATTCAGGTATTCAATCATTCAAAACACCCGATAACTGGAAGGATGCTGTTTTAGTATTAGAAGCAATTTAGCATGATTAATAATACGGATAGTGAAAAATTTGCCAATATTATACAGATGATCATGGTTAATCATTTATTTGGATGGTTAAGACTGCCAATGTCTAACCTTCTTGTTAGGAATGATATTATTAGGTTTTGTTGCAGTCGAAGTTGGCAGACCAACCATATATTAAAGCTATTATTTGCAATTAATAAGATCGAGGATATAAAAAATTATAAAAGTATCATTGATGATGTTAAAAAGCTACCTTTAAAGCCTGAAAATGCTGTTGACAGGCTATTGACTTTGGCTTGCTCTAATGACTTTCAGAGATCGGCTGAAACAGGCTTTGAATTGATAATTGACTCCATCAATTTGGCTAATATACATTATCCTCAGATCAGGGGAGATGCTTTTTTCAGACTAACTAAAAATGAGGATGAATCATTAGTAGCACCAGAAAATAAGATATTTATAGCGGAATCTGCTTCAGAACTTTATAAAACTATATCAGGAGTAGAGGCTCTCATTATAGAAGGCTCATTAGCTTTGGGAATGCAGGATGAGACTTCTGATATTGATCTTGTGGCATATTGTAGCAAAATCCCTGATATTGATGTCCGAAAGAAAAGATTAATGATGATTGACCCAAAATGCTTTATTATTCCGCAAAGCGACAGATTTACTCTTAATAATGTTTATGTCCATGTTGATTTTGAGACAATAACCAATATTGAAAATACATTTGGCATCTTTCCACAATCAATCTGCAAAAGCTTTGGTTTATGGGAAGCTATACAAATAGGCAAAGTGATTTGGGACCCAAAGCAAAGATTTTCAAAGTGGAAAGATAATGTATTAAAAATGTCCAGTGATTATGGCAATCAGTTTATTATAGAACTCACAAAGCTTCTTTTGGAAGAAAAAAGGCAATTTGATGTTGCAGTTGATAATAATGACTACTTATATTGTAGCCTGCTATTAGGAAACATATTAACACTTTACTTTCAAATCTTGGGAGTTATGAATTATCGTTTTTTATTCTTTCCAAAATGGATTAATAATACCCTAAAAAATATGAATCATAAGCCTGACAATGCCTATAATAGATTTATACAGATACTCTCAAAAAGAATTGACTATAACACGTTAAGAGAATATTCCAATGAGCTTCAGAAACTCATTAATGAGCTATTGGAATTGTCAAAAATGCGTATATCTTATCTAAGTGCAAATCGTTCATAGTGTATCTTGCTTTTTGATACACCCAATTTTATCAAATCTTTTTTTACAAGTGTCATCATTATTGGTGGTCCACAGATGAAAAACTGGCTTTTATCTATATCTTTAACAAGCCTTTTTATCTTATCTGCATCTACGAAGCCTTTTTCTCCCTGCCAATCATCTTGCTTTGACATTACATGAACAATTTTTAATTTGGGTATTCCTGATTCCATCTTTTGTAATTCATCTTTAAAAGCAATATCATTTTCAGATTTATTTGCCCATAATAGCGTTATATTTCTCTGTATTTTCTTATCGTATATATATCTTAACATACTTATAAATGGCGTTATACCAATTCCACCTGCTATGAAAACAAGATTATCAGAATCATGATTTAAAAAGCTGAATTTTCCATAGGGTGCATCTATATATGCTATATCGGATAACTTTGTGTCTTTGATTGTAGAGGTAAAATCACCGACAGACTTAACGCTTATAGACATCATATCATTTGTTGGGCTTGATGATATAGTAAATGGATGTGATTCTGATACTTTGCCATTTCGTTTTAGATTAACAATCATAAATTGACCGGGTTTATAATTCTTGTTTTTACCTTTAAAATGCAAACTCCATATATCATGCGTTTCTTGAACAACACCTGCTATCTTAAATGGATGTTTTCTAACTTTTATCCAATTAATGATCTTATATGCCATCACAATTAGATAAATACCAGCAAGTATATACCATAATGTTTTCAGCCATAAATATTTATGTAGATCACTTCCCAAGACTATACTATGTATAAATGCAATAGGAAGTATTATATAACTTATTCTATGTATGTTTTTCCATGTTTCATATTTTAGATGCAGTTTTGCATAAAGTATGGCAACGCCAGCAATGATGATAAGTATAATTAGTGCTAATGCTCCGATACCTTTCCATAAAAGGCTATATCCTCCCATGCCGAAAACAATAAAAAGCAATATTGGATGCGTTAGGACAAAAACAAGTCCGATAATTCCAATCTTTCGATGGACCAAAAATAGCTTATCAAGCCCAAACAATCTATCAATAAATCTAATTTTAGAGCTTAGAATATATTGTATAAAGATAAGAAAAAAGCCAGAAAGTGAAACATATCGCCCTATTTTATATATATAATGTTTAATATTAGCAGTCTTTCTCAAATCATGCATTTGCGCTGATATAATTTGTTGATCTATTGTAGAATCATCAGATTTTAATTCTGGTATAGTTGTCTTTGATAATTCTGGAATCTTTGTCTGAAGCACTACTTCCTTTTTTTCTGATGTAACTGGCTCGTTTTCCTTTTTAGGTTCAATTTTGTTTTCTTGTAAATTATTAATCGTTTTATTGTCTTGTTTTGTCTGTTGATTATCTTTTTTGGCGGGTTTAGATTCAGGGTCGCCGGGATTAGTTTTTGCCAAGAATTCTTCATCATTTGTGAAGCCATCACCATCAGAATCCATATTGCCCAGTTCTTCTGTATATATGTCGCCTGCTGGTATTGCAATAGCCTCATAGTCTTTTCCAAATAGGTTTTTTTCCTTGCCATAGTTGATATGACAAGTATTGCAATCAAAGCTTTCCCCTTTATCAGGGAGTTTTTCCAAGCGAAATGGTCTGCAATGGGCATCAAGCGCCAACGTTAATAAAAGCATAAAGCTAACTAATAAAGCCAAATTATAGCTATAAATTTCATTTCTTTTCATAAAAAACTTTCTTCCATTGAAAATTAATTACCCACTATAAAGTGCCTTATATGTTTCGTATGAATTAAGAACTTTTTTGATGTAATGTCTTGGTTCTTGCAACGGAATTTTTTCTACAAATATGTCTATGTCATCGATTCCAAATTCATCCATCCATCTACGCATTCTTGTTGGTCCAGCGTTATAGCCGCCTAAAGCAAGTATAGTTGCTATATCAGTATAGATATATTCTGGTTGAGGATTGCCTCTGCTGACAAAATATTCTTTTGTTCGTGTAATGAAACTATCGACCAATTGAGCTAAATACCACGAACCCATTTTTATATTGTTTTCAGGTTCAAAGAGTTTATCAGTATCGAATTTCTTTTCACCAAATTTTTCTGCGATATATTTCCCGGTAGATGGCATTATTTGCATTAATCCCCTTGCACCTGCGCTTGATATTGCCTTATGATCATATCTGCTTTCTTCTCTTATTACCGCAGATACAAGCTGAGGGTCGATATTATGTGTTTTGGAGTGGTCGTTTACCAATTTTGTATAAACTGTTGGATATAATCTAAGATAAAATTGGCGAGGAAACAAACCATTTTTTGTATTTACGTTTGGCATACGTGTTAATCGCCATATATAACCCCATGAGGTTCTATATTCTCCAATTCTCTCATAACAGACAGAGAGATTATAATATGCCGATTCAATGGCTATTTCTGCTTCCTCAAGCGTCTTGAAAACATCAACAACATCATCTATTATCCCAATGTTTAGTGCATCATTGACCCATATTGGAGTGGATTCTTTTATTATAGAGGTTATTGGCAAAAATTCCTCAAATTCTGCCTTTTTATATTGATATGATGCGGTTTCTTGATCTATTTTTTCCGTCTTGAGTAGTAAATCAATTCGTCTTTTTGCCCTGTCTGAATAATACCAATCCTTATTCTCCATTGCTTGTTTATAGGCTATGACCGCTTCTGTATAATTCCCTGTTTTTTCGTAGCTCATACCTGCCCAGAACCTTGCGGTGCTAGATTTATCACTATCGGGATATTGGCTTATTAACTTCTGAAATATTTGTCCGCTCTTATTATAATCGTTTAGTTCAATATAGCACCAGCCCATATTCCAAAGTGCATCATCAGCAGAGTCACTTACTGGATATTTTTCTACTACCTTTTCATAGGCTCCCAGTGCCTTTGCAATAAGATTCCTTTCTTTATATAAATCAGCAATTTTTAATTCTGCATTATCTGCAAGTTCGCTTTTAGGATAATCTGATGCAAATTTCATTAACAGCTTTATTGCATCGTCAATTTTGCCAGCTTTCCAGACACATTCTGCTATTTTATACTTTGCATCTAATAGATATTCACTTTGAGGATAAGTTTTTATAAAAGATTCATATTCTTTTTGTGCAAGGTCATAATTGGCTTCATTTTGATATGATTGTGCAATAAAATACGAAGTTTTTCCAGATAATTCATCTGTTTCACCGATTGCTTTTTTCAGTTCATCACGCGCTTTGGTATATTGCTTTAAATAAAACAATACTAATCCCATATAATAGCTGTCTTCTCTGCTTGATTTAATCTGTGAATATGCTGTTAATATAGATTTTGCTCTATCAAGTGCTTGCCGTCCTGCAAAACTATCAGGATGTTGCTTTATTACTTTCTGATATTGATCATATGCCTCCTGAAACTGATTTTTCTCCTGATACATATATCCAATTTTATAAGCACAAAGACGTGAACGACTGCCTTGCGGATATTTTTTTGTGAATTCATCATAGCTTTCAAGTGCTTTATCATAATTTTTTAGTTTATGATGACATTCGGCTATTTGATAGAGAGCCTCTACTGCACAAGGGCTTTTAGGATGATCATTCACAAGTTTTTCATATTCGTCTATTGCAGATACATAATTATTCAATTCTTGATAGCGTTTGGCAATTCGCAGTTTTGAGATTTCAGAAAACCATGATTCTTTTTGGTCGGCAACTAGCTTATAATTTGATATTGATTTATTCCAGTCTCCATTCATTCGATAGCAGGTCGCCAATAAATATTGATATTTACTTTTTGTTTGAAGGTCTTTTGTTTTAGAAATTATACTATTTATAGTTGTTATAGCTTGGGCATATTTCGCATTTGCAATTAATTCATAGACTTTTGCTTCCTCTTTTTCTGATGAAAAGCAAGTTGAACATAAAAAAATACCCAATATTAACGAAACAGAAATCAAAAAGAAAACGCTTGTAAAAACTACAATCACGATTTTTTTATTATTCATAAAGAGACCTTTCTTGAAAAAAGAATATATAATAGCAATTCATATGATTTTACATGAATATTATAATCATACTATAAACTAATATACTCTTTCAATAGTTTACGACATTTTTCGTTGAATAGATCGGTATAATATGATAGAATTTTTGAGTTGAATAGGGATTTACGAAAACTCTTATGATTGGAGTGCTAAAATGAGTATTCGTGTAACAGAAAAGCATTTAGCGATCGCAGAGAAGTTTGTCCAAAAAATACATAATAATGGAGGACTTGCACCTATTGATCTTGATAGATTTTGGGAAGATAACAAAGTATCAACATCAAACCCGTTTGGGCGTAATATTCCACAAATGCCTTTTGGGGCATCATGCACTTCGGAATGTGTATTTGATGAATTAGGCATAGAAGAAGATCAGGGACGATATGCCAAAGATACCGAATGGCGTTTATCCTTAAATAAAGCCTATAACGATAAAGCAGAAGCAATTGTTGGAAGAAGGCTTTTGAGCGAAGCCCGTCCAGACACAAACCAACCACATTATCCCGGAAGAAAAGCCCTGCATGACATATTTGAAATGAAAAATGTATGGTATGATCAAAGCTGGTGGCTACTGAAAGGGGCAGAAACCGTTGATGAATTATGCGCCTTGCTTGATAGAGTAGATAAGCGTTTGGAAAACCTTCGGGAATTCCTTTTACCACCGAATTGGGACACTGAAAAAGAGAAATTAATGGCTATGGGCATAAAGCCTTCAATATATCGAGGACAAAGAGGTCCAGTTACTTTTGCTATGTCAATGTTCGGTGTTGAGGGAATTATATTCTTGATAATGGACAATCCCAAAATTGCCGAAAGGCTTAGAGATACAATACTAAAGGCAATGTTAGGCATGATTAAGCTTTTTGATGAAGAAGCAGGATATACATTTGAAAACAGACCACGTGGATTCAGTTTTTCTGATGATAATTGCGCCATGCTTAATGCAGAGATGTATGAATTTTTCGGTTATCCAATAGTTAATGGCGTTTGGGATTATTGTAGTCCTGATCCAAAGGATTCACGTTATCAACATAGCGATTCAGATATGGCTCATATTGTTCCCGTATTAACAAAATGCAACCTTACTGGTGTAAATTTCGGTCCTCCAGTAATGTATGATCACATCAGAAAATATATGCCAAATGCGGTTGTTTATGGTGTGCTTGCACCATTTACTTATAGCAGGAATGAGGAAGTCAATATTGTCGCTGAATTATTAAGAGATCACGAAATGTCTTATGAAAAGCGTGGAATAGTCTTTGCCACCGCTGGGAGTGTCAATAATGGTTCTCGTCTAAGCGGGATGCGATTGATTATGTCTGCAATACAGGAGTTTTGTCGCTATGACCGATAAAAAAAATATGAGACTCATTGATGAGATCAAAGAAAAAGCAAAAAAGAATCCACAGAATATCGTTCTTGCCGAAGGAGAAGATGAAAGGACAATAAAGGCATCTATTATAGCCCTTAATGAAGGTATTGCCATTCCAGTAATGGTTGGAGATAAGCAAAAAATCATGGCTATCGCTGATCCACTTGGGCTGAGTCTGGACGGAATAGAGATCATTGACCCAAAATCATCTCCAAACATTTATAGATATTCTGAGATATATATGGAATCTCGTGGGGATAAGCGCATAACGAAGGGCATGGCAGAGAAATTATTGAGGCGAACACTCTATTATTCGGCAATGATGGTTACAGCAGGAGATGTAAAAGGGATGGTTGCTGGATGCACAAGCCTAACCGCCACTGTCGTTGTTGCCAGCCAATTGATGATTGGCTTGAGAGAAGGCATATCTTCACCATCAAGCTTCTTTATTATGTCTGTTCCAGATTGTCCTTATGGAGAAAATGGAAACTTCATCTATGCAGATGCAGGCGTTAATCCTGATCCTACTCCACAGGAACTAGCTGAGATTGCGATTGCTTCTGCGCAATCAGCGATTGATCTTGGATGGCAACCACGAATAGCAATGCTTTCGTTCTCAACAAAGGGCAGTGCTAATCATAAAAGAGTTGATAAAGTTATAGAGGCGACTAAGATCGCCAAAGAAATGGCTCCCGATTTGATGATTGATGGCGAATTTCAGCTAGATTCCGCCATCGTTCCACAGGTCGCCGAAAGAAAAGTTAAGGAACCGAGTGATGTTGCAGGAAAGGCAAATATTCTTATCTTTCCTGACCTTGATGCTGGCAACATTTCTTACAAACTAACCCAGTATCTAGCAAAAGCTGAGGCTTATGGACCTTTGCTTCAGGGATTTAATAAGCCCGTTAATGACCTTTCCAGAGGAGCCAGTGTTGATGATATTGTTGGCGTGATTGCTTTCACGTCAGTTCAGGCTCAAAAAGCGTAAAATAGAACGCAGATAAAACGGATTTGGCGGATTTTCGCTGATTTTTCATTTGATTAATCCGCTTTAATTTGCTCAATCCGCATCATCCGCGTTCTATTTCTCTACTATTACTAAAACAAGGAGTATGTTAATGCAGGTTATAATTAAAAAAGACTATGATGAAATGAGTAAAGAAGCGGCAATGATTATTGCGGAAGCGATCCATAACAAGCCAAATCTGGTCTTGGGTCTCGCAACCGGTAGCACACCCATTGGAACTTACCAAGAGCTTGTGAAAATGCACAAAGAAGGCAAACTCGATTTTTCCAAAGTCGTTACCTTCAACTTGGACGAATATTTCGGACTGCCACCAACACACGAGCAGAGTTATCATTATTTTATGTATGATAATCTTTTCAATCATGTCAACATAAATCCAATGAATGTGCATGTCCCATCAGGCATTGCTACGGATGTTGCTAGCTTCTGCGAATGGTATGAAGATGAAATTGACAAGGTTGGTGGGATTGATCTTCAAGTGCTTGGTATCGGTAGCGATGGTCATATTGGATTCAATGAGCCGGGAACTTCACTTGCATCAAGGACAGGTATTGTTACGTTGACAGAGGAAACGATAAAAGATAATGCCAGATTCTTTGAGAAGGAATCAGACGTTCCAAGATTTGCTATAACAATGGGTGTTGGAACGATCATGGAAGCAAAATGCTGTCTGTTGGTTGCCAATGGCGCAAAGAAAGCCGATCCAGTCGCAGGACTCGTTGAGGGGCCAATCACATCACAGATAACAGCCTCCGCGCTTCAGATGCACCCGAACGCAATTGTTATTGTTGACGAGCCAGCCGCTTCAAAGCTAAAGAGAGTTGATTATTACAAATGGGCTTACGAAAATAGACCACAGATATAACCCATGTTTATTGTCATTCTGATCGATAGCGAAGAATCTCTTTGAGATATTGTAGTCCAAGATAGAATCTTGGGCTACAAAACTTTGCTCAAGGATAATATTATTAATGTAATTCTAAATTGGCAAATGGTATTGTGTCAACAAAAACAAGGAGATTTTTATTATGAATTCCAATACAAATAATGAAGTTTCTGCTTCGCATCTACCAAGATGGCGTGGCTTTAATTTATTGGAAAAATTCATTGGTGAACATAATTCACCATTTGTAGAGTCAGATTTTAAATGGATCTCAGAATGGGGATTTGATTTTGTGCGTTTGCCATTATCTTATCGTTGTTGGGCAGATGTCAATGATTGGCTTAATCTCAAAGAGAATGTTCTGAAAGAGATTGATCAGGCTGTTGAATTTGGGCAAAAATACAAAGTCCATGTTAATATAAACTTTCACCGTGCACCCGGATATTGTGTTAATCCACCAGAAGAACCTTTAAGCCTTTGGAAAGATGAAAAAGCCCTTGATGCCTGTGCATTTCATTGGGCGCATTTCGCAAAACGATATAAAGGTATACCAAATGAGCAAGTCAGCTTTGATTTACTCAATGAGCCTGCGCGTATTCCAGAAGAAACCTATGTTCATGTTGTCAAAAGGCTTGTTGAGGCAATCCGCAATGAAGACCCTGATAGGCTTATCATTGCAGATGGACTCAGTTGGGGGAGAGACCCTGTTCATGGGATTATTGATCTGAATATCGGTCAAAGCACAAGGGGTTATGATCCGATGGAAATTAGCCACTACAAAGCATCTTGGGTTAATTCGCAAAATTGGCAAGAACCAACATGGCCATTGATTCGTGGCTATGAGAAACTCGATAAAGAATGGCTAAAAAAAGATAGAATAGCTCCCTGGAAGATTCTTGAAAACAAAGGCGTAGGCATACATGTAGGAGAGTGGGGCGCATTTCAACATACTCCTCATAAGGTAGTGCTTGCTTGGATGAAAGATCAACTTGAACTATGGAAAGAAGCCAACTGGGGATGGGCAATGTGGAATTTTAGAGGATCTTTTGGCATATTAGACAGCAACCGAAAAGATATCGAATATGAAGATTTTAACGGGCATAAACTTGACCGTAAAATGCTAAATTTGATAATGGCATATTAATTTATAAAGGCGCAGTGATTTGAATATCTTTATAGATAAAAGAAATTATGAAACCGAAATGATATATTAGGAGTAAATAATGAAGATTTTAATAACCTCAAACCCTATGGGTCTTGAAAAATCAATTCCTGAACTTGCAAAAAAATATCCGCAATGTGAATTTGTCTATTGTCCCAAAAGTGAAGATTTGGCAGAACAAATTAAAGATGCCGATATATTTATGGGATGGATAAGCAAAGACCTTTTTTTAAAAGCTGAGAAGTTAAAATGGATACAATCACCTAGCACTGGAATAGATTCTTATATATCAATAAAAGAACTTGCAAATAGTGATGTTATACTAACGAGCGCAAGAGGAACTCATGCTTCTTGTTTGGCTGAAAGCACAATGGGTATGATATTGGCATTTACACGAGGAATCAGGCATAGTATACAAAGACAATTAGAACATAAATGGTCTGTAAGTGAGATTCGCAGTAAGATGGTTGAACTTACAGGTAGCACAATGGGGATAATCGGTTTAGGAAAGATTGGTTGCGCCATAGCAAAAAGAGCAAATGCTTTTGATATGAATGTCATTGCTGTTGATGTTCAGGCAGTTGAGAAGCCTGATTTTGTATGTGAATTATGTGGAATGGAAGGGCTTGATAGTCTGCTAAAGAAATCCGATTATATTGTCGTTACAGTTCCCAAAACACAAGGAACAATTGGCTTAATCGGTGAAAAAGAAATCGCCATGATGAAGCCAACAGCTATGCTTATAGGCATATCGAGGGGCGGGATCATTGATCAGAATGCTCTTGCTAAGGCTTTAAAAGAAAATAGACTAGCTTGTGCTGCACTTGATGTTATGGAACCAGAACCATTACCACCCGATAGCGATTTATGGGATATAGAGAATCTTTTAATTACGCCACATATTGCTGGTGGAACTCAGTTTGAAAGCAAATATATAATTGAAATATTTGATGAGAATTTGAAAAAATTTCTCAATAATGAATTTCCATTGCGCAACCAGATCGATAAGCAGAGAGGGTATTAAAATACTATACCCTAATGTTGATGGAGGAAACTAATCACTTGGAAAATATATTTTGCGGAGATGTATTGAATCAAATTGGCAGAGGAGCATTAGTAGAATTACCACGTATAAATAAAACAAACTGTAAGATACTTGCCAAGTCAGAAGTCTTTAATCCTAGTGGAAGTGTCAAAGATGTAATGGCTTTTTATATGGTATGTCAGGCAGAATCAAAGGGGATTCTTAAACGTGGAACAAAAATTATAGAAGTAACAACTGGTAATACTGGTATAGCTTTTTCAATGATCTCTGCTATAAGAGGATATGAATTTACTGCGGTTATGCCTGAACACATGAGCATAGAGCGAAGGAAAATGATGGAAGCATTTGGGGCAGAAATTGTCCTTACTCCTGCCGAAGATGACATGAAAGGGGCTATAAGAAGATTTAGAGAATTGGCAAGCAAATATCCAGATGCTTGGTTACCCGACCAATTTGGGAATCCTGATAATATAATTGCTCATAAAGAGATAACTGGTAAAAGTATCCTCGAACAATATAAAGGCAAGATAGATGCTTTTGTTGCAGGTGTTGGAACAGGTGGAACACTTATGGGTGTTGCACTTGCACTAAAAAAAGTCCATCCTAATATACAGATCATAGCTGTTGAACCTGCTGAATCGGCAGTTATGAGTGGTGGAGAGCCAAAAATACATAATATTCAAGGCATTGGCGAGGGATTTATCCCTGACTTAGTAAAAATGGATATGATTGATCAGGTAATCGCAATAAAAACCGAAGATGCGATGAATATGATGACAAAGATCGCAAGAGAAGAAGGTCTAATGGTTGGTATATCATCTGGGGCAAATGTTCTCGCCTCAATAAAGCTGGCAGAAAAATCTGAAAAGTTAAAAACAATTGTAACAATTCTTCCAGATAGAGGCGAAAGGTATCTCAGCCTTAAATGGTCTTAATCAATCAATTTCTCTTGTCATTAAATAATTGGCATTAGGTTTGGTGCAGGAATATCCTGCACCAAAGGGGATAACTTACCAAAGCCCCCAAAAATTATCAATTTGTGATTGATAGGCATTTATTTTTCCACTTAGAACATCGTCATATTTGACTGCCTGACCGCAGTAGGCTGATTCATAAATTGATTCACAAATTGCTTTTGCCCTCATGCCGACTTCACCAGTAACTTCGGGTTCACGTCCATTTTGGATTGCATCTAAGAAATCATAACATTCTATATGAACACCATTTGTAAAACCAAGCGGGAATAAGCGATTTTTCTCGTCATCTGACAACGTTGCCATATATTCTTTTATAATTTCCTCAAATGGTTTCTTTGTTCCGTCCTTTAGTGTCAATTCTGCATTGCCCCAAGGACCGTGAAAAACATCATGATCTTGCAAAGAGCCTTCTGTTCCATAATAGAAGACATGGCTGAAGCCCTGACCCGGTGCTGACCAAGTAACTGTCCATGTTCCGATAACACCATTTTTGAAGTTTATTGTTGCAACCCATGTATCTTCTTGCCAATCTTTTATGATTTTCCCATTTTTATTGGTTTTTCTTTGCTCTAGTTGCTCAACCCTTGCATAAACCGTGTCAACATCACCAAACAGATAGCGGATAGTATCGCAGAAATGCGCGCCAGAATCCATTACCATGCCACCGCCACCCATCATAAGATCGAGTCTCCAATGCCATCCACCGGGTTCTAGTCCTCTCCATTGAGCCATTTGTGAGAAAAACATTCTCGGATCACCGATGAGCTTTGATTCATTAAACATCCAATATGCAGTTCTCTGGCTGGGACCACGGCGTATATTTTCGGCAGTTGCACAGATTTTTCCGTTCTTTTTTGCAGCTTCAATAATGGCTTTACTTGCTTTTATTGTCACACCAAATGGCTTTTCAGTCATTATATTAACGCCTTTATTCAAGCAATCAATTGCGTTGATATGATGATCACAATGCCTTGAGCAAATATCTGCTGCATCAAGGTCTTCATTTTTTAGCATTGTTCCGACATCAGTGTAAACTTTTGGGATAAAATCCTGAACTTTTCCTGCTTCATTCGCAAATGCCTGAGCTCGTTCTACTACAGGATCACACATTGCAGTGAACTCAAACTTATTTGGCTCTCCTTGCTTTATTTTAATATAGCCGTCAAGATGACCATGTGACATACCACCACAACCAATAATTGCCAGTTTTAATTTCTTTGCCATCTGGATTCTCCTAATTTTCAGTTAAATAAAATAGAACGCAAATTTGGCGGATTTTTGTTGATTTATATCGTAATATGTAAATACCTATTACTTTTCACTCATTACGCATTACATACTCAACGTTCTATAGTTGAAAAACTTATAGCATCTATACACAATTAAATCGCACCTTGATTATAACATTACTATATAGTTTCGTCAACACGATCCAATGAACTGAACTGATATTGTAATAGGCAAAAAATCCGCCTATATAATATAATCCCAGCTTGATTATCCATTATGCTAATACAGCATCGTTAGTTATATATCAGATTTTAATTTAGCCCAAGCCGAAATTATCTTATATTTTGATTCAACAGATAGCTTTTCGGTAGGAGTAAGTAAAACAAGATATTGACTCCCATGTCCAGCTGACGGTGGGTCTGCGTTCCCACAAAGTACTATTAAGCCTTTTTCAAATTCTTTACTATTGAGTATAAAGAATCCCATATTAGCATCACTAACATCAATTTTCATATCTTCATGTCTTGTCCAGCCTTTGGCTTTTGAAAGCCAATCTGGTATTTTTCCTCCCTTCCCTTCATCTCCTCTGCTGTCACGAGCAAGCCAAACTTTTACAGGACGATTGACAGAAAATTTTAGGAAATCCTCTCCGATGGAATTTTTGTCATCATTAGCAGTCATTATAAATGTTGCGCCTATTAGTTCCTTGGGCAATGTATTAACAACATAATCTCGATCAATGTAATACTTTGTGCCAACATCAATTCCCTTTGGTCCAACTACATAAGCTCTCCCGCTTGTAACAACGATATTATCAACTTTAATCTCCTCTACACAAAAAGCAACAGAACAAAAAACAAGAAATATTAAACAGAAAAAGCTTATACGCATAAATAGCCTCCTTTTGGTGAAAATAAGTTAATTATTGTGATTGATCAAACAGCTCTTTATAATTCTCTGCCACTTTGCGATAGGCATCAGCATATTCCTTGATTATATCAGGACGATATTTCTTAAACCAAGGTATGCTATAAACCAATGATTGTATCTTTTCACTAACCGGCAAACTTCCAACAGGTTGTCGTATATCACGATCACAGTTGGCTAATCTAGTCGGTTTTCCATGACCGTATATATCACATGTATTAAATAGTGGATGTAAATGCAGTGCAAAATTACAGCCGGGATTGCATGGACATCCTTCAGCCCTCACTGCTTCAGCAAATCGAAATAATGGCAAGCCATCTAATTCCTCTGAACGATAAAGCCCGTGAGCTGCATACCATCCACCCATTTCGCTATCTGAGTTTTTGGGTGGACGATGAGCTTTTATACCGGGGACTCCTTCCAATAAATCCCAAAAATAATTCATTGATTTTAATATCTCTGCGTTCCTTTCATCATAATATTTTAGTTGAACACGCCCAACTGCAGAACTAAGCTGGTGCATACGATACTTATATCCACCCATCGGCAGTCCTGCAAATTCTCTTAAATATTCTGTTTCAAAATTGCCTCCAAAGCGTTCATAATGTCCAAAGGCAACTGCCCGTTCATAAATTTCAGTGTCATCTGTAACTAATATCCCTGCCTCACCTACTGCCAGAGACTTACCACTCATTATAGACATCGCCCCAACATCGCCAATCGTCCCCAGCTTGCGACCTTTATATATGCCTCCGTGTGCATGTGAAACATCTTCAATGACTCTGATATCATGTCTTCTGGCAATATCCATGATCGGGTCCATATCCGTTGGATAACCGCAATAATGGACAACAACTATTGCCTTTGTTCGTTCTGTAATGCGATGTTCAATATCATTTATATCTATACAGATTGTATCGGGATCAATATCAGCAAATACAACAGTTGCACCCAAAGAAAAACAAGGTAAAGCAGAAGCCCAATATGTTATGCTTGGACAGATGATCTCATCTCCGACACCGACTTTGCATCCAAACATAGCAGACTGTAATGCACTCGTTCCATTATTGCACCCAAGCGCATACTTACTACCTTGCCATTGAGCAAATTCCTGCTCAAATTGCTTTGTTACATCTATATCAGACATTCCTGCGCGCCGAAGGACTTCCAAAACAGCATCTTCATCTTCTTTTGTGATTATTGGCCAATTAAATATATCCTTCGGATCAGATTGAACCGCCTTTGTTCCGCCAAAGATTGCCAGTTGTGATTTCGTTTGCATTGATATTCTCCCAAAAAGCCCTTGACACGATAGGGCAATTGATGTAAACTATAAATGATATGCCGAGGTGGTGGAATTGGTAGACACGCTGGGTTCAGGGTCCAGTGGATATTGCTTCCATAGGAGTTCAAATCTCCTCCTCGGCACCAACTATGCTTATCTTATTTTCTGCTATCTCCACATTAATTATCTCATCTTCACCAAACATACCATATTCATCGCTAAGTGCTATCGCATTGACAATACTATTACCTAATTTAATTTCGTATTCTGTCAAATATCCGTTAAAATGTTTTGTTAATATCTTGCCAATAAAAATATTTTTTCCAACAGCCTGATCTTTTCTTACCAATATTGCATCAGGCTTGATTGCCAATGTAACCTTCTGACCATTACGAAAACCATCATATTTTGAAACAAAGATCATAAATTCCTGATTAATTTCTACCAGTAAGTTATTTTCATTAATTTGCTTTATAATTCCTTTTAATAGATTAGCACGTCCTATAAAATGTGCAACAAATTCATTTGCAGGCTGGTTATATATCTCATAAGGCGTTCCAAGTTGTTGACACTCACCTTTATTTAGAAGGGCTATTCTATCAGATAGCGATAATGCTTCTTCCTGATCATGTGTTACATATATAGTTGTGATTTTTAATTCTCTTTGAAGCCGAAAAATTTCTTCTCTGGTTTCACGCCTTAGTTTTGCATCAAGGTTGCTTAAAGGCTCATCAAGAAGCAATATATCAGGCTCAATCACAATGGCTCTTGCCAGTGCGACACGTTGTTGTTGTCCTCCGCTAAGCTGTGTTACATGCCTGCTTCCCAAGTTTGAAAGATCAACAAGTTCAAGTGATTTCATTACTCTTTCTTTTATTTCTTGTTTTGCTATTTTACGTGCTTGTAATCCAAAAGCAACATTGTCAAAAACCGTCATGTGAGGAAATAGGGCATAATTTTGAAAAACCATCGCAGTATTACGCTTATTCGGTGGCAAAGAAGAAACATCACGATTATTAAACAATATATGACCCGCCGTTGGAAGATAAAATCCTGCAATCATTCGCAAAAGTGTTGTCTTACCACAACCGCTGGGACCAAGCAAACTGAAAAATTCCCCGTCATTTATTGTAAGATTTATCTCTTTGACAGCGATAACATCGCCAAATGATTTGCCTATATTCCGCATTTGAACAGAAGCCATATTATCGCCCTTTGTTCTTTATATTTTGTTCCCAGTATTTCATCCACTCATCAGATTTCTTAGAAAAAACTTCCCAATCAATATCCATAGGCGTAAATGATGAGTCCTTTATCCATTTTGGCAAAGAATCTCTTGGAATATCATTTCTCGTGGGTATCCGATAATGCTCCTTTGCAAGTATAAGCAGATTCTCTTGAGAGTTGACAAATTCATAATATAGCTTTGCTTCTTCAGGATGCTTGCAATTAGCAACAATGCCAATGCCTTCTGTTACAACAGGCGTTCCACTTTTGGGTATAATATAGCCTATTGGCAATCCCTTTGCTTCTGCTTGAAAAGCCATTTCTGGCATATTCCAGATTGTTATAACACCTTCCTGACGAGAAAGCTTCTGTAACATCATAGTAGGACTTGAAGCGTATTCCTTCGTATTTGCATCCAATTTTAACAGCCATTCATAGCCTTTGGCTGGGTCGCCTGAATCTTTATAAAAACGCCATATCATTGCAGAAAATATCGTCCTCATTGTTCCAGATGCCAAAGGATAACGAATTATTATCTTATTTTTCCATTTTGGCAATAAAAGATCATCCCAATCCTGAGGTGCTTCTGATTCTTTGAGTAATCGATTATTATATCCTATAATTTCAGGTGTAATAAATGTTCCATACCACAAATCATTGGAGTCTCTATATTCAGGATTAATTGAATCAGCCCATTTTGGACGATATTTTTGTAATAAACCATCTTTCACTGCATTAATAAATATAGCTGATGGCGCACCCCACCAAAGATCACATTGAGGATTTTCTTTTTCCGATCTGATTCTGTCAAGAATATCTTGTGAACCGATGTCTATCCACTGCACATCAATATTGGGATATTTTTCCTCAAAGAGTTTTTCAAATTGAGTCATTATATCAACGCCATGTGGAGAATATACAACAAGCGTCTTTGAGGATTTTTTATCTCCGCATCCCAAAAGCAAAATAATAAAGATAAATATAATAGCAATTTTGACAAAATAGATTGATTTCATATTCTAAACCTTCAGGGGTTTGATGGTTGATTGTTTAGGTGTTCAGCTAACCATAAATTGACCAATGTTTCAGGTAAGACGCCCTGTTCGAGAGCTAAAGCCTCAATTTTCTCATAAATTTCAGGTGTAAGCGTTACTCGTCGTCTGCGCCTAAACCTTAATTCAAATTCGGCTTCATGGGTCTGATCCCAATAATCATTCAAACTGTGTGAATCCCAGAATTCGGATATTGCCTCTAATGTATCAGCCTTTGAAATGCTTGTAAGTTTTCTTTCATTACTCTCTTTCATATCGTCCTCTCTCCCTGCTATCCATATCTCTTGCACTTATAATTAGTGCCAAATTATTTTTGCTGATAAAAAATACAACCAAATATCGTCCAGCATTGGTTTGTCCACTCGCAGAATATATATCTTCTCCTGATTTGTGACCCAATTCAATAAAGCGATATTTTGGATGATTAAAGAAAATTTCCTCAACTTCATCTTGCGTAACATGATGTTTTACATATAGTTTTTCTATTATATCAGGTAACCATATAAAATCATCAATATACATAGTAGAAAACCTTCAAATTAACGGCTTGTGCTAGTTTTTGTAAATCAAGTATTTATATGGCTTTGTAGCCCAGTCTTTTAGGCTGGTAATCGTAGAAAACCAAGATAGAATCTTTTATTACAAAAACAATTAGTGAAATAAGACATCATTAAATACAGATAGCACAATTTGTGTAATAAGAGTAACTATTGAGTTAAAATGTGTGCAAAAATAATCAATCGGAATATCCAAGTTTTATATTTTTCAAAATGGTAAGGTACCATTCGCAAAGCAATAGGCATAAATAATCCTTAATATAAAAGCAATTTCTAACGCGGACAGGAATCAAAAAAATCATAAATATATTGATCCATGTCCACGCTGAATGATTACTAGTATAACTACTTGCCCATCTTTTTTAGATTTTGAAGGCATTTTTCAACACATTCTAACGGCGGATAAGCATAGCTTTCCTGCTCAACAATATACCACTGAGTTTTACCTGTTGTCTCGCAAAGCCTGAAAACATCAGCCCAACGGACTTCGTCTTCACCAATAAGAGCTTTGTCATTAGTTTTTGAGAATGCTTTAAGATGAACAGTTAATGCACGACCCGGATATTTTTCTAAGAATTGAACAGAATCCGCTCCGCCGTGTAACGAATTTCCTGTATCAACCTGCATAACAACTTCTGGAACGGTGTTGCCAAAGAATGTATCCCAAGGCAGTTCGCCATCCATAGGCGTAAATTCGATAGAATGGTTATGATAACCTGTATACATACCTTCTGGTTTTAATTTCGCAGCGATTTCGTTGAATACTTTTGCGGTATCAAGCCATGCTGATCTTGAATTTCTCCTTGATTCTGCAAGCCCGGGAACGATAAGGAACTTATTACCAAGTATTTTATGAAATTCTACCGTCTTTTTGAATTCATCGCCAAGTAGTGTCTCAAGACCAATATGTGCGCCAGCGACTTTTAAGCCAAGATCATCAAGCATTTTTCTGATGTCTTTTGCCTCATAGCCATAATAACCAGCAAAATCAACACCTTCATAGCCCATCTTTGCGACTGCCTTCAAAACACTTGGAAAATCCTTTGCACAATCATCCCTAACTGAATATAATTGGAGTGCTATCGGAATTCTTGCCATCTTTTTTACTCCTGTTTTTGTTTGCAGATTAAGCTATTAAGAGATCGAATGACTAAATCACGTCTTTTATCTCTCTTTCTGTTATCAGCGAAAATCCGCCAAATCCGCCTAATCTGCGTTCTATTTCCTCTAAATGAAAAGTTGTGTTTCTTATATCAAAGAGATTTTATCATCTTTTATTATTCAATGCAATTATTTTTTATTTTTCTAGAAATTTTATAAGATTATATGTTTTTTCTCTAAATTGAACATTTAGGGCAACAATTTTAAATGTCAATATACACACTTGATAAAACTAGCTAAAGCAAGTAAAATATTATGCGCTGAAACAATATTTAGGAATAAAGCTAAAAATGCAAATCATTCTGGAAGAGGAACAACAAATGAAACCAACAATGCAATGCAATGATTTAAGAGCAAAACATATAGGAAAAGAAGTTATAGTCGCTGGATGGGTTCAGCGAAGACGAGATCATGGGGGATTGATATTTATTGACCTAAGAGATAACTCAGGTATAGTTCAAGTCGTTTTTAATCCAGAATTAAACGCTGATGTGCATAAGCTTGCACATGAAATTAGAAGTGAATATGTCCTTGCGGTTAAAGGTAAAGTGAACAGACGCCCTGAAGGAACAGAAAACCAAAATCTTTCAACAGGTGAAATTGAAATACCTGTTGATGAAATAGAAATATTAAACGAATCAGAAACACCACCATTTGTTATAGATGACAATGCAGACGAAGTTTCAGAAGATATAAGATTGAAATACAGATACCTTGACCTACGAAGACCACGTATGCAGAATAATTTGAGATTAAGACATAAAGTTTACATGGCTACAAGAAATTTTCTTGATAAACAAGGCTTTATTGAAGTCGAAACACCCGTTCTGACAAAAAGCACACCTGAAGGCGCAAGGGATTTCCTTGTTCCAAGCAGGCTGATTCCCGGAACGTTTTTTGCCATGCCACAATCACCACAGCTATTTAAGCAATTACTAATGGTTTCAGGTGTTGGAAAGTATTTTCAGATCGCAAAATGCTATCGTGATGAGGATTTACGCGCAGATAGGCAACTGGAATTTACACAAATAGATATTGAGATGTCGTTTATTGATGAAGAGGACATTTACAGCCTAACAGAAGGGCTAATGCACAAAATATTTAAAGACTCGCTTGACATAGATATTCCGATTCCATTCCCAAGAATGACTTATGCTGAATCAATGAGGCGTTATGGATGTGATAAGCCTGATGTTCGTTTCGGAATGGAATTGATGGATGTTGGCGATATTGTTGAAGATTCTGATTTCAAGGTATTTGTTAGCACAGTCGCAGGCGGAGGACAAGTTAAGGGAATTGTCGCACCAAATATGGCAAGCGCATCACGCAAAGATATCGATAATATGACTGAGTATGTAAAGGAATTTGGCGCAAAGGGTCTTGTCTCAATGAAAGTGCTTGATGGTGATATCGAGTCACCCGTCAAAAAGTTCTTTTCGCAGGGACATATTGATAGACTAATTGAAAGAATGGGCGCAAAAGTTGGCGATCTAATGCTGTTTGTTGCGGATAAGCCAAAAGTCGTTGCGGAGTCGCTAAATCGCCTGAGATTAAAACTAGGAAACGAACTCGGTTTAATCGATGACAAAAAATTTGCTTTTCTCTGGATAGTTGACTTTCCATTGTTTAATTATAACGAAGAAGAAAAACGTCTTGATTCAGAGCATCATCCATTTACAGGCGTTCATCCTGACGATATACAATTTCTTGATACCGATCCTTTGAAAGTGCGTTCACGTTCTTATGACCTTGTTCTAAACGGAAACGAGATGGCAAGTGGAAGCATAAGAATTCACCAAATGGCTATGCAGGAGAAGATATTTAATATACTGCAATTGACTCCAGAGGAAATTAATGGCAGGTTTGGTTTTTTCTTGGAAGCATTGAGATTTGGCGCACCACCACATGGAGGAATTGCACCTGGTCTTGACAGGCTAGTTGCCGTTATGTCTGGTAGCAAGTCCATCAGGGATGTTATCGCATTCCCTAAGACACAAAGCGGAACTTGCCTTGTTACAGGCGCACCATCTGAGGTCAGCGAAAAGCAATTAAAAGAGCTTTATATCAAGACAACTGTGGGAGAATAAAACTTGATTAGACAAATGGTTGGGTCTTATTATCTGACCCAACCTAATGACTATGGAGGCTGATTATAATGATTGTTAAATTGAGGCATACCATGACGGGGAATTCTGGCGTGCAAGGGGCGTCGGCGAGGATATTTTCACTCAAGGTGGAACTCTTGACGAATTGATTGAGAATATTAAAGAGGCTGTTACACTTCACTTTGAGGAAAGCGGATCAATTCCAGACGTATTATTGATTTCGGAAATGAAAATTAGTAATGCCGTATCTGCCGCAGGTTAGTGGAGAAGAACTTACGCGCTTATTAGAAAACATTGGATACCGATTTCTTCGTCAGCAAGAATATCAAACGTCCACCTTTGAATTTTCCTGTTGATAGCTATGGCTCATGGCCGCAAAATCTTTCATTGAAACGTGAGGATATTTATGATGACAATTGATGGTTTTATCTGGCAGGAAAAGATTGTTGATAAACTGAATTGGAAACATAATTTAACGCCTGATGAAGTGGAAGAAATATTTAAAGATAAACCAAAGTATTTAAAGAAAGAAAAAGGAAAAGTAGATGGAGAAGATTTATATAACATTTTGTCACTACTCGTGATATGAATCTAAAGAAGCGAAGATATTATGGCAAAAGATAAAATACCTGAAAACATGACATTGGATGAAGCTTCAGAATTTTGGGATGAGCATAGTTTTCTTGATTATGATGATAATCAAGAGGTGCATTTCTCTGTTGATTTGCGTAAGAATAGGAATTACTTTGATATTAAAGAGGACTTAGCCAAGCAGATACGTGCAATAGCTCATCAAAAAGGAACATCCTCTCGTATTTTAATTAACCAATGGCTAAAAGAAAAAGTGGAATCAGAACAGCATTGAACTTAACTATAATCAATCATAATTTTCCGCATATATGGAAATGAGCCTATGTCATACTTAAATAAAATATTAAAGGGATGATAAATAAATGGACGCTCAAATTGAACCTCAAGAAGCATTGACAGAACTTTTATACAAAAAACAGGATAAAAAATGAATATAAAAGAAAACGTATCCCTAAAAGATTATACTAGCTTTAAAATCGGTGGTTTGGCAAGATTCTTTTGTGAACCAGAAAACGATGACGATGTAATTCAGGCAATTAGTTTTGCAAAAGAACATGGATTATCATCATTCGTTATGGGATTGGGTGCTAATATACTCATCAGTGATAATGGCTTTGATGGCTTGGTGATTCGACAAAAGAATTCAGATGTATCAGTAAAAGGCAATATCATAACCGCAGGTTCAGGTATGTCTATTGAGGAACTTATAAATTTCACCCTTACAAAGAATCTTATTGGCGCAGAAGATTTTTCGGGGATACCATCTACTATTGGCGGAGCTTTATATATAAATCTGCATTATTTTGATGCGTTTATCGCAAATTTCGTGAAAGAAGGATTGATCCTTAATAAACAAACTCTTGAAACCCAATCAGTCGATAAAAATTGGTTTGAATTTGGCTATGATGACACAAGGCTTAAACGTGATAAAGATTACATGCTCTTAAAAGCAAAATTTGAATTTCAAAAGGTTGATGATTACACAAAACATGAGGCAATCGGCAAATCAAAAGAGATAATCCGAACTAGAAAATACAAATATCCATCAGAACCATCTGTTGGCAGTATATTTCAAAATTTGACTACAGATGAGCAAAAACAATTCGGATTACCTACACGATCAGTCGCATTTCTCATTGATGTTTGCGGTCTCAAAGGGACAAGAGTTGGTGATGCTTTGCTTTCACATCGTCATTCCAATATGATCATCAATATAGGAAATGCAAAGGCAAAACATGTTATTGAGCTTGCAGATATAATAAAGGAAAAAGTTAAAGAAAGATTTGGTGCAGAATTACGATTTGAGGTTCAGTTGGTCGGATTTTAATATTATATACTACAACCGCTTATTTACGGTTGTAGTATTAAATTGTATCAATTAAGATATATTTTATTATATATCTACTATGTATTTTATCATCCTGCTTCTATTTCTATTTTTCTCGGTTTTACTTTTTCCTGCTTTGGTAAAGTAACTGTTAAAACACCATTATCAAGTTTAGCATTTATCTTATCCTGTGCTATTAAATCTGATAATGTAAATGTTCTTAAATATTGCCCACAAATATATTCTTTAACTAGCTTATTAGAATTATTATCTTCATCTTCTAAAAATAATCCGTTAATTGTTAATTCTTCATTATTGACGTCAACATGAAGATTCTCTTTTGTAACGCCGGGCATATCTGCTAATAATATAATATCATTATCTGTTTCATATATATCAACTGGAGGAACAATCTTTTTTACTTCATTTGTTTGTTTTTCTTCTGCCATTTTTAACACCTCCATTATTCAACTGCTATTTGCCTTGGTTTGGCTGATTCAGCCTTTGGTAATGTTACAGTGAGTATGCCATTTGAATAAGTCGCAGAAATTTTATCCTGATCAACATTATAGGGTAAATCAACAAGCTTTCGGAATTTACCATAAGGTCTTTCACGCCTGATATATGTTATGCCTTCTGTTATTGATGGATTTTTCTCACCTGATATTGTCAACGAATCACCAAGCACCGTCAAATCTAATGTTGATTTATCTACTCCGGGTAATATCGCTTTCACAGTTATAATTTCATCTTTATCGGTAACTTCTATAGGTGGATAAGTAATTCTTGGCGTTCCAAATGCTGAATCTAATGCTTTTTGCATCATCGCCATCTCTCTAAATGGGTCCCAAAATGTTAATCTCATTATAGGTCACCTCCTGAAAAACGGTGGAAGATTGAAGATTGAAAACTCATATCAATCTTCAATCTTCAAACTTTACTACTCTATTATTCTACATTTATCTTTATTGATTTCGGTTTTGCCTCTTCTGTCTTTGGTATTGTAACAGTCAAAATGCCATCTTTATAATTTGCTTTTGCTTGATCAGCCTTAACACCTGTGGGAAGGCTTATTGTTCTCTGGAAGCTACCATAACTGCGCTCGACACGATGATAATTTTCTTTTTTTATCTCTTTCTCTTCCTTTTTTTCGCCTTTAAGTGTTAGCACATCATTAACTATTGTTATATTTACATCATTCTGGTTTACACCGGGCAATTCAGCTTTTACAACTATATTATCATCGGTTTCTGCAACATCAATGCTCGGTAGCCATTCGCCTTCAAGCAGTTCACGTCTTCTTTCTGGTAAAACAGTAAAGAAATCATCAAATAAACGATTCATTTCCTCACGAATGTTGGATAATTCACGTCCGGGTTTCCATCTTACAAGTGACATATATATCCTCTCCTTTCTGATTGATAACTGATAAACTTAAAATTAGGTTTGATTATAAAATTAATAAAAAATCAATTACTTAAAATTATGAGAAAGCTATTTTATTTATTATTTATATCTGTCTGTATCTACTATATTAGCAAAACACATGCCATTTATATTAGCAAAACACATGCCATTTTTTATGACGA
>CAZMCH010000054.1:0-28533 GCA_964564735.1 uncultured bacterium
ATAATACACCATTAATTAGCAGGTATTTGATAATATAATATATTAATATACACCAATGAATATGGTCTTATAATTGCCAAATAGGAGTTGCTTTATGAAATACACAAAGACCGAACAGCGTTTGATTGAAGCAATGGAAAACATGATGATCGTTGATGCACATGAGCATCTTCCACCGGAGCATGTCAGGACAGGCTCAAAGGTGGATGTTTTAACTTTATTTGCACATTATACACGAACAGATTTGATAACTTCTGGTATGAATCCTGATGATTATAATACGGTTATTGATTCAGAAAAACCGCTTGATGAAAGATGGAAAATGTTCAAGCCGTATTTTGAGCATATCCGTTATGCCTCATATACAAGACCTGCATTGATGGCTGTAAAAGAGTTTTATGGCTTTGACGATATTACAGATGATAACTACGTCGCAATATCAGAAAAAATGCAGGCAGAAAATACAAAAGGTATCTATCATCGTATAATGAGGGATAAATGCAAGATTCGTGTCGCTTTGACCCAAGCAGGACGAACTGATTATGATGATGATCTGCTTGTGCCGTTGATGCCCATTGATGTTTACGCATCTGTAAGAAATGCTGATGATGTGAAAAACAAAGCAAATAATCTCGGTATGGAAGCAAAAACGCTTGATGACTACATGGCTGTTACCAAAAAAGGTATTGAAAAATGGAAATCTGAAGGTGTTGTCGGTATAAAAATGATGTCCAGACCAAACATTGTGCCATCAAAAAAGATCGCTGAGGATATTTTTAACAAAATTATGATAGGCGATAAACCTAATGTTACCATAGGTCAGGATGATCATCTGACAGATTTTCTCTGGGGTTATGTAATGGATGTTGTTGGTGAACTTGATATGGTGATGGCAGTTCATGCAGGCATGTGGGGCGATTTCCGCTATCTTGATTCAAAACATAACATAACAGTATTCCCAAGACATCCAAACACACGCTTTGATTTATATCATCTTGGTATGCCATCAGTTAGAGATACTATTGTTATTGGCAAAAATCATTCTAACGTGTGGTTAAACCTTTGCTGGTGTCATATTATTTCACAACAGATGACAATATCAGGTCTGGATGAATGTATTGATATGGTGCCAATCAACAAGATAATAGGATTTGGTGGAGATTATAGCAGACCTGTTGAGAAGATATATGGTCATCTTGTGATGGCACGTGAAGATATTGCTGTTGTGCTTGGTAAACGTGTTGACAGAGGACAGATGAGCATTGATGAAGCCATAGTCATTGCAAAAAAATGGCTATGGGATAATCCAAAAAATCTTTATAAACTGAATATATAGAAATTCTAAAATCGAAAACCATCGCAAAGGAATATTAAAAAATCTTCCAATCTATTAAAGGCAAGGGGTTCTCACAATCAATTAGGGGGAGGGTGAGAACCTATGAGTAAATATGAACGCTTAGCAAGGATGCTAAAAATAGTAACTCTTGTAAAGACAAATCCTAGACTAAACAGAGAGGATTTAGCAAGACTATGTGAAGTTGACTCAGTGCGAACAATACAACGAGATATAAATAGTCTGGCTCTTGCTGATATACCGATATATTGGTCAGGTCAGGGATATGAGATTATGCCCAACTTCTTTCTTCCACCAATGGCACTTACAATTGAAGAAGCATTTTCATTGCTTTTGAGTGCGAAGACATACAGCGAAGGTGAAGGGCAATTCCACAAAGACGCACTTGAATCTGCAATATCAAAAATAAAGTCAACTTTACCACAATCAACCAGAGAACTGCTAGAAACTGGCTCAAGAAAAGTCAATGTTGAAAGCCGAAAGGTTTCTGATACTAATGGGATTATAGGTAAATTATATCAATCAATATTAGATGCAAAACAACTTCGCATAACATATTACTCTTATAGCAGTAACAGAATTTCTGAACGAATAATTAATCCCTATGCGCTGACTTTCCGTCGTCGATCATGGTATCTTATTGGATATTGCTATTCTAGGCATAAAGTTTTGATGTTCAGGATAAACAGAATAAAGTCAATAAGATATACAGGCGAATCATTTCGTCCACCACAAAACTTTACTGTTGATGAATATATGGGAAATAGCTGGCAGGTTATGAATGGTGATGAAACAAAGGTTATCATTAGGTTTGCCTCTCAAATTGCCCCTTTAATAAAGGAAGTAAACTGGCATCCAACACAGCAAATAATTGATTTACCTGATGGTTCTATACTTTTCGTTGCAAAAGTGGCAGGCACAAAAGAAATTTCTTTTTGGCTGCTTAGTTATGGTGATAATGCAGAGGTTATTTATCCACAAATCCTTAGAGATGAAATTGCTGAAACTGCAAAGCGTATGGTAAAGGTTTATTCAGCAAAAAAGACTGATATGGAAGTAAGCGATAAGATCAACGAAGTTATACAAGCGAAGGCTTCTTGAATAGAGGTAATTATTGAAAATATTTAAATATATAGTAACTATATTATTGATATTATTTGCCCAAATTTCTGCCTATGGTGCATTTGAGAATGTTGATTATGGCGCAAGGTCACTTGGTATGGGTTCGGCTTATGTATCTATTGCAGATGATCCAAGCGCTGTATTCTGGAATGTAGCTGGAATTACGAATTTAAATAAAAGAGAGCTTGAAATGTCATACATGCTTCTTTATGATCTGGTGAGTTTTAGCTATATAAGCTATGCACAAGATATAAAGAATGGAAATGTTGGTGTTGGTATCATTAGCTCTTCGGATGCTGATGGCATCTATCGTGAGATGGAATTTATCGTATGTTATGGCAAGAAAATCTTTGATGATCTAAGTATTGGTTCAGGTATAAAATATCTTTCATCAGAAGCGAATCTCGGTGATACAAGGCTAGGTAATGGAAAGGGATTGGCTATTGATCTTGGCTGTCAATATCGACTTATGGGTGATGATATTAATCTCGGATTAAGATTGCGTAATTTGATCGGCTATGTATCTTACAACCGAAACGACATAATGGAAATTGCAGGCAAGAGTTACTCTGAATTACCTGATTTTTCTTATGCTTTTGGCATAAATACAAATATAAACCGTTTTTTCCCGTTAATAAAAGATACAATTCTTGCCTTAGAAATTATGGATAACGATTTTCGGACTGGCATGGAATATACATTCAGAGATACACTCTCGATTAGGACAGGTCTTAGATTTGGCAATGCACTGGACAGGGCAATAACTGCAGGGTTTGGCGTAAAAGTATCTTCAATCAGGCTTGATTTTGCTTATGTTAGTAGTTCTGTTGGCGCGCCTACTTCTCAATTTTCTGTGTCTATTGCTTGGTAGCTATGAATTATTTTGGGGGAATAAAAAATGATAGAAGGACCAATGGGTGCAAAGCCTGAGGAATTAGATGAATTATGTGAGCTTGTCGGAAAAGTTTTTAATTGGCAAATGAGAGAGAATTTTCCAACGCTTTTTTGCAATGAAAATATAGACAATTTAAGGATCATCAAAGAAGATGGTAAAATTGTATCTCATTTTGGCTTTGTCATCAGGGATATGATTATAAATGGATGCAGGATTTCTGTCGGTAATGTCGGCGCTGTCTGCACAGATGAAAATTATAGAAAAAAAGGCTACGCATGGAAGATACTTGACCAAGCAATAGAGAAATATCGGGCAGATGGCGTTGATATGTTCCTTGTATCTGGCTCAAGAAGCCTTTATATTCAGCATGGATGCACGCATGTTGGCAGAGTCAAAAACTATGCGATATACAGAGGAATGCCAATTCCAAGCGCAAAAGTTAAAGCAATTAAATATACAGTTGATGATCTTCCCGTATGGTCTGCACTATATAGAAATGAACCTATCCGTTTTCATCGCCCTTATAACGATTTTCTTGTATTGACGACATCAGGTCTTGTTTATCGCCCAGATTCCCGACTTTTCTCAATTTCTGATGGAAATAAAATTGTTGCTTATGTTGTGGGAAGCTGTGATAATAATAAGAAATCTTTTTGGTTACATGAATATGCTGGCTCACGAAAAGCCATAATAGCTTCCATTCCCCAATGGTTTGAGGAACTGAATGTTAATAGATGTATAGTGCCTGTTAATCTGTATGATATTGAATTTAATCAAATATTTCATTCTTTAGGGATTGAACCAGACTACGGCACAACAGGCGGAACGATTGTTATAATAAACTTCCCACAAATGTGTGAGAAATTACGCCCATTATTTGAGGAAAAAATAGGCTCTCATATTGCCAACGCACTTACTTTTTCAGAAAGAGATGGCAATTATGTTATTGGGCTTGATGGGGACGAAGCAATCATCAGCGATCCGCATGATCTTGCAAGGATAATTTTTGGCGATCCTCCAATTTTAGAAACACCAACAAAAATGCCCGCAGAAGGTAAATTACTTGATGTAATTAAAGCGATTTTTCCGATACCACGTCCAGAATACGGCTTGAGTTATATATAATACTATTTTCAGTTTGAAATAAGACTCATCAAAAGCCTGATGTGTTACTGTCAGTTTGCTTGTCGGTGTTTTGCATAAGTCCCGTTTCTTTATCTCGTCCATATCGGATCAAGACCAAAGATAGGCTCTCCATTTAATAATATTGGATGTTCACCTGTCCCATCTGATCCAATAGTCCATAACTGAGCATTATTTTCATAGATAATCTTATCACCATCAGGCGACCAAGATGGGCTTCTTCCGCCATGTTTTGTGAGTTGGCGTTCTGATGGCTTACCATTTTCGTCAAATGTAACAAGCCATAATTGCGAATGATCTGCTTCTGCACGACAAAAGACCAGCATCTTTGTTTTCCCAGACGACCACGAAGGATCGAATTCATCTATTGGGGTATCTGATACTCGTTCTGTTCGTCCTGAAACTGTATCATAATAATAAATATCTCTATTGGGTTTGCCTTGCTGATCTTTGGATAAAGGCAAAGAACCTGCATAAGCAATTAATTCTCCATCAGACGACCATGATGGACATGAAAAATCCATATTTTCCCCAGGGAGTGTCATTTCTATTCCTGTTTCTATGTTCATTAGTGTTATACGTTTCCGATCAGCGATTTCTCTGGTAAAAGCAACTTGCTTCCCATCATTTGATAATGCCTGTTGAGTGCCTGTCTGTTTCCAATCCAACTGTGTCAACGTCTGAGTATAGGGATATAGCATATTGAGTCCTGTGTAGCTATCAAGAAATAATATCTTTTGCCCGTCAATCGTTCCTGTTACATTTATACCAGAAGCTATACGATTTCGGTTTGTCCCATCAGGATTGACCGACCAAATATAATCCTCAAACGTATAATATATTATTCCTTTGTTGCTTCTTTTGTTAGATGATTGCATCTCTTTTGGCTCAAATTCATATACATCAACCAATATCCATTCATTATCATTCTTATTAAATGTAAATGAAACGCCTTTTTCCCAATACCACCATTCTTGTATATTTTCTTCTGTATCGAAGATATTATCTGGTTCTCCATAGTAAGCCTTTATGCCATCGGTTGTCATTGACGGTTTGCCATCTTCATTTAAGAGTGCAGTTATGGTTATATTTATGTACGGTGTTGTCAGATTCTCGATAACTGTTACTGCATGAGGATCCCCCCAATGATCTCCAAGAAAGCCTGTTCCATAAAATCCGATTCCATCTCCATCATCAGCCTGTCCATTTTCATTATTATCTACAATAGCCATTAGAAAATGAACTCCAACTGATGCTGAACAAGCATAAACGCCATTTTCATCAAGGTTTAGGGGAACTCTGACGCCCTTTTCAAATGTGGGATCTTCTGCAAAGATTAGTATTACATTTGTTATTTTATGATCTGTCCATATTATTTTCCCGCTTATCCCTGTAAATGGAGAATCAGTATCGACTTGTATTGGTTGTTCTGCATTATCTTCCTGTTTTTCCTCTTGTGGTATTGAAAACAGCCTCCCAGAGTCATCAAATTGTGCTGTCACAGTTAATTTTATCTGTTCTTTCTCCGCATCCTTTTTTACCAAAAGCTTTTTGGGTAATTCATTGATCGCATCTTTTGTTCCATATACGCCTATACCATCGCCTTTGGAATACTTTCCATCTCCGTCTGCATCGACACCAACCGTCAGGTAATATTCTCCGGGTTCAAGTTTTATGCTAAAATCTCCTTTATCATCTGCTTTTGCCTTCACGACTGCAACCGCCATGCTTGGATCTGTATAAGCCTGTATAAATGCGTTTTTCGTTTCATGACCAAGCCATTCCACTTTTCCTATTAATTCCAAGCTATCTTCTTGTTTAGTTTTTGGTAAGTCCGAAGCCTGAAGAGGAACTGGTTTTCCAGAAGCATCTATTTTCCCTATAATCAATATATTTCGTTCCATGATTACTTTTCCAGAACTAACTATAATTGGCTTGGGATACATACCAAAACGGGTCATTCCATATACACCAAATTTATCTCCGCTATCCATTAGATTACTATTGTTTTCGTCAATAATAGCCATGAGATAATATTTTCCAGACGGAACTTCCAAAGCAAATTCACCATTTTCGTTAGCGTCTATCTGTGTTATTTTATTATTCCATAGCGGATCAGAATAGACATAGACAATAGCATTCTTAAACTTATAGTCTGGCAGGATAAGTTTACCTGATATCCCATTTGTGAAATCTGAATGACCAAAAATAGAAACAGGCACTACTTGCCCTTGTTCATTTATGTTTGCTGTTATTTCAATGTCGATACCAAGTAGTTTTTTCCCTTTCTCGACCTTGACAGGAATTGGTTTTTGATCAACATCAGCCCAGTCGGTTACACCAAATATACCCATACCATCGCCTTTATCTGGCTTATTGTTGCCGTTATCATCTACAAATACATAGAGATAATACGTCCCGGGATCTTCTATTTCAAGCGCATATATGCCTTCTTTATCAAGGATTAGCCCTTCTGTGTAAATCTGTCTTAGTTTCTGATCCTTAAACACCTTTATCGATGCGTTTCTGAGATTATGCCCTTCCCAAATTATTTTACCACCGATCCAACCTTTATTATCTTCTCTTAATGGACCTTTTCCTAATCCCGAATCCTCATTTGTGACATTTGCAGAAATCTTTATAATGGATATTAAACAAAACAAAATGATAAGAGATGCTATTATGTATGTTTTTTTCATTTTTTTCCCTGATTTTATTAAGAATAACGTATGATTTTGCCATCTTCATATATTGGAATTACAGTTGTTATATCTACTTGTGAACATAAGTATAAATCATCTTCCAGCCCGATATTAATCAAATACCTGCCATGCTCAGAATCTCTTAACATCTGCAGTATATCTGTCTTAAACGCTTGATATAATATCTCAACTGCAACTGCTGAATCTGTCTTTGATATATTTTCACCAAAACTACTTACACATGCCCCAGCGAAAACCGCATCTTCCATGCCAAATCTGCCCTCTTTTCCAGAGCATACAATAAGTATATCGTTACCTAGTTTTAATAAATGATTGCAAACTGCGGTTTGATTCAAAAAACTCCCTATGACTAAATTTTTTGCGGATATGCAGGCATTTATTGCTTTGGTCCCATTAGTTGTGCGGAATATTATTTGATTATCTTTAACTACTGATTCTGTATATTCAGAAAGAGAGTTTCCAAGATGAAAGCCATTAACTCGTTTCCCATCAACTTCCCCTCCGAGAATAGTCTTTCCATCATATTCTTTATATAAATCAAAGGCTTCTTTTGGTGTATTTACGGGAATAATGAAAGCTGATCCGTTGGCGATGGCTGTTGTTATAGTGCTTGTTGCTCGGAGGATGTCAACGATTAGTATAGATTTTTCTGTTATTTCTAAATTATTTACTTCTTCGGGGGCAAATGCGACATCAACATTCATTAATTTTACTCCGAGATATTAAACGAATTAAGAAAGCTGGTAGAGATTTTGCCTTGAAGATACTTTTCATCGTCCATTATCAATTTATGAAAAGGTATTGTTGTTTTTATTCCGTTTATTTTTAGTTCGTCCAACGCCCTTCTCATACGGTTTAATGCTTCTGGACGATCCTTGCCATGAGTAATAAGTTTTGCGATTAGGCTGTCATAAAACGGTGGAATCTTGTATCCGCTATATAAATGTGTATCTAGTCTGACTCCAGGACCACCCGGAAAATTGATGCTTTCGATAGTCCCTGGAAATGGCATAAATTTTTTGCTTGGATCTTCAGCATTTATTCTGCATTCGATAGCATGTCCATTGATACGAATGTCATTTTGTCGGAAACTCAGCCTTTCTCCGCCAGCCGAATATATTTGCTCTTTTAATAGATCAAGCCCTGTTACTTCCTCCGTTATTGTATGCTCTACTTGTATCCTAGTATTCATTTCCATGAAATAAAATCTTCCATCATTGTCCATTAAAAACTCAACAGTTCCGACATTGCTGTATTTTATTGACCTCATTGCTTTTATTAAATATTTAAACATTTCCTCCCGACTTTTGGGATTTATGGCAATGCAGGGAGTTTCTTCGATAAGTTTTTGTTTTCTTCGCTGTATTGAACATTCTCGCTCACCCAAGCAAACCACGTTACCATACTTATCTGCAAGTATTTGAAATTCTATGTGTCTGGCATTTTCTATAAGCTTTTCAATATAAACCTCTGAACGACCAAACGCCGATTTTGCCTCGCTTTGAACTAACTGAAATGCGTTAATTAATCCTGTATCATTATATGCTTCCCTGATACCAAGTCCGCCTCCACCCGCTGCCGCTTTGATAACGATAGGGTAACCGAGTTTATGAGCAGTTTTAACTGCTTCTTTTTCATTACGTAATACGCCTTTACTCCCGGGTATTGGCTCCAAGCCTGCTTTTGCCATTACTTGGCGGGCTTTGGCTTTATCGCCCATCATCTCTATATTCTCTGGTGTAGGACCTATAAATACTATGCCATGATCTCTGCAAGCTTCTGCAAAATGAGGAGCTTCTGCAAGGAATCCTGTTCCCGGATGTATTGCCTCAGAATTGGTTATATCAGCTGCACTTATAATATTTACCAAATTAAGATAGCTTTTGGATTTGTCGCTTGGACCAACGCATATAGATTCATCAGCATATTGAACGTGAAGCGAATCTGCATCAGCACTAGAATATATTGCTACCGTTCTGATACCCATTTCTTTACAGGCACGCATTATGCGTATAGCTATCTCTCCACGATTAGCAACCAATATTTTGTTGAAAGGCATCTATTTTCTCTCTTTCTGAGTCCTTTGTATCAAATATAGTCTCATCAAGCCTTTAGCTTTACTCTGAACAGAGGTTGTTCTGCCTCAACTGTCTGACCATTCTTTACAAGGACTTCTATTATTTTGCAATCAATATCAGATATTATTTCGTTCATCAATTTCATCGCTTCTATGATACAAATTACCTGACCCGAAGTTACAGAATCACCAACTTTGACATAAGGGTTTTCCCCGGGTTTTGGCGCCTCGTAGAATATCCCGGGCATCGGTGAATAGATAAATACCGAAGTTTCAACAGGAGTTTGGGTCTCTGCTTGAGTTATTTGTTTTTCATTATCGGTCTGAATTGGAACGCTGTAAACTGAATGTATTGGCTGTGATTGTCCTTGTTTTACTTGTATTTTTATCCCGTTATGTTCGATACATAATTCACTTAGATCATTTTCTTTCATGATCTTTATTACTTCTTTTAGCACATCAAGTTCGAGACCTTTTTTTTCTGGCATAATATACCTCCAGTTATTTGTAAAACGAAAGACGTGAAACGTAAAACCAATTACTTATTAAGCTTTACCATTTACGTCTAAGCTCGTTCCAAATATTCACCTGATCTGGTATCGACTTTTATCATATCGCCTTCATTGATAAATAATGGAACATTAAGAACATAACCTGTTTTTAATGTTGCTGGTTTCGTTGCTCCTGTTGCTGTATCGCCTTTTACGCCCGGTTCTGTTTTATCTACTTGAATGATAACTGCTGGTGGTAATTCTACGCTAATCGGTTTATTTTCCAAAAATTGCACGTTTATTATTGACTCTTCTACCAGAAAGTTAATTGCATCTCCAAGATTATCTGCGCTTAATGGCACTTGTTCATAGGTTTCGCTATCCATAAAATATAAAAGATCGCCATCTTGATATAAATATTGCATTTTACGGTTTTCAAGGCGAACATCTTCAATTTTTTCCTCTGACCTAAATGTTCGTTCTATGACATTTCCATCTGATAGGCGTTTTAGTTTTGTTCTGACATAAGCTCCGCCTTTCCCAGGCTTTACATGCTGAAACCCTACGATCGAGTATAGCTGACCTTCTACTTTTACTACTAAACCAAAGCGAAAATTGTTCGGATAAATCATACTTATTTTTCCTCCTAAATGTTCAAATCTATTGAATATATTTTCTTTTATTTAGCTCTTTAACTATGGCGTTAAGTGCTAAAAGATAACCTTCTGGTCCTAGACCACATATAACGCCAATTGCAACAGGCGATATGTATGAAAAATGCCTAAATTCTTCTCTGCGAAAAACATTGGATAAATGAACCTCGATGGCAGGTAAGCCCGTTCCAGATATGGCATCCCTTATTGCTACGCTGGTATGTGTATAGGCTGCTGGATTAATTATTATTCCATCTGCCCACTCCGCATTATCACCAATGAATGATACTATTTCGCCTTCTAAATTTGACTGAATGATCTTCAGTTCTGTATCAAGTTTCTTTGCTAAATCTTCAAGATCCTGATTTATCTCTGTTAATGTTTGCAGACCATATATTGATGGTTCTCGTTTTCCAAGAAGATTAAGATTGGGTCCATGAATCACCAAAATTTTTAAGCTCATTAGACTTTCATCTCCATTATTGCATTTCTGATCTGATCATCAGTTACATTCTCATATATTATTGCCTCTCCGATGTCTTTTAATAATACAAATCTGGATCTTCCGTTATTTTTCGATTTTTTGTCAAGATGTATCGCTTCTATGACTCTGTTTATATCCAGATCAGGAAAATCTGTTGGCAATCCATACTTTTTTAAAAGATGATTTTGTCTTTCTACAATATCTTCGTCCAATATACCAAGATTGAATGCCAATTTTCCAGCAACTACCATACCTATTGAAACCGCTTCACCATGACGATATAAGTTATAATCCGTTACCGCTTCAATGCCATGTCCAATAGTATGACCATAATTTAATATTGCCCTTATATTGCTTTCTTTTTCGTCTTGTTCAACGATATTTGCTTTGTCTCTGCATGATCTAGCGACAATCTGCTCTAAACATTGTGAATCAAGATTTAGTATCTTTGCAGAATTATCTTCCATATATCCGAATAATTCAGCATCCATAATTATTCCATGCTTGATAACTTCTGCAAGACCTGCCTTTAATTCTCTTTCGGGCAATGTCTTTAGCACATCAACATCAATAAAGACGAATTTTGGTTGATGAAATGCACCTATCATATTTTTTGCTTTTGGATGATTAATGGCTGTTTTGCCACCAACACTGCTATCGACTTGTGCCAAAAGTGATGTTGGTATTTGTATAAAAGGTATGCCTCGCATATATGTTGCTGATACAAATCCAGCAAGATCACCGATGACGCCTCCACCCATTGCAATTATGACCGATTGACGATTTATGCGATTTTCAATGAGGGCATCATAAATCATCATAGCACCAGCGAAGGATTTATATTCCTCGCCGTCAGGAATCTCGATAACTATTGTTTCTATTCCCGCTGAATTAAGACTTTCTTTTAATATATTGCCATACAACTTACCTACAACATCATTTGTTACGATTGCTGTTTTTGATAATGTCAAATGATTCTTTGCGATTTCTGCAAATTTTGGCAATATCCCTTTATCTATATGTATGATATAGCTATTTTTTTCTAAATCTACGTGTATCTGATTCAATTTATCCTATCCTTATGAGTTTATTTTAATTTGGAATTTTTGTTTGCATCAAAAGATACAAATTATTCTTAGTATTGCTATCAATACCTTTTGTCGCATCCAAAATTAATAAATCATCTTCCAAATCTTTAGCCTCTGATCCAAAAAGATTAAATTCTAATTTATTATTTGTTTTTACAAGCACTTTTGTATTAAAGCCATTTTCAAGAAATGAACCAGCATATTTATATAGAAATCGTCCTTTGTTCTGATACTCATTTATTATCTTGCCTTCTTCATTTGCTATAACCAATACATTATAAATTAGATAATGTGAGTTATCATCTGATTCCATTTCTGCAATTCTTTTATCAATGCTTTTTCTTAATTCCATTGAGTATTTTTCAGCCAAAGCTATGATTTTGCTCTTGATTTCTGGCATTTTTATTTCCGTAAAAAATATCCTGAATTTCGTTAATCACCTGTTCTATCGTCAAATCAGAAGTATCGATCATATAATCAGCTTTTGCGTAGAAAGGCTCTCTTTCTTTCAGCATATCGCTTATTCTTTTAAGCGGATCGTCAACCTGAAGCAAAGGGCGATGGTTTTCTCCTGATGTTCTCTGCAATATGATTTCTGGATTCGCACAAAGACAAAAGATTATGCCATTGCTTTTGAGATTATTGATATTTATCTCTCGCTTTACCGCACCGCCACCAGTTGCAATTACCTGATTATCAAGTTTGGATACACTTTCTATAATCATTGTCTCTTTTTCACGAAAATATTCCTCACCCATTTTAGTAAACATATCAGATATTGACATTCCGCTATCTGCTTCAATAAGCCCATCAGTATCAACAAATTTCATTCTTAAAATTTCAGCAAGACGAAGACCAACAGATGTTTTTCCCGTCCCCATAAAACCAACCAAAATGATGTTTTTTTTCCCTTTTTTTTCCTCTTTTTTCGTCATCTTTCTCGCCATTTTTAAATATTTGCAATATATTCGCAATATGTCATAAAATTATGCCTAATTTCGCTTATGGTATCACCACCGAATTTCTCCAGTAAAGCGTTTGCAATCTCAATAGCGACCATCGCTTCACCGACTACCCCTGCAGAAGGAACAGCACAAACATCTGATCTTTCTTTTGCCGCCAAAAACGGCTCTTTCGAGGAAAAATCAACGGATTTTAGCGGTTTCGATAATGTCGGAATCGGCTTCATAACTGCTTTAACTATGATTGGCTCTCCATTACTTATTCCGCCTTCTAAACCACCAGCATTATTAGTTTTATGATAGAATCCAACATCTGATTCGTAGTATATCTCATCATGCACTTGCGATCCATTTCTTCTTGCACATTCAAATCCAAGCCCTATTTCAACGCCCTTGATCGCTGGTATACTCATAACTGCATAGGCTAGTCTTGCATCTAGCTTTCTATCCCAATGAACATGGCTACCAAGTCCTATTGGCGCATTAAATACAACAATCTGGAATATGCCACCGATGGAATCACCTGATTCTTTTGCGAAATCAATCGCTTTAATCATGCAGGTTTCAGCCTCTTTATCAGGACATCTAACAGGCGATTTATCAATATTTTCTTGTAAATCTCTAAAGCTTTCTCTTGAGATATGGGCTTTCAAATTTGGCAAATCACTCGCCAAAAATTCACCTATCTGTATAACAAAACTTATAATGAAAATATTCAATTCATCAAGCAAACGCTTTGCAATAGCACCTGCAGCGACTCTTGATGCGGTTTCTCTTGCGCTTGCTCGTTCAAGAACATTTCTAAGATCGCTATGATTATATTTGATTCCCCCAGCAAGATCAGCATGACCGGGACGGGGCTTTGTTACGGTGCTTCTTGTAATTCGGTTTTGATCGGCAGATTCAATATCAGACGACATAACATCCTGCCAGTTTTCCCAATCCCTATTTTGTATATTAACGGCAATTGGGCTTCCAAGTGTTACACCAGTTCTAACGCCTGCTGTCAATTCTGCCTTGTCTGTTTCTATTTTCATCCTTCCGCCACGACCATAGCCCATCTGTCGCCTTGCAAGGTCTTTATCTATGTCTTGTGTAGTTAGAGAGAGTCCTGACGGAACGCCCTCAATAATGAGAGTTAGGCATTTTCCATGTGATTCACCAGCAGTCAAGAAACGTATCATCTTAACCCCATTAGGCTTTCATACCAAAGCCATATTTCCTTTCCATATAGAAGCGAAATTATAGCACCAAGCGATAAAAAAGGTCCAAAAGGTATCATGCTGTCCATTTTTTTGCCATGTTTTGCCATAAGAATAATGCCAACTATTGATCCAGAAATTGCACCGATTATCAATGTCAATGGGATATGTGGGAACAAACCAAGATAAACGCCAATCATTGCCATTAGACGAACATCACCCATTCCCATTGCTTCTTTACGAAAGATTAGTGTTCCACCAATTGCGATTATTAGTATCACTACCGCACCTACAATGCCACCGATAAGGCTTTTAACAATTTCTTGCTGCATAAAGCCATGATTGTTGCCCATTGCTGTCAAATAAGCTGATAGAGCCAAGCCAAGCGCAATTCCCGGATAAACGACTTTATTTGGAATTACTTGCTCTTTAAGGTCAATAAAGGTTATAACTATTAAAAAACATGCAAAAAAGCATGATCGCATGACATATAGAGTTATTTCTCGGATATTATCAAATTGGCTTATTCCTCTATATAATATAAATGCAAAAATGCCTGCTGTAAGTAATTCAACTATTATGTATCTTGGCGATATGGGCTTTTTGCAGTATCGGCATTTTCCTCTTAGAAAGATATAGCTGAATACAGGGATATTATCCAAAGCACTAAGCTGATGCTTACATTCTGGGCAAAATGAGCGATTAGGATACATAATAGATAGCTTTTCTTTGGGTTTTTGCTTCTGTTTTGATTTTTCATTATCTTCAGTCTGATGATAATTCTGTGATATGCGATATATGCAGACATTTAGAAAACTACCGATTACTAAACCAAATATAACTGTTATTAAGTATTCCATAATTTCGCCTTATAAAATATATTGCTTGTCTTCTTTTATTCAGGATTTTCAAAGCTAAAGCTTATTTCTTCTTTGCCACCAAGTTCATATTGATCAGGAGCTTTATCGCCGACAGGGATACCAATCTTTTTCTTTTTTAATTCAATAGCATAAGTTCCGCCCCAGGGATTACGGAGTATTTTAGAATTGATATAAGGACCTAGCCAACCAGAAACGCCATTATCGTTTAATAGGCTATCTATTGATTGACACTCTTGTCCTGTGTCAATCTGATATTGCTTGAATGCGCTTGCTATTGTTAAGGCATAATGCTCTGCCTTTGTAAGCCGAGAGATTTTTATTGCTCTTGGTGTTGCAATAGCTGTTATTAATATTATAAGAGCAAGGACTATTACAAATTGAATACGGGTCATATTCCACCTTTTTTGCTTTGAAAATATCTCAATGATTTGAAAAAATCATAAGCCAATTTGCATGTATTATAATGTATTGTAACTGTATCACCTGTATTTATGGCATATCCACCAGCCAATAGTATTCCAATAGGAATATTACGCTTTATACATTCATTCATTACGAAATTATCCCTTTCTCGCAAGCCTTCAATTGTAAGGCTTAATCCACCAAGCTGATCATATTTATATGGATCAGCACCTGCAAGATAAATAACGAAATCAGGGGCGAAATTGTCTATGATTAGAGGCACATTTTTCTTTAGATATGCCAAATATATTACATCACTTGTTCGATCAGCAAGCCCTATGTCAAGATTACTTTTTTGCTTCATAGGATAGTTATTTTCCTGATGAATTGAGAAAGTGAAAACGTTTTCATCATCCTTAAATATATATGCTGTGCCGTTGCCTTGATGAAGATCGCAATCTATGACAAAAAATCTCTTTATATTGTTATCTCTCTGAAGACGGCGAATGGCTATAGCAACATCATTTGTATAACAAAAACCTTCTGCATGGTCAGGAAAGGCATGATGAAATCCACCACCAATATTTACTGCGATACCATTTTCAAGGGCTTTTTGGCAAGCTAAAATTGTTCCGCCTGTTCCTGCTAGGTAGCTTATTTTAATATCTTCCGTCAATGGCAATTCGGATCGCTCTGTTCTATGAGTCCATCTCAAAGACATAAAGTCGTCAACGTATTCCTTTGTATGAACTAGCAAAAGGTCTTCAATTGTTGCTATTTCAGGCGATATGAAATCATTTTCAGTCAAAATACCATCACTGATTAGCTTTTTTCGTATCAGTTTATATTTTTTTATTGGAAAAACGTGTTCGCCAATATCCGCATAGACTTTATCAGAATAAATAAATATCATTTTTATCTTTAATTTGTTTTTACTCTCGCTTTTTGCGTTTTTTGCTTTTCGAGGTCTTTGCTTGTTATAGTTTTCATTAATTCAGGCTGTATTTCCCATATAAATTGAGATGGCGGTGCCTCAACATCACTTCTGCGAAATCTAACTGATGTCATATATAGCCTTCTTTTTGCTCTCGTCATACCGACATAGCAAAGCCTTCTCTCCTCCTCTAAGTCTGCCTCAGTTTGATCTTGCGAAATTATCGGAAAATTGCCCTGTTCCATGCCGATCATTATTACGACTGGAAATTCTGTTCCCTTTGCAGAATGAACAGTCATCATTGTTACTTTATCTCCACTTTCGTCAGAAATATCGCTCCCTGTAAGTAGTGCAGAGTGACTAAGGAATCCTGTAATAGATTTGTCATAATCACTTTGATCGAAATTAACCACGCTATTCATCATTTTTGAGACCATAGCTTGCCAGTTTTCATCGTCCCTTGTAATTGGTGCATCTTCTTCTGCCATTCTATCAAGAAATCTAATGGCTTCTTCTGCTTCATCAGGATTAAGATGCGATATTGGCAGAAGTTCTAATGCTTCGGTTTGCCCTTTCTTGTATTTCAAATAGCGAATTGCAGAATTATTGAAAACTGAATTTTCCTTTTCCATTACAGCGTTTTTTTCCAGAATACCAAGTGCGACAATTGGTAGCAATTCTTTTAGGCTTCTTCTTTCACTTCGGCTTAGTTCCTCTCGGCGAAGGCTTCGAAATATGCGTTCAGTCAAATCAATATCATTTTGCGCCCTGTGTAGTTCGTCAGGATTAAATGGAATACCAAATTTATTTGCAAGGTTGCCAAGTTTATAATTTTCCATAGGGAATAGCTTTCTTGCAACTGCAAAAGTATCATAAGACCTGTTGGTTAATTCGGGTCTCCCCATAAATGATGACATATATCGAGCAATAACTCTATTGTCAAATTCAATTATGTTATGTCCTATTAATATATTGTTGCCAATAAATTTTAGGAATCTTGGGAGGACATCTTCTATGCCCGGCTTGTCTTTTAGGTCTTCATAAGTTAGTTTTGTGATTTCGCTTATAGTCTTTGGTAAAGCCTTCTTTGGACTTGCAAGATCAGTGATCGAGCTAGGAATTGATTTACGGGGATTTACAAGTTCGTGAAATATTGAATCCTGATCACTGCCTCTGCGCCTAGTTCCTAGCTTCTTTGCAGCGATCTCTATTATTTCAGCAGTTTTGGGTTTATTACTTGTTGTCTCAAGGTCATATAATATCAAACCTTCGTTACTTCCTGCTTCGTAAGAACTCATAAGCCTTTGGCATATTTTTAGAACAGCAGTAGAGATAACTCCACCCTGACCTGATGGAACAGATACAAGGCAGTCAGTTTGCTCTAAATCACCGATAATTATTGAGCGTCCAGCGATATTCAAAGGCACTGTTTCAGTTGCACCGATGATGATATATAGATTATTGCTATCAGATGCTTTAATCTCATTTTTGATGTTTACATTTATAGGTAAAAAATGGCAATTGACATTATCTTTTAATCCGAAATAACTGTTAAAAACATAGTCAAATATTCCTGCGGAACAATAATTATCGATACCGTAATATGCGAAAATATCTATATTTTGCTTCTGTTGAATACTATCATAAATTGCGTTGACCGCCTGCTGAATAAAGCCAAATCTTGGTGGCTCTTCAATATTTGAAATCTCGTCAGTATGATATGGCGAACGTTCTGAGTTAAGTATATCAAGCAGTTTTCTTATGCTGTTTATTGCGTTTTTTTCTTTTAATGTGTCTTTTAGTTCATCGATTAGTTTTATAAATCCATTAATACGCTTCTTTGTAAGAGGGCTTATATCTTGATATGCGTTGATGTTTCTAAATAAATCTATTAATTCAATGCCATTTTCATCGGCGATATTTGCAAGCTGTTGCTTTGTGAGTTCGTCAACGACAATATCAGGAAAATTCAAGGCGGAGTCTAAATCGGGTGCAAGATTCCAACAAATAAGCCTAAGATAGCCGATTATCGCCTTTATTGATGGATCATTTGTTAATCCTTCTCGTTTTATTCTACGGACTCCAATTTTGCTATCAAGAAGATATTGCTCTAATTTATCAGCCAATCTGTGAGTTCTATAAAATATTGCTATCTGACCAGGGGAGTAGTATTTTTCCTTTATTAATTTCCTTATTAGCATTCTAACGAGTTGAAGTTCGTCCTCTGTTTCATTAAGTCGATAGTAATATATTTGCTCTCCTTTATCGTTATTAGTTATCAGAGAGCTTTTTTTGATTCTAGGGTTTTTTGCAATAAGGTTTTGTGATGCTTTAAGTATTGTTTGTGTCGATCTGTAATGATCAACAAGCTGAATCGTTTTGGGATTATAGCTTTCTTTGAATTTGTCAATAAAAGCGGGATTAGAACCGCGCCAACTATATATTGACTGGTCGTCATCAGCAACGATCATTATGTTATTTTCAGGGTTACATAATAGTTTTATTAATTCGTATTGAGCTAAATTAATGTCTTGATATTCATCAACCATGATGAATTGGAATTTATATTGCAATTCCTCTCTTACATCTGGACAATCTTTTAATAGTTGGACAGTTTTTGATACGAGATCGTCAAAATCAAGGACATCATGGCTCTTTAAGTATTCTTGATATAGCTTTGAAACTTCTAGCACATCATCTAATTCAATTTCTAGGGATTCGTTTCCCATATCATTTCTGGCGTTAATTTTGTTTAGTCTTTCGCTTTCGTGAGTTTCTGTTGGGTCTTTCAGACTTACTTTTGCATCGGAGATAAAGTCTCTAACAAGCCAAACCTTATCCATTGATATACTGGATTTTGTGTCATGAATAAATCTTGTGAGGAGTTCCTCTTGGGAGTCTTGATCGAGAACCGCAAATCTTGTATTTAGGTTGATTTTATCGCCATATTTGCGTAAAATTCTTACACAAGTAGCATGAAATGTATGTATCCAAACTTCCATTCCGATAGTTTCACCTAGAAGGTCGTCATCATGAAGTCTGTTAATCATTTCTTGTGATGCTTTGTTTGTGAATGTAACCGCAAGGATGCTTTCTGGTGGAATATTGTGATTTCGGATTAAATATGCTACTCTATAAGTTATTACCCTAGTTTTTCCACTTCCGGGTCCGGCAAGCACAAGCAAAGGACCTTTATAATGATAAACAGCATCTGCTTGTCGTTTGCTTAGTTCTCTGGAAATATTCATTCGCAATACCTGTATTAAAATAAAGAAGAGGCTTGATATAGAGACTAAAATTGCTAAAATATAAGAGAATTTTAGCATATTGTCCTTATTCGGTCAAGCATTCGTTTTTTTGATGGGTATTTGTTATAAGCGGAGGCACATTATGCACACTATATATGTTATATTAGGTGTTATTGTGAATATTGTTTTCATTTTTTCAATAATAGCCATTGTTGCTGGTTTGATTTGGATTACGTCTCCGCCAAAAGATAAACATTACTTAGGTTCAGTAGAGGTATATGTTTATTATTATCCATTTGGGGGACGTTTGACTGGTCTTTTTATCTTGTTCGTTGGCATAATTAGCCTGATTTTGGGATTGTTGCTTGATAAAGAACATTCTAAGATGATGATGAGATTTGGTTCCCGAGCTTAAAACTAAATAGTTTTTGTGTTAATAAATCTTTTGAAAACTTCTCTAAATCTCCATTTGGAAAAGGGAGACTTTTACAATAAACTAAATAAATAATCTGGGACATACGGAAAGATAGTTGATTAATATTATTATGCCCTGACTATTGACATGGTTATTTTTTTTTGATATTATTTGATATTATTTGATACGTTCTCTATAAGATTAAACAGGTACCAATTTTGTGAGAGTGATTTGTGAAAGTAATAGTTTGTATTATAATATCAATCTTTATTATAACTTATTATGCAAGCCTTGCTGATTGTTTAGAGGTTAAATTAATATCACCAATAGGTGCTGTTGCGAGGTCAACAATACCTGGTTGGGGTCAGTTTTATACTCATGATAAGCTTCAGGGCGTTATTGTTTTTTTGTCTGTTGGTATTATGAGTGGAGTAGGGGCATATGCTTATATGGAATACCAAGATTATTATAGTAAGTATAGACCCGCAGCATTATCAGGTTCATCACAAGCAAACTTTTATTATGAAAAAGCCAATGATTTTAATAAGCTTAGTCAATTTTTGTTTTATACGGCAGCGGGAATTTGGGCTTATGGGGCGATAGATTCTTATATTGATGCGCATATATATAATGCACGTATTCAAGCTTCTATGATAGATGTAGATTCTACCAGATTTAATTCTCTAAAATAGCGATAAATTTATACAGGAGATCGTATCTTCCTAATTTTACAGAGGTGAATGAAATTGTTACGAAGTCATTTTAATAACAATGGAAAAATGCTAAAAACGCATTTGTTAATAGTTTCTAGCATTTATATTTACATTATTTTCATTAGTATAATATTATCTGGTTGCGGTGATGTCGAGCCAATTACACCACCACCCCCACCAGAAGTTGCTGAGATTAGCGATATTTTGAAAAATAGATGGAAATTAGGTTATGAAACTGAGGATCTAGAGCTTTATATGTCTTCATTTTGGGCAGAAGGCTATTTTTATTGGTCTGATATGGCAACAGATAGCGATATAAGCGATGATGTAATATTTAGCGATATAAAAGAGGAAAGAGAAAGCGCAATAAGGGTATTTAAGAAATATAGGAATATCGAAATAGAAATATCTGAACCCCCAGAAGTTAAAATACTTGATGAAAACAAGACAAAAGCGGAGGTTAGGAATCATTATAAGATTCAATTTTTCGTTCCAGAAGGCACTTCATTACCGGGCGGTTATAATGGGTATTATGCAGAAGGCGATAATATATTCATATTTGAGCGCAGGGATAATGGAAGCGGAAAAATGGAATGGCGCATAACAGAATGGAGACAGAACGAATATAATCCAGAAGAAATAGAATCTGGCTGGAAGTCATAGGATTTTATATAAACATATGTTTTATTTTAAGCTGATTTTCTATTTTGTTATTCTGTTTTGTTGTGCCTCAATGGTGATAGCTGATGAAGGTTCACATCAGGAATATATAATAAATTATGGCGATCAGCTAATAATAAATTTTGTTGGACGTGAAGGAGTTCTGCCTGAAACGGTTATAGTGCGCCCTGATGGTATGATTACCTATGCCTATGTCGGTGAGCTTAAGGCAGTTGGATTGACGATCTCACAGCTTTCTGATAATATCACTAAGAGGCTTTTGGAATCAAGGCTTTATACAGATCCAAAGATAACTATTCAGTTGAAAGAAGCCAAACAATTCAATATCTATGTTATTGGAGAAGTGATTGAGCCTGGGCAAAAGAGTTTCGTAAATCGTCCAAATGTCATTGAGGCACTTGCTTTGTCTGGTGGGTTCAAGGAAAATGCCGATCTTGCCAATGCTTTTATTATAGGACGAAAAAAGGGTGTGAAACCCATCAATCTTGAATTTTTGAGATTTGACCCCGCATATCAAAAATCAATTATTCAAGGTTTTTCTGATGAGATATATGTTTTAAATGACGGTGATATACTATCAATTCCATCTTCCATAAAGGAATCACAGGTAAAAATTATAGGTCATGTTCATAAACCCGGTGTATATCCAGTAAAGACAAATATAAGTATTATAGAGGCGTTAGCAATTGCTGGCGGTGCTTTGGAAAATACTGCTGATCTTAAAAAAATTATGATCTTATCAAAAAATGGTGCAATAATTGTAAATGCATTCCTAGAAAACAATTTACAGACACAAAATCTAGCTAATAATTCTGCCTATGAAAGAATAATAGAACCCGGTGATAGCGTAATTGTGCCAGAAAGAGGCAAAATAAGTATAATAGGTTTTGTAGAAAAACAGGGTCAGTATGATGTTTCGGATAGCATTAGCATTATAGAGGCTTTATCCTTATCCGGTGTCAAAGAAGGCGCTGATCTTAGGAATGTTAAGATAGTTAAATCAGATGGTAAGGAAATCACAATTAATCTATCAAAAATTTGGAAAAAACCCGAATCTTTTTATAAAGAGATGATAGATTCTGGTGATATTATTATCGTTCCTTCAAGGCGATTAGCAATAAATTGGAATGCTGTTTATTCGGCTGTAATGGTATTTAGCACGTTGTATGCTGTTTTCAAGTAAGGATTTTCTGGTTATCGATAAGGAGGACATTTACTTTGGGTAAAGGCGAAGTTTATCTTCGTGATTATATAGCGGTTATCCTTAGGCATGATTTCATTGTCATAATTAGCTTCCTTTTGATATTCGGAACAGCTTTGATAGTAAGTTTGTATTTACCAAGGATCTATGAATCGTCTGCAATTATTGAGGTTCAGCAGACTTCTTCACCCACTGGCTTGTCAGGATTGATGCAGAATGTCATTTCACGAGGCGTTGATCAGGTATCAATGGAAACGATATGTAAACGTTTTATTAGCAATTCTGTGTTAAATGAAACTATTCGAAATATTAAGAGAAAATCTCCAAAAGATAACAATGACCTTACCTCCGAATTTCTTGCCCCGAAAATTACTGCCAAAACGATTCCTGATACAAGAATGATTGAGGTAAAGATCAAAATGAGAATGGACGAGGGTGGGTCAGAGCGCGCTTCTTTGATTGTTAATGAATTAATACGAGTCATGCAGGATCAACGAGGACGAAGATCAGATTTTGATGTTTCAAAACGTCAAGAATTTATTGATGGGAAGATAGTTGATATTGAGACTCAGATAAAAGATACCGATCAGAATATCAGGAAATTTTTGGATAGTAAGGGTAATACAATAACTTGGTCTGCTTATGCAGAATATTTGCTTAATCGTATTTCAAATTTGTCAGGTATAAAGGAACAGAATGAGACTCTTGCCAAAGCAGAGCAGAAAAAACTTGATGATTTGAGAATGAGATTGGGAAATGAACCAGAATTTGTTGAATCATCAAGGACACTTTCGCAGGATGTATTATGGAATAAATATAAAACAGACTTATCAGAAATGAATCTGAGATTAATAGAAACTCGCACTGAATTTGATAATGAAAGCCCCAAAGTTAAGGCATTATTGGCACAGATAGATGAAATAAATGGGAAAATGAGGGCTTTGGCAAAGGAAAAAATGGGAATAGCATCAAAAACAGAGTCTCGCAATCCATTATATCAATCGCTTTTGGATCAAGCAATAGAATCAGAATTGAGAATAATATCATATAATACGACTGCAAATATGGCAGAGAATGTATTAAAACAATTAGATATTGAAAGAAATATGATATTTTCAGAGATGCCCCAAAATCAATATCAGTTGGAGAGTTTAAATAGAGAAGTAAATTATAAGTTTGAAATTTATAAGGATTTATTGGGCAAGAAAGTAGAGGCAGAAATAATGGCAAATGAGAATGTCAGTGATAATAAGAGGATAAAGGGCGGAATAGAGTTGGTTGATTCTGCACAGCCCAATAGTCGCCCTATTAGTCCTCGTATCAAATTTATAACAGCCATTGCAGGTATTATGGGATTGGTTGTAGGCTTATCAATGGCATTTTTACTGGAATATTATGAAAAAAAATGAGCTAATAATAGATTTTATAATAATTCTTGCATATTGACGAATTTATTGAATAAAAAGTTTACATTTAAAACAAATGTTTTAATAATTATTAAAAAAAGCACTTGACAGAGATATTCAAAAATGTTATCTTATGAACAACACTTCAGGGTAACCTTAGATTTCATATAAGAATCAAACTTAAAGAGCAAGAAACTCAGATTATATCTTTTATGATAATGTAGATGTTATTAGATTTTGCAGACATTTGGTTTGAGCCATTTGTAAATGTGTTTAAGTTAAAACGGGGAATTGCTGACAAAAACTTAAGCGGATGTTTTGTGTTCAGCATAGAAAGTTAGAGGTGATGTGTATTTAGTTTATTCCTTTGAACTCATGTAAATCGCCGCCTTAATATTTGAGATTATAATTGCAGGTTTATGGGATTGGTAAAAAAATACCTGATAGTCTTTTAAGTTGGGCGTTTGGTTTATAGGTTTGCGAGGATGTTGTTTACCTTAATTCTAGTCAAGGAGGCTAAGCAATGAAGTTTTTACGAGCCTATTTTTGGTCCTTAATTTTTGCGGTAATGTCTATCGCATCTCTTTTGTTTTTGGGTGGTTGTGCTTCTGTGAGTATGGAAGGTCCATCACAACCGCTTTTGCCTCAGCTAACAGCAGAGGAAAAGTTTTCTGATAGATTCCAGCTTGAAGAAGAACCTTTCTTCTTCTATGATCTGTTTGGTAGAGAATTGCTTGAAGGTAATGAAGTTCATCAGTATATAGAAGAAAAGCAATTTGATGCTGCAGGAAATCTTGTTCTTGGTAGAACTGGCGCATTGGACAGTGTTAGATATGTTGCACAGTTAGACCGCACCGTTCTTACAGAAGATACCTATCGTGGACGTCATACAGAGTTTACAATAGGTGACCATTTAACCATTAAAGATAAGACCCTTTGGCCAATGTCCTACATTATACGTAAGACAGAATTTGATGGATTTAGATGGGATTTGTCATTCCAGACAAGCAAACATTTATTCAGTATATTGAACTCACGTATATCAAACCCGATATATGGTTCAGATGTTGCGGCTGCAGGAAGCCTTGCCCCAACAATTGGACGTAGAAATGCAGACACGTTCCTTGAAAATAAGAGATTGGTTGGGTTCAGAGGACAAGGTATGATCGGCGATATTCTCAGAGTCGGTTTCACCTATATAAACCTCCATAAGGAACACCCACAGCGTATTGATAACCCATGGACAGGAACAGTCGCAAATACTCCTCCCGAAAGAATCGTATTGACATTTAGAGATAACTCACCAGAAGATTACATGAAAGAAGGCGACGCAAATGGTGCGAAGGTTAAATCAGTTGCTTTTCATGTAAAGATATATGACCCAGATACTAAGACATTTAGCACAGAAATAGTGGAAAAGAGTTCCAGTGATTTCACAAGGACACTTATTCCAGAGGAAGACCCATATAGCAAGGGTGGCGATTCTGATGGTGATTTCTGGGTGGCAAATGGATTTGATTCTTTCCAGTGTGTATTGGATATAGATAAAGACCTTAAAATTGATCCAAGAACAGTGGAATCAGTAGTTATTTTTATGACAATGAAGGGTGACTATTGGGTAGAAGTTGCAGGATATAGCACAAAGAACGTAGGTGCTGTTGAGGATCCGTGGCCAAAGACAGAAACAGGTGTTATTGAGATGCCATATCGCGATGTTATTGAAGCGACAGGTAATGACGCAACAAAGCAAAATAAGACAAAAGTTGTCAAATATGAATACGGCGCAGCAAGAGGTGCTGCACTTTGGGGCGTTGATATTGAAGGAACACTTCCATTTATCGGTCATCTTCAGGCACAATATGCTGTTAACCCGAAATATAAGCAGTATCCAACAATATCAAAGGATAAAATAGACTATTCACAAGCAACAGCAGATAATCCAGATGATCCAACTGCGAGAACTTTTTCTGCAATTGATGGTCATAGATTTGAATCAAAATTAGCAGGTGGAAATAATAATACTACTGATAAAGCATATTCAGTGAATCTAAAACGTCGTCTTGGTAAGCTTTATCTTGAAGGTGCGTATTTTAGCATTGACCCGGGTTGGACAACCACTTATGCAGGATTTGGTGCAAATACTGACCGTGATGAAACATATAAAATACCAAGAACATCCGAAACCCAGGATGGAAATCCCTATGATGCTGGGAACTACATGCTTGTTGAAGATGACGATGATGACGATGACTTCCCAGATGATGATGACTTTGACGGTGTTCTTCCACGTGCAGACGATAGAGATATGAACGGTATTCTGGACTATCAAGAAGACTTCCTCATCTTTGAGGCAGATCCACCCGTATTTGAACAGACAGAAGACCTCAATAATAATAGAGTTCTTGATACCCTTGAGGACGACTATGATCCAGACTACAAGTATGGAGCAGATATACAAGGTTTGCATTTGACTGCTAGCTATGATATTCTTGCTAATATGACAGTCAAAGCAGGAATTCTAAGACAGAATCAAATATCAAGCGCACGTAGAGCAAATAGCTTATTTGGACAGATAAACTATGAACGTGATATTCCAGATTTTGGAACATTGATATTCCAGAACCGTTTAGTGAAGGTTCAAGACGACATAGTTGACTATGCGATTACCTTGAGAGTCGGTGAAGTAGAAGCAACAGACGTTAGAGATGAACTTGACTTCTATAATGCTCTGTATAATACTACAACACTTCAATTAACTTATACAGGTATTCCAAGATTTAAGCTAATAACCAAGTATTTGCTTAGCTTTGAAAAGCATTATTCACCAGCGGATGATAAGAAAGTCCGTCCAGATGATCCTGGTACTGAAACAGATGAAGCTATTGACTTTATGCTTCAAGATGAGCAGTTACGTGCAAGCAGAGATAGAAGAGAATATGCTTTCAATGGTATGGACCCTGTGCTTGTGTTTGATCAGGCAAACTGGATACCAAGAAGATATAAGGATGCAACGGTTAAGTTTAATACCTTTATCTTTAAGACCAGCTATGAAATACCAATTGATAAGATCCCCTATGTCAGTAAACTTGGTGAAGGTATCACCTTAACACCTATGTTTAAGTGGGTTTTGGAAAGAAACTGGGATAGAAACTTCTTTGATGAACAAGGTCGTAAGGCACTTGATCCAACTCAGGTATCACCGACAGACTATCAGACAGAAGAATATCTTAGATTCAACCAGAATACCCGTGAAACTATCGGATTGATAAGACTTGACTATGTATTTACCCCAAGCCTTAATATTCTCGGTGGTTTCCAGTATAGAAGATTGATGAACATGGATAGGAACTTCAAAACTTATTTCTTAAAGCCGTGGGGTGAGGATGTAAAAACTCCGATCCAATGGAGAAATGATCAAAAGAAGAGAATTTGGGCTTTACAGGCAATCAACCAAGGTGAATGGTTAGGTTTCAATATTCGTATTTTGGTAGGATTTAAGCAGACAACAATGCTACCGACAATACTTTACACTGGTAAGAAAAAGCCATCCACCACAAGTACGGAAACTTATGTCCGTGCATTGATGGGCTTCTAAGAACAAAAAAACGTTATAGAGCGGAAAATCCGCTCTATAACAATATTTTCTTGATTATCTTTTTATTTTATTAGCAATTATATTTTATATTTTTATTATTTGATAATTAGGAAAATATTATTATATAGATGATTCATTAATATTATTTGTGGTATATTATATAGTTATGTGATTTGCTAATTATTTTTTTCGACATTACGTTATCATTAGCTTAAAAGGCTTTTGGTGATGTATCTGGTTTTTGTGGTTTGTTTAAGTTTCTGTATCTAGTCTGAGTAAGCGGATACGGGACATAATATAAAACATTTGGATAAAGGCAAAGCTTTCTGATATTGAGTTAGACTTTTCAAAACTTAATTATATTTTGTTTTTATCGTAGTTTTATATTGTCCCATTCGGAAAAGGGGATGTATAAGAATGACACTCAAAATTATAGCTGTATTAGCTGGTTTGTTTCTGATTGCCACTTTCTTTATGCCCGGAGGAAGTAGCGTCAATGTAAAAAATATCTATGAAGAAGCTGAAAAAGCTTATGCAGAAAAGAAGTATCAAGAAGCTATAGACAAGTATAATCTTGCTATAGCAGAGGGCAAGAAATTTGGTGCAAATACAAAGGTTATTGATGAGGATTTTGATTCACTTGCAAAGTTTAAGATTGCTACCGCTTATCATGAATTAGCCAAGCAGTTAGGTGATATGACCAAGTATGAAGATTCATTGAAACTCTGTCCAGAGATATATGATCAGACAAAAACTGCAAAGGTCAAAGAAGGTATAATATTTTTGTGGGGTGTTAATCTCTATGAACTTGAACGATATGAGGAAGCAGAACCAAAGTTTAGAGAGTTAATTAATGATTATCC
>CAZMCH010000055.1:0-27688 GCA_964564735.1 uncultured bacterium
TGTCTATTTAGACTGTTTGTCATAAACATAAGTTTATTACCTTTCCGAATTACAGAATCAAGAATGAATACTTGACAATAAACTAGCTAAAATGTATAATACAACTGCATAAATAATGGTTTTTCTCCTCAGAAGTAGAATTTATCTAATATTATAACTGCTCTAAAAGGGGAATGAATGAATGATCGAAGTCGAAAACCTTACGAAGCGATATAATGAATTTACCGCAATAGAAGGTGTAACCTTCAATGTTGATGAAGGCGAGGTTGTCGGATTTCTTGGTCCAAATGGAGCGGGGAAAACAACAACTATGCGTATTCTAACATGCTTTATGCCCGCCACAGATGGCAACGCCAAAGTTGCTGGCTATGATGTGTTTTGTGATCCACTAGAAGTTCGAAAACATATCGGCTATCTGCCTGAAAACGTTCCATTATATACTGAAATGTCCGTTGAATCATACCTTGACTTTATGGCAAAAATAAGACGAGTTCCACGAAATGTCAGACGTGAATATGTCAATAACTCCATAGAGGCTTGTGGATTGGAGAGATTCCGCAGTCGTCTTATCGGCAAGCTATCAAAGGGTTATAGGCAAAGGGTCGGATTAGCTCAATCATTAGTCCATAATCCAAAAGTCTTGATACTTGATGAACCAACCATAGGGCTTGATCCAAGACAAATAATAGAGATAAGAAATCTAATAAAAGGACTTGGTGGAGAACATACCGTCATATTAAGCACTCATATCTTACCAGAGGCAAGTATGATTTGTAGTAGGATAATAGTTATAAATGATGGCAAAATCGCTGGAACTGTGAAACTAAAAGACGGAAAAGTTACTGTCATTGAATACCAATCAACAGGAAAAATAACAAATCTTGAAGAATCTGGCAATATCTATATAAAAGTCCATGCGCCATCAGATAAATTGATTCCAAGAATAAAACTCATTCCACAAGTCATTGATGTTATTACAGAGCAAGAAGATGATCTTGGTTCCTATATTGTTATACACGAGGCTGGTATGGATATACGCTCAGAACTTGCATCTACGATAGTATATAGCAATTGGGGCTTGATGGAAATGCGACCTGTTGAAATGACACTAGAAGACGCTTTTTTAGACCTTATCCGTGAGAATGTTCCTGAAGATATATCTGATGAAGATGAGTCTGAAATTGATGAAACGCCAGACAACGATATATCAGATGAACAGGAATTTAATGATGAATTAGATAATACAGAAGACGAACCTGAAACAGATGACGGAAAGGAGGAAGAGAATAACTAATAATATGAAAAATGCACCCGCAATTTTTGTTAAGGAAATGAAATCATATTTTTCTTCACCAATAGCTTATGTTGTGTTAATTGTTTTCAGCCTTCTGACGGGCTTCTTCTTTACCGCATATTTCAACTGGGCGACAAGATATGGCGGTGAAGCTAGTATGAGGGCAATATTTCACAACATCAGTATAACGATGATATTCGTCAGCCCATTAATTACAATGCGGCTTTTTGCCGAAGAAAAACGAATGGGGACAATAGAATTGCTTATGACTTCTCCTGTAACTGATACAGAAGTCGTAATTGGAAAATTCTTGGCAAGTTTAGCATTGTTTGCGCTTATGCTTGTATCAACTATCCTCTGTCCAGTATTTTTGATGACTTATGCTAAGCCTGATATAGATCCAATGCTAGTTGGCTATCTTGGTTTATTTCTATTGGGTGCATCTTTCCTTTCACTTGGCATATTTGCATCGTCACTTACAAGCAATCAGATCGTTGCCGCATTAATAAGTTTTGTTCTTTTACTTGGTTTATGGACGATAGGATGGATGTCTAGTGCTGTGGGAAGTATGATGTCAAAGGTTTTTTCATTTATTTCCCTTGTTGAGCATTTTGAGGATTTTTCAAAGGGTGTTATTGATACAAAGCATGTGTTTTATTATCTTAGTTTTACCTGTTTTTCTCTTTTTCTAGCTGTTAAGATGGTTCAGTCATCTAGGTGGAAATAAAAAGGGGTATTAAATTATGGAGTTCGTCTTTCCGAAAAAATGGATGAACATTATTGGTTTGATAGGGTTTGGGCTACTACTTGTAACTCTTATTATATATTTATTTAGCCCGACATTTGGTTGGTATGCAAAAATAATCCTTATAATAGGAATTGTTTGTATACTAACTTTCTGGATATTAAGCATTATAGCTAGCAAAACAACCCGCTATGGCTCAAACATAGCGATTATGATATTATTGGCTTTTGCGATACTTGTGCTTGTTAATTTCGTCTCTGCAAGGCATTTCAAAAGGTTGGATACAACACAAAACAGGATATTCTCTTTGTCTGATCAGACTAAAAAGATTTTGGGTAGCTTAGATAAAGATATAACTATAACAGCCTTTTATACTGATAATCACTATAGAAAAAAAGTTGCCCAAGATATATTAAATGAATATAGCCAACAGTCTAACAGGTTAAAGTTTACAATGGTTGATCCATCTGCCAAACCGGGCATCGCAACAGCATATAAAATAAGCCAAGATGGAACTGTTGTTTTTGAATTGGGCGATAGAAAAGAGAACGTTACAAGTTATGAAAATGAGGAACAGGACTTCACAAGCACAATCCTAAAGCTAACATCATCAAAACAACGCAAGGTATATTTCCTATCTGGGCATGGAGAACGTGATATTGAAGGATACGAGGATACAAGCTACACTGAAATAAAAAAGAGAATAGAAGCAGATACCTATCAGGTTGAAAAGCTATTTTTGGCTCAACAAATAGCCGTTCCAGAAGATTGTAATGTCTTAATAATCGCAGGTCCTCAAAACCCACTTTTACCAGCAGAGGAAGAAGCAATAATAGACTATCTCGACTTAGGAGGCAAAGCGATAATAATGGTTGATCCTCCGCCTGCACCATCGCTTGATAATATTTTAAAAAGATGGGGAATTGAACCGCAAAATGATATAATCCTTGATGGGCTTGGTCGTTCAATGCTTGGTGACCCCTCGGTTCCTGTCTGTATTACTTATGGGTATCATCCCATAACTGCCCCACTTTCGAGAGGATTAATGACTTTCTTTCCAATAGCAAGGTCGCTTGCAAAAAGATCAGAAGCAGGCGAATCTCTTAATATTACTGAATTAGTGAAAACTAGCAACAATAGCTGGGGTGAAACCAATATAAACGATCTTTTAAATAAACAGATCGTTGAATTTAATGAGGGACAAGATATAAAAGGTCCTTTAACAATTGCTATTGCAGTTACAAGTAAAGAAAAAGCCCCTTCTTCTGACAAAGAAAAAGAAAATGCAGATCAAAAAGAAAAACGAGTTCTTGTTGCATTTGGTGATTCTGATTTTGTTATGAATAAGTATCTACAACAGGGAAATCCCGATCTATTTATGAATTCTCTGAATTGGCTAACCGAAGATGAAGAACTCATATCCATAAGACCTAAGAGCGTTGACGAACAAGCCATGATTCAAAAACTCAGCGGTCAAGAGATAAGGCTTGTGTCTTATGCTAGTATATTTACGATTCCATTATTGCTGGTGATTATCGGTGCGAGAGTCTGGTGGAAAAGGAGGTAGTCTTATGAAATATAAAACTACCATAATTTTGCTAGTTATTGTCGCAATACTATCCGCTATTGTATTTTTCTTTGAAAGAAATGACAAGGATAAAGGCAAATCAAAAAGTAAAAATATAGAAGCAAGCTTTAATATTCCCAAAGATAACATTAGCAAAGTTGATATTAAATTTAGCATACCTGAATCAATAAACTTATCGCTTACCAAAGATAATAGCGAAAAATGGCAAAGCGCGCCATTTCCTATTGATCAAAAAAATATAAATGACGCTATATCAGGGATGCTAGATAGATATATTTTTACAAAGATAAAAGAGCAAGAATCATTAGATAGCTATGGATTACAGAATCCACGAATTTCGGTAATATTTCATCTCAAAGATGGCACGTCAAAAAAGATGATAATCGGTAATGAAATCCCTACCAAAAATTATGTTTATGTAAAGGAAGATTCATCTGCGGACATATATCTTGTTACCGCAGGTATAATGGAGGATTTCCAGAAAATTGCCCCAAAGCAAGCTGAAAACAAAGAGGTAAAGTAGGAATTCTAAGCAAAAAAGAAATAGAACGCTGATTTTTAATAAAAAAATCAATTAGGAACTACTTTTTAATCGAGAGAGGAAAAGAATGTTAGCAAAAAAAGGCGTAATGTCTATACAACCATACCAGCCGGGCAAGCCAATTGAGGAAGTCTCACGTGAGTTGGGCATCCCTGAAGCAGAGATAATCAAGATGGCTTCCAACGAAAATCCGCTTGGCGCATCACCTTTGGGAATTCAAGCAATAAAGGATTGCGCAGATCAGGTGTTTCTATATCCTGATGGCGATTGCTATCATCTCAAAAAAGACCTTGCAGAGCATTTGGGCGTTAAACCTGAAAACTTGCTCATGGGCAATGGCTCAAATGATGTCTTGCAAATCATCGCAGATACATTTATTAATCCCGAAGATGAAGTTATATATTTCAAACATGCCTTTGTTGTCTATATCCTCGCAACAAAAGTTGCTGATGCAACGCCTGTTGTCATCAATGTAAAGCCTGATTATTCACAGGACTTAGATGCAATGGCGGATGCGATTACTGACAGAACAAAAGTTATCTTTATCGCAAATCCTAATAATCCAACAGGTACGATGGTTACAGCAGAACAAGTTGATCGGTTTATGGATCGTGTCCCTGATGATGTTATTGTCGTCTTTGATGAGGCGTATTACGAATATGTAGAAAGAGATGATTTTCCACAAACGCTTAAATATATTGAAGAAGGCAGAACAGTCATAACATGCAGAACATTCTCAAAGATATACGGTTTGGCTGGATTGCGTGTTGGCTATGGTATTGCGAGACCTGACCTTGTAGATATAATGAATAAAGTCCGTCAGCCCTTCAATGTCAGCATGGTCGCTCAGGCGGCTGCAAGGGCAAGCCTGAAAGATAAAGAGCATGTAGAAAAAAGTATTAAGATTAATAGAGAAGGCAAGATATATTTATACAAGCAATTTGAGAGCATGGGCTTAGATTATGTTCCAACAGAAGGTAACTTCATTCTTCTTCATCTTGATAGACCGGGACCTGTTGTAATGCAGGAATTGCTCAAGATGGGCGTTATAACTCGTCCTTTGGTTGGTTATGAACTTCCGAACTCTATAAGAGTTACAATAGGAACAAAAGAGCAAAATGAACGATTTATAAACGGTCTCAAGCAAGTATTAGGCAAATAAAATTGGCTACTGCTTGATCAAATTTATAACCCTCATCCCGACCTTCTCCCTTGAAAGTGAGAAGGGATTGTTCCTCTCCCATCTGGGAGAAGCTAGATGAGGGGAATAAGTGCAAAAACTAATTTGGTCAACCACTACATGACGCAATAGTTATTATTACGTCTTTTAATTGAGTGTGATATATAGATCAGGCTCAATATATAAAAACCCTAGGCATTGTCCAAAATAAAATGAAAACTAAACACAGAGACCGGAGCTTAAGAGGGAGGAAAATAATTTTTTGTTTTTTCCTTTATTCTCCGTGACCCCGTGCCTCTGTGGTTTTTCTAAATTTGACAATGCCAAACCCTAAACAGGAGGTATTGAAATGCAACGCTTGTTAATAGGTTTTGTTGTAGTCATGGTGCTTGTATCTGTTATGAATGCTGAATCTGCGATTAGTTACAAAGATAAAGAATGTATGCTTTATCTGCCTTGTAACGAAGGCAAGGGTGGAGATGTAAATGATCTGTCGCAATATGGTAATCATGGTGTTGCTGTTGGGACAGTGAAATGGGGAAAAGGCAAATTTGGAAGCGCCTTAGAATTTGCAGAAGGCGGAGAGGTTAAATGCCCTCATATTGAACTTAATGAAAGAAGCTGGACTATCTGTATGTGGGTGAATCCAAAACTTGCTGGCGGTGCGGAACAATGTGTATTCTCACAAACACAAGTAAATGCGACTAATACAAGTCTGCACTTCCGTATATATACTAACGGCACTATCAGAATGGGATTTTATAGCAATGACCTTGATGTTGCGGGAGCAAAGGCAGAGGAATGGTTACATATAGCCTACTGGCTTGATCTTGCCGCAAAAAAGAGAAGAATATACCTTAATGGTGTTCAGGCAGCGGAAGATGCAGGAAAAGCGGGGCTTCCCTATCTTGGAACAGCAGGTGATACGATGGTTGGATCATGGGGAGCAACTGGGCAGAAATTCAATGGTCTAATTGACGAAGTTCAGATATGGCATAAGGCTTTGTCTGAGGCAGAAATAAAGCAAAGCATGGAAGACTTAACAAAACTTGCCGCAGTTCAGCCTGATGATAAATTGACGACTACATGGGGATATGTTAAGAGATAAAAGTATTTGCTATTGTAAGGGGTGATACATGGCTTTTCCCTCAGAAATGGAGAGAATTGTTATCGCAGGAGTGGGGCTTATTGGCGGGTCAATAGGTCTTGCTCTTAAAAAAGCTGGATTTCGTGGCAAAATTATCGGTCTTGGGCGCCGATGGGATTCACTTAAAAGGGCAATTAATGTCGGTGCTGTTGATCATATAGATATTGATTTCTCAAAAGCTTTAAAAAATGCCAATATCCTAATAATTGGAACTCCTGTTGATACTATTTCTGAAATTGCTAGAAAAGCCATTGATCACTTGCCAAAAGGTTGTCTTATAACCGATGTTGGTAGCACAAAGGCAAAGTTAGTTTGTGAAATAGAAAAAATAATTCCTGATGATATATACTTTGTTGGTGGGCATCCAATGGCAGGTTCTCATGAAACAAGCGTTGATTTTGCCGATGCAGATTTATTTGTCAATAAGGTATGTATACTAACTCCTACCGATAATACTAATAAAGATGCTATCAAGACAATTTCAGATTTATGGCAGATGATAGGTGCATCAATAAAGATAATGCCTCCCGATGATCATGATTATCTCGTTTCTGCAATAAGTCATCTTCCACATACCGTCGCATGTGCGCTTGTTAATGTTGTTTCTGATATAAAAAATGCGCAGGGATACGCATTGGATTTTGCCGCAAGTGGATTTGCGGACGCTACTAGAATTGCTTCTGGTAGTCCAGATTTATGGAAAGGCATACTTTTGCAAAATGCAGAAAAACTTATTTCTATGATTAGCAAAGTAGAGGCTGAACTTGCCAAGTTTAGAGCAGTGCTTGAGGCAAAAGATGGCGATTCTCTTGTAGAAATACTTACACAAGCGAAAAATATCCGAGATTCTTTCAAAAAATAATAATTTATTTCCAAGACATTGTTTAATAACAGAAAGGGCAATAAATATGACACAACCAGTAATTGTAAAGCCCGGAGAAAAAATAAAGCTTAAAGACTTTGATCCTAGTTACACTGGCAATTATACAGATAAAAAAAATGCAGAAAAAAAGCTAGATGAAATCCGCAAACAGATGATTCAATTACAATCATTACTATATGCAGAAAGCAAAAGATCGCTTCTTATAATATTACAGGCAATGGATACCGGTGGAAAAGATGGAACAATTAGACACGTTATGGGCGGTGTTGATCCACAGGGTTGTGATGTAAAAAGTTTCAAAGTTCCAACACCAGAGGAATTATCTCATGATTTTCTATGGCGTGCGCATAAAGTTACGCCTTGTAAAGGAAAAATTGTAATATTCAATAGGTCATATTATGAGGATGTTCTTGTTGTTAGAATCCATGATTTGGTGCCAAAAGAAGTATGGAAAAAGCGATATGATCAAATAAATGATTTTGAGAGAATCCTTACTGAAAATGGAACTGTCATAATGAAGTTCTATCTCCATATATCAAAGGATGAGCAAAAAAAGAGATTGGAAGAACGGCTTAACGATCCATCAAAGCGATGGAAATTTTCAGAAGGCGATCTCAAAGAAAGAAAATACTGGGATGATTATATGGACGCATACGAGGACGCACTTACAAAATGTAATACAGAGCATGCTCCTTGGCATATCATACCAGCAAATAGAAAATGGTATCGAAATCTAGTAATTGGGCAGACAATTGTTGAGAAATTAAAAAGCCTTGATATGAAATATCCCGAAACAAAGATAGACATCAAAAACATAATAATAGAATAACAGAGACAAATCTTATATTATGTCCCTGTTATTATTATTTATAACTGCCATTCTATTGATAATTTTCTATCAAAGACTTTTTCTAACAGTTGCCCTTTATCCAGCGCAGCTTGTCGGTCTGCTTCGGAAGAATGAGAAACAACGCATTTAATTATAACTTTATCTGTTGTTACCTCGCATTTTAAGCTTTTGACGATATTTTGATGGGTTCGGTCTAATCCGTCAGCGACCCTAAGTATTCCTGCCAATAAACTAACTACCTTGCGTTCAGATGGTTCTAATGACGAGTAATGAGCATGTTTTTTCTTAGGTAACGCAGCCCTATGATAACGACATATTGAACCAATTATAAGCCTTTCTCGTTCATCAAATAACAAAGTTTTATCTTCAAGAATAATCCTGAGAGATGACTTATGATGCTTTTGTTGACCATTGATCCAGCCTATATCATGCAATATAGCTGAATTTTGTAAAAAGAAACGTTCTTTTTGATCAAGTTCATGGATTGGTTGTAATTCATCGAATATATTGAGAGCAATACTCATTACTTGTTCAGCATGTTCGCTTTCATATCCACAGCTTTTTGCTAATTCATAGGATGATGCGAGTTTATCCGAATCATCTATTGTTTTTTTTGCTTTTTTTTCGCTTATTTCTTTTGTTTTTTCAAAGTTTTTGCCTTCTAGTAGCATTTGAGCAAACAATTCTGGCAACCCACTATTATGTATCGCCTCAACAGCCTTTTCTATATCATATTCTACTCTATAAAAGTCTATACGAAATAAATTGGGATGCTTAATACTGAGGATTGCATAGCTTGCTTTTGGATCGCCATCTCCTTGACGACCAACGCTTCCGGGATTTATAAACCAAACCTTTTCAGATTTATGCTTAAATGGCACGTGAGAATGACCAAAGATTATAATATCAGCATTAGATTTTCCAGCTATATCAATGAATCTTTCCTCTGGTGTTTCAGATGTCAGATGCTCTTCGTCAGACTCAGGGCTCCCATGTGTTAATAAAATCCTTTTGCCCTCGATTTCCATTCTTATTTCATTTGGCAATTTTGATAGATATTCCCTATTGTTTTTTGAAAGATTCTTATAAGTCCAATTGTATGCAAACCATTTTTCAGGGGGGGCTCCATCTTTCCAGTTTTTCTTTTTTTCCCTTACTTTCAGCACTTTGGAATCGTAATTGCCAATTATACTTTGTGCATTCTCTTTAATCAAGATGTCTATAACCTCGTTTGGCGCTGCACCATAACCAAGCATATCCCCCATATTCCATATCGCTTCAACGCCACGTTTATGAGCATCATTCAAAACCGCCTCTAGAGCATGAAGATTTGCATGTATGTCGCTTATCAGTGCTACTTTCATAAAATTACCCCTTTTTTATGACATAATCAGAAATGCTTTTAATAAGTCTATTTAATACTTCTTTTTCCGAGATTTCAGACCAATACCTAACAAAACTATTATAATATTCTGCCTGTTTTTTCCTCCTATTTTCCTGCAAATATAGAATACCTGTTTTTAACCTACTAAAAGATTTTGTATGTCCAAAATAATTGAGTGTTCTATAATATTCTTCTTCTATAAACTGCGATAGATAATTCACCCATACAACACAATCATTAAAATCACCAAGTATTGTCTGAATCTTTTTTATTGCCTCAATCGGTTTTTCGAGATTATCTTTGTAAAGAGGAGAAAATATCTCCATCGTATAACGGAAACGCTTTGCGGATATTCTCATTGCATGAAGTTCATCGGTTTTATCAGGTTGATTAATATATTCTTTATAAGAAAGAAATTTTTCAAGATTCAATGATATTTGTATATATGCGTTTTCATAAACACTTATTGAGTGTTCATCTTTTTGATGCAATCGTGCAATATTGCTCATAATATGGCAGGATTCGGCAATTTGTTCTATTATTCCCGAATCAGAAAGCTGAATCATTGATGATATAACTTTTGACTGAATCTTTTCTCGTTTTTGTTGCAGACGAAAAAGCAAACGCTTTATACCTGGAATATGGCGTTTATCATCTAATTCTTTGATAAATTCACGAAGAAAGTCAATTTGAACATCAATATCTCTTGCAGAACCTAATGATTTTGTTATTTGCTTGGTCTGTTTTTGCCAATGCTCAATATCTTTTTGATCAAAACACTCACCAAACAGCCTAAAAGCGCTACGCAGACGGCGTGAAGCAACTCGCATACGATGGATACATTCTATATCTTCTGCTTTGGTGACGCCATCAATTTCACATTCAAATGCCCTCAGCCTTTCTAGCAATGCCTTTGCACCAAAGAAACAATAGCTTTCATCAGGCCTATTATGCAAATTACTCACCCCGTCTTATTTTTTTCCAAAAGCTTCTTAGTATGTGATTTCAAATCTTCAAATATCTCCTGAACGGAACGATTTGCGTCTATTGTTACAAAGCCAAATTCCTTAGACATTCTATTAAATTGCCTAGTAAGCTGATTTTGGTATTTGACAAAACTATCATAAAGATTATCAGCAAAACGAACATCCATTCCAGATTCCCAATAATCAAAGCCTCTTCCACGTAATACACGCTTAACGAGATTATCAATATTTGCTTTAAGATAAAATATAATATCTGGTTTAAGAGCAAAACCATAAACCTTCCTTGCCCATTCGGAGTCTGCACCCCTAACAACATTGCGCGCAATTATAGAATAAAAATACCGATCAGACAAAACACAAAATCCTGCACTGAGCGCAGGGATTATATGATTTTCAAGCCTATCTGCAAAATCAGTTGCATAAAACAAGTTCATTGTCAATCTGCCAAGTGTATGTCCTGCTTTTGCTTCATCAAGCCCTGGTTGAGTTAAAGGAGAACGTGCTAAACCAGTATTTGATACGCCATACCCCTCCACCTCAAGCCACTGCTTTAAAAGTTCCATTTGTGTTGATCTACCTACACCATCATTTCCTTCTAACACAATTAGTTTTCCGGGCATTTCAGCTATATTCATATAGGGAAAACCAGCGCCATAGAATCTGCTATCTGTCAAAATTGCTCACCACCTATTCATTTATTAAGTATCTTTTCTGATATTATTTTCCGCATTTGTTGTTGTTTTACCTCCAGCGGAAGATTGCCATCTATAACAGTAAATCCAAATTCTTCTGACATATTCTCATATTGATTTAATATCCTCTCCTGAAACAACCGAAAACTTGTAACTGTATCATTAGAAAGACCTAAGTCTTTGCCTGCCTCATAATACTTTATCTTCGCCCTAGAACCAAGTATACGACTCACTGCAACCTCCAAAGGAACACTAAAATAAAATGTAACATCAGGCTGAATGGCAAAAGAATAAAGATTACGCACCCACTGTGGATCAACTCCACGAGAGACATCTCTAGCAAAAGCAGTAAAAGCATATCGGTCAGCTAAAACAATTATTCCTGCCTTGAGCAATGGAAGAAAAAGATTTTCCCATCTATCAGCAAAATCTGTTGCCTGTATAAGACTAAATGTGGTAGGTGTTAATGTCTGCTTCTTTTTTCCCAAACGTGTTGTGCTTTTTACCATTTTTGATGAATTCCATTCACTAAAAAAAACATCCTTGTCCAAACTTTGCAGCCATTTGTATAAGAGATTAATCTGTGTGGACTTTCCACTTCCATCTATACCTTCTACTACAATTAGCTTTCCTTTATATTCATTCGGCTGCAGCATATTTAAACCTCTCTTTCCGGGTTATGAGAGATAATTTAACCTTCATTAAATAATTGTGTCTTTAATAACTCATCGTTATTTGATAATTTGTTGAAATTTAACAAAAAAATTATATCATCACAAGATTCCTTTTGCAAGTCTAAATGAAATTGATATATATTATTCCATGTCACGAATTCGAACTTCTATCTCTTTTTCATCTTTTAACAACTCCACAAGTTTAGATGTATCAGTTTTGCCAAAATGATATGGATATAAAATTTTTGGCATAAATGCTTTTACTGCATCCACAACCATTTCAGGCGTCATTGTATATGGCAGATTCATTGGCAAAAATGCTATATCTATATCTTTCAGCTTTTTCATCTCTGGGGTGTTTTCGGTATCACCTGCAACATAAACCCTTTTATCTCCAAAAGTAATTATATATCCATTTCCGACACCTTTCGGATGGAACAGGTTACCATCTTGTCTTTTATTTATGATATTATATGCAGGAACTGCCTCAATTTTTAGTTCCAAAACAGTTTTTATTTCCCCGTTTTTCATCACAGTTCCAGTTTTTATTTTATCATAGCTGTTCTGATTTAGAACAATCTGAGTTTTTGCTGTCTTTATTTTATCTATTGCAGAAGTATCAAGATGGTCTTGATGCTCATGGGTTATAAGGATAAGATCAGCTTTTGGTAATTTTGAATAATCTGCAACCTGAGAATATGGATCAACATGAATAATTTTTCCTTTGAAACTGAATATTAATGTTCCATGCCCTACAAATGTAATCTTAAGATCACCTTCGGAAGTTTTGATAATATCTTCTTTCATTACCTTTTCCTCCTTGTCTTTTGATAGTGCAATAGTTGATATTAAAATAAAAATCATTGAAAATATAAGGATTTTTCTCATTTTGTCATACACCATCCTTAATAGAAGCAAGTTGCTTGATAGCTATTGGTAAATTCTCGATTATATCACTAGCAATCATGCCAGCGATGCCTTTTTCTTTTGCGACAAGATCGCCAGCCAAACCATGTATAAAAACACCAAGTATTGAGGCATCTTTTAAACTCAATCCTTGAGCGATGAAACCAGCTATTACACCTGTTAAAACATCCCCTGTTCCACCAGAAGCCAAACCAGGGTTCCCTGTTGTATTTAGATATGCTTCGCCATTAGGAGTTGCAATAACTGTCGGTGCGCCTTTTAAGACAAGCATGACTCCATTCTCTTTTGCAAAATCCAACGCTATATTTATGCGATCCGATTGAATTTCAGAGATTGGCTTATCGATTAATCTTGACATTTCTCCGGGATGAGGCGTCAAAACAGTGTTGGAACTAAGTTCTTTTAAAATATCTCTTTCTTCGGATAATGCGTTAAGCCCATCAGCGTCAATGACTTTTGGTATATTTATCTCTCTGCAGAGTTTTTTCACTAATGCGGTTGTTTCAGGATTTCTGGAAAGCCCAGGTCCAATAGCGACTACATCTGCCTTTTCGCTCAATAATAATATTTTATTTAAAGCTCTTATTGATAATGTATGATCTTCTGTTTCTGCCAATGGAATTGTCATTGCTTCTGTAAGCTTAACTTCCATAATAGGATTAAGGCTTTTGGGTATCCCAAGAGTGACAAGCCCTGCACCAACTCTAAGTGCAGATTGACTCGCCAACGCCGATGCACCAGTTAGACCTGCTGAACCAGCAACCAAAAGCACTCGCCCAAATAAACCTTTGTGTCCATCTTTTGGTCTTTGTGGCAGTAATTCAGAGGCAAAAGAAGGCTGAACTAAATTGACAGAGATTTGCTGATATTCTATAACGCTTTTTGGTATTCCGATGTCTGCGACTTTTAGCTCTCCAACAAAATTCGCCCCTGGATATAACAATAAGCCTCGCTTTGGTAGGACCATCGTTACTGTTAAATCCGCACAAATACAAGCACCATCAATCCTGCCATAATCAGCATCAAGCCCTGATGGAAGATCAATTGCAATTATGGGAATATTGGTGGAGTTAAGAAATTCAATTAGATTTCCTGCAAAGCCTCGAACTGCGCCTTTTAGTCCTGTTCCGAATATTGAATCAATTAAAAAATCGCTCTGGGAAATGATATTTTTGTATTCCTCTAATTGTTCTTCGGATAAAATGAATTTCATAGGCAAATTCATTTTTTGTGCTATTTGAAGGTTTATTAAGGCATCACCAGAGAACTTATCAGCCTCAGATAGTATGTATGTATTGACTTTATAGCCCCTGTTTATTAGATGTCTTGCCACAACTAGACCATCACCGCCGTTATTACCCTTGCCAACAAGGATTGAAACCTTACTGAATTTTGGAGAAGGAAATTTTTCTATTATGACATGAACAGCACCTATTCCAGCATTTTCCATAAGCACTATGCCGGGGATACCGATCTCTTTTATAGTTTGAGAGTCAATATTACGCATTTCGTCTGCTGTTACAACTTTCACATCGTATCTCCTAATATTTAGGCTCTTAATATGCTTAACAACACACTCAATCTGTTTATTTCATAATCAGGTTTGGGAATATTATGCTTTAATTGCTCTTTATTACGATTAAACCATACGACTTTAATACCTACGTTTTTGCATCCAATAATATCATCCTCCTGAGAATCACCAACATAAAGCATTTCTTCTGGAAGGCAATCAGCTTTTTTTATTGCAAGATGAAAAATTTCAGGATTAGGTTTGTCTATCCCAACTTCTGGAGCTAATAGGACGAATTTAAAATAATGCTCTATTCTAAGAACTTTTGGGTAGCTATTGCCATTTGATATTATTCCGAGAATGTATTTATCCCTAAGCGATTCTAAAGTTGGAATGACATCATCAAACAATTCCAAGTTCTCAAAGCGATGCTTAAAATATAACCTGTTTATATATTCTGCATACTCATTATCATCTATTCCACAATATTTGAGCGATCTTTTAAAACTTTCAAGCCTGACTTCTCCAAGATTAATTACTTTGCCTCTTAACTCTTTTGCTGTCTCTTCCCTAATATGAACCATTCTGTCAACGCTTAATTTTTCACTACACTCAGGATATTTTTTTATAAGTTCTGTTAAAACAATGGCTAACGCATTCCGCATCACCATATCAAAGTTGTATAGAGTTCCATCAAGATCAAAGCAAACAGATTTGATATTCATTTTTTAATTATAGTGTCTTTAAAGAATAGAACGCCGATATAACGGATTTTACAGATTATTAGCATCTCTGAATCGGAAAAAATTCGCTTAAATCTACATTATCAGCGCTCTATAAAGCTTATAGAAATTACTTTGCGACTACGCTTAAGTTACTGATCTTCATATACGGAGCTATAAGCGATCCGCCAACACATTCTGCTTTGTCGCTCATCGCCTCAATTTTGGTTATAGCATCATAGGTATTGCCTGCAAGCATAACGTCCTTAACACGACCTACAATCTCCCCGTTTTCTATCTTATACCCAAGATTGACATTGACGGAAAATTCACCACTCATAACGTTTCCCTGACCTAAGCCCATGACATCATATACCATCAGACCTTCTTTTGTATTTTTCAGCATATCCTCAAAAGAAATGTTCCCTTCTTTTATGACAGTATTTGAGGGATTACATCCGACTCCATGACCCGTTGTCTTTGTTCCTGCTCTGCCTGCTGTATCAAGATCATAGAGAAAGTTTTTCAAGATGCCATTTTCAATAATAGGCAAAACTTTATGAGGAATGCCCTCGCCATCATATTTGCCACTTCCAGACATATAGTCTATAAGTCCGTTATCTATGATAGTTAGTTTTTCATCAGCGATCTTTTCTCCAAGTTTGTCAGCCAGAGGTGATGAGCCAAGAAACACATTTTTCCCATTTATACCAAGCCTTAAAGCAAGTAGTATAATCATCAAGCTATCTGGTGGGAATATAACGGGCATATCACCAGATTTTATAGATGCGATTTTTTCCGCCATCTTAAACCGTTTTATAGTCTCTTTTGCGATCTCGATATGATCTATATCTCGCTTTTTCCAACCGAAACCATGCCCTATCCATAAAATATCAGTTCCTCTAACAAGTTGTCCACTGACACTTAAACTAAAGCTTGTTGCTTCACTAGAATATTCAACACCTTTTGAATTAGCAAACTCACCGTTATAAATATTCTTATTTACACCAGCATAATTAAGAATTTCAGGATTATATTCTCTGACAAGCTCGATCATTTCTTCGCCGATATTTACCATTTCAGATTTTGTTAATGGCAATACTGCATCATCATAAATTTTTACATCAGTTGCTTCTTGCGGTTCAGGAAAATCAAAATGAGCAGGACTTCCAAATTCCGCTGATTCTAATGCTCGATTAACAACACCATCAATATCATTAATGTCTGTTGTATGGGATGAACCAACTTTGCCATCAAGTATAACCTTAATTCCCAAACCAGTTTGTTGAGACGATTCAGCAGATTTAAGCCTGTTAGTCTCGAATGAAACGTCTGTGGATTCGTTTTGGTTAAGCCATGCCTGAGCGCCTTGGGCTTTTTTCATCGCCTTTTCTATTAATTGTGTTACTATCATCACTGCCTACCTCCTACCACGACATTTTGAATACGGACATAAGGACCGCCTAATCCTACTGGCAATGGTGCTTGTCCACCTTTTCCACATCCACCAGGTCCTCCCGGAGACCAAATCACTTCATCGCCAATCATATCGATATTCATAAGAATATCAAAGACATTACCCGTTAAAACTACATCCCTAACAAGCTCAGCAACTTTGCCATCCCTGATCATATAGGCATAACCTGCGCTGAATGTGAACATCTCCATAGAGGTCTGCCCTCCAATAGAATCTACTGCTAGAATACCTAATTTTATATCCTTTATCATATCTTCAAAGCTAGTTTTACCTTTGTCAATGTATGTATTTGTCATTCGGACAATCGGCGGATATTGATAACCGATAGCCCTTGCGTTACCTGTTGGTTTTTCACCCATCTTTGCGGATGTTTCTCTTGAATGGAGCCTTCCAACAAGTATACCTTCTTTGATAAGATAGTTTTCCTTTGTTTTGACTCCCTCATCATCATATTTATGTGTCCCGATTCCACCTATATATGCGCCATCATCAATTATGTTTAGTATGTCCGATCCAAAACGCTTTCCAAGAACCATAAGTTCTTTCATGCGATCACTTTCATACACAAAATCAGATTCGCTGAGATGCCCGAATGCTTCATGAGCAAAAACACCCGATAATTTGGGGTCTATTACGACAGTGTATTTTCCGCCCTTCACGGTTGGTGCAGAAAGCAACTCAACAGCCCTTTTAGATGCTTTTTCCGCTCTTTTCTGAAAACCCTCTATTGTCTGAAATCCTGTTTTTCCGCTGACGGATTCAAATCCATTTTGAACATTGCTACCTTCTCTTGCGGTAGAACTTACATAAAGAAATGTATTTGGTCTTTCATCCTCAATATATGTTCCCTCTGTGCTTGCAAAATATATCCTTCTGAAATTATCGCCATAACCTACCGATGTTGTTTGAATCTTATTATGATAGCCTAGTGCAATCTCATTATATTCCTCAACAGTGTTTTTTTTCTCTGACAGGGAAATCTCACGAAAATCTTTCTCTAATGTAGCTTTCATAATGTCAACGACAGGTTCTACCTGCGCGAACTGGGTTTCTTCTTTGCCAACCATTCTTGCGGATTCGCAGGCTTCTTTCACTCTTTTCCCAAGATCGTTTATATCATTAAAAGTTGAGTATCCCCACCCCCCTTTAACTAATGCTCTGACTATACCACCAATAGATTTTGATGATCCAATACTATCAAGTTCCTTCCCCCTAAAATTAAGCCATGATGAAGTTGAGTCCTCGATACGAATATCTGCATATTCAGCATCACTTTTGCGCAAAGCCTCTTCAAGTCTATCTCTCAACAGGAATCACTCTCCTTTCTGTATTAAAATATAACAAGGAAAATAAAAAATAATATTTATTAATATTATATCTTTTTCATTTTTAATTCAATACCCAAAATACTGACCTTAGGACAATAGTTCGGACAAAAAAATAACTCCTATAATAAAATATAGTAAATTTAACACAAAACCATAATATCATAGGAGGTAATTATGAACAGAACCAATTACTAATATAGATAACATAAAACGATTTACAGATCAATGCTTTGATAGAGAAAATGATAAAGCTTCACGTATTGTCAAAGGAATACTAAACGCCAAATCACCAATCAATTTCATAACATATTCATCAAAGACCATTAATGATGAGTAGTCATCGCGTAATCTTGAGCATCTAAAAGTAATTGCAGAATTAAAGGAGTTACTGGGAGATAAAGTTTTAGTTTTGGATAGAGAGTTTAGTTATGAGTGTTTATTTGAGAACATGCTTACAGAAGGGATTAAGTTCGTCATCAGGTTAAAGGTAGGCAATAATCCGACAGTATTGAATGAGAATGGTGATAGAATATCACTTACCATCAACCCTGGAGATAAAGTAAATCTCAGAGGGGTGTATTATAAAGGTAATTTAGAGGTGAATATATCAGGCAAATGAGATAAGGGATTCAGTGAACCGATGTGGGTGATAAGTAATCTTCCACCAGAAAAAGCAATGGAAATATACAGGTTGCGAATGAAGATAGAAGAGAGTTTTCGTGATATGAAAGATTTGCTTAATATAGAGAAGATAATGAACCAGAAGCGAGAAAATATGGAGAAGATGGTATCAATGGTTCTATTATCATATTCCATAGGCTTATTGATAGGCAAAACGATACGAGAGACAGTATATCCAGAAAAGAAGCAGAAGTTATATTCAGTTCTACATATATTGTTTAAATGGAAAGTCAGCATCATTGGTGAAACGTTAAGAGCAGTCATTGATAGTGCATTGCTGGTATTTAGTAATATTGTTTTGCGAAATGTCCGAAATAATGTCTGAAGCTTAGCCAAAGTAATCTATTCACCATCAGTTTTTGTAGGAAGCAGAAATCATGTTGTTAAGTTGATATGTAAGAAAGTATTGAAAAATAAGCAAAAAAATGGCATACCTATATTATACAAGAAGTCAGGCTATAGGTGGTCAAAATATTACAATACAAAGAGCAGTAAGGAATATTCATCAATATGGGCAATCATAGAGAAATTGAGAGATTCTTGAGCTAATCTCCAACTCGATGCCTTCTTTTCCTTGAATTAAGTGTGTTTTTTAAGGTATAAAAAACTGAGGTTGAATCAGCCAAAATAATTTATAATCAACGAAAATCCTCTTAGCTTCGTCAAATATACATAAAGGTAAAACTAATAGTCTGAACTTATATGTAAAGTTCAGAAGATACTATTGCAGATAGATTTTAAATATGAGATAATGTTGATAGATTTATTTGATACCATAATTCCGGTATTAGAAAGGAGCAAATATGTTTGATATAGACTTAAACAAATACCGAATTGTTGACATTTCTTATGAGGTTATTCCACCGGGTTCAGATGATAGACCATTTATTATAAAAAAGGGCTTCTTGGCTGATATGGCTTATAAATATGATGTAGTCAAAACTCATAGCCACGTAGGAACTCATGTCGAATCACCAGCTCATTTTTTTGATAACGGCAAAGATACAACAGAACTTCCTTTGTCCGTATATTATGGCAGGGCTATATTATTGGAGATTGATGATGCAACAAAAAATATTGCAATAATGCCCGATTTTCTTGAAAATGCTATTGGAGACATCATTAAGGATGGAGATATTATTATATGCAGAAATAATGATCAAGAAAGCCTTAAAGGTAATAAACCTAAACCTCATCTTACTCCTGAATCAGCAAGATGGTTCAATGCACATAAAGTTAAGATGATTGGTATAGATAATAATGTTGGTCTATCAAAAGACATTCCATCAACGAGGGAATTTCATGATATTTTAATGGCTCAGGGTGTTCCAATAATTGAATGGCTAGATAATCTTGATCAATTAAAAAAGAGAGAATTTTTCCTTATGTCTCTACCTTTTAAAGTGAAACAGATGGATAGTTCATGGGCAAGAGTAATCGCAATAGAGGAAATTTAGCCAAAGCAATCTTGATGTAAAATATTCAGTTAAAATTAACAAAAAAGGAACAATTGATCAATAAATGTATATGATTAATTGTTCCGAACCAAACATAATTGAATTAGTCTGAGTTTATTATACTATTATTTCTCAATATCATTTTCATCACATTTGATTGGACAATAGAGTTTTCGATCAATATAAATAAGGATTTTTTGTGCTTGAATACTAATATTGGGATTTGTATTAATCATATCCAATAACAAAGCTATCTCTTCTTCTGTTCCCAATGAACTCAATCCTCGAAATGCGATTTTTTGAGATATTATATCACCACTCCGCAGCATTTCAAAAAGTTCTGGTATAATCTCTTTATCTCCCAATCTGATCAAAGCATCTAATGCTATTTGACCTTTTTTGCCATAATTTCTAAATATTTCTCTTAATATATTCAAGCCTACTTGATCATTCATCATACTCAAAGCTTCTGCTGATGCTATTTTTATGTCTAAAATATCCAAATTAAGCATCTGTCTCAAAATAGATAAGTCATTATATGAACTTAACTTCGCAAAAGACTTAAAAGCCTTTATTCTTACATCTTTACTTCTATCTTGAAGCATTGAATATAAATTACTCTTAATATCTAAAACATAAGAAAGACTTTCATCTGAAAATAAGCTTTTTTGTTGATTCTGGACTATTTCTGATAAGGCATTAATTCCTGCTATCCTAATGTATCTATTTCTGTCTTTAAGTATCTCTTTGGCTATTGGTATAAACTCAACGCCAAGTATTCTTGACATTGCATTTATTGCTTCTAGTTTTTCGTAAATTAGAAAAGACCCTAAAAATTTCTTTAAATTTGGAATATCTTCTTGTGAAGCCAATTTTGAGTAGGCACTTAATGCAATTCTATATGTTTCAGAATCATTAAATTTGATTATTTCCATTAATTTGGGTATCGCCTCTGTTGCATTAAGTCGGGAAAGTGCCTTAATTACTGCAATACGCACAGTTTTATCTGAATTATCCAGTTTATTAATCAATATAGGAATTGCTTTTTTTGATCCTAATCTTCCTAAAGCCTCTACTGCCAAACAAGAAATCTCGTTGGGACTGTTGAGAAATTCTGTAAGTTTTACTAACATTCTTTCATCTCTTGTATAGCCCAATAGTTTTATTACATTCAAGGATATTGATGAATTTGATAAGCCTGAACATAAAACGGAAATATACTCATTAGAATCGGAATCCCGAAACCAAAACCAAGCTGGTCCTCGTAAAGCAATGCAACTATGAAGAAGTATAATCTTTTCTTTAAAATCTGGTTTTACCAATTCTCGATCAGAATACAATCTAACCATCATAACTGGATCAAGCAAAATACCTGTATTTGAATATATTGAGGCAATAGAGCAGAGATTTTCACGAAGTTTTTTAAATTCAATTTCTTTTCTTGATAATATAAGTCTATCGATGATTTGCTTTGTAATATGCTTATTCATAAGCTCATATCTGCCTGAGCCAAGATGCCGTATTATCCATTTATAGCTCATTTGCCGAAGTAATATTTTTAGATCAGAAATGCCCAATTTTAAAGATAAATCTTCTACTGACTTTATATTTGCTTGTGGTTGAGCACTGCTTGAAATTCCAATCAATTCTATAAGAATATCTTCAATATCTTTTCTTCTTTCATTAAAGAATTCTAATTGATCATACAAATATTTTCCTATTATACCATCTACCCCACCTAATGAATCATATAGGGTTTTCTGAATAATACTATTTTCTTCTTTTAATGCTTTTTTACTTAATGTTTCTCCTACCATTTGTATATATGGTGGATAAAATCCCTTGCCATTTTTTTCTATGTCTTTTAATATTTTATCAACAAAATCTTTTGCACCGATATTCGGATCAAAACCAACATTAGCCAAGCCCATACCTGATAAAAGTGCTTCTCTAGAACCATCAATATCCATTGAATTTAGGTAATATTTTGGTATGGTTTTCATTGAGTAGGCAATATCATTAAGCATTGGAGAAATTTGATCTTCAAAATCCGATCTATAGCATAATAATACTTGTATATTATGAAATCTCTTTGATTGGACATGATAAAGCGTTTCTTTAATCCGTCTTGTAACATCAACAGAATCCAAAATATTCTCGAATTGATCTAGTAATATGAGATTATTAATATGATGATTCGAATCAGATATTATTTTTAATACTTGTGTAAAACTGATATTCTTTGGGATACTATCATCTAGCATCTGAAACCAAAGCTTTTGAATATTATCAAAAATATCATCATGGTTCATTGTTAAATATGCAAATTTCCATCCCGATTTTCTAATAATTGGCAATAAACCTGCTTTAATTAGAGATGTCTTTCCAATTCCAGCTTCTCCAACAAGTGCAATTATTGGCTCATTCATCAAAAGCATTTGATATAATTGTTTACTCTCGTTTTCTCTTCCTTTGAAATTATGCTCATCATCTTCATTAAAAGAATCCATCCCTAGAAAAGGACGATTGGTTAATTTATCCGTCTTTATTGAATATATTAACTTACTCTCATCTATTTCAGTAATTCCGACCTCGTATGGGTAACCAGATTTTTGCAATATAGGAGCAATTCTTTCTATATCTTTGCGTATCATAGCTATTGCTCTATGTATATGCTCTAGATCGGATATTTGCTCTGGATTAGCACAAAATACTATTCGACCATTATCATCATATTTCCAGCCCCGAATGCAATACCTTGCACGATCTTTTGGCTCAACTGGTATGTCTTTATCAACTCGATAATAATCAGCATGAAGTATATCTGCAAGTCGAAACAAAGCCGCAAGTGGTTGAATATTTATATCCGCAGAACCAATAGCTATTGGATCTTGTGGCAAATCAAAGTCAAAGTCTCCGTGATCATGAACCTTGATTATCCAGCCAACAACATCTGCCTGACAAGCATCCAGACCATATTTAGAAAAATGAACACGTATTTCTCCTGATGAAATCTCTCCATGAAATCTCTTTCCTATTCCCCAGCATTTATCTATATCATGTAAACATGATGCCGCAGAAAGAGCAAATAATTCCAAAGAGCTTAATTTCTCAAATTTCCATTCATCTGGAATTAGAGATGATACATTATTCTCAACAGATAAAGCATGGTTCAATGCAAGATTTGTTAAATTTGTATCTATGCATTGACTCCATACTTTCTCAAGTTTATCCCAAAGATATTTGTCTTTACATTTTAGAACATCTCTGATATTTTGTCGTCCTTTTTCACGAGTCATTAACAATCCCTTATAACTGTAAAAAAGTCTATATTTCTATATAAGAAACGTATTTCTTATATAGAAAAAAACGCCTATGTATTATAATTAAAAGTTATCTTCCCGATACGTGCAAAATTATTATTACGAGACTCAAGTTTTAGATACATTTCTAAAATATCGTTAGCCGACCATGTTCCTAAAGCAGAACCATTTATATTTATACTTGACCAATTTACATTAACACAATTTTCATTACTAACAATAACACTGCTAGTTCCTGACTTAAATAAATAAGTATCTACATGACAATCTGTTGAAAGCACACTTCCTGTTTTATATTCAATTTGTATAGCATTTGTCGCTATCCATGAACTAAAATCAATTGGTAACGTAAACCTTAATGCTACATAATAATCTTGCAAGGATGCCTGACTTGATATTCCTTCATAATAATGCCTACACATATATGAAACGACATCAATGCCTGTATTGATCGTGATATTATTATTCCCGCTTGGCGAGGCTCCCCGTAAACTATTAGTTAATATTCCACCAAAATATTGAGGATGTAATTCTATTTTTCGTGTATTTGATGTCCCCAATGAACTCCATGGAATAAGACCGCCTTGATTAGCTGTATGATTATGTGACTTTAGAGAGCATGTTGGGGCATTATACCAATTACTTTCACCACTGATGTCTACCAATATGTGCCTTATCGCTTGTAAAGCATCATTTATATCAACACATTGACCAGATGAATGTGGTGTCCCAGGAAATGTTTGACCATCTCCCCTTGCAGCTACAAGATCAGAACCTATGGAATTTATATTATCTATTAATGTATTCCAGTTTGTTGGATTTACCAATGTTGAGTTCGTTCCTTGTGGTAAATTTGGATTATTTGGATAAGTTGCCATAATATAGGATTAGAAAAATGAAGATCCAATTAAAGAATCTACTCTTTTCCGTTTCCTTTCATCACCTTACCTTTCTTAAAGTATCTATTGTAGTATATGTTTGATTTGTTAAGATATGCCTTCGTCTTTCGATGATGTATCGACCAAATATTTCCATTTTCTTTATATCGACTTTTACCTCATCCATAAGCTGAAGATGTGGAACTGACGGTGCAACTATTTGTATTCTTTCATGTGGACTTTTATGGAAATGAACAATATCTTTAGCCAATCTAAAAGCATAATTATTACCTCTTATAGTATGAAGTATGTATTTATTGTTTTCGGTATGCCAAGATGAATTATTATAATATATATGTTTGCCAGTTATTTGAGAGTTATTTATTTGTGTATATACTACGCCATCTGTAACTAAACTGGTATCTATCACACACCAATAATCCGTCAGGGGTGATATTTTGATCGGAATATCAAAACTGAATACCTCCCAAACAAATTCCTTTCCAAGATTTCCAGAAGCCTTCAAATTGCTTATACCTAGCAAATCACCAGGGATGCCATCATTATCAGCATATATTTTGATAGATATATAACCATGTGCATCAGAACCTTTCATTCTAATATGCAACGTATCTATCATTGAAGAATTTTCTGACGAAGTAAACTTAAAACCCTCAAAAATATAATTAATAGGTTCTTCCACATTTCCAAGAGTTTTTTCCGAAACAAAATCATGACCTAATGAGGGAATATTAATATGCCGAGTCCTTAATTTATAGCTATCTATACTTGTCTGATCAAAATATCTTGAATAAAAACCATTACGATATTCTACAATAACATCATTTATCATTTCGGTATCAGCCAAAAGTGTGCATTCAGATACATTATCATCATTAAATTCCCAATCAGTCATATTTGAATATTCTCGCTCAAATAGCCTAAATATTCCCTCTTCATCAAAGAAAGAAACACAAAAAATGCTATCGCAGATACTTTCTATTACACTGATCATCTTTTGATTTCTTATATTTATTTCATTATAAGCTGCTGTATTCTCTTCAATATCTGTAATGTCAGATAAAACCCCTATTTTGCTACATAATTCCTCAAGAATATCCTTAGGTGTATAATTTGAGCTATTTTTTACTAATGTATCAAAGAAAAAACCCATATAATCACGACAATTCATAACAACAGTGTTTCTTGTTCCAACTGGTTTTAGGTCATACACCAACCCGGAAAATATCGGTATATTAAATTCAGAAAAACCACACCAAATTTTTATTCTCGAACAAGGATTAACCATACTTAAGCCGTTGGAATAAAAACTACCATTTTCATTATTGAGTTCAATAATTGCCCTTCCAATATTAAGTTTCCCCCTACCGCGAAGTGATTCCAAACCTACTTCCGTATCAATACTCAATACATAGTCCGTAGTATCGCCAAAACCTTCTATCCATAATACAAAAGTAGGTTTACGAATAGAATCTTTTTGTTTTGATTCAAAAGTTGTCTTTTGTGTTGAAGTTAAACTACCATACTGCATTTTCTTCAACCTTTCATTATATAAACATATTTAAGGCTATAAACCAAAAAATTATCTGCTTTGTGACAAAGTATGAAGAACAATGCCAACTTTTCTAGTTCTATCATTACCCATATCTCCGGGAAGCCATTCCTCCGGTATGCTTGAAAAACTTACTTCAAAATATCTATTATACTTCACTTCTATAACATCACCAGAATCTTGTCCAAATACTGTCAGAGAACGTCTATCAATTGCTATTGTATAATCAGTACTTAGGGCTAATTTTGTCCCTTTTGATAAATTTCTAACTGAAATCACATCTCCATTTTCATCCAAAATTGCCTTATGAGAAAGACTAATGATACCATCAAGATCCTCATTCATTTCAACTTCAATATAATAAGTTTTAAGATTCAATAAATTTGTGCCATCACTACAATTCATAGATCGTAATAATAGTCTTACATAGTTATCTGTTGGATCAACAAATTGTCTTGCTATTATTGGTTCTGCTGTGCTATAGTTCTGAACATTTTTAGCACTATTACTACATCTTAATAACTCAACCCAATTCTTACCATCCCAAGCATATAATATATATCCATCAAGATTAATTGGGGAATTGTCCTCCCCTAATGCAATAACTTTGACTCTAAACCTTTGAACATCAGATTGATTTATAGAAGACCTAATCAAAAATTTATGATATAAATAACATCCAGATACTGGATTAGATGTTTCTTTATAATTATTATCATCAACAGATACAGCTTGATATTCATTAGTTAAATATTCTGTTGTTTCAAAATCATCTTTTGCAGATGGTAAATTACTGGAACTAGATGTATATGCCTTGTGAATAGATGATGGAGATGTCATTCCTGAAAAATTGTATATATCATTATCATATATTGTTTCATTTTCTATTAAAGGGGGAACATTGCCATCATCAAAATAAAGTAATTCGTTTGTATAAAATACCTCTCTGAATTTCTCATATTGTTCAGCACCAAAGTAATTCCAGAGCATTTCAAAGTCATAATGTATAGCACGTAAATCATATATTCTTTTTCCATTAAGAGTTTGATGAAAAGCTCCTATACGTTTGGGAATTCGTCTATATGAATCTGGATCCGACAATATTACGTTACCACTAAGCGATACATTATCAATATAAAACGGTCCAGAATGAGCAACATCATCTTGAAGGAATTTAACTCTCAATGTATTACATCCACTTGGAATTACCATACTGGTTTCATAACTTTTCCATGATTGACCTGTCAATATTGTTGATGAGATCAAAACTCCATGAGTTTCATCATAAAAAGCCAATTTCAAATTGCCTATCTCTATACGATACAGACAAGCAAAGGCATAATTAACGCCAGAAATAACACTGAAATCTTTATATACGCCCTCTCCACAACCTAACGGGGAATCATCAAGAAACAAATCATCTCCAAGCGTATATCCATCGTCCAGTGTCCAAGTAATTCCCTTTATTCTCATTACTGAATCTCTAATTGAATCAGAAATATACCTATAAGCCTCAGTCTTCAAAGGCTCTGTTTCTTCCCATATTTTATGCTCATTATCAAATGTCTCAACCCCATATTCTGTTGGTGCAGTGAGTGTTAACCTAAATCTTGTCATTTTTCGACCTCAATGAATATATTGATATAACTTTCATTTATTGAAGCAGACCATAATTTTTTAATTTGCTCTCCAATTCAGCCACTCTAGTCTGAAGGTTTGCAATTATGCTCATAACTGTCTTAAACTCATCAGATGATACAAATCCATAGGCGTTGCTGTTTGTTGGATCAGATATATTATAGTCAGGATTTACTGGAGATGAGCTAGTTAAGGTTGTTAATAGTG
>CAZMCH010000056.1:0-27265 GCA_964564735.1 uncultured bacterium
TTATTCAGATGCTCATATTGAACTCTATCGGATGCGACGTAGCACTACTCACGATATTCCTTTGCCAGAAGAGATTGTTATTCTTAAAAAGTAAGGAGAGTTTATGGCTAACATAAACAATTATGGACATCAAAGACATTATCCTGCTGAAATTTTTGGCTATCCCATAGAAAACAAATTTGCTGATGCGGAAAATATCAGAAAAAAATACTTATGTCCTTTTAATGGTTATAAATGTTATAAGCTTAGTCGGTTAATAGATTATCCAATGGGAGTTTGTTCTACTTGGTGGACTAATAACGCCCCAATTGCCATTTGTCCCAAAAGATTTTTGCAAGATAAAACTATATTTATAAATGCTGCTAATCATGTTTTTGGTGATACAAACAATATATTACTTTTTCAGGAAGTAAGACTCCAAAATATAGGCACATTTGATTTTGTTTTAGTTAAGCATAGACCTATTAGTAATGAAATAGAGGATTTCTGTGTTGTTGAATTTCAGACTTGCTCTACAACAAGCACTGGCAAACTTGTAAATGCGATACAAGACTTTATGAGTGGTGATAATATAGAAAATAACCGTTATGCCTATGGCATGAATACCTATAATGATATTAAACTGTCTTTTATTCAGATGCTAAATAAAGGTCAGGTCTTTGAAATCTGGAATAAGAAAATAATTTGGGCGGTTCAAAAATTTCTTTATGATAACATGGTGAATCGTTTTAGGCTAGAAAATATGGATTTTAATAGGGATGATGCCAATATCCTTTTGGTCTGTGATATTGATTATTCTTGTGCTGACAGATTTAAGATAATTGTGGAGAATACATATTCTTCTACTATTGAAAATTTGATGAAAGCATTTAAAGGTTCTGAATTACCAAAAGTTGATGACTTCATAAAAATTCTACACGAAAAACTAAAACTGAATTTGGGAATAAAGATGTAGATAAAAACTGGAGGGCTAACTTGTATAAAAAACTATCAGATGCAAAATTAAAAACGGGTGAAGATTTAGAAATAGGGGTCGTTTTCGCACCCGATCAAGAGAATGCCGAAGGCGTAGCGAAAGTCCTTCATCACAAAGGCGAACCTTGGCTTTCTCATGTCAACAGGGCTTTGAGTGGAGATATTAAGGAGTTAGAAACGAGATTCTATGTCGGCAAACTTGACGGTCAAATTGTTGCCAACATAATGACTACGGAATATAATAGAACGGGCATACTTGGACATGTCTTTACTATGCCAGAGCAACGCCAAAAAGGCATCTGCAAATTCATCATGGAACAACAGATGGCTGATTTCAAACGCAGAGGCGGAGGAATACTTATTCTCGGAACTGGCTTTAATTCTCATCCATACTGGATATATCACAGTTTCGGATTTCGAAGCATCATTGAAAATACCGGCTATATGAGATTTTCGACGGAAGATGATTTTGAGCAAAAATATTTCATACCATCAAACGTTAAGGCTGTTGATGTTCAATGGAAGCATTGGCCGGTGATAAATGTCTTGATGTCTGTTCATGAAGCGGAATTGGTGAAAAGTGTTTCTGCGGGTCGCTATGGAATATTCAATTTTGAGGGTGGTTTCCTTCATTTCATAAATCAGATTGAAGAAGGAAAACTCAACGCAAAATTGTTGGAATCTGAATTGGGTGCAGTAGTTGGTTGTATCACTCTTGAGCAAGATCGAAGATGGACAGGCAATACTTATATACTCGATATGTTCATGCACAGAAACTTTTTTTCTCATTATGATATTTTATTGAACTCAATAGAACTTCCCGAAGGCAAAATACAATGCTTTATTGATGCAAATGCCCCAAAAGAGAAAATAAACGCCCTTGAAAAAGCTGGTTTTGAACGTGAAGCTTTGCTAAAGAAGCAATTTTCTTGGGGCAATGATTTGTATGACGTGATTTTATATTCAAGGTTCAAATAGAAGGCAAGGTTGATTTATGCTAAAAAACATACTTGTTCCATTGGATGGCTCTGATTATAGCTGGAGCGCTGCACATCATGCAATACAGATAGCAAAGGCTTTTCGTGCAAAAATATATGGCTTAACCGTTACAGACGTCAAAATCATTGACGGTCAAATCGCTGATGATCTGAATATAGACCATGAAGCTGTTGAAAAAATATATCGTGATAAAGGACATGCTTTGCTTGATCGGCTAAAGCAGGAATGTGATTTGGCAAAACTTAAATTCAGCCCTATTACAACAACAGGCATGGTTACTGGTTCGATCTGCAAAAAAACTGCTGAGGTTAAAGCAGGATTGATAGCTATTGGCAAAAAAGGAGTCAATGCTTCATGGTCGGGCCCAATGCTTGGCTCTACTGCTGAATCACTAATAAGGCAATCCAAACGTTCAATTCTTCTTGCTCAGGAAAACTATAAACCAATTAGCTCTGTTTATGTTGCCTATGATGGCGCAGTTATTTCAATAAAAGCACTACGTTTTTCAGCTGAATTATGCTCAAAGTGTAAATGGGGATTAAGCATTATAACTGTCAAAAACTCCAAAGATCAATGTAAGAGGCTATTAGATCAAGCAGAAGAAACCGCAGGTTTACACGAATGTAAGCAAATATGCAAGATCGGAAAAAGTGGCGATGTAGTAAAGCAAATTCTTGATGTTACGTCTGAAGAACCTAACGCCCTAATTGTAATAGGTGCTTATAGCAGACGTCTGCATGAACTTATAATCGGTAGTGTTCCAGAACGGATCATTCATAAAGCGATACAACCTGTATTGATCTATCGTCCACAACGAATCTCAACGGAAGAATAAAAAAATGTGGGATAAATACAAAGGTTTTGTTTATGGCATTTTGACAATTATTATAATTGCCATATTACATAAAATAATGACCAAAATGCTCAAAAAATATGCCAAAAAGCATAATTTTACAGATGAGCATACGGTCTCGTTTTTAAGATATTGGCAATATGGATTCATGTTTATTGCTATAATAATTATTGTCATATCATTTTCTGGTGAGATACAGACGCTTGGAATAACGCTAGGCTTTATTGGTTCGATAATGGCTTGGATGCTTTCTGCTCCTGTCAGAAATATGGCTGGTTGGCTTTTCTTGATTGCAACAAAACCATTCAAAGTTGGTGATAGGATTATAATAGGTGATGTTATAGGTGATGTAATGGATATAACTATAAATTATATCATTCTTGATCAAGTTGGTGGCACAACTGTTGGTGAAGATAAATCTGGACGAGGAGTACTTATTCCTACTTCATGGTTGTTTGACAGGCTTATAAATAATTATTCAATGAGATTGCCATCTGATGAAGACAATAAAAAATATCTACTTGATGAGGTTCTTGTTAGAATAACCTATGATTCCAATTGGGATACTGCCGAAAAGATTCTACTAGATTGTGTCAAAGAAGTTACTGCGGATGTGATTGCAGATATAGGACAAGAGCCATATATCAGGGCAGAATTTTTCCCTTCAGGTGTATTTATAAGGATTCGTTATCTTGTCGCACCAACGGACAGACAAAGGGTTTGGTATGAAATAGTAAAACTTATATCTCAAAAGATAAATGAAAATGAAAATGTATCTTATGGCTTTAATAAAGCAAATGTCATTGTAAATCCACCAAATAAAAAACCATATCCACCCCAACATCCATCGTGGTTCTACAACGAGGAACTAAAAAATGCAAGACATTAGACAAATTTTACAGATGATAGTTAAGATACTCGATAGAATAATGAATTCCCAATATAAAGGAATTCTATTAAGTATAATAGTAGTAATATCTCTTATTATAATAAGGCGTATTCTGACAAAACTGATAGAAGCTTATGTCAACCGAAAAGCATACAAAGAAGAGAATGTCATACAATTTATGATGACATGGAAATATGTATGGACTGCAATCATATTTATAATGGGTATTATAGCATTAAGCGGTTCAATGAAGGTTGTTGGAATATCTGCAGGTTTTATGGGTATGGTTCTTGGATGGTCGCTTCAAGCCCCTGTCACTGGGATCGCCGCATGGCTTATGATAATTCTTAAAAGACCATTTAAAATAGGTGATCGTGTCATTATTGCAGGTATTATCGGTGATGTTGTTGATGTAACATTAACTCATATAATCCTAAATCAAGTTGGTGGGACTGTCGGTGGAGAAGAACGTTCTGGAAGGGCGGTTCTTATACCAAACGCAATTATGTTTGGTCAGGTTATAATGAATTATACACTTCAGGAAGATTATATACTTGACGAAGTGCCTGTAAGGATAACCTTTGATTCTGATTGGGAAGAGGCAGAAAGGGTATTAATTGAATCTGCAAAGACTGTTTTGTATGATGTAATAGAAAAAACTAACGAGATGCCATTTATAAGGGCAGAACTTTTTGATGCTGGTGTATTAATGCGACTGAGATATAAAGTTGATCCACCGAGGAGGCAGGAGATTTCAACATATATAGTTAAAGAGATATTCAGGGAATTTGGGAAAAATCCGAAGGTTGAATTCTGTTATCCCAAATCTGAAATAACTTATGAATGGAAAAAAGGACAAATAGAGGAAAATAATAAGAATGAGCAAGAAAAATAGGCTTGATAAATGAGGTAAAAAGATATGATTACAGAAAACCAATTATTAGATATAGATTTATATCCTGATATTAATATACTCAGAGATATGAGAGAGTTTTTTGCGTCTGGTTTTTTTGAAATGCCGAATGAATCGCCTATAAGGAGATGGTCGAGGGCAGTTAGAAGGCGTTTTGAGAATCGATCTTTACATGAATATAAAGGAAACTTGCTTTATCCAAGCGGTTCTGCCTCAACTGGAGAAGAAGATCATATACTTTCACCAAGTTATTCATATACTTATGGATATAGCGAATGGGCTTTAAATGACAGGATTTCCAAATGTAATGATGAGTCAGAAAGGCAAACGCTTGAATCCATGAGAGAACATATGCGTGATTTTGAATCGAGACTCAATGCTATTAGAGGACCTCATACTGTTGGTGGAGGTGGTTATACTCATAGCGTTCCGAATTACGGCAGGGTTATTCGTGAAGGCTTAAATAAACATTCAAAAAGGATTGCAAAAGGACTTGCCCATGCAAAAAAACATCAAGATACTGAGAAAATAGACTTTTATCTTGGTATGCAGGATGTTATTAAGGGCATAAAGGTATGGCATCAAAATATACTTAATGAATTGCGCACAGCAAAATTTGATGACCCCGATCTTGAATTCAACAGAACAAGGCTGATTTCTGCATACGAGCAAGTGCCTTTTAAACCAGCGCGCAGTTTTTTTGAGGCTATGATTGCATACAATTTTACTTATTACCTTGATGACTGTGATAATCCGGGACGAGTTGACCAAGAGCTATTCCCATATTATGAAAATGACCTAAAACAAGGCTTAACTTCACATGAGGAAGCTGTAAAACTCATTAGAAATCTTTGGGAAAATGCTGATATAAATAATGGTTGGAGCGCTGGTATAGGTGGAACAACTCCAAAAGGTGAACCTGCATATAATGAGTTAACCATCGCTTGTCTTGAGTCTGCACACAAAATCCGACGCCCAAATTTACAGCTACATATTAGAAAGGATATGCCTCAGGAAGTCTGGGATTCAGCATTAGACACAATAGCAACAGGATGCGGTCTCCCTGCCTTATATAACGAGGAGGTTTATATATCATCTTTGCGAGAAGCGCATCTTGGCATACATGAAGAAGACTTTGGCTGGCATAACGGAGGCGGATGCACTGAAACGATGATTCATGGTCGTTCAAATGTCGGTTCTCTTGATGCTGGAATAAATTTGCCTTTAATATTCATAGATACGCTAAGAGATCATCTTTCTAACGCTAAAAGCTTTGAGGATTTTGTTTCAGAATATAAAAATGATGTTGCCAGAGTTGTTAACCAAATCGCCCATGATGTTAGTCGTGATCAGGAGGCAAAGGCTAGATTACGTCCACAACCTATGCGAAGTTTTTTAATTGACGATTGTATAGATAGCGGAATTGAGTTTAATGCAGGCGGGGCTAGATATAATTGGAGTGTTATTAACGTTGCTGGACTTGCCAATGTAATAGATTCGCTATCAGCAATAAAAGAGGTAGTATTTGAAAAGAAAGAAAAAACAGGTATAGAATTATGGGATATATTGAGAAATAATTTCGAAGGTGAGGAGGCTTTCCGAAAACGCCTTGAGAGATGCCCAAGATTTGGAAATGATGATCCAATCGCTGATGAAATAGCAAAGGATATTGCGGGATTTGTTTTTGGCGAATTTTTAAGATATGCACCTTGGCGAGGGGGAAAATTCCTTGCATCATGTCTCATGTTCGTAACCTATGCTGATGCTGGATTACCTGTGAGCGCTACTCCTGATGGACGTTTGTCTGGTTCGCCTTTGGCTGATTCTGCGGGACCTGTTCAGGGACGAGATAAAAAAGGTCCAACCGCTATGCTAAAAAGCGTTGCATCTATTCCTCATCATCTTGCACCGGGGACACTTGTAATTAATGTCAGATTTATAAAAAGTATATTTAAGTCAAAAGAAGATAGAGCAGAATTGCAGAATTTGATAAGAACATATTTTGACATGGGCGGGATGCAATTACAAATTAACGTAATTGATCAAGAAATACTAAGGGATGCTATTGCACATCCAGAGAATTATCAGGATTTGATTATCCGTATCGGCGGGTATTCTGAATATTTTAACAGGCTAACTGACGTATTAAAGCATACGGTATTGGAGAGGACAGAACATAGCGTATAATAACAAACATCATCTCTTCTTTTTCAAAGGTGCTAAGTGATTATAGCACCATATATTTTTTTATTGCTTTCGGATGCCTAACCAGATTAATTATACGAGTTTTTCGCTTATGATATAAAATTATGCCAAATGTCATTCCAGCATCTGCTGGTATACATAAAGTCTCCCTTTCCCAAAGTGAGATTTCGAGGAATTCTCAAAAGATTTATAGATACAAAAACCAATTTGATTGACCATTATATAGGAGGTATGATAATGCCTGCTCCAACGAAAATATATTTTGCACAAATAGCATCAGGTCCATGGGCAGATTGGGTTCAAGTAGTGAATGTTAGTAATGAGCAATCGCATGTAATGGCTATTGCTCGTAATGAAAATGGAGAGACTGTCTGGTCAGGAGAAAAATCACTGAGACCATTTCAGGCTTGGGTTGTTCCTGTTGAGCCTGCCTCTGAAAAACAAGAACTTTCCCTTACAGTATCATCTGATAAAGGCATTGTTGGGGAGAGGCATTGCCATCTTGGAACTGAGGTTCTTGCATTCCCCGGCGCAGCGCCTGAACTCAGAAATATGGGCAGAAGGCTTTTTTATCCAGAAATAGTCGCAGGATGTGCTGATTTCTTCCGAGTTTTCAATGTCAGCGATCAACCAGCTATGGTTAATGTTATTGTTCGTGATATAAACGGAAAAGTAACAAAGCAATTTGGCAGAGAAATTAAGCCTCTTTGTTTTTGGAGTTTCTTTGATGCTGATGTCGGAAACGTTCAAGGAACGCTTGAACTAATCTCAACTCAACCAATTGTATCAGAAAGACATCTACATTATGGCGAGGCAATTCAAGGTGTTGCAGTTGGACAATTAGCACAAGTTATGGATGTTACCCCTTTACCAACAAAAATTTATTTTGCACAGATTGCCGCTGGAACTTGGGGCGACTGGGTTCAGGTCATTAATCATAGCGACGAAACCGCCAAGATTGTTGCGACTGCAAGAGATGAACAAGGTATAGCAAAATGGTCTAACGAAAAAAGCCTTGATCCTTATCAGGGATGGATTGTCCCTGTCGATCCTGTTGCTAATCAGGTAGATTTCTCTCTTACTGTATCAGCAGATAAGCACATAGTTGGAGAAAGGCATTGTCATTTAGAAAAACAAGTTCTTCCCTTCCCGGGTGCTAGCCCAGAGACAAGAACCGCTGGTAGAAGGCTTTTCTTTCCTGAACTTGTAGCGGGTAGTTACGATTTCTTTAGAGTTCTAAATATAACTGAACATCCAGCACTTGTCAATGCAATTGTCCGTAATACTGATGGTATAATTGTGAGGCAGACAAATGCGCAAATAGCCCCTTTTGGATATTGGACATTACCAGATGAAGCAACTAATAATGCACAAGGAACGCTTGAAATATTTTCAACTCAAATAGTTGTAGGGGAACGGCATTTGCACTATGGACAGCAATATCACCCCGGCGTTGCAATAGGTCAGCTTGGACAGGTCATCGATTAAGACTATGGCAACATATATTAACAAAAATCATATACAAATCTTAAAGGAATACTTTGAAGGAAGAAAAGACCTGGATTTCATGTTGATTTTAACTGATCTAGATGATGATTTCGCTGATTTTATCATAGGTGATTATAAGGGGAGAAACGGAATTGTTTGGAAAGACAAAGGAGCAATATGAGCAGAGAATTTAAGCTAAATTACCGAGAGAATTGGCTCAGGACAATGAACTTTGCAAAGCCTGATTATATAATGGGTGGAATTGGTGTCCGAACAGACGGTTGGGATAAGCATGGCTCAAAACTCAATGACCTATATGAAAAATACTATGGTTATCGTCCCATCGCTGATGACAAGATACCACATCCCGATCCGAAACTTATCGATGAAAATGGAAACTATCATAACAAATGGACAGACGAATGGGGCTGTATCATGGAAGAAAGAGTCTATGGCATCCATCCAATGATAGTTGGTCATCCATTTGAAAGCTATGATGCTTGGGAAACATATCAACCGCCAAAGGGTGCGGATATGTCGCCTGAAAGCATTGAGGCTGAGAAGAAGCAGGTTGAGCAAATAAAGCAAAATGGCGGAGTCGCTTTACAGCATTTTCTGAGAGTTTTTGAGCGTATGCAGTGGCTTAGAGGCTATGCAAATCTATTCTTTGATTTTGCCGAAGATTCGGAAGATGTATATAAACTCGCAAATATGGTCGTTGACTATAATATGTCGTGGATTGAACGGTCAATCGCAATCGGTGCTGATGGTGTCGGCTTCTCTGATGATTGGGGGACACAAACTGCACTAATGATAAAGCCTGAAAAATGGCGACAATTTTTTAAGCCTTTATACAAGCGCATGTTTGATCCCATAAAGAAAGCTGGCATGTTAGTTCATTTTCATTCTGACGGATACATCATTGATATAATACCCGATCTAAAGGAATTAGGAGTTGATGTGTTAAATTTGCAGACAAACTGTCATGACCTTGAGGAATTGGGAAAGTTATGCTATGAACTAAAACTATGTATTAGTTCTGATATGGACAGGCAAGGTGTGCTTTCATTTGGAACACCACAAGATGTCCAAGATTATTTTGATAAAATTGCATATCTAATAGGCTCTAATGATGGCGGGCTAATGTTTTCTTGTGAATGTGGTTCAGACACTCCTCTCGAAAATATTGAATCAGCAATGAAAGCCCTAAAAAAATATCAAGAAACACCTATTGAAGATGTCCCTAAAAAATGGAATAAATAACATTTTAAAGTAAATTTGGAAGAATACTATATGCCAATTACACAAGAAGATATTAAAGCAAAACTTCAAGTCTTCGGATTTCGCAAGGGCGATCGCATCATGGTTCATAGCTCATTGAGGTCATTTGGGCATGTTGTGGGTGGTGTTGAAGCGGTTATAAAGGCATTGATGGATGTTGTTGGTGAAACAGGAACAATCATGATGCCATCATTTAATCATGGTTTGCCTTTTTCGCCAAATGGCTCAGGCATATTCGATCCGAAAGAAACACCAACAACCAATGGAAAAATACCTGATACTTTTTGGCGCATGAAGGGCGTTTTTAGAAGCTTAAATCCCACTCATTCCTTTTCTGCATGGGGTAAAGACGCCGAAAGATATACAAAAGATCATCATTTGACCTTAACTATGGGTGAGGAATCTCCGCTGGGCATGATTGCCCTTGATGGTGGTTACCAAATAAATTTTGGAACTACACATGGAACTACCACAGCAAAGCATTTGGCAGAGACAATAAATCGTTCTCCATGTCTAGGATACAGAACAGAGGAATATCCTGTTAGATTGCCTGATGGAAGTATTGCTTATCATAGGACATGGGGCTGGCGTGAAAGTGCTTGTCCAATAACCGATTCAGGTCAATATATAGAAACTGAGATGGAAAAACAAAAATTACAGAAAAAGGGATATATTGGCGATGCACTTGTTACATATTTTAGATTATGGAATCTAATTAAAGTAATTTTTGACATGCTAGATAATGGATATGATGGATTTCCGCCATGTTCTAAGTGTTCTATCAGACCAAGAGCTGTTGCTGAAACACGTCCCTCTGACTGGAAAGAAAAATGCGACCCACTAATGCTAAAAATGCTTATAAAAGAGCATAAATTACCTTAAAAGTGGTATGTCACCCAAAACAGATTGATGGCTTTTCTTGGATCAGCACAAAAAATATAATTTCCTTTGCAATAAACAAGGTTGACACTTTCTTTAGCATATTCTATAATCAAACCGTTTTGACGTTCTATAGCTAACATTGATAAAAAGATATATCTTCCTTAACTATAAAATCCCAACATGAAAGGAGAAACTTAATGAAGCGCAAATTTGATGACATTGTCCCAAAAGGGGCAAAACTAGAAAGAATTGCAACTGGATTTATGTTTACAGAAGGACCTGTCTGGGATGCAAAAAACAAATGCCTTTATTTCAGTGATATTCCAGCAAATATAATGCGAAAATGGTCTAAAGACAAAGGCGTTGAGATAATCAGAGAACCTAGCGGTAAATCCAATGGTTTGACACTGGATAAACAGGGGCGATTGATTGCTTGTGAACATGCGAATCGCAGAGTCTCTCGAACGGAAAAAGACGGCACAGTCATTACGATTGCGGATAAATACAATGGCAAGAAGCTGAATAGCCCAAACGATGTCGTTGTAAAATCAGACGGAAGCATATATTTCACGGATCCGCCCTATGGGCTATCCGCAGAATTTGGGAATCTCGGTGAACAGGAATTATCGTTTCAAGGAGTCTATCGCCTATCTTCTGATGGCAAAGACTTAACTCTTTTGGTTGATGATTTCAACAAGCCAAATGGTCTTGCCTTCTCGCCTGATGAATCAATATTATATATAGATGATACCGATGAAGTGCATATCAGAGCATTTGACGTAAAGCCTGATGGCACTGTTGCGAATGGGCGTTTACTCGTTGATTTGCGCGCAGACGCAGAAGGGAATGTTGATGGCATGAAGGTTGATTCTGAGGGGAATATCTTTGTAACAAGCCCCGGAGGAGTTTCGGTTATTGATCCAGAAGGCAATAAGCTTGGTGTTATTGAGATGCCAGAAGTATCTGCCAATGTCGCTTGGGGAGAAGATGACTGGAAAACCCTATTCATCACAGCAAGCACATCAGTTTATAAAATAAAACTCAACATATCGGGCATAAAAGTTCCATGATTTGAGGTGATAAAACATGGCAAAATTATATGGACGAGAATATACAAAAAATGAACTATTGCGCCTAATTGGCGATATATCTCAAGTCGCTGGAGCAAAAAGCTATATACTTAATGATGGAAATGCAAAAGGCGTTCATGCTGTTGATATACGCACAGGAAGCGGATTTGGCTTCTCTGTTCTGCCTGATAGAGGAATGGATATTTCTTTTGCAGAATATAACGGTCAACCATTATGTTGGCGTTCATCAACAGGGGAATTGCATCCATCGTATTTTGAACAAGAAGGGCTTGGCTGGCTAAGGGGGTTTTATGGTGGTTTGCTTGTAACATGTGGATTGACTTATGCAGGCGCACCATGCACCGATGAAGGTAAAGAACTTGGCGTTCATGGTCGTGTTTCATATACACCTGCAAAAAACGTCTGGATAGATGGCGAATGGCAAGGCGATGATTATTTTATATGGGTGCAGGGAAAAGTCAGAGAAACATCCATGTTTGGTGATAATATTATGCTTACACGCAAGATATGGACGAAGCTTGGCGAATCAAAGCTATATATAAAGGACATTGTTGAAAATCTAGCTTTTGAGCCTGTTCCGAGTATGCAACTTTATCATATCAATATTGGATTTCCAATAGTTGATGAGGATTCTGTCCTTATTTCCACATCAACAGAAGCCACACCGAGAGACGCAGATGCAATGGTTGATGCTAAGAATCATTATAGATTTCTTCCACCAACACCCGCTTTTAAGGAAAGGGTATATTATCATAGCATGAAGGCTGATGATGATGGATATGCCTATTCAGCGATTGTAAATAAGAAATTCAATAATGGCAATGGTTTTGGTTGCTATGTCAAATATAATACAAACACACTCCCTCAATTTGTTGAATGGAAAATGAATGGCGAAGGCACTTATGTTGTGGGCATGGAGCCTGCAAACTGTCATGTTGAGGGAAGACACAAAGAACGTCTAAGGGGAACGCTTAAAATGCTTGATCCATATGAAAATTGCGAGTTTAATCTGGAAATTGGAGTGCTTCCATCAATAAAAGAAATTGAGCAATTTGAGGAATTAATAGGTATAATAAATGGGTATTAGGAGGTAAAAAAACATGAAAAAGGGAATTTGTCTTGGTTGTGTTCCGGGTGCATCTCTTGAGGATCGATTTAAGTTGGCAAAAGATGCAGGATTTGACGGAGTTGAGATTAATACAGTTGACACAGACGAAGAAAGCAAGAATCTTAAATCCCTTGCGGATAAATATGGTCTAGAAATTCCAAGCGTTATGAATAGCGCACATTGGGAATTTCCTTTGTCTAGTCCTGATCCAGAAGTCCGCAAGAAATCTGTTGAAGGAATGATGAAATCATTAAAATCTGCAAAGATAGTCGGTGCAGATACGGTTTTGCTTGTTCCTGCAGTCGTCAATGATAATGTAACTTATGAACAGGCTTATGAAAGATCACAAATAGAGATCAAAGAACTTGCCAAAGTCGCTGAGGAAATGAAAATATATATCGCCATAGAAAACGTCTGGAACAAGTTTCTGCTCAGTCCGATTGAGTTTGCAAGATATGTTGATGAATTCAAGAGCGAATACGTCGCCGCATACTTTGATGTTGGCAATATCATGCTTTATGGCTATCCTCATCACTGGATTAGAACGCTTGGTTCAAGGATAAAGAAGATTCACGTTAAGGGCTTCAGGGTCGGTGCAAAGCTATTCACATATCTACTTGACAGCGATATTAACTGGAAAGAGGTAATGAAGGCGTTTGAAGATATTTCATATAATAATTATATTACCGCCGAAATGGGACCATTTTCAAGTTATCCCGATCAGGCTGTTTATGATATAAGCGCCCATCTTGATAGAATAATCGGTGGGAAATAATGATTTTGAAAGTAGGTTGGGGATTGACCCAACCTACAAAACGAGGTATATAATTTGGATATAAATGATCTAAGAAACAAGATTGACGCTTTGGATGAGGAGATCGTCAATCTGCTAAATAAAAGGACAGAGATCGTATTAGAGATCGGCAAACTAAAATCCAAAAGTGATTCTAGCATCTATGTTCCTCATCGTGAACAGGAAATAATCAAAAGACTTACTAATCTTAATAAAGGACCTTTTCCAAATGATGGATTGGCGCATGTCTATAATGAGATAATGTCTGCATGTCGTTCACTTGAAAAGCCGATCTCTGTTGCATTTTTAGGACCCGAGGCATCTTTTACACATATTGCAAGCATAAAGAATTTTGGTTCATCCGTAACTTACAAACCAATGCGAAGCGAGGCGGAAGTTTTCAGGGAAGTTGAGACTGGTAGGGCTGATTATGGTGTTTTAGCGATTGAAAATTCTACCGAAGGGGCAGTAAATCCAACATTAGACGCTTTTGTCAAATCCGATCTCAAGATATGCGCTGAAATACTGGTGCAAATATCACATTATTTGATGGCTCTATGCTCTTTTGATGAAATAAAGGAAATACATTCACATCCACAAGTATTGGCTCAATGCAGAACATGGCTTGATAGAAATGCTAGGGATGTTAGAATCGTTGCGGAATCCAGTAGCGCAGAATCTGCAAAACTTGCCTCAAAGGGTAATAATATAGCAGCAATCGGAAGCAGTCTTGCTGCTGAAATTTATGGGCTTAATATTCTTGCAGAAAAGATTCAGGATATTCCAAATAATACAACAAGGTTTTTTGTTATCGGTCATCACTATAGCCAAAGAACGGGTAACGATAAAACATCAGTGCTATTCTCAGTTAAGCATAAAGCGGGGGCATTAGCTCATGCTTTAAATATTCTTGCAGAATATGGACTCAATCTGTCCAATATCCAATTACGTCCTTCAGGTATGAAAGCATGGGAGTATATCTTCTTTGTTGATCTTGATGGATATGTTGATGATGAACCTGTAAAAATGGCTCTTGATAGTCTTGAAAAAGACTCAGTGCTTGTAAAGGTGCTTGGATCATATCCAAAAGCGGGAAATCATGTCTGATTACTATCAGGTATTTTTTAGGACAAAAAAGGGTGGAAAAGGCATAGATTACGAGACAGCAAAGGCAGAATTTATAAGTGTTTTCAGGGCTTATAAAGTTGTTTTAATTCGTGAATTGCCCTTTAAGATGAGGATTCATGTTGAGATTCATAATATATCGGATGACGAAGTTGCGAATTTAGCGAAAAATCTAGGTTATACTTATGGAATACTCCATGCACACGAAGAAGCATATCTTGGCGAGAAATTAGAAGCACGAAATACAGCACGATGGGTTGTTGGCTCAATTAGGCTAGGCGATAGAAAACTTCATCTAACGGAAATCTATCGACAAGATGAAAATGATATAATTAAATCAGCACCTCATCAAAGGACATTTCTTGTTGATAAAGACGGTGAAGTAAAATCAGCGAAAGGTCATAGACGCAAAAGGGGCGTTTCCCCAAATGACGCAAAATTTATATTAAATATATCTGAATTGAATGGCAATGAAATTATATTTGATCCGTTTGGTGGAATTGGCGGGTTATTGCTTGAGAGTCGTGCAAGGGGATTTAAGATATTCGCTTCTGATATTGATCCTGTTGTCAGACCGGGGCTTGCAAGTGTAACAGATAATCACTGTGTACTTGCTGATGCACGAAATTTACCTTTCAGAAATACCTTTTTTGATGTTATAATCACTGAACCGCCCTTTGGGACAAAATATAGACAGAACGTCATTGATTCTATATCAGAATTATGCCGAGTGACTAAGCCAACGGGAAAAATTGTTTTGCTTATTGCGCAAGATATGTTCGATGCAATAGTATCTTGTATGCAAGATTACAATTTCGGTATGACAAAAGACTTTTTGATCAGGCGACATGGTGGATTAATAAGCCATGTTCTTATGTTTCAAAAATAATAAATTGGAGGAAAATAATGGCAAAGGTAGAAAGTTGTGTTAGAGGCGCTGTTTTTTATGTTGCCAAAAATGGCAATGATGATTGGTCAGGGAAATTGGATGAGCCAAACTCAGGAAAAACAGACGGACCTTTTGCGACAATCGCAAGGGCAGTTTCCGCAGTTCGTCAAATCAAGACTCAAGCCAATGAAGCAATATCAATCGTCCTAAGAGATGGCATACATTTTCTTGATAAGCCAATCATACTTGATCAAAAAGACGGCGGATCAACAACATGCCCGATTACATATATGGCATATCCCGACGAAAAGCCCATAATCAGCGGAGGAAGGCTGATCAAGGGCGAATGGAAGAAATATAAAGATAATATAATGGTCTGCAATATTCCTGATGTAAAAGATGGCAAATGGAAATTTAATCAGCTTTTTGTCAATGGCGAAAGGCAGACAAGAGCAAGAATACCACACGAGAGTGAATATTTTGCAGAAAAGGCGGTCAGCCCAACATCATTCAAGTATAAAGACGGCGAAATCAAGAGATGGCAGAATCTCACAGATGTGGAAGTTGTCTTTTTTCATTCGTGGAATGAAACACGCTTTATAATATCCGAACTAGATGAAGATAATCAAATTGTAAAATTCCTTGATCCAAAAGCCATGCACGTTATTGGTTGGGAAGGCGCGGGCGGACCGAACAGATACTACATGGAAAATCTAATTGAGGGCGTTCAACAGCCCGGCGATTGGTATCTCAATCATCATACAGGCGATCTATATTATTATCCGATTGGTGATATTGATAAATTAGAAATAATAGCACCTGTCATTAATGAACTATTCAGGCTTGAGGGCGGGTTAAAAGAACAAAATATTCAAAACGTCATCTTTAGAGGGCTTACTTTTACTCATACTGACTGGACATTGCCCGAAAATGGCTATCCCGATTGTGGTGATGTTGGCGATATTGTCCATCCATCGGCTATTACTTTGAATAATGCCAGATATTGCTCATTGCAGGATTGCACTATAAGCCATGTTGGAACATATGCTATTGAAATGACTGGTTATGGTAACTCCGTAATCAACTGCCATATATTCGATACAGGAAGCGGAGGAATCGTCAGTCGTAACTATGACGAGGAACGCAATGTATTTATGTTTAACCATATTCACGATTGCGGGATAGTATATCCAAGCGCGGTTGCAATAAATATTGATGATGGCGGTGGAACTGTTTCACATAACTTGATCCATGATATTACACATTCAGGCATTTATACACGCCACTGGGGAACAAAGACGCAAGAACGCGAAAGAGAAAATCAAGAACAAGGGCTTTTAATTGAATTTAACGAGATTTATAATTGCGGTAGTATGATTAATGATAATGGAGGAATTTTCATCAGAGATTCAAATATTATCGTCAGGAATAACCTGATACATGATTGCTATTCTTATGGTGGAAGGTGCCCCGGCTGGGGGATATATCTCGGTTGTGAAACGAGAGACACTATCGTCGAGAACAATATCGTCTATCGTGCTGATGAGATCATTCATGTATGGTATAGCGATAGAAATATCATCATGCAAAATAATATCTTCATTGACGGCAGGATTGACCAAATAAATTATCAAAATCCAAGCGACAGAACACATGACAATATCAGGACAATTAGAAATATCTTTTATTGGACAAAGCCTTCTGAACTATTCCGTATAAGCCATGAAAAATGTCTGCCTGTTGAGTCTGATTATAACGTTTTTTTCTGCACACAGGGCGATGTTGTTATTAATGGATTGCAAGGAGTGAAATCTTTTACAGATTGGCAAGAAAGAGGACTTGATAAAAACTCTATTCTAGCAAATCCGTTGTTTGTTGATCCTGAAAAAGATGATTATACGCTTAGAGCAGAATCTCCAGCTTTTGCGTTGGGATTTAAGCCTATTAATATGTCTAGGGTTGGTATAAGATAGTGGTTAACCAGATTGAATATTCAACACATAATAGGCTCTCTGAAAAATAGCTAACCTGAATTGGAAGGAAGCAAAATTATGATCAAACTTAGCATTAACGTTGATAAGGTAGCAACAATTAGACAATCACGAGGAGGCAGAGAACCTGATCCTATTGCAGCGGCGATAACTGCATTGCAGGCAGGTGCAGACGGCATTACAGCACATCTCAGGCATGACAGAAGGCATATTCAAGATCGTGATGTAGAATTGATAAGGCAAATCACATTCAACGAATTTAACTTTGAGATGGCAACGACACAAGAAATGATTGATATTGCCTTAAAAGTCAAACCCGATCAATGCACACTTGTTCCCGAAAGAGTCGGAGAACTCACAACAGAGAACGGTCTTGATGTTATCGCTGAAAAAACTAATCTACCAAAAGTTATAGAAACACTCAAAGGTATAGACTCAAGAGTTAGCATATTTAGCAGGCTTGACGAAGATCAGATAAAAGCGGCTAAAGATGTCGGTGCTGACAGGATTGAGCTTTATACAGAACCTTATGGTCATGCCTTTGGAACAAAAAATGAGGATTATGAATTTAGCCGTCTTGTGAAATGCGCTGAACTTGCAGAAAAACTCGGTCTTGGGCTAAATGCTGGACATGACCTTGATTATAAAAACATGAGACGGATGAAAACGATACCGAATCTGCTAGAAGTCAGTATTGGACACAGTGTTTTTTCTCGTGCTATATTTATAGGGCTTGAAAATGCAGTCAAAGAACTTTTGGCAGTAATAAAAGATTAAAATAACGGCTTGTGCTAGTTCCCATAAATCAAGTATTGAAGGAGCTTTGTAGCCCAGCCTTTTAGGCTGGGAATTATATAAACCTAGATAAAATAATTGGTTACAAAAATAATTAGCACAAGTCGTTAAAATATGTGGAAGGGGTAAAAGAAGGGATATATAAATGTTAGAAGAAAAATTAAATGCCCTCAAACAGATAATAAAATCGCTTGATAGCGTAGTAATTGCATTTTCAGGTGGAGTCGATAGCACATTGCTTGCAAAAGTTGCATACGAGGTTCTTGGCGATAAAGCGCTTGCGGTTACTGCACGTTCAGAAACATATACAAAGTCAGAGCTAGAAGATGCTATTAGAATAGCAGATGAAATTGGCATAAAACATGAGATAATTGTATCCGAAGAATTGGATATTCCAGAATTTTCGCATAATCCGACTGATAGATGCTATCACTGCAAAAAGGAACTGCTCAGAAAACTCAAAGGTATTGCAGAATCAAAGGGCTATAAAAATGTTATTGAAGGTGCAAACCTTGACGATACGGGTGATTTTCGCCCCGGAATGAAGGCTACTGCGGAATTGGGCGTTGTGAGTCCATTGAAAGAGGCAAAACTTACAAAGGCAGAAATACGTGAGTTATCAAAGCAGTTTGGATTGCCGACTTGGGACAAGCCTTCTGCTGCATGTCTTGCATCAAGATTTCCCTACGGAACAGAGATAACTCGTGATAAACTTAAAATTGTCGGTGAAGCAGAGGCTTTTCTAAAATCGCTTGGTATTGTTCAACTACGTGTCAGACATCATGACCAAATTGCAAGAATCGAGGTTGCAGAAAAGGACATGATAATTTTATTTGAAAATCGAGATAAAATTGTAACAAAACTTAAAGAGCTTGGATTTAAGTATGTTACAATGGATCTTCAAGGCTATAGAACAGGTAGTATGAATGAGGTTTTATGATATGACTTTTAGTTATATCAAATCGGAGTCTTAATGGTAACGTGGGTAGTAAAATTATTGGAGGTTTTTATGAAGTCGCTTAAGTGGTTCTCAGTTTCTCTTATTATTCTGTCTTTTGTGTTATCTGGTTGTCTAGGTGGAGATGATGACGATGATGATCTCATTCTACCGGGTGATGGTTCCGGTATAGGCGCAGGTTTTTCTGCAATGAAGGCTGGCTCATGGTCAGAATTGCACTCTCCTGACGGAGATATAGATCGATATGAGTATATTGGTGTAGATACCTATAATGGAACTGAATGTTATGTATTAGAATTTGATTCAGTAACTCAAGGACAAAAAAGCATAATGCAAATATGGATCAACAAAGCAACAGGACAGGCTGTTGTGATGATTATGAAAGATAATAAAGGCAAAGTCACCAAGATGGATATACCACAAAGCTATGAACCTCCAACTGGCACAGGCGGAGAAGTTCCAACAACTGCTACTAATTTGGGTAAGAAAAAATATACAACCCCAACAGGTAAAACAGTTGATGCTGTTGCATATAAAATTACTACCCCATACGGTGAAGTTGAAACTTGGTCAAGCGCACAAGTTCCATTTGGTGAAGTCAAAACTATCACAAATGGAGAAGTTATGTCGGAACTATACGACTTCGGGACATCAGGCGCAGTTAGAGACATAAGCAAACAGGAAGCAGAAAATGCCAAACCATTTGGATTTGGTGATATTGATTTAGATGATCAAGGCGGTGGTGGAGATATTGGTGGTGGCGATGATGATATAGGGGATATAGGCAATATACAGATTGGCGATATTGCTATCACCGTTGGCGCCGGAGGACGCCCTGACATTAAGGTTTCTAAGCCAATAACCTCACTGATGGTAAATGGAGAGGGTGTTGTATGGGGGTTTAATGTAAATGATGGCAAAACGCTTCCGGGACCTTTTAAGTATGGTGTTTTACCTAATGGCACAACACTTGTTGGAGTAGCAAATCCACCCGATCTCAAGGCTGGAGTTATGTATACCATTCAGGCAAAAGGCGCGCAAGCAAACTCAATCGGTTCATTAATATTCTTTCGCTAAATAGTGATGACAATAGGGCGTTCATATTCTATGGACGCTCTTCATTTTTAGGAAAAAATTATGGCACAAGCATATACGCCCGGTTTGATGGTTTCCAAAGGAGTCTCGCTAAAAAAGATAAGAAGGCTACCTTTGCCGGGGATTATAACGGTTCAAAAAGGGCAGAAAGTTATTGCGGAAACAATCGTTGCAAGAACAGAACTACCGGGACAGGTAAGATCTCTAAATGTCGCAAGTCTGCTTGGAATACAGCCTGAAGATATATATGATAATATGCAAAAAAAAGAAGGCGAAAAGATCAAAAAAGATGAAATAATTGCATCATCAAAAGGGCTTTTTGGGCTTTTTAAGTCTCAATGTAAATCTCCAATTGATGGTACTGTAGAGAGCATATCAAAAATAACCGGACAAGTCATGCTTCGTGAAGCGAATATACCAGTTGAGATAAACGCATATATTGATGGGCAAATTGACGAAATCTTAACAAACGAAGGCGTTGTAGTGCAGACTTATGGAACATTTATTCAGGGCATATTCGGAGTAGGGGGAGAAGCAATAGGTAATCTTGTAGTTGCTTGCAATTCGCCAAATGATGAGATCATTCCTGATAATCTTAATGATAATATGTCAGGAAAAATTGTTGTGGTAGGCTCTCTTGCTAACGCAGAGATAATAAATAAAGCTATTCAATTAGGCATAAAGGGCATAATCGCTGGTGGTATTGACGACAGCGACTTAAGAAAGCTACTTGGATATGAATTAGGAGTAGCAATAACAGGCTCAGAAAAGATTGGAATAACAATTGTTATAACAGAAGGTTTTGGCAGAATAGCAATGGCTAACAGGACGTTTGAACTTCTAAGGGAATGTGAAGGAATGAAAGCTTCAATCAATGGTGCAACACAAATACGTGCTGGTGTTATTAGACCAGAGGTCGTTATTCCTGATATTGATCACATAAATAGAGCAGAAATTAATCAGAAATATGAGGAACAAGGACAATTAAAGATAGGAGCAGAGATTAGAATAATACGTGAGCCATATTTCGGCGAATTAGCTGAGGTAAGCGAACTGCCAGTAGAACTCCAACAGCTTGAGACAGAAGCAAAAGTAAGAGTTTTAAAGGTAAAAATAAAGCAAAACGGAAAAGAAATCATTCTTCCAAGAGCGAATGTTGAGATCATTGGATAAATAGAGAGGAAAAACTAAATGACCGAAATAAAAAAAGCAGTTAGAGAAGGTTACGCAAAAGTAGCCAAAGGCAATTCTTCATGTTGTGGTAGCGATAAATCATGTTGTGGAAAGCCTGATAATGAAAAAAGCATTAGTGAGAAAATCGGCTATTCAAAAGATGATATAGCATCTGTTCCTGATGGTGCTGAATTGGGTCTTGGATGCGGAAACCCGATTGCACTTGCTTCACTGAAAAAAGGTGAGGTTGTGCTTGACCTCGGTTCTGGTGCTGGATTTGACGCTTTCCTTGCAGCAAATAGAGTCGGTGAAGAGGGAAAGGTCATCGGTGTTGATATGACTCCCGAAATGATCGAAAGAGCAAGAAAAAATGCTGGCAAAGGCGGTTATACTAATGTTGAGTTCAGGCTTGGTGAAATAGAGAATCTCCCTGTCGCAGATAATTCCGTAGATGTAATAATATCAAACTGTGTGATAAATCTTTCCCCAGACAAAGGGCAAGTTTTCAATGAAGCATATAGAGTGCTAAAACACGGTGGAAGGCTGATGGTTTCTGATATTGTCCTTTTAGGTGAACTTCCAGAAGCTATTAAATCTTCTGTATCTGCTTATATAGGTTGCGTGTCAGGGGCTATAATGAAAGATGATTACATAAATGAAATTAAGAATGCTGGTTTTCAAGACGTTACTATTGTAGAAGAAAGCAGTTTTTCATTTGATTGTATGGAAAATGACTCGACAGCACAAGCCATCATGGATGACTGTTGTTCATCAGAAGACGTTATTCAGTCAGTTGGTAATATAATCGCCAGTATAAGAGTGTCTGGATGCAAAAAATGAGCTACATTTGATTAGATAACATAAAACTTAACTATAAATGTAATTTTGATATTATTTGATTATATGAAACATTAATGAACAAGAAACAATAACCAATTAGGATCAATGATATGAAAAATGAATTTCGCACTGGATTTGTTTATCATCCCGATTATCTCAAACATGACTCTGGGGCATTCCATCCCGAAAGTCCTCAAAGGCTAAAGGCGGTTGTCGACGGGGTAAAAAACTCAGGTTTATGGGATAAACTCTTACATATAGAGCCGACTCCTGCATCAGTTGAACAAGTTCAGTATATACACACTGAAAATTATGTAAAATTTTTGAGAGAGTTTTGTGAACGAGGCGGAGGCAATCTTGAGCTAGATACAGGAGTCTCTCGTGATTCGTATAATGTTGCTTTACTTGCTGTTGGTGGAGTTTTGAGAGCATTAGACGCAGTATTAGAAAGAAAAGTGGATAATGCCTTTACAGCTGTTCGTCCCCCAGGTCATCATGCTCTTGCTGATACAGGCAAAGGCTTCTGCTTATTTAATAATCTTGCTATAGGTGCAAGGTATTTACAGAAAGAGAAAGGTCTTGAAAAGATACTTATAGTTGATTGGGATGTTCATCATGGAGATGGGACAAACTATACCTTTTATGATGATCCGACTGTGTTTTATTTCTCTGTCCATCAGTATCCATTTTATCCCGGAACAGGGCGTGCCTATGAAACAGGCAAAGGCATTGGTGCTGGATACACCTTGAATGTTCCTGTTCCATTTGGCTCAAAGGTAGAGCATTATATAGACATATTTGAAAATAAATTTAAGCCTATAGCACTAAAGTTTGATCCAGAATTCATATTAATATCTGCTGGTTTTGATGGACATAAAGACGATCCACTTGGAGGGACAGAACTTACTTCTGCATCATTTGGCAGAATGACAGATATAGTCAAAGAGATCGCAGAAGAGTCTTGTGAAGGTAGGATCGTATCATCTCTTGAGGGAGGATATGAGCCAAAAGCTGTTTCAGAATCCGTAATAGAGCATTTGAAAAGCCTTATGGGAATAGATAGATAATATTGGAGTGATATATGAGAACTTACGAGACTGATGTATTGGTAGTTGGCGCGGGTGGTGCTGGATTGCGATCCGCTATTGAGGCAAAATTAAATGGTGCTGATGTTTTGATTATAAACAAAGGAATATCAGGTGAAAGTGGATGCACAAAGAGCGCCGCATCTGATTGGATGGCTTTTGGAGCCGCTTTTGGTCATGCCGATCCAGCAGATTCGCCAAAAGAACATTGGATTGACATCATGGTAAAAGGCGGGTTATTATGTGACCCTGATTTGAGCAAAAACATTGCCTTTGATGCGCCTGATAGATTCATGGACTTAGAAAAATGGGGGGCGGATTTTGATAAAACAGAAGACGGAAAGTTTGTTCAGATACTTAGCGATGGCGCAAGATACCCTCGTGCCTGTGGCAAGGGCGCTGATACCGGTCCCGTAATAGTCAAAGTTCTTATGGAAAAAGCAAGCGAATTAGGCATTAAATTCGTTGATAATATAGCAACTGCTGATTTAATACTTGATGATTCTGGAAAAGTCATTGGTTGTTATGGTATAGATAATAAGACAAATGAGCTTGTAATATTTAACGCTGGTGCAGTTATTCTGGCTTCGGGTGGTGCTGGCAAAATTTATGCTTTGAATGTTTTTCCTGAAGGTATGTGCGGAGATGGTTATGCTATGGCTTATCGTGCAGGCGCAGAATTAGTTAATATGGAGTTTGTTCAGATAGGTCCAAGCATCGTCCATCCGATACATTTCGCTTTATCAGGTGTTTTTTGGAGACTTAATCCAAGAATTACAAATAAATATGATGAGGAATTTATACATAAATATATACCAGACGGAGTTGACATTAACAAGGCGATATATATTAAGGGCGTATCATATCCATTTACAATAAGAAACGTATCTAAATGGGTTGATGTTGGTGTTTATACAGAGATTGCAGAAGGCAGAGGCACAGAACATAATGGCGTTTATATGGATATATCTCATAACGATCCAAGTGTTATAGAAAATGAGGCAAGAGTACCATTTAATCATCTCTTGAAATACGGGATCGACCTTCGCAAAGACAAGGTTGAGTTTGCGCCAGCGATTCAGCATTTCAACGGAGGAGTGCGTATAAATATCAAAGCAGAATCTGCAATTAAAGGACTCTACTCTGCAGGCGAAAATGCAGGCGGACAGCACGGCGCAGATAGACCCGGTGGAAATGCCCTTGCCGATTGCCAAGTGCATGGAAAAATCGCCGGTGAAAATTCCGCAAAATATGCTCTTTCCAATAAAAAAATGGCAATATCCAAAGATAAGATTGCAGAAATTGAAAAGACTTACATTAATCTTGTATCAGAGAAGAAAGGCGATATGCCAATTGACAAAGCAATAGCCGATCTTCAATGGGTTATGTGGAAAAATGCAAGCGTTGTAAGAACCGAAGAAGGGCTAAAATCAGCCATAGCATATATATCAAAAGCACCATCTCCAATGGTAAAAGAGAATGAAATAACCAAATATCTTGATTACAGAAATATGCTGATAGTTGGAAAGATGGTTACTGAAAGTGCAATCATGAGAAACGAAAGCAGAGGCACACATTATCGCGCTGATTGCGATGAGGTTAATAATCCAGAATGGCTGAAACAAATAGTTATATTGAATAAAGATGGCCAAATGGGACATTATACTCATCAAATTAATCTTCCAAAAGACCTTGAATATTTAAAAGCAAAATTGGAGGGAGCGTGATGCTTCTTTATGGATGATTTTAGGGAGGCTATGAAACAATGGATTTTGCGTGCAGTTAATAAAGGGTCATTTGATAAGTATTTTGTTTATCCTGATGTTGATCCAGTATTACAGAAATACTTTGATTGTGAACCTGTGACTAAGGGTCTAAGATATACAAGATGGATAGATGGTGAAACTTATCAAGTTGATGTATTTATAGAATGTGAAAAGTGTGTGTTTATAATTGAAACTGGTTCTGCTTCAAAAACCGAATATATTGACTGGTTTCTTGAGAAAGCTGAAAAATTTATAAAATTCTTTCCTGAATGTAGCGATAAAGTGCCTGTCCCAATATATGCCAGTGCTGTATTTTCTGATGAAATACTTAACTACGCAACGAAAAAAGGTCTATATGCTATGGCTTATAGAGAATGGGAATATATGGATATACTCAACTTTGAAGAAATAAAAAGGGATAGCAAATGAAATTATCTTTTTCCATACTGATTATATTATTGTTTATATCGACCCAAGCGTTTGGTATTGGAATAAAGACTCCATCTGGAATTAATGGGCTTGCTGATTTAGTTTACACTAACGGATGGGCATTGATTATCGGTGTTAAGGATTATACGCCATCAAGTTTTCAGCGTCCCTATGCAGAATCAGATGTTGATGCTGTATCAGAAGTCTTGACATCAAAATATGGATTTAATAAAGAGAATATTATAACCCTAAAAAACGAAAACGCTACAAAAAAGAACATAATGGCAAGTATCGAATCTCTTGCCGAACCCAAAAAAGTCTCAATAGAAGATTGTCTTTTGATATATTTTTGTGGACAGGGAGTAACTTTTACAAACGAAAAGGGTGATTATGGCTTTTTAGTGCCTTATAATACCGATTTTGATCTATCAAAGGAATATTCCTATGATGACTACAAAGCAAATTGTATGTCAGTTTATAGCCTTCAGATTGCTTTAAGATTTGTTTTGGCGAGGCATATTTTGATTGTTGTGGATGGCTGTTCTGGTGGAGTTTTGATACGAAGCATCAGAAAAACTGGTTCGGAAATCTCTGATCCAATATTAAGGGCGTCAGCATGTAAGGGATTTCTCGTATTGATTGCGGGACAAAAAGGTGAAAAGCCCATCGATGATCATGATACCAAGAGTAGTGTTTTTACATATAATTTCATAAAAGCCCTTGATGAATATCTTGCTGATGAAAATAAGGATGGGTTGATAACAGGCTCTGAGTTAGCGAGTTATCTTGGTGAAATGCTCTCAAAAGCGACTGATGGAAAACAAAAGACCAAGTTTATAAAAGCTGGTGATGGTGATTTTTTATTTGCGCCCCAATTAGAAAAACCAAAAGAAAAGTGATTTAATATAGTCTGATTTAAATCAAACACATGAAGGGAGTCTATTTGTAATGAAAAAAGTCCGAATATTAATAAGTCTTTGCCTTATAGGTATTGTTACCTTTGCTATTTCGTGTGCTTCTCATAAAGCCAGTATGTCAGCAGAGAAAAAGGCAATCACTGATCCTGTGGCGATAATAGAAATGCAACTTGGTGGTAGGATCGTCATAGAATTTTATCCACAAGATGCACCAAATACCGTTGATAACTTCATTAAATTGGCTCAAAAGGGCTTTTATAATGGTCTTACATTTCACAGAGTAGAAAAAGGCTTATTAATACAAGGTGGCGACCCAAACGGTGATGGAACAGGAGGTCCTGGTTATACTATCAAAGCGGAATTTAACTCACAGAAGCATGTTGAAGGCACAGTTGCGATGGCGAGGAAACCCGATCCAAATTCAGCAGGTAGCCAATTTTATATCTGCATAAAGCCTTTACCCCAACTAGATGGTCAATACACTGTTTTCGGAAAAGTAATCGAAGGCATGGATATTGTTAAGAGTGTGCAAAAAGGCGATGTAATGAAAAAGGTCATTATTGCTGATAGATCAACACTTGGTATAAAATGAGCTTAATGTATAAATTAGTGGTTCACCGAGTTAATTTTTGATGTGAAATCACATTTCATAAGTTTACTACAATCCCCCCTTTTTAAGGGCAACTTACTATAATTCCCCCTTTTCAAGGGGGGATAAAGGGGGG
>CAZMCH010000057.1:0-26576 GCA_964564735.1 uncultured bacterium
GTGTCCCACTAGGCAATGTAGTTCTGATCATTTGATAATTATTAGGCAAACTCAACCATGATCGTGTATCTGCACTTTCGGTAACAAAATTGAAAATATTGACTAAAAACCCTGCGCTCTTATCCTTTTTGTTTGCAGTTCTAAAAGCAAGATATTTTGTCAAACCACGAGTAATAGTTTTTAGGAATATCATTGGCATCTGTTCTTCAAAATCTTTGAATGCTATCGCCTCTATATCCTGAATCATCTCTGATCTGACATTAACACCATCAGTATTTAGCCTAACATATGAGATAATTGGTCTATTAGAAACATATTGCGGTATAGATACCCTTAACAGATATTCAAGTTCATTCTCATTATAATTTTTGTTTGCTCTTTCTCTAAGCCTTCCAGAATAAGAGACCATATCTAACTTACCATCAAGATTATCTGTTTTAAGAATGGGTAAAAACAGATCAAAAGCGCTTTTTCTTGGTGCAAAGCCGTTTTCATGGATTAATATTAAAACTCCATCATTTGGATCAACATCCTTAGGATCGTCATTTATATTATATTTAGCTTTATATTGCTCATATTCCTCAATAAAATTTAGCGATTTTGATAACCTAAGAAGATCATATTTTAAAGATTGTGGAGGTTGTATATTATAGGCTTTTGCATATTTTTCAAATGCTTCTTCCGATTTTCTGTAAGATATAAATGCGTCATTAAGCTCGTTTTGTGATTCAAATAACACACCTGCCAAATACTGCATGAATGCGTCATCTGAATATGCTATGGACTTTCCTTCCGCTTGGTCAGAATACTCCTGTAATAAAAGCGTAACTTTTCTACATTCGACTAATGCGCTATAAGGCAAATTAAGTTTTATATAATTAAATGCCTTGTAATAATGTATTAAAACTCTTTCGTATTTCTCTCCGCTATATGACAAGATATTATCGCTGGTAAGTAATGCTCCTGCTTCTTTACTAATGCTTTTGGTATAAAGATCTTCAGAAAGAAATTCTGCTTGGTCAAAAACATTATTACTCTCCTCATACCTATCTGCATAATGCAATATTATGCCTTTTTCCATTAAGTAGAGAAGCATAGATCGATTAGACTTAGTTTTATTAAGATTTTTTAGAGCATCTTCATAATTGCCTTTAATAAGGTTTGTTTGAACTTGTTCTACCTTCGTTCCATAGGTAGCACATCCAATATAGGTCAGGCATAGGATAAAGATTACTAGATATGAAGATGCGATCTTTGAAAAGAATAAAGCACTTTGTCGCATGTTTTCAATTCTCAATTTGTATTATTTTATGATGAATATCTGCTTCGTGAAATGAATTTCTTAATCTTCTTTTGACCAAGCCATACTTTTACGTTAGTTTCTATATTAGTTAAAGTGAGATCAACTTGGTAAAAAATAACTTTCTTTCCTTCTTCTTGGTCAACTATTGTGTTAACTTCGCCTGTCATCATAAAATCTGCCCCTAATTCTTTTCCCATTTGTTTTATTGTCTCAACAGAGGCAAAAACTCTTTGATCTTCTTTTTCAGAACGCATTTCCTCTCTATCGCCTGCACTTGCGACAACTGTAACCTGTCCAGAATTTATAAACGCCCTTTCAATATCATTGACAAACGTTTTAACAGCTATATGTTCAGAGCTTCTATTTCTCATGCTACCTACAATAATAACTGGCTTTTTAGCCTTAGCGGTCATGTGTTCGCCTATCCATGTATGATTCAAGCAATCCCTTATCATCTCTTGGGAAACAAGTCTGGAATCTGTGTCATTCCAACGCCCTGAAAGGTCAGTTACCTCATCTGGGTCTATACGTGAAACCTTCTTTGATGCACCACAACCAGCTATAAGAATCAAAGCAGATAATAAACAAATACAGATTAAAACATTTCTTCGCATCTTAAACCTCCAAAAATTATGTTAAAAATTTCATTTAAGCATAATAGTGGTCAGCCAAATTAATTATTACGCTTATTTTTATAGGGACAGGTTTGGAAACCTGTCCCTACATTTCATAACATCAAAAACTAATTTGGTTGACCAATAGTTTATATTATATAGATATAATTATTATATAGGATTTTTGTGATTATATCAATGACTTAAACCCAGATTTGAGTTTAGATATTTATTTGCTTTCAACACATCGGAAGCCAACATCACCATACGCCCCATCGGGACCAGAATTGCTACGATAAGATACCCGAAGCTCATCTTTTCCATTAGACCATGATCCACCGCGATAAATACGGAGAGAACCTGTTTGTGGTCCCTTTGGATTAGATTTCGGTGAGAAGAAATAATAGGCAGAAGCATACCAATCCTCGCACCATTCCCAGACATTACCTGCCATGTCATGTAGTCCATAACTGTTTGGTGCAAAACTGCCAACGGGCGCAGTCCATTCCCATTTATCTAAACCACCAATACCCGCATAATTTGCATCACTGCGATCAAGAGTATCGCCCCATGGATATTTTTTACCAACTAAACCGCCTCTTGCAGATTTTTCCCATTCTGCCTCTGTTGGAAGTCTTTTCCCTGCCCATTCTGCATAGGCTTTTGCATCATTCCAGCTTATACCGACAATAGGTTGATTTGGTGCGTTGAAGTTTTCATTTCGCCAATTTTTTGGCTCTTTATATTTAGTTGCATCCATAAATTTCTTGTATTGTGCATTAGTAACCTCGTATTTGTCTATATAAAATGCGTCAAGATAAATTTTATGTGCTGGTCTTTCATCTGTTCCATCAGTATCACTACCCATGATAAATTCACCTGCCGGGATCAAAACCATTATTGCACCATCTTTGCCTGTCTTTTCTCTGGGTAATTCAATGGATTTGCTAACAACAGGTTCTGCTTGTTCCTCTTCAATAATGATCTCTTTTTGTCTAAAATTTACCCTAATGTTAAGAGTAGTATTAGCTTTAATATTGATCTCTTTTCTCAGGAAGTTGCCTTCTCTGCTAAAAGTTATTGGATATGTTCCAACAACAATATCCTCTATGATTACTTGATATTTATCTTTTTTTATGATCTCATCAAGGAAAGCGATCTCACATTCATTAGGAACACTTGTTACAATGATTTTTCCCATTTCTGCTTTATCGGGTCTATCTTCTTGACGAATGGTTGGTTTGGGAACAAGATCACCTATTTTAATCTCAACAGCCTTGCCTGATTCTATTGTTACAGCAAACCTCTTGGTAACAAAACCCTCTTTTTCTGCGCGTATTTCATGTTGACCTACTTCTATATCTTCAATATATAATCCATCTTCTGCATCTTTTGTAATTCCTGCAAACGTATTGTCAATATATATGCGTATACCGGGCTTGGAAGTTACCTGTAAATCGCCTGTATCCTGAGCCATTGACAAAGGTATGATTGAAATAAATATAAATATAATAACTGAGCATCTGATAAATGTCTTCATATTGAACTCCTTATTCTAATATTGCGCCTTCGTTAGCGCCCCTTACCATTTTTCTATAAATATCAAGGAATCCGCCTTGTGCTTTTGGTGGAATCGGTTTCCAATTAATTTTTCTTTTTTGAATTTCTGACTCACTTAGCCTAACATTAAGTTTTCTATTTGGAATATCAATATCTATAATATCACCATCTTCAATCAATGCAATTGTTCCGCCCTCAACTGCTTCTGGGCAGACATGACCGATACAGGGTCCTCTTGATGCGCCTGAATATCTGCCATCTGTTATCATTGCGACAGAATCACCCAAACCCATCCCAATAAGCAAAGCTGCAGGAATAGAAAGCTCTCTCATTCCGGGACCGCCTTTGGGACCTTCATATCTTATAACAAGTACGTCACCATGCTTGACGCTCTTTGATGACATATATTCCCGAACATCCTCCTCACTATTAAATACCTTAGCTGGTCCCGAATGAACCATCATCTTGGGACTGACTGCGCTTTGTTTTACAACAGCGCCTTTTTGGGCAAGATTACCATAAAGTATGGCTATTCCGCCTTCAGAAGCAAGAGGATTATCAAGTGAATGTATAACATCATTCTTTTTAATATTGACATTCGCCAAATTCTCTCGAATGGTTGAGCATGTAACAGTCAACAGATCAAGTTCTAGGAGTAATTGCATCTCTTTCATCAAAGCAGGAATTCCGCCTGCAAAATGAAAATCCATCAGCGTAAATTGTGACGCAGGCTTAAACTTTGCAAGTAAAGGTGTTTTTCTGCTGATTTCATCAAAAATGTCTAATGGAACATCAATTCCAGCCTCCTTTGCGATAGCTGGAATATGCAAGAGCATGTTTGTTGAACCTCCGATACTCATACCGACCTTGATTGCATTATTAATGCTTGCCTCTGTTATAATCTGTCTCGGTGTTAGACCATAATCAAGAACCTTCATTATTTGTTCGCCAGTCAGCTTTGCAGATACCCGCTTTGCAGAACTCATTGCAGGCATAGTTGAGCATAAAGGCAAAGAAAGACCAAGCGCCTCAACAATACAACTCATCGTGCTTGCTGTTCCCATCATACTACACAAGCCGGGGCTACAACAGGCGTTTGATTCTATATATTCAAGTTCCTTTTCGTTAATTTCTCCTGATTTATATTTTCCGATCGCTTCCTTAACATCACAAGCCACCATTGCACCGTTATTAGAATTAAATGGAAGCATCGTTCCACCCGTCAAAAATATCGTTGGAATATTACATCTAAGGGCAGACATAAGCATTCCCGGAATTATCTTATCACAAGAACAGAGCATAACAACAGCGTCAAATTGATGTGCCTGAAGCATTAGCTCAACAGATGCGCATATTATATCCCTGCTAGGCAAAATATAGTGCATACCTCTGCCTTGTGCAATCGCATCGCAAGGTGCAATCGTATTGAATTCAACGGGCATCCCGCCTGCGGATATAATCCCGTTTTTAACATGATTTGCTAACTCTCTAAGATGATAATGACCGGGATTCGCCTCTGTCCATGAGTTTGCTATCGCAATCAATGGCTTTTTCAAATCAGAACTTGTATAACCAGATGCCCTATAAAGCGATCTCGCATAAGTTCCATCTATTCCTTCTAGTGATTCTCTGCTACGAAGTTTCATTATATATAATAAACCTATAAGTGTAATTAGACATATTTTGCATGTTTATAAAATAATAATGGATAATACCCAATTTAACATGAAATTGGGCTTATGTCAACGTAAAATGGCATATTTTTAGCTCTAAATTGTCCAAAGTATGATTATATATCAGGAATTATATATGCGACATGGATATATCTGACTAACGATCCTTTAGGGACAGGGATTACGGTAATTTTTTTGTATCCAACTTTCATAAATAAATCGCTTATGTCAAGTCCTGTAACAATAGCGGATTTTAGTGCTAAATTCGGTAAGTTGTCCAATATTTCAAAGCAAGTCTTATCATCAATAGGGCAGTTTTTTCCATAGGGAAGATCAGTTACAACAGCATCAAATTTGCCTTTAATATTCCTTGCATCAGCCAAAGCAACCATTGTATTTATACCAAAATGCCTGAGATTATTTATAGATGCCTGAACCATTAAGAGATTGTTATCACAGCCAAAAGCCTTGATACCCATGCTTATCGCCTCAATCAGTATTGTTCCTGAACCGCAACAGGGATCTATTATTTTATCGTTAGGTGAAGCGACAAGATTTATCATTGCTCTGGCAAGACGGGTAGGTAATGCGCTGGAATATTGTTGAGCCTTGTGTATATGCTCATCCCAAGTCTTTATTGATTCTGACAGGACTTCACCAAACCAGATATCATCTCTAGTTATAACAACGATGAAGGTCGTCTGTGGATCGCTTAGATCAGGATTACCTTCAACCCTTGCGCCAACTTCGTGCATAACCTTCTGCGAATCAACTTCCAGCTTTTTGGGAATTTTAACAACACTTATCCTGAAGCGATCTGAATTAAGGGATAAGTTATCAAGTTGAGCATAAAGATCGTTTATATCGTTTGCATGAGTGATAATTTTCAGGCAGGTTTTTATATAAGCTGATTTTGATATATCTATATTAAAGGGTTTATCTATTATTGCAATACCGTTATAATCGGGATTTGCCCCTGTAATTGCATAACATTCAGCTTTAATTAGCTCTTTTTCTGTTTCAGATCGGGTTGTAATATATAAATACATTGTTTTACCTTTTACATAGATTCCCCAACATGATGATTCAAAGCCTTAGAATATCCCTTGTTCTTAATCCAATATATTTGTCCGTTGATTAAGTTTTCAAGTGAATCTATTGGCTTACCATATATACTCTCTATTTTTGAGCTATCCATAAGTAGATGGTGTTCGGCAGGTTTTCCCAAATATATAACAGGCTTTCCAAAGGCTTTCCCTGCAATATCAGCAACTTGGCTAACACTAACGGTATGACCAGACAAGTTTAGCTTCATTATAGGATTAGAAACAGAATCGACAGACAGTATCACATAGATATTAGCATCTCTATGACCGATTATATTGAAATATGCAAGTTTTGCAAGATCAATCTCTCTTTCATTCAATACTGAAGATATAATTGGCTCTAATCCACCATAAGTAAAATCCGTCATATAACCGCCTCTGAGTATCACAGCTTTTGAGGAATTTTCTCTTAATATCTCTATTAATATATTTTCTTTATCTCGAATAGATTGTCCATAAAAATTGCTATCTTTTGGAACTAAAGGGGCATCATCTTTCGCCTGATTATCGACTTTTGTCAATTCAATCCCATTAGCAGAACCAATAACAACTATTTTGGCATTGCATTTATGATGCTCAAAGACCATCTGCGGTATATCATTTCCATAGAGTCTGCAAAGCCTTGTATATTCCTCTTCTGTCTCTGTTGTCCTAAATTTATATCCAACTCCGTAAATAATCCAATTTTCGTTATTCGGAATTTCCATTAAATCAGCATCTTTGGCATTTACCAAATCGATCTCATGTAAAACAAATAAATCTGAATATTTTAAAAATCTTTTGTCAAATTCTGCTTTATTTCTGAACCTTGATATAAGATGAACCTTCCTTTTTGTCGTGCCTGTATCTCTGACAGACCTTAATATCATCTCAGTAAGATCACTCATCCATTTACCAGATGCGCCATATATTATAATCTCGTCATTTCCTCTTTTGCCTATTAATTCCAATACTTGATCTGTTGGTCTTGAATTATATTCATGAAGATCATCTAAATTAACTGAGCTAATTTCAGCTAAAGTCTTACCCCACATTTTTTCACCTCAATATTATTGCCTCGTTTATCTATGGTTTTATATCTTCTTTATTATAAAAACCAATTCATTATCAAACAAAATTTCATCATACTGCCAGTTCTCATCTTTAATTAGATTTTTGAACCATTTCGAATAAAATCCAGTCATTCCTTTTTCGACACCTGATAGGCTTTTTATTGGAAATGAAACAACTAAATATCTGCAATTCTGTTTCCTCAATATTTCAAGGCTAGAGCCTTTCTCTTGCTGTTCGATAACAGGCAAAAATTTTAGCATAAGCACAATATCAGCATATTCAAATTCATCAACAAAAATATCGGCTAGTTGGAACCCAATTATATTATTTAAGCCAAGATAGCCAATAACCAAACGCAAAAATTCAATCAATCCACTATCAATATCATAGGCAAAATATCTGGTATTATCAGGCAATCCCATCCAAAATATGCTTAATGGATTCAATCCGCAGGCATGATCAATTATTATCTCTGGATAGCCTGTAATGATAAATATCTTACAATAGAAATCATCAATTATCATTAGCCTTTCACGAGTTGATGATTGAAACGATAAAATTCTGATTATTTCCTCTTTGATGTTTTTTCCGTCATTAATGTTTTTCACAAAATCATTAAAAACATCATCAAAATTAGGCTTTGATTTATAATAGGCTGACCATATTTGATGTAAAGCGGTTTTTGTCTTTTTTTCGACATGCTTTTTATCGTATTTTTCAAAGCATCTTCTTGCTGTATTTTCAACAGTCTTAGGATATATCGTATTGTATTTCTTTGATTTTATAATTTTCTGTACTATTTCTATGATTTCATTTTCACTATATAAGTTTCTCATTGATGAATTCAGTCCTAAACATTAATAATAACAACACCAAAACCTTTTAGCTTAATATAAATGCAAATAATATCTAGCACTAATAAAAATACTAAAACCAGATAATCAATTAAGTTAGCTTTATAGTTATAATAATAAGTGCGCTGTTTTCTACTACCAAAAGATTTTGATTCTAAAGCCATTGCCAAAAGATCAGCATTGCGAATAGAATAAATAAATATTGGGATGATCAAAGGCGCATGTTTTTTTATTCTTTTCAATATTCCTCCGCTTTCCAGATCAAGCCCTCTTGATTTTTGTGCTTGAATGACAGTTTCTGTTGTTACTGTAAATGTAGGAACTAATCTAAAGGCAAGCGAAAGAGCAAAACTCATAGAAAATGGCAATCCGAGTTTGTTTAACCCAGCAGAAAACTCCTCAATCTTTGTGCATGAAAGAAATATCATCCCACAAATCAGCACAGTAACGAGCCTTAACCCCATAGATACCGCATAAAATAAAGATTCCTTATAAACTTTTATAAAGCCAGATTCCCAAATTATGGTTGAGCCTTTTGTGAAAAATGTCCATAAAACTGAACAAAAAATCATAAGCAAAATCAGGACAGTCCTTATTCTATAAAGATTATATAATGATTTACTAAGACCGATGATAATAAAGACAAAAAGAAGAATAATAGAGGCATAAAAAGGGTGATTAAATATCATTGCAAGTATAAATAACAAAAAGAGACAGAAGATCTTTGTTATCGGATGCAAACGATGTATAAATGTATTTTTTTCCAAATATAAATATATATCCATAATATAGACTTTACCTTGTGGTTCTATATACCAAAACTTGTGCCTATATTATACTATTATTCCAATAGCAATTTCCATATATTATTAAATGCGTCATCTTTTTGGTGCAGACATTTTTTATGCAATACCTTGTATATTTCTTTTTGCGGACAAAAACATTATGCTTGGAGCATAGCTTTGATTATTGAATAAATGGCAAAAAGTGTTTAATATAGTATATAAATAATCCATTGTTTTATGTTTTTTACATATTAGTGAATCAATGATTTTATTTAATTAACGTCAGTTCGATATAAGAATGAACCACAAAGACACTAAAACACAAAGTATCACAAGGGATTTAAGATAAAATATTCAGGATTGTATTGCTTGACCAAATTAATCTTTGTATTTATGATCATTAAATTCTCCCTTTCCCAAATGGAGACTTAGAGGGATTTTCAAAATAAATATAAATACAAAAACAAATATGTTTAACCAGTATCTTCTCAATCTTTTAATCTTCAATCCTAATCCCAATTCTGCTTCGTGCCTTTGTGTCTTGGTGGTAAAAACAAATTCTTACGCAGAACTCACGTTAATTGTGAAAGTGAAATTGTCTAAGCTTTAGTAACATTTTAGGAGGAACTACCAAAATGGGAAATTTAAGGGCTGGCGTATCAAAAGTAAATATTACTCCTTATATTGGTATATGGCTAACAGGATTTGCAGCACGCTTTAAGCCTTCTGAGGCAATTCTTGATGATCTATATGCCAGAGCAATCGTCTTTGATGATGGCAATGAAAATTTGGCAATGGTTACATGCGATATTTTGACACTTGATGAAAGCTCTATTAAAAATATCCGCAAAAAAGTTCAAGAAATGACTGGATTGAATGGAGAAAATATCTCTATTAGCACAACTCATACACATTCGGGACCATTATCCAGTCATCTTAGAGGATTTGGTCCTCTTGATATGGCATGGGTTGATATATTAGAAAAGAAAATTGCAGGGGCGATAATCTCAGCATATATGAACATGAAGGAGGTCACTATTGGTGCAGGCAAGGGATATGCAAGTATAAACATGAATCGCAGGGGCGGAGAAGCCATTGATCGTGAACTTGGCGTGGTAAGAATAGATGATAGACATGGCAACACAATTGCGGTGATTATGAATTATCCATGCCATCCTGTTATCGTTCCTTGGAATTTACATGCCATATCAGCAGATTACCCCGGATTTGCCACTAGGGTTATCGAAAAAGCATATAATAAAGCAATTGGTATGTTTTTTACTGGAACATGCGGAAACATAAATCCTGTAGCGGTCTGTAAAAATTATAGAGAAGTTCAAAGGCTAGGAAATATCGTTGGCGCAGAAGGGCTGAAAGTTGCTGAAGGAATAACATCTTTTGAATGTGATATTGAACTAAAGGCAACAAAAGAAATCGTAATACTAAAATCTCAGGAGATACCATCCGCAGAAGAATTGCAAAAAATAGTGGATGCAGGCACTCAAGCCGAAAATCCAGAAATGGATTGGCAATATGTTTGGGCAAAAGATGCCCTTGAATATGCAAAGGCGGGCAAATTATCTGCTGATGTGCCTATTGAAATACAAGTATTGGCACTTGGAAATAATATCGCTTCTGTTGGTATACCCGGTGAGGTTTTTGTAGAAATCGGTCTTGCAATCAAGGAAAAATCGCCATTTGCAGTTACTCTCCCGCTTGAATGCACAAATGGCTGTATAGGTTACATGCCTACGCCAGAAGGCTTTGAAAAAGGTGGCTATGAGCCAGCTTTAGCTTTCAAATTATTTGGTATATATCCTGTTGATAAGGATGTTGCAGAAAAAGTGATAAATTCCGCTGTTGGTATGCTGGAGAAATTAAAATAGAACGCTGATTGAACGGATTTGGCGGATTTTCGCTGATTATAGAATTGATAATGAATTCAAGATTCTAATATTTGAGATTTTGATATTAGGAAATGCAATCTTTAGTCTTCCAATCTTTCAATCCTTGAATCCTCTATTCGTGTTCTGTAAGTGAAAAACTCGCATTATTATATCCGTCTTAATCCGCATGATCCGCGCAATCAGTGTTCTATCATTTATGGAGAATTAGAAATGAATATTATAGGATTATTGGCATTATTTATATTTAGTTTTTCATCTATTAATACTACTGATAAGATAATTATTGATCCGTTTGAATATGCAAAAGATTCTTTTGCCCAAGAAATGTGGAATTCACCTGCCAGATGTCTGCCTGTTAGAATTATCCCCCATGAAACATCAAAAGGAAAAAGAGCCTTGCAGATGAAGTGTGATTTTTCACAAAGGCAGGAAAGATGCTATTGGGACAAAGAAGTTTCGCTTGATTTGTCAAAATATGGAACATTCACTTTTGAGATATATGCAGAAAATCCACAGGCAATAAATAGTGGAACGCTGTATTTTCAAAGCGGAGATGGTTGGTATTCTGGAGCATTTCCAGTTGGTAGTGCAAAATGGCACAAAGTTACTGTCCGAAAAAGCATTTTTCGATCTGAAGGTTCGCCTACAGGCTGGAATAATATCAACAAGATACGCCTTTCGTTCTGGAAGGCAAGCGATATTGATACAAATGTTTCAATAGATAATCTCGAGGCTGTTTCTGATAAGATTGTAATAGTCATGAATGACAAGAGCCAATCGGATTCTGCTAGAAGATCTGCCGATCTAATGGCAAATGTTCTTGAACGTTCAGGAATGGATTTTGGCGTTCTAACAGATACAGATGTTGAGGTAAGGGGATTATCGGACATCAAATTGGCAATTTTTCCATATAATCCAAATATGTCGGATATAGAGATTGACGCAATTATTGGGTTTGTTAATTCAGGTGGCAAGATTATGTTCTTTTATCTGTTGCCTGATAAAATAGCCGATCTACTCGGTATTGAAAGCGGAGGCTGGTCAAAAGGTGATTATGAAAATGAGTTTTATTCAGTGCGCTTTGATTCAAATGTTGATGGGTTGCCTGAAATTATAAATCAAGGTTCTTGGAATGTTACGATACCAAAGCCAAAAGGTGATACAAAAATCATTGGAAGATGGGTTGATCCGAAAGGCAAAATATCAGAAAAACCAGCAATGACAATCAATAAGAATGGTGTTTTTATGGGGCATGTTCTAACTCAAGGCGATCTAGCAAACAAAGGACAGATGACCCTTGCGCTTATTGGTGAACTCTTGCCTGACATGCACTCGTATCTATCAGAAGCAATTTTACAAAATAGCGGTAAAATCGCAGGATTAGAGGACATGAAAGAAGCATTATCAATGATCGAGAGCAATATGGAAATGCTATCAAAAGATCGGAAAAAAGAGGTAAAAAAAGGTCTTGAGGAGGCAGAAAAACTTTTAGAGGAAGCAAAAAATGCACAAAAAAAAGATCATTACGGAGATTTATTAAAGCTATCCAGACAGGCATCAGAAAAACTTCAGGAGGCATTTATCTCTAGTTTCCCATCAAAGAAAGATGAGTTCCGCGCGCTATGGTGTCATTCTGCTTTTGGATTATCGGGTTGGACATGGGATAAAGCTATAGAGAATGTGAAAAAGAATAACTTTAATACAGTAGTTCCCAATATGCTTTGGGGTGGATTGGCCTATTATCCAAGTGATGTCTTGCCTGTTGATCCAAGTGTTGAGAAAGCAGGAGATCAGATCGCCCTTTGTCTTAATGCGTGCAGAAAACATGATATTAAAATGCACGTCTGGAAAGTCAACTGGAATCTATCTAATGCGCCTGCAGATTTCGTTGAAAAGATGAGTAAAGAAGGAAGGCTTCAGGTTGATAAACAGGGCAATGAAATTAAATGGCTTTGCCCCTCAAATGAGAGTAATTACAAGCTAGAACTTGATTCACTTCTTGAGATCGTCAAAAAATATGACGTTGATGGAATACACTTTGACTATATACGCTATCCTGATAGCAATTCGTGTTATTGTCCTATATGCAGAGAGAATTTTGAGAAGAGCATAGGCGAAAAAGTGGATAATTTCCCAAGAGATGTCATAAATGGGAAATATACAGAAAGATATATACAATTCAGGTGCGATAATATAACAAAACTTGTTAGAGATGTGAATATAGAAGCCAAAAAGATAAAACCCAGGATCCAAATCTCTGCAGCAGTATTTAATGACTATCCAAATTGCAAGAGAAGTGTTGGTCAAGACTGGAAATTGTGGATAGAATCGGGCTATCTTGATTTTGTATGCCCAATGGATTATACTGACGATAATGAGCGATTCAAAAATATGGTGTTGAATCAAGAGAAGGTCGTCAACGGTCTTGTTCCGCTATATCCGGGAGTTGGTGCGTCTGCGCCGGGGCTTTCGGCGGATCAGGTTGCCATGCAGATACATATAGCAAGGGAATCGGGTGCGGATGGCTTTATCATCTTTAATTATGACTTGCCCGTTGCTACGGGTGTTTTGCCTGCTTTGATTAAGGGCGTAACGTCTGAAAAGTAAGATTTATTGATGGAGGTAATGAACTATGTCTGATATTATAATTGAGATTCCTTCAGATATTGCAATGGCTTTAAAAATTCCTGACAAGGAGGTGGTCAATGTTCTGCGTCAGGAATTAGCGATACAGCTTTATGCACAGCACTTTCTATCTTATGGTAAAGCGCGACAGTTGGCACAAATGACGAAATGGGAGTTTGCCAATTTGTTGGGTAAACATGGAATAATACGGCATTATGACCAACTATCACTTCAAGAAGATATGGAGTTTGCTGATGGAAATAGATGAAAATCAAACAAAGGTAGTGAGTAATTCGTCTCCGCTAATTAACCTTGCCATTATAGAACAACTCCATTTGCTTGAGGCTTTTTTTGGAGAGATATTGATTACAAATGCTGTCTGGCATGAATGTGTTGTTGAGGGACATGGAAAACTCGGTGCAAAAACCATTGAAAATGCAAAATTTCTAAAGCTTATTCAACCACAGAATTACGATTTAATTCGATTGCTTTGTCGTGATTTGGATATTGGAGAATCAGAAACCATTGCTTTGGCAATAGAAACGCAAGCAGATATGTTATTGTTAGATGAAAAAGATGCGCGCAATGTTGCCTCAATCTATGGTTTGAAAACAACGGGTGTAATCGGGATATTGTTACGTGCAAAAAGTGAAAATTTAATTGATTCAATGAAAGAATACCTAGATCGGCTAAAAAATGATGCTGGATTCTGGCTAGATGAAGTTTTTTATCAGAAAATTCTAGAGATAGCAAATGAATAGCCCGTTGCTACGGGTGTTTTGCCTGCTTTGATTAAGGGAGTAACGTCTGAAAAGTAACTTTGCAAAGTAATTCATCATGTATAATACCATTTTGATTATATTATTGTGCATTAATTGTAGCTCTGCCTTTTAGAGTGGAAGGGAAGACCAAGCTGAAAGCTTGGGCTACAATGCACACCATTAAGATAAAAATGGTATAACAAGAGATTTTTTCTGTCTTATTATTAAACGCCTTTTCCAGAATGGATTAATGATTATATGAGGTAAAACTAAGATGCACAAATATATAATGAATTGCATTATAGACGAATTAAGAACAAAACAATGTATCAGAGATATTGCAAAATATTGGCAATTCCGAAGCACTGTTCCGGGACCTGGGCTACGCAATGCCAGTAAATTCATCTGTCAACGTTATCAGGATCATGGCATAAAGGCAGAAGTAATAGCATATCCTGCGGATGACAAAACCGAATGGCTAAACGGACATAAGAATCCTCTTGAATGGGTGCCGAGATCAGCACGACTTGATATTATGAAGCCAAATCTAAAAATGATCTGTTCTTATGCAGAAGAACCTTTGTCGCTTATATGCAATAGCACATCAACACCATTGGGAGGCGTTGATGCACAAGTGATTGTGATAGATGGCGGATCAAAAGATGAGGATTATGATGGAGTTGATGTTTCTGGAAAGATAATATTAACAAATTTGCCTGCAGGTAGTATTGAATGGCAAGCCAGAAAACGTAATGCTATTGGTGTTATAAGTGATTGTATCTGTCCCCCTTGGCTTGCATCATATCCACCTATCAGAGAGCCTGAGGATGAGCCTGATCTGACTATGTGGAGTATATTCAGCGGAAGCCATAATGAAAAAGGTCTTTGGGGCTTCAGTCTATCTGCAAGGCAGGGACGAAGACTCCGTAAGATTATCCATGATAGTAGCGAACCTGTTATTTTGCACGCCGAAGTCGATGCAGACCTTATTGAGGGAACGTCTGAGCTTGTAAATGCTGTATTGACTGGAACAGACCTTGCCCATGAGGAAATATGGGTGCTTGCTCATTCATCAGAACCCGGTGCAAGAGATAACGCTTCAGGTTGTTGTTTGTCTGTTGAAGTTGCAAGGACAATTAAAACGCTAACTGAAAATGGCAAACTACCGCCTTTACGAAGAAGTATTAGATTTCTTAATGCGGTTGAGGTTAGCGGATTTTTACCATATATTGATGAAAGAAAAAATGAGCTTGATCATGTAATTGCAGGATTATGCCTCGATTCTGTTGGACAGGATTTCAGTATTTGTGGAGGTGAATTTATCTTGTTCCAATCACCAGAAACAAACGCATCTTTCATTGATGGTCTTTTTGAGAATCTTCTTATATCTGTATCTGCAGAACCTATTGCCAGATTTTCCAATAATAATTATGCTACATTTCCATGGCATACAGAAAAATTCTGGGGCAACGATGCTTTTGTTTCTGATGGTTTCTTTGATATTCCGACTCCGCAAATATCTACCTGGCCTGATAGATTTTATCATAGCTCTATGGATACTCCCGACCAGATGAGTGATAACACACTTGGTAGAGTAGGGGCGGTTGTTGGGGCATATCTTTATCTTTTGGCTACTGCTGGAGCCAAAGAAGCGATATGGTTTGCTAATCTTGCGTCAAGGGACTGGAAAAGACGTATTAGTCACATTTTGGCACTTGAGGCGACAAAAGATGATGTAACGGATTTTCATTTAAGGAAATTGGGTAAGCATTTGAGCTATCAGGGATATGACGCTATAATTCAGGCTTCAAGATTTGCTCCAGATAATGCCAATCTAAAAGGTGCATTAAAGATAATATCAGAGTATATGCTGAAATTTGCAGACCTAGAAACAGAAAATGCAATTAAAACATCTTTTGCTTTTTCTGGTCAGGAATCACTACCGATTGGAGAATCAACAAAAGAAAATTTGGATGATTTTGGGTCGGCTGTTATCAAGCGTTTATATTGGTATCATCCACCCGATAATGCCTTTTCAGAAGATGGGCAGAAAAAACTTGCTAACTTACGAGGGCGATGTAATGTTAACCATATATGGAATTGGATAAATGGTCATCGGACAGTAAAGGAAATATATGACCGAGTTCAATTTAATAATCCAATAACCTACGATGTATTAAAAGAATATCTAAATTTGCTTTTAAGTGAAAATTTTGTTAAATTTAATGGAACATTAGCAAAGTAAATGGTATCTAAATCAATAACAATGTTAAACAAATCGTTGCCGCAATAGCGATTTGATTGATGCATCAATCATTCTATGAAAAAATTTGAAATTGATATATATTTGTTTTCGTGGGGAAAGGGGATTAGTCCGATATACAACAGCAAGGGGATTCTAAATGGGTAAATTAATGCAAATAAATGATACGATTCAGCTTCTTATCATGCAGGGAAATAAAATAAATCGCTGTATAAAAGAATTAGAAAAACAGCGTATTAATTTATTAATAAACGAAGTTTTTGAAAATAATCAAGAAATAGAATCGGACATCAAAAAAGTTATGGCAAAGGTAGAGCGCATTAATAAGGAATTAGTCAAAATTAGATCTCCATATTATGCTAAATGATTAATTTATTGAATATAGCCACTGATGAATGTGGCTATATTCATATTTTATTTTTCTATTCTTTCAATGCGCGATACATCGCCAAGATGTTTTCTAATGGAACGTCAGGATTGATCGTATTTCCTGTAAACATCACAAGCGAAGCCTTGTCTTTACTAATTTCAATGGCATGATGAACTTTTTCTGTAATTTGGTCTGGTGATAGAAATGGCAATTCTGTTGTAACTGCCAAAGGTCCAAAAATTAGCAATGGTTCGCCATCTCTCGTTTTTCTTTCAACTAATTCATCAATTATCATCCCACATTCAGGCTGGAAGCCCTGAAATCCTTGGATTCCTGAATCAATCAAAAAATCTAACATAGGACGGACATCACCGTCAGAATGCCAGACAGGTCTGCAACCTGCTTCCAGTAAAGGCTCAAGCCCGTATTTTAGTTGTGGAGCATAATATTTTTCAAGAAATTTTGTTGAAATCATGGGACCATTTTGACTGCATATATCTTCACCAAGCAAAACAGCATGAGGATAGACACCATCTTTTACAGCACGAGCAACAACTTCGCATTGACATCTACCATAAGCCCCGCCAACTTCCATTAATTTGCGCGCCTTATCAGGATAAAGTCCAACTATATAAAAGAAATTTTCATAACCAAAATCACCATACCACGAAACTTTTGCCCCTGAACCCCATTGTGCAGGCATCCATAGCATATCTCCGCATTTTTCTTGCATTCCAATCATAGAATTGCGAAAGTTTTCATAGGCAGAATCAATATTAAAGTTACCTATTATTTTTTCGGGAGTTGGCATATCATCTATGCGTGTTATTGTATCTTCTAATGTAATTGCCGTAACTGCATGAGCATAGCTATTATGATCTACGCATCTAAAATCGGTGCGATTTCTTGGAACAAATACTCCTATCAAGCCATCAGTATCAAGAACATCATAGGCACGAATAGAAACTCCAACAGGATCAGCCCAGTATTCATCATAGGTTGCTCCAGCTAATTCCATTATGTATTCAGGACAAGCGATCCACCCACCAAGAATCGGTGTTCTGTCTGTTTTTTGCAATGTAAATGCAGATTCTAGTCTTTCTTTTCGGGTCATTTTTGACATAAATGAAACTCCTCATTATAGTTTTTATTTTTTATACATTCTGAAAGATGATCTACCATGACGAATAAAGGGATTTCAGGATATTACTTTTACAAAAAAACAACATTAAAGGATTAATACAAGAAATAAAATTTCCTATACAATGATAAAAAAATCAAACTATTTCAATATTATTGCTTATATATTATGCAAGCAAAAAGTGGCTTGACATTATAGAAAATCTCTTGTATAATACACATATATCGCCGGGGTGGTGGAATTGGTAGACACACTAGCTTGAGGGGCTAGCGGACGCAAGTCTGTGCGAGTTCAAATCTCGCCTCCGGCACCAACCATCATTAAATTCTTGATCCAAATAACCTTGTTCCTATTCTAACCATATTACTTCCTTCTTCAATTGCGACTTGATAGCTATTACTCATCCCCATTGATAGTATTTTCATATTAATATTGGGAATATTACGGGCTTTTAGATCATCAAAGATATGTTTCATACAAACAAAATATGGTCGTGCTTTTTCTGGATCATCAAAATAAGGTTCCATAGTCATTAGTCCATCGATTCGCAAATTTGGGAAATTCGCTATCTGGTGAACAATCTCATAGACATTGTCAGGGCATAAACCATGCTTGCTCTCTTCTTCGCCAATATTTATTTGAACAAGTATCGGCATAATTCTGGAAACCTTTTCACATTGATCGTTGATCTCTTTTGCAAGTCTAACAGAGTCGACACTCTGAATACAATCAAATATTTTAATGGCATCTTTGACTTTATTTCTTTGTAAATGCCCTATCATGTGCCATTGAAGACCCTCTATTTTCTCATATTTGCTCAATGCTTCCTGCACATAGTTTTCTCCAATGATTTTTATTCCAGCAATATATGCCTCTCGTATTTCCTCAATGCTTCTTTGTTTTGTCGCTGCAACAAGTGTTACTCCTTGTGGTATAGTCTTAATTATTTCGTTATATTTCTGCCAAATATCAGACATAATACTAAGAATCCTATTTATCCAAGATACTTTAGAACAATTATTGTGGTATCATCGCCTTCTAAGCGATTATCTGCAAAGCTATCTATATTCTTAAGTATCTTATCCATTATTTCCTCTGCATTTAGGGATATATTATCTCTAACAATTTCTGACAGCCTATCAACACCAAAATAGGTATCATTTCGAGATGATTCCGTAACGCCATCGGTATAAAAAACAATGACATCATTCTTTTTTAGATGCAAGATTCCCTCTTGATAAATGGCAGTTGGTATAACCCCAAGAATCATCCCACCTTCTTGAAGAAAAATCCTTTCACCTTTTCTAAACAATATCGGAGGATTATGTCCTGCGTTGGTATATGTAAGAGTTCTCTCGCTTATATCCAGCATACCATAAAACAGGGTTACGAATTGGTCAGATTGGGTATCTCGACAAAGGACACGATTAAGATTTGTTACTACTTCCTTGACTGTATGAGGGTCTTCAAGGTACGCCCTCAAAGTTGCTCTTGTAGAAGCCATCAAAATAGCACCCGGTATGCCCTTTCCAGAGACATCAGCGATAACCAAACCCAAATGAGATTCCCCGAAATCAACAAAATCAAAGAAATCTCCTCCAATCATCTTTGAAGGTATATTTTTCGCTGCAATCTGACATTCTCTTATATATGGGATTTTCTGTGGCATTAAATTCGCTTGTATCTTTGCAGCAGCAGCTAACTCCTGTTCGATACGCTGTCTTTGCACGCGTTCCTCATATAATCTAGCTTTTTCAATAACAGCTGCGGCTTCATTTGCTATACCCTTGAATATCTGTATCTGCCCTTGTGAGAAATGATAATGCCTATCAGTATAGACAGATAATCCGCCAATTGGTTTATCTTGTATTAGCAGTCCAACAATAAGCATAGATTTGATACCTTCGTTAGAAGCCTCTTTTGAATATTCAAATCTTGGGTCTGTTGGCACATCATATATAATAGCAACATCGCCTTTTGATACAACATCTCTATATACGCCTCTCCATGCAAATACCTGTCCCTTTTTTATATAATTTTCACTCAATCCATAAGCTGCTTTTAAGACCATCTCGCCAGTCTTTTCATCAAGGAGTCTAAGACTACAGGCTTTAACTCCTAGTGTTTTGGCTGTTGTCTCTACTATAAGACTCAATATATCATTCATTTCCATTGTGGATGTGAGTAGTTTACTAACTTCGTAAAGCGCGGTAAGTTCCTTAATTCTCCTTTGCTGGCGTTTTTCTCGTTCGGTTGTTTTTATTTTTTCTCTACGTGTGTAAGCGGTCATAATAATAAACCTCTGCCAGCCTAGCTCAGACGATCAAGTTCCCTCAATAATTCTTCTTCTCTCTGAGATAGACGTTTTGGTATTGTTATTGTCACTTTTACAAGCTCATCGCCTACTTTACCTGTCGAATCTGGAATACCTTGTTCACGAAGGCGAAAAGTTTGATTAGATTGAGTTCCTCTGGGTATTTTAAGAATGGCGCTACCTTTTAGTGTCGGCACTTTTACCTCTGCGCCAAGAGCAGCTTGTGTATATTTTATGGGGAGATTATATATAATATCATTTCCCTTACGTTCAAATAACTGATGTGGCTGAACCTGAAGTATAACATACAGATCACCATCAGAACCGCCTCTAATGCCTGCTTCGCCCTGCCCTGAAAGGCGGAGAACTGTTCCTGTATCACTACCAGGGGGAATACGCACAGTTATTGTTCGATTTGCCATTTTTACGCCTGTTCCAGAACAGCTTGTGCATGGATTTGAAATGATTTTCCCGGAACCACCACATCTCTTGCATGTGGTTGTAATATTAAATAAACTTCGCCCTCCCTTCGAAACAACTCCCCTACCACCACATTCTGGACAAGTTGTTGGATTTGTTCCGAATTTTGCGCCTGTTCCACGACAGACATCACATTTCTCTGTCCTTTGAATCTGTATTTTTTTTTCACTTCCAAAAGCAGCATCCATAAAAGGAATGTTTAAAGAATATCTAAGGTCAGCGCCTCGTTCAGGACCAGTTTCAGCCATTCCAAATGAAAAGTCGCCAAAAATATCAGAGAAATGTCTAAAAATGTCATCATTACTTGTGAATCCCTGAAATCCCATATCATGAACGCCATCCATGCCACGCTGATCATAGGCATTACGTTTTTCAGAATCGCTTAATACTTCGTAAGCATTCGAAATCTCCTTGAATTTTTCTTCTGCTTGTTTGTTTCCGGGATTCTTATCAGGGTGATATTTCATGGCAAGTTTTCTATAAGCCTTTTTTATTTCATCAGGCGTTGCATCTTTGCTTACCCCTAATATTTCATAATAATCTTTCTCTGCCATTTTTTCACTCTCCATTAACTATCGCTTTTTGATACTATAATTGTCAGAATACCATCAGTATAATCTGCACGTATATCATCATCTTTGATTGCAACAGGTATTATGATCTCCCGTTCAAAACTTCCGTATTGCCATTCTTGCTGGTAATGAGGCTTGTCAGACCTTCCAACACGCATACCCCTAATTATAAGCGTTCTATCCTGAAGCGATAAATCTATATCTTCCTTCTTTACTCCCGGCAACGCAATTTGAACTACCAGCTTTTCACCTTCATCAATAATATTTGCAGGTGGAGTAAAAGATGGTGTTTCTTTATCTATTCTTGAAACAGGTATCCTTTTGAAAAAATTTTGAAATATACGATCAACCTCATCATGGATCATAGTGATCTCTTTAAATATATCCCATCTTTCTATTTCCAATTTTAATACCTCCTATTTCTGAAATAATTATAAAAACAGAAAAAGATTGTAAAAAATATAGTCAAAAAGTTAAAATATATGGTAAAATACAATCATTAAAAAATAGCATCTTTTATTAAGTGTATGAATATAAGATATTATATATATAATAATATCAATGTCAACCAAATTATTTCCTGAATATTGATATATAACATTAATTTAACGGCTTGTGCTAATTATTTTTGTAACCTATTATTTTATATAGGTTTTTATAATTTCCAGCCTAAAAGGCTGGGCTACAAAGTGCCTTCAATACTTGGTTTATGGTAACTAGCACAAGTCGTTAATTTATACAAAAACTAGGATTATAAGATTTCATTATAATTTAGGGAGTTTTTTATGCCAGCAAAAATGAGAAATCTCAAAGATTTAAGCGATTATATACTTATCAGCGACTTTTTATATACCCTTTATCAACCAGATAATCGAGATGGAAACTGGTTTCAGCCTATATGGGAATACGCATATACACATTCAATGTTTGATGAGGACTCAGTTAATCAGATAGGGATATGGGAAGATAACGGAAAGATAGTAGGCGTGGCTCTATACGAGTCTATACTTGGTGAAGTATTCTTTAACATACATCCTGATTATGAATATCTCAAACCTGAAATGCTTATTTATGCAGAAGGTCATCTAATTGGCAAAACTGAAGACGGCAAGAGATACTTAAAAGCGTTTGTAAATGATTTTGATGCCATATTTGAGGATGTAGTCAAATCAAGATGCTATGAGTTAGAACAGAGATCACATCGTCCAATGTCTCAGTTTGTTATACCTGATCCTTTTCCACAAATAAGGCTTCCAGAGGGATTTAGGCTAAAAAGTCTAGCAGATGATAATGATCTTGTCAAAGTTCATCGCGCTTTATGGCGTGGCTTCAATCACCCCGGCGAACCACCTGCAAAGGGTATCGAATGGCGAAAAAAAATGCAGACGGGACCACATTTCCGCAAGGATTTAACAATCGTTGTTGAAGCCCCAAATGGCGATTTTGTTTCATTTAGCGGATTGTGGTTTGAGCCAATAAACAAATTTGGCTATGTAGAACCTGTTGCAACGGACCCTGATTATCGTCGTATGGGGCTTGGCACAGCAGCAGTTTTGGAAGGGATAAGAAGATGTGGAAAACTTGGTGCAAAGGTTGCCTATGTAGGAAGCGAAAAGCCTTTTTATCTCTCTATGGGATTTAAAAAGCTATATACTCTAAATTGCTGGATTAAGTATTTCTAAACACTGTAGGTATTGAGTGTTTAATATTATTGTTGTATAATAATGTATCCGTTAAAAAAGTTAGAAAATACAGGCGAAATATAGACATATTTCCAAACAATCGTATCCTAATAAATAATTCAAAAATATCAACTAATGAGGAGAATAAAAATATGATTAAGCCGTTTGATTTTTCAATAGGTGGATGGTGTCTTGTAAGTGGAGGGTCTGATCCGTTTGGTGGACCAACTCGTGATCTACCGATTGAGGTTGGTCTTGAGGGTTGCGTAGATGCAAAAATAAAATATGTCAGTTTTCATGATCGTGATTTATGGGATGATGACGCCTCAAAAGCAAAAATTGATCAAGTAATTGGTGAAACTCTTGATCTTGTAAAGCATTATAATTTGTCCGTTTATAACTTTACAACAAACCTTTTTTCTAATTCTTGTTTCCGTTCAGGTGCGCTTTCCTCGCCTTTTCCACAAGTAAGAGAAGCAGCCATCGTCAAGGCTTGTCGTTCAATGGATATTGCCGCTCAAATGGGCTGTAAGAATATGATCTTTTGGGGTGGTCGTGAGGGTTCTGATGGTGCTTATGAGCAAGATATGGGTGTTGGATTAAGAAGATATATAGAAGGAATAAAAACCTGTGTCGATTATGCCCTTGAAAAAGGCTATGATTACAAAGTTACAATTGAGACAAAGGTATATGAACCAAGATTACTTGCACTTTTTGCTGGCACAGGTGCTTCTGCCTCATCTGCAATTCAGAAATTTTTCCCTGATCCAAAGTATAAAGGGCGTATTTTGATTAATCCCGAATATCCACAGCATGTCTCAATGCTAGGGCTTGATCCTGTTGTTGAGCTAGGTCAGTTGCTTGAGGAAGAAATGCTTGCACCATTTATTCATTTTGGCGGTCAGATACCTGCGAGAATGGATTGCGATCTTCCTCCCGGAATCGGTAGCTCATTAACATCAGATTTTATGATATGCAACCTTCTTCATGAACGCAATTGGGATGGAATTGTTGAGTTTGACTGCAGACCCATTAGGACAACCACGAATCCTGATGGTATGAAGATGTTTCTAAAACATTGCACGCTATATTGGCGTATATTAGAAGAAAAAGTCAAAGCATATCAAAGCGATCCAATAATATCTAAAATCAAAGCAGAACTAAATCAAACACCAAGCGAGGAACTTCAGGCAGTCGTTACTGCAACAAAAAATGGCAAGGGCGTTGTTAGTGCTGTTGAGGCTTTAACAAAATCATTTAGTAGCTTTGAGGCAACATCAGAGATTGATACAGATGTTATTGAGGCTCATATTTACCGACTTATCCAGATTATTACAGGCACACAAGAAATGGGTGCTGTTTTGTTTAAAGGGACCCGATGGGGAGCCTAGTTTTTCATGTTATAAAAAAGGGCATGGCTTTGCTATGTCCTTTTTGCAAATAAGCCAAACACTCATACTTAATAAGAGATCAACCAATACACAAGGAGTGCCAAATGGCAAATAAAGATTCAGATCGCCCAGCAGCTCTTGGCGGTGCGCCTGTTTTTGTCCAGACAGTTCAAGAACCAGCATTTCCCAAACTTGACAGATGGAAGCAAATGACAGAGGAAGAAGCCCAAGTTGCTTATGATATGACATTGCGCAATGAGCTTTCTGGTGGAACACCAGTAGTCAGACAATTTGAGCAAGAATGGAGGGAACGAGTTGGCACAAAATATGCTATTACAGTTATAAATGGGACAGCGTCTCTATACAGCGCATTTTTTGGTGTCGGAGTCGGTCCCGGAGATGAAGTAATATGCCCTGATTATACTTGGATATGCACGATTTCACCTGCTTTATTACTCGGTGCAAGACCTGTCTTTTGTGAAAGCGACCCTGAAAGCATGATGATCGACCCTGCTGACATACGCAAAAAGATCACAGACAAGACATCAGCAATAGCTGTTGTTCATTTGTGGGGGAATGTCTGCGATATGGATCCAATAATGGAAATAAGCAGAGAGACTGGTATACCTGTCATTGAGGATTGCTCACACGCGCACGGAGCAATGTATAAAGGTCGCCCATGTGGAAGCATTGGTCATGCTGGCTGTTGGAGTCTTCAGGGGAGTAAGCCAACAAGCGCAGGCGAAGGCGGGGTTATTGCAACAAACGATACAGAGATATTTGAACGAGCATGTCTGATCGGTCAGGTTAATCGCATATCGGGTATGGATTTAGTAACAGAAAAATACGCAAAATATCAACCTTTGGGAACAGGCATGAAATTCAGGGCTCATCCATTAGGCATAGGAATCGCACAAGTTCAAATGCGCAAACTTCCAGAACTAAACGCCAGACGCAGTAAATATATCGAGGAAGTCGAAGCTGGTCTGAAAGATATTCCCGGTGTAAAGCCAGTAAAGGTCTATGATGGTGCTGTAAGAGGCGGATTCTACGGATTTGCTATACACCATATTCCAGAGGAAAATGAAGGACTCTCCTCACCTGCATTTGTTGAAGCACTTAGAAAAGAGGGTCTTCCAGCACATTTAAGCGGATACCCATTATTACATAGTTTACCGATATTTGCGGAGGGATTCGATCTATTCACACGCAATAGAGGTCCTTTATGTGGTGATTATAAAGGCTATAAGAAGGGCGATTTCCCTGTTTCTGAAAAAATGCTTGAACATCTTGTCTTTCTGCCAGTTTTAAGCGATCCTGTTCCAGACGCATCAGAACGAGTGCTTGAGGCTATAAAAAAAGTTGCTAAACATGCAGGACAGTTAGCATCTGTTAATAGTTAAATATAATAGAACGCAGAATAATCTGCGTTCTATATAATAACAACTTTTTTTGGGCTTGTCAATAGTTTTGTGTAAGTTTCCATTCCGCCTTGATTATAAATACTTATTAACCCTTTCCCCAAAGTGAGTTGATAGCTGTGCCAATATCCTATTCCAGTTGGGTAGCCTCATTGTCCATTTCTTTGTTATCTCACAACTGGAAATATATAACATTTTCAAAACTGATATGTCATCAGGAAACTGACGCTTAGGGCTGGAACCTTACGAAACTGGCTGTGAACGCTCTCTATGGCATTGGTCGTGTATATCAACTTCCTGATCTCATCTGTGAATCTATACATTGCCGATATTCGTTCCCAATTCCTATCCCACATACCAACTGCCAATGGATATTCCTTACCCCATTTAGATTTAAGCTCATCAAGGCATTTCAAAGCTGACTCTTCATTGGGCGCTTTGTATATAAATTTCATATCACTACTGAACGCTTTCACTTCCTTGTGTGATACATATCTAAAAGTATTGCGTATCAGATGAACCACACACCCTTGATATACAGACTCCGGATATACTGCATTTATCGCATCTTCAATGCCGGAAAGGTCATCACTGGTTATGATCAGTATATCTTTGACACCACGGTTCTTAATATCGGTCAATACTGATAGCCAATACTTGGCACTTTCAGTCTCTGCTATCCAAAGACCAAGTATGTCTTT
>CAZMCH010000058.1:0-26194 GCA_964564735.1 uncultured bacterium
TCTCTTGCTTCCATCATCAAAGATATTAGGCTTATCAGAGACCCCTTTTGCTCAAAAGTATGGATTGGTTGTCGGGGACTATGTAGAGATTGTTTTTTTATCATTAAAAGAGACAAAAAAATCTGGATTTTTTAGTAAAAAAGAAGATGAAATAATTCTAACAGACATATTTCCAGAACGAACTATTGATGATCTAGATTTCAATCCAGACAAGTAATTACCAGTCTAATGCAAAAAGACTATAATAAAAAAAATACAAAGTTTATATCTATAATTGACAAAGTCTTAATTGTGATTGCAATCTTTGCGATATTTGCATTGATCATACCTAAAAGCATTGATGCAGATACAGAATTAAAGCGAGTTTTTGATATAGTAGATTGGGTGCTAACCGCCGTATTTATATTAATATACTATGTCAAATGGGGTTCAAAGAGATTTAATATTTATTACCTGAGAAATAATTGGCAGGAATTTCTTCTTATATTCCTGTTTTTTATACTTCCCTTGCCATTCTTACGCACAGTTTCAATTTCTAATTATTTCATTGATGAAAGCTTTATGGCAAAGTTGTTTATTATTAGCAACATATTGCTGAATTCTGCAAGATTATGGCAAAGGATTACTAAAACATATTTACAATCATCTTTATTGATTGCAATTAGTTTTCTGCTTTTGATACTTATTGGCACTGGATTTCTTCTCTTACCCGGAGCAACATTTTCAACAGATAAAATAGGAACAATAGATGCTTTATTTATCGCAACTTCCTCAACCTGTCTTTCTGGACTTACAATTGCTGATACAGGCTCTTATTTTACCCGTTTTGGTCAAATTACAATCTTATCATTGATCCAAATTGGTGGTATAGGTTTAGTTATAATTGTGGCGTTTTTTTCGTTGCTTCTTGGTAATGGTTTTGGTCTTAAAGAGAGTTTTATCATAAGTGAAGTATTTGGAACAAAAGTTAGATCAAAGGCTTCGTCTGTTGTTGCTTTAACAATTATACTGGTTTTTGCATTAGAATTTATGGGGTTTTTGATTTTATATTTTGCTTGGGCTAAACCTTACGATCTAGGTAATGGTTCTGCTATTTATTATAGTTTATTTCACTCAATCTCAGCTTTTTGCAATTCTGGTTTTACATTATTTGATGATAGTTATATAGGTTTCCGAGGTGATATAATATTTAATATAACAATATCATTCCTTATTTTTCTTGGTGGAATTGGATCTGTGGTTATGATAGATATTATCAGATCCAAAATTTTCAGAAGAGCCTCATTGCTTCTTCATACAAAGCTAGTTTTGACGGTGACTTTATCTTTAATCATTCTTGGTTATGGATGTATTTTGATTACAGAATGGCATAACAGCCTTTATGAATTATCAGTTTCTGAAAAATTTATGTCAGCCTTTTTTCTATCGTTAACATCACGAACAGCAGGTTTCACTACAATTAATCTTAGTGAGCTTACCTTTGCAACTCAATTTTTACTCATGTTTTTGATGTTTATTGGTGCTTCGCCAACTGGCACAGGTGGAGGAATAAAGACTAGCACATTTGGAGTTTTTATATGTTATATATGGTCAATGCTCAAAGGCGAAGGTGCTACAAATGCTTTTAGGCGTAGTATCAACATTGATAATGTTAGAAATGCTTTGCTTTTGATCGTAATATCTGCGATAATTATATCATTTTTTGGTTTTCTGCTTATTCTAACAGAGGAAGGAGAATCAATTGATATATTGTTTAACTTATTTTCTGCATTTAACAATGTTGGATTCGCAGTTAGACCGATTGAAGATATGACAGATTTTGGCAAGGTCATATTAATTATAGCGATGTTTATAGGACGTGTTGGTCCTCTGACTATCGTTTTGGCATTGAGTCAATTTGGCTATCCTCGTAAAGAAATAGCCTATGAATATCCCGAAGAAGACATTATAGTAGGGTAGTTATATCGAAAAAACGAACAAATAATGAACAAAATACCTAACAAAACCTTAACATTGATAAAAAAAATGAATAAAGCCTTTAGGGAATATCCGATGCTATTAGATGGTGATAAAATAGCAGTAGCGCTTTCTGGTGGACATGATAGCTTGAGTTTGCTTCATCTTCTTGAATTACGAAAGACAATATCGCCTGAAAAGCATGATATTATTGCTATTCATGTTATTGGCGATACACGAGGTCCCAAAGAAACACCAATACATCAACCTCTTATTGATTGGCTTGATGCTAATAGATATGCTTATGTCATTGCACCAATGCAGATTGCTGAAAATGAAAAACTTCCCATGAATTGCCAACGATGCACATGGAATCGAAGAGCAACGATTTTTAAAATAGCTAACCGTCTTGGGTGCAATAAAATTGCATTTGGTCATCACTTTGACGATATGGTTGAAACCGCATTGTTAAATCTGCTTTATCAGGGCAGAATGGCAACCATGTCCCCTTATGATACATACTTTGAGGGGCATTTCGCACTTATTCGCCCACTAACACATATAAGTAAAAGAGAGATTGCCTCTTTTGCCTTAATGAGTAATTTTCCACCTGCGCCACCTGATTGCTCAAGAGGCGAAATATCCAAAAGGAAGATGGTCAATGAAATATTGAAAATTGCGGATACAGATTATAGAGGTATGCGCCGAAATATATTTCGCGCTGCGATTAACTGCATGAAGTTAGAAGAGAATTTGAAGAGCAATCAGCAAAAGATTAGCCAATTCATTGAAAAAGAGGAATAATATAGTGCTTATTGACAATATAAAAGAATGTTCAAAATGCGGTATATGCAGGTCGGTGTGTCCTGTCTTTGCCGAAACTAATCATGAAGTTATGTCTCCAAGAGGAAGGATAAGCCTTATTGAAGCGATGCTTGAAAATGGATTGAATATTTCAGAAAGATATATTGATACCATAAAAGCTTGTATCAAATGCACAAGGTGCGCTGATATATGCCCATCTGGAGTCAGACCAGAAAAGATAGTTCAATCTGCAAGAGAATTGCTCTATAAATCCATTGATTTATCAGAACAAGCCAAAGAGATATTCTCTATGGTATCAAATTCAGAAAAATTCCGAAAATACCTTATTAGTCAAAATATAGATAAAACAGATAATATCCCTCCTTTGTGGCAATTGCCGTTGATTTTTCATGGAAAGGCATATTTACCAAAACTGGCAGAAAAGACAGTATTGGAAAGCTATCCTGAATATATAAATTCAGGTGGAAAACATAAGATTGCGCTGTTTCTTGGATGTTCAATAAATTATTCAAATACTTATATTGCAGATTCAACTATCGATGTTCTAAAAAAATTGGGTGTTAGTATATTTCTGCCTAAAGATCAATCTTGTTGCGGTGCGCCGATGCTCTTTCATGGAGATACTCAAAAAGCAAAAGAACTGGCAAAACATAACATAGAATCTCTAAAATATGAGGATTTTGAAGCAATAATAACGCTTTGTCCTGCATGTAGTGTAACTATGAAACAGGAATATGAAAAAATAATTGATGACGATATTAGAGAATTTGTATCAAAAATATTTGATATATCAGAATTCATCGATAAATTATGTGATTACAGCATAAAGAAAAACGACATATCCGTAACATATCACGATCCATGCTATCTTAGATTTGCACAAAATATCTCTGATGAACCAAGAAAGATATTAAAAAATATAACTGATTATATAGAAATGAAAGATGCCAACAAATGTTGCGGATATGGTGGAACATTGGCTTTATTTCATCCAGAAATATCAGGAAAAATAGGTGAAAAAAAAGTAAAATCAATAGTTCAGTCAGGGGCAGATATTGTAGCAACAGGCTGTTCGGGATGTATTCTCTTTATTAAAGATCAACTTGCCAAAAATAGCATTAATAAAGAAGTTTTGCATACCATTCAGGTCATTCAAAAATCACTAAACACTTAAAAGGAGAAAAAAATGAAACGAATTACTTTGATTGCTTTAGCATTTATTCTAGTTTTTCAAACTATTTCTAGTGCGGATCTATTTCAATATATTGCAAAAGAAGATCCAAACTTTGAATGGAAATTGCTAGAGGAAAAGGCTTTACCATTTGAGATTCAGAAATATGATATTGAGTTTGTATCGCAAAAATGGAAAGATATAATCTGGAATCATCATCTAACGTTGGTAATGCCTAAATCAGTTAAAGATCCAACGATGGTTTTTATGATCATAGTTGGCAGTTGGAACAAAAAAGATGAGGATGAGATGATGTATGCCTCCGCTATTGCAAGCGGAATCGGTGCGCCTGTTGCAGTGCTTTATGATGTTCCTCGCCAACCTTTATTTAATAGACTCAAAGAAGACGCATTGATTTCATATACATTTATGAAAGTTTTAGAAACAAAAGACCCCGAATGGGCTTTGCTTTTGCCTATGACAAAGACTGCTTGCAAGGCAATGGATGTTATACAGCAGTTTGCTGATGAAAAGCTAGGTATTATGTTTGATGGATTTGTGGTTGCTGGTGGGTCTAAACGTGGATGGACAACATGGCTAACTTCCGCTGTAGATAAAAGGGTTATGGGTATATGTCCGATGGTTTATGATAATCTTAATCTTCCTGCACAAATGAAACATCAAGTTGATACTTGGGGGAAATACAGCGAGGAAATAGATGATTATTCTTCAAAAGGTTTACCTCAAATATTGGAATCAGAAGAAGGAAAAGAATTATCAAAATTAGTTGATCCTTATACATATATAGAGAATATAGACATTCCAAAACTTATTGTTGTAGGCACAAATGACAGATATTGGACTTTAGATGCGATGAATTTATATTTTAACGATCTTATTGGAGAAAAATACATCCTTCGAGTTCCAAACAAGGGACATGATGTAGGCGATTTTACAAGAGTAATAAACGATGCTATCGCTTTCTTCCTTAAGGTTAATGGAGATTTACTTTTTCCAATGCTAGATTGGGATTATGGAGAAACAGAAGAAGGACTTGAATTGTTTATAAGTTCAGATATTACTCCAAAAAGTGTTTCGGTCTGGACAAGTTCATCTGCTACAAAGGATTTTAGAGATGTAAAATGGGAAGAAACGAAACTTGAGCCGCAAGATGGCGAATACTCATATACTCTAAAAAAACCTCAAAATGGTTATTCTGCAGTATTTGGTGAGGTTGTTTATACCTATGCAGATAAAGAATATTATCTCTCAACCGAGATTAGAATTATTGGTGAAGAATAGTGGTTAACCGAATTAATTATTATAATTATTTTTTATGGTAGGGACAGGTTTCTAAACCTGTTCCTACATTTCATAGCATCAAAAACTAATCTGGTCAAGCAATTGTTAAGCTACACCAAACATTCCAGACCATTATTGACAACATAAGTCCATGATGATAAACTATTACAGATAAAGGCTTTTCATATTGGTAATAGAGAATTGAAGCTAAAACAAATAACTCAGGAGGACAGCAAGAATGAAGACTTGTCCAAACTGTTCACATGAAAATGATGAATCACATTTATTTTGTGCAAAGTGCGGAACAAAACTAGATGATACAATACAAGACGAACCTATTGAAAAAGAAGAGAAAATAGAAGAAGAAATAAATATAGATCAACCAGAACCAGCTCAAACTGCTTTTATTGAAACCGAAAAGACAAAATACTGTCCTAATTGTGGAAAGCCTGTGAATAAATCCGCAACAACATGTCCCAATTGTGGTGAACGTTTGGCTGTCCCTGCGCCCAAGCCCTTGATTATACCTACCGAAGCAAATATTGCTGTGCTTCTGTCAATTTTTGCATTAGTATATTCTATATGTGGTGCGATTACTCTAACAGGTGTTGTATTAGGTATATTATCAATATATCTTGGTTCAAAGGCTAACAAAATAATCGGAAAAGAGCTAATATATGGTGGGCGTGATAGGGCAATCGCTGGTATAGTTATGGGTGCTATTGCAATTGGTCTAAATATAATATTCCTAATTATATGGTCTGTTATGTTTAGTTCAGGCTTGCTATCTAATTTTTTTGATGAAACGATATTTTTATAAAAAAGAGACAAAAGAACATATATGGATATTAGTCTTTTGTGTTTCAATAATAGCATTAACGCTTTTGTTTTCTGTAAACGAGAAAAATAAAGTCTGTTTTTTTGCATATAATTTATATCAATTGCCTGAAACGTGTTTTTTTAAGGTTGTTATCGGTGTGAAATGTCCTTTTTGTTATATGACACGATCTTTTATATCAATAAGCCATCTTGATTTTGAGAGAGCATGGAATTTTAACAAATTAGGGGTGTTCATATATGCGCTTATTATTTTACAAATTCCATATAGAATCATAATCATATTAAGAAGGCTAAATTCAAGGGCAGACTATGGGCGATATAAAAAAACATCCTCCTGTGAAGTTAATCGTTGGCATGATAGCCACTGATGCAGAAATCTTTTTATCTGCGGAAAATATACTTTCGCAGAAGTTTGGCAATATGGATTTTACAAGCGAAATAATAGATTTTAACTATACTGATTATTATAAAAAAGAGATGGGTGAAAATCTCTTGCGTAAATTCATTACATTTGAAAGACTTATAAAACCAGAAGAGATCGTTGAGATAAAAATATATACAAATGAGATAGAAGAAGAATTTTTGAGAGAAGGAACAAATAATAGAAAACTGAATCTTGATCCGGGATATATAACCGCTGCAAAGCTGGTTCTTGCAACAACAAAAGATTACATACATCGGATTTATTTACGTGATGGCATATATGCGGAAGTAACTCTTGAAATGAAAGGCAATTCATTTTGTCCTTGGAAATGGACTTATAGAGATTATCAGACTGACAAATACATAGCTATATTTAATAATATAAGACAAATGTATATGTCGCAACTTCAGGAGCTGGGAATAAGCGCACATGCAATTAAGTAGCTTTTTGATGCTAATCAAGAGGAGGTAATCTTATCATGAGAGTTTTTATAAGATTTTCATTTATGCTATTGTTTTTAGTTTTGTTTTTTGCAATATTATGCAATTCAAGTAATGCTAAAATTGATCCTGCGTTTTGTATGGGTGCATGGCTTTTAGATGAAGATGGAAATGATATTACTGCTAATGGCTATCATTGTATTATAAATGGTAAGCCTAAGTTTGTAGATGGAAAATTCGGCAAGGCAATGGATTGCGATGGAACTGATGATATTGCTGACGCAGGTGATCAAGATGGGCTAGATGTTGGTCTTGAAAACTTCTCGGTTGTCGCATGGCTCAAGTGTGCAAAGTATGACCCCGGCGATTGGGAGGCACAGATAATCTATAAATTCGATCATACCGCTCCCAGACATGGTTATTTACTTGCAGTTCGGGGTAGCCTTGATGCTGGTAATAAAAATAAGCCTGTCTTTATATTTGGTCTTGGAGATGCTTCGGGCATACATTTGTTTGGAACAAAGGCAATTAATGATGATAATTGGCATCATCTCGCTGTAACAGTTGATAGGGCAGGCTCAATGATCATGTATAGAGATGGTGAAATTGAGGCTCAAATGAGTATCGTAGCTTACGCAAAACAAGATGAAAACAATTCTAAGGAGTTTACCATCGGTTCAGAAAAGGGAGTTCCGTCAAGGTCAATCAAAGGAACTATTGATGAGGTTGCTCTTTTCAAATCCATTCTTACTCAAGATGATATTAAGACATTGATGAGTTTCGGGCTAAATAAAATACTTGGTGGAAAAGCAGTTGATCCAATGAACAAAGCAAGTATGACATGGGCTTGGATCAAAGCAGGACATTAGCGTTTGATCAATTTAGCTTTTATATATTTTTTTGAAACCACAGATTCGCACAGATAGAAAAATAGCTCTATAAGGCTAAACATCAGTGTTTATCTGTGGCAAAATAAACATAATAATTTGGTGAAGCACTATTTATTTTTGCATAGGAAATTATATTTTTGTGGTATAAGAAGACCCTTCACTTCGTTCAGGGTGACATTTTGTTGTCATTGAACGAAACGAAAAATATTTTTTATTCTAACACATAACCCATCTTCCACCCAATTTTGTGCTTTTATCTTCGGCAATAATTGTTCTTATAGTCGCTAGGTTACGTTTGCCACTTACAGATGGTTCTTTATCATTTTCGATTGCAATAAGTAAATCAGCCATAGAACCAGCATGAGAACTGACAAATTTTGTGTCTGTTAGATCAACGCTGTATGTTTCTTTGCCTGATAAACTCAAAATCATATTGCTGTGAAAATCAAATGTCATTGAGCCTTTATCTCCATCAATTCTGCACTGGACTCCACCAAGAGAACTACGCAATAACTCGCTATGCAATATATGCCCAGTCAAGCCGTTTCCAAAATCTGATATTGATATAAGAAGATTATCGCTGTTAAAATTCTGACCCATCATTCTACCTGTTCTTGCCAAAACTCTTATAGCATCAATACTAACCCAATACCTTAATAGATCAGCTAGGTGGTTGTTCCATTGAATAGTCAGAAAGTCATCACATTTTGAATAGAAAAGATGATTTGCAAGATCGACATCCTGACGACCAAAAATCTCTATACTTGCAAAGAAAGGTTCACCAATAAGCCCATTATTAACGATATGATGCGCAAGATAATTCATACGCATCCAGCGATAATTCTGATGAACTGCAAGTTTTATATTCGCTTTTTCTGCGGATTCTACCATACGTTCACATTCTTCGATTGTTGTGCCAAAAGGTTTTTCGGTGATAAGGTGTTTCTTTGCATTGGAAGCAGTCAAAACAACATCCTCACGTATGTTTGGTTGGGTGCATAGATCAATAATTTCAACTGCATCATCAGCAATTAGTTCATTATAATTGGCATATATCCTATCAATCTGATATTTTTCTTTGGCTTCCTTTTGTGCATTGGGATCAGGATCTGCTATAGCAACAACATTCCATCCAACTTCTTTGTATGCAGGAATATGCGCTCCTCTGGCGATTCCTCCAAAACCGATTATTCCTATTCCCCAATCGTTGCGATTTGGCATTGGCAAAGATTCTGGTAATCCCAATTCTGATGGTGTTATTTTTTTATATTCCATATCGCATCCTTTTTTTATAAAGCTGATTTTAGAACTTCTTCCATAGCTTCAGGGGTTGCAGGGCGGGGATTATTATCAAGACTTGATCCCTTTCCTGATTTTGCAATCAAGGGAATGTCATCTTCTTTTATTCCAAATTCACTTAATCGCTGAGGAAGATTCATTACAAAAAGCATTTCACGAATAGTTTTTATACCTTTTCTTGCTGTTTCTTCATCTGATTTTCCTTTTATACCCATAGCATTTGCAATTTCAGCATATTTCTTAGCCCTGACAGAAAGATTATATTCCATAACATAGGGTAATAATAAGGCGCAAATAATGCCATGAGGAACGTCAAATAATGCGCCTATTGGATGAGCAAGCCCATGAACCGCACCTAGTTTGGCATTGGCAAAAGCCATCGCCCCGAATAGACTCCCCAAAGCCATATTTTCCCTTGCTTCAATATCATCGCCATTTTTATATGCTTTCACTAAGTTGTCTGATATTAGTGTAATAGCTTTAAGCGCAAGAGTATCAGAAAAGGGGTTAGTTGTTAGAGAAACATAATTCTCGATAGCCTGAGTTAGCGCATCCATACCTGATGAGGCAGTTACATTAGGAGGCATAGATACGGTTAGCATTGGATCAACGATAGCGACTTTGGCTATCATAAAAGGGCTTCTTATGCTCTGTTTGATCTTGTTTTCTGTATCTGTTATTACTGAATTATTAGTTATTTCTGCGCCTGTTCCTGCGGTTGTTGGAACAGCAATAAACGGCAAGCCGATATTAATGATCTCTTTACCTGATTGATAATCCGCAGCAGAACCGTCATTTTTTACCAATGAAGCTATCGTCTTTGCTGTATCCATAGAACTTCCACCACCGACACCAATCACCACATCATATCTCCCATCTTTTGCCAATTTCACGCCATCATCAACAGTCTTGACAGATGGATCATGTTCTGCCTGATCGTATAGATATATGTCTTTGATACTTGATTTTTTAAGAGATTCAATTATCTTGTCTGTAATTCCAGACTTTTTCATTGCTGATCTTCCTGTTACCAGAAAGACCTTTGAGCCATATTCCCTAGTTTTTTTGCCGATCTGATCTATGCAATCTCGTCCAAAAATGATCTCCGTTGGAAATCTAAGTGTAAAATTCATAGTCACTTTCTCCCGATAGTTATAGAGTCATATTTACTTGCCAAAACGACATTATCTTTTATCTGATTAGGATGATATTTGGTGAATATTCCAATTACTACTGCATCTATTGGTTTTATGTTTTCATAGGTGTATCTAAAGGCTTCTTCTGGGTCATTTCGTCCTGCACCCATTATTTTAAATGCCAGAAAAGTCTTTTTTACTTCTTGAATAGTTTTACATGCCAGTTCTCTATCTTCTGAAAGATAAACTTCGCCTCTTGCAGACAAGTTATAGAATGCCAGCATATAAAAATCAACATCAAATTGATTATCTTCGGAATACCTAATTACTTCGGGATTGTGTGTTCCAAGTCCAACAGCCATTCCAGTATCACGAATTACAGAAAGCACATCTTTTACAGTATCAATTTTGCCTTCTTTAAAAAGCGAATCTGTCTTACTACCATGATGATAGCAGGCAATTGCACCATAGGAAGCGATCTGCCTGACATTGTTTGGGATTGATGCCAGTTCAGAGGCTGTTTGTGCGATCCACTGAATCTTTCCACCTTCGTTCCAATATTCATTAAGCATTCTAATTATATGCGCATCGCCTCTTGCCTGAATTGTATTTATGCCCTGTGCTTCACACTCCCTAAGAGTTTCCTTTATCTTTTCAGTTGTGTAATAGTCTCTCATATCTCTGTTCATTTGATCTGATTGGTGGGAATTTCCGCTAAATGGATTGCCACCAATGATTAACCTTGCAACCATTTTATTTCCTAGCTTTATTTTATTTAAATTAGCCATATATACTCCTATTCATTTTCTAAAAATGATTGTACCAAAATGACTGGGTGGTTTTTCGGCTTCATCTTTTTCTATTGGCGCCCATAAAAGCGGTTTAGCATTAGACCTGCGTATTATGTAATTAAAGCCGATGATGTCCTCTTCTTGTGTTTCAAAGGGATTAAAGCCGCCTAAAACAGTTTTAAAAGGTATCCTTGCTTCTAAAATGTAACGATTGGGCAGTATTTGAACCGCTTTTTCTATTTCTGTATAATTCCATATAACTGTTGGTTTGCTTCGTCCAACAAATACTTCTTTTCCATCTTCTCCACCACCTATTGGGCAGAACCAAAAAGCATAATAATCATCTTTTATCGTTTTCGGTTTTGATGTATCTTGCTGTAATATTGGGTGAATTTCTATAAATAATTCAATTGCGTCTGCATTTTCCCAATATTTGATAGGATCAGGAACAGTGATATTAGAACTCATTATATAAGCAAGGCAATAAAGATTTTCTGCATCCCATTGGAAGTAAAGGTTACTTCCCTCATCACCAGCAGGAAGAGCATTTTCAAGAGGCCAACCACTCATATTTCCGTCAATAATAACTCTATCAGATGCGTAGGTGGCAATACCGATTTTATTTGCTCTTGCTGTATCAGTAATCCTTACGTTTGTTTCACCTGTATCTGTTAATTGATCAAAATATATTGCAGTTATTATCTCTCCACCAACAAGCTCAATATTTAATAGCATATTTTCATCAGAGCTAACGCTTTCTGGAATCAGACACCTTCCATAACAGGTCAATATCTGTCCTATGAAAATCCCTGAATCATCTTTTGTTTCTTTTAGAATAACATTTTTTGCTCCAGCAACAACCTCACCACTCACTTTTATTTCGACTGTATCAATAGCGGTATTATCTTTATTCTCGTCAGGGTCATCAAGCCTAAAATATATATAATCACCAATATTGAAGTTATATAGTTTTGTATTATCGATTGATACAATACTTAGTTTCCCTGTATTACCTTTATTTACCTTTGCATTATCGAAAACAGGCTGTTCAGTTTTGCGAGTTGTTGCATCTGCATATTGAGATATATATGTTACTTTAATCTCTTCTCCACCTTGAACCTGTAAAACTCCGTCTTTTATAGGAATCTTTCCAAATATTGTTCTTATTGATCCAACATATATTCCTTGTCCTCTTCTACTTCCTGGAGAAGGCATTTCTTCTAGCATCACTTCTTCTATATCCTTTGTTGCTTCACTTACTGCATTAATACGTGCATTTTTATATAGCATACTACTAAGAAGAACATCATCAAGCCTGAAGTATATCCTTTGACCAGCATTAAAATCAGACAATTTATGAAGGTCTTTATCTACAATCAACAACGAGACTGCTGTCTTTGTTCTTACTGTCAATTCCAATGATACAATGACATCACTTCTGCCTTCTGTATCAACTTCATCTTTGTATGTAATGGTTATAATTTCTCTTTCAATCACCTGCAAAATCTCATCATCAAGGTTTGGTTTTGTTGCTGATTCAGATTGAGCTATTCCCCAAAATACACCAGTATTGTTTCCTGTTTCTTGTAAAATAAGCTGAACCTCATCTATTAAAAGATTTCCTTTAATAGTTACATTTGTATAATCAATTGTATCAGGGTTTATGTTAATATCATTATCTATAATTTGAATAACGAATGAATTTCCTGCCGAAATGCTATTAATTTTTTCTAATTCCTGCAAATTCATATTTGCTATATTATCATTACTTTGGTTTGTTTCAGAGAGCTTTGACATTTTTGCTTCAATTAATGCGGTATAGCCTTTTTTCACTAACAATTCAGATTTAACATCTATATTTGTTTGACCCAATTCATTTAAAATATCTACATAGGTTATAAAGATTCTATCTCCACCACGAACCTGAAGAATGTTATCATCTTTGATTACCTTTTCAGCATATTCCGTCATCAGAATACCCATAAATATACCATCATCATTTGGTTGTTCTTTGAGAGTAATGATAACAGAATCATCACTTGAGCCTTCGACATTTGCAATAACGGTAACAGCATTTGTATTGACATCAAGGTCGTTAACTCTGATAGTCAATGCTTCTCTGGATTTAATTGTCTTTCGCCAACCTTCGTCAGGGAAACCACCGACAGGGGTATATGGATCATCTCTAGTAAATATAGCCATCTCCGCAGTAGTTCCAATATTTACCTCACTGGAATCTGTTACTGGAACATTGCTTTCACCTGTAAGACGTAACTTGTCAACATATATAGCGGTAATTCTTTCACCGCCTTGCACCTGTAATATTTTATCGTTAGAATTAGGTTCTTTTGAAAAATCTGTTTTTAATAATCCGAGAAAAACACCTGAATCGGGATCTCGTTCTCTTAGAATTACCCTCTCTTCATCACGAGTCTTTTCACTTACTATTGATATTTCTATTTGATCTCTTACTTGTGGATTAAGGTTAAGGTCTGGGTCCCAAACCTTCAGATATAATGTATCACCAGCGTTAAATCTGTCTAAATCCCAGAGATAATTTGATTTCAAGATTGATACGATTCCATCTGCTCCAGTATTGATAACAGCGGTTGTGCTTATTTCTACCATAGTCGCCCCGCTTGCTTGTATAATATCAGTATATATGGCTTTGATGATTTCGTTACCTTTTACTTCCAGAAGATTATCAGTTTTATCAGGCTTAAATCCATAGGCTGTTGGAAAATTGCCCATGAAGGTATCTGAATCAGTGCCTATCTCTGTTAATTTTACAGTCAGGCTGTCGCCTGTCGCATCTCCCTCAACTTTCACATCAACAGTTTCTGCGACTGATTTATCGAGGTTAAGATCAACATCAGTTACCACTATCGTTGGGCTTTCGCCTGCGTTGAAACGATTAATTTCAAAGAAGTCATCATATTCGCCAGTTTCAGTTTTTCCTATCATTATTTTGCCATCATTTCCGACATCAACAACCGCAGACGCAGATACATCCACATTAGTATTGCCAGTTGCCTGAAGGGCGTCAACATATATAGCTTCTATTGTTTCTTCACCGATTACTTGCAATTTACCGTTATTTTTTGTTCCCTCTGTGTTATATTCTGTCTCTATTGCACCAATGAAAGAACCTGTATTTTTATCATCAATAAGCGTTATTTCTTCGTAGTCATTTTGGCTAATTAGCTTTAATGTTACTTTTGCGGGTTCGGATTGGTCTTCACCTTCTAATCTGATAAGGTCTTCATCCTGAACCTTGAAAAAAAGCCTTAATCCTGCTGGAAAACGTTTTATTTCTTTACCTGTCCTTGAAAGTATCTGTAAAACACCCGTAGTTCCGATTTTGGCAGTCGCTGTGTAAGTAACTCTTTCATTGGTCTTATTAGGCGCATAATAAGGGTCAATATATTCTAAGGTAACAAGCTCTTTGCCCTGAACAGACAGAATCATTGGATCATCATTGGGAACTTCCCCGAATTGAGTCTTTATTCTTGATGCAAAGAAATTACTGTCATTAACTGTCTGGACTGACATATCAGATTGATCTTCAGATTGACCATCTTTGGAAATAACTGTTTCATATAGGGTTACCTCTTTGGAATCACCCGTTATATCACCACTGATCCGCACTTTAATTGTTTCTGATGAATTTTTCTCTCTATTACGATCAGGGTCTATGACTGTTAAGCTAATTATATCACCCGCATTAAAACTAGTTAGATTTTTTGTCATATTACGATCCATTATTGCTGGTTGACCGCTAATTGTGCCAATTAGCTCTAATTTTCCCCAAAACATTGGTGCAGAATCTATCGATGAAGCAGACCAAAATATCGGATTGAAGCCCTTAATTATAGCTTTATTAACATTATCTTCTCTTTCTACGAGATAGGGATTGCTTAATACATAGTTTAATCCTATGATACTATCCTGCTGAGGTGCAAAATCTTTTAGGACTTTATCTTTTGGGATACGTGCTTCGAGAATGTAATCAGATGTCCCTGCAATTGCCTTATATGCAAACTCAATATCGCTTAAGTTTTCTTTTGTTCTTGGTATTGCATCAAGATAATGGTGTATTTGAGAAACACTAACTTTATTTTCCTGTGATCCAAGATTAGAAAAAACAATATGATGGTTATTACTTTTATACATACTTTTAGATGCTTCGTAGATTGTGTCTATAAATAGGTGTAGTGTATCTGATGATTGCATAAAATTTCTTACATTTGCAAGTTGCTGAAGTTTATCTCTATTTACTCTTAATAATATAAAAAGATTATCTTTATCCCATTGAGTATAAATTTGTGATGGTGAATTATACGGAGCATTTGCGAAATATTGCGGAACAATAGGATATATAATTTGCCAATCGTCTAATAAGCCATCAATAGTAACGGGAGCTGTAATTATTGGGGCTTTTGCAAATATCTCCGCTCCAGTTTTTTCCCCCTGATAGGTTATAGGTATTGATTTTCCTACTCTTGCACGGTATATCATGACTTCCGAAACGATGGCGTTGGGTCCGTCAATACGATTGAAACTGAGATTTATTTTGCCATCTTCATATGCTTCGGGAGGTATTGGAAAAATAAGTCTTTTTGCAGTATTTGTTGGTATCGGCATGGCATCATGAAGTATAAATCCATCTGCTACAAGGTTTTGTATCCTTTTACCATCTTTTTCCTGAAGATATGTAACTCCAACCCAATATAGAGAATCTGGCTCTAAACCAGAATACGAAAAAATAACGCTATCATAATGATAGCAATAACTTAATGCCTCTGGGGGATTAGACGTATCAACCTCATCACCAGATTTGAAGGAATATCTAATCTTTGGATCAGAATTTTCGCCTCTATCAAAAGGAAATCCCTGTATCATATTTGGAGCAAAGGCGTTTGCATTTGTTCCACAATCATCATAAAATACTTGGCTAGCATTATTGTTTTCAATTGATTCATTAAAAGTTGATGGGCGATAATCTTCAGTATAAATTTCAACTTCTTTGATTTCAGGATACTTACCATACCATCCCCCTTCGGGAACAGTCAAACGTGCATATCGGGCTTGATAAGGCTTTTCAAATGTATATGAATCAGTAAAGGTGCTGTTTTCTAATTCTGTAGATGAATAAACCTGTTGATAATTCTCATCATCTAAACTCAATGAAATTATATACCTTTTTATATTGTTTTCTGGTCCTCCTGTTGTTATCCCTATACCATAAACGCGTTTTGAGCCACCAAGATCGAAAGTAATATATAAGCCATCTTTCCCTAGTGATTCGTAAAAAACTTCTTTTACAGATTTACCATCATTTTTTACCTCTTTTTCTACTCTTTTTGCACCTAACCATTTGGGAGCAGATTCAAATTTTAATCCATCATATAGAAAAAATGTCTCTTCAGGGTTATATCTTGTCCTTACACTATTAATTGAATTATGTCTGATATGGCGCGCCCCTATTTTTATTGATGATATATTCGGAGGACTTGCTTCATACCAATCATTAACAACAACTTGAACCCATCTAGCTTCTTTTGGTGGAAAGGAAATTATTGGATAAAAATGCTCTCTTGAGACAGATGACGTTGAAATCGCCCTTTCATATTCCCTGACATTCCTGATTTTACTCGTTAGAATATCATAATCTTTTGGCATACCACTAAATAGAATTTCTGCCCTATCAATCCTGTATATATAACCCAAATCATAGGTCCTTACAACAGGATTATCTTTTTTTAGCTTTGCAACACGTATTGGTTCATTATTAAGTGTCTGCTTAATATCTACCCATTGAATATGGTTTGTTGCTGTAAATTGCCCAGCACCATGTGGGTAAAGTAGAAAACCAAGTATGCCTAATATTCCAAATGCAATTATAATTCGTATATCCATGTCTGTAATATGTAAATAGTGATTGATATATTGATTGAATAAATTGATTATTATAGAACGCGGATAAAAAAATCGTAAAATGTAATGCGTGAAACGTAAAAACTAAAACTCATTGCGTTTTACGCATCACGTATCACGAATAAATCCGTTTCATCTGCGTTGACCACTATGTCATTATAATAAGAACAACCTAACTGTTATATTGGTGCTTTTTTGACTGCCCCCAATCGTTCTTGGCAAATCATGGGTAACATAATCTAGGCTTGCCAGCATACCCATCTTTTTTCCAGAAATTGTGCCGTTTATAGCTAAAGCAAGGAAGCCAACCCTTCTATTGTAATTCTGAAGAGGATTTTTTAAGTCTTGAAATTTAAGATATTGAAGACCGGAGCTAACCTGCATAAATTCAGATATAGTATGAAGCCCCTGTAAAATAAATGCCTGTCTGACTGCATCAATAGATGTTTGCTTTGAGCGAGGCGAGGTATAGCCAATCGTTTTATCATTTCGATAAGCTGGTGATATAACTGTATCTTCACCAATACGGATGTTATATTTCGCTTGGTTTATGAGTATGGTGTCAATAACACGCCTTTTTCCATAAAAATCCGCATCATACTGATACTTAAATTTTGTTGTAAGAGTTAAGTCTTTGACACGCTTATAATCTGCAATCAATGTAACTATATTAGTTAAGGAATTCTGTAGCGCAAGGCTATCTTTCTGTTCTGCGGTGTCATCTGGTATAATATCATGCGCCCTTTTTGTAAGTAATCTTAGTTGCACAGTTCCAAAATTCGGTATATCTTCTGGAATGAAACCCGTAAGGTTATACCATACTCTTGCGCTTTTTCTATCAAGGATGAGTTGCTTTGTGTAATAACCCGGCTCTATGGAAAGACCTTTCAGAAATGGAACTGCTAAGCTTGTGTAAATCTGATAGCCTTTCGATGCCTCTTCATAATCAAATCGGTAATGAGGCTTAAGTCGTGTTTCCATGTTATCGGGTATACCATTATTGTTGAAATCCATAAATTCTCTACTTAAACCTAAGCTGAATTTTGGCGGGTCTCTGCGAAACAAAAGGAAATCGTCTTCCCAATCTTTGATATTATCACCGTCTAAGTCATTTTCTGTTGCAATCTTTGGCAAAAAAGGCTCTGATGGATCGAGATATGTCCCTCCATAATCATTTGCAGCAATAAAATCAGAAGCATTATAAAAAGGACCTATATATGTATATTCACCAGCGATCATCAATGGTCCCCATGGACGATTTACATCAATAAACCATGCGCTAGCAGAATCCTGATTTTTTTTACCTTTATACGATGGGAATTGCCAGTTATTTAATAACCATGACCGTTCTGCTTTTATTGCAATTCCCCATAAAGTCGTGCTTGCATCAATGCCCAAAGTAGATTTACCTAAGCTTTCACCATAATAAAAACTACGCCAAGCCCTATTTGATTCATCTGTTATATTATCCACGGCATTCAAGACAATACGATAATCTTGTCCATTAGACGATAGCTCAACAATATAATCATTTGCAATATCAATCTCAAATTTTGCGGATTCTATCTCTGATGAGTTAGATATAAAAAAACGATATACAAATGTTCCATCATTATCAACCCATCTTGATTGCCCATCTTGAAGGCTTGTTCCTGGGTCTATCAATAATCCGGGAATTTCTCTGCCACCAATAAAGCTATATTCGAGTTGTCCATTGATCCATAATTTAACACTATATACTTTAGCTCCATCGGGATTTTCTGGAGAGCCATCTCTAAATTTTAAATAAAGATAGTTTGGCGGGTCATATTCTACAACGCTACTAAATGGATTGCTTGTTTTGCTTAATGTGTAATTTGTAAAATATTTATTAACATATCCAATACCGATTCTCGGTAATGGAAACGAGAATTCATAATTGCTTAAATTTACATCAAGGACTCCCGGATTTGCTTCTCCACGTATTCCCACCATATACCAATCAGATGTGCTAGTTATAATTTTGTCTTCATTGGAAAGGCTTGGTGTAGATAGTTTTGATACAAAGGTTGAAATCCTACCTCTTGATGCAGGAAAAATCATGCTCCATCCAATTGCATCGGATTGCCTTTGGCTTAAAGTAAGACTTGAGAATACAGTTGGAAAACTGCCTACACTAATAAGGTGTGTCATTTTTGCGGGGTCTTGTCCAATAGGAAAAGTGATATAAGTTGCGCCACTAAGAACCTCTCTAAATTTTTTGGCTCTTGTCGTTATAGAATCACCCTCAATTAGCCCATAAGTAGCATCTAAGGTATAAAGCGATTCTCCACTGCCCTCAAATATCTTGTTCCCAAGCGGGTCATAAACTGCTGAATCTGTGGTTGATGAATAAAATAAAATAAAGGAAAATAGCAGTAAAAAAAATATATAGTTGCATAATATAAGCGTTTTATTGTCTTTTTTATGATGTATATTTTGTCGCTTGTATTTTGGATAAATCATTTCACTCACCAAAATCATAGACAATACTAATCCTATGGCTTCCTAATGTATCGAGAATTGTATTGATTGGATAGACAAAGGCATAGTCAATTCTCATAGAATCACTTGGCTTATATCCAGCTCCAGCAGTAAAGTTCATACCCCATGCAAGATTTGCTAGTTCCACGCCTGCTCTAAAATAAAGTCTATTATTATGGGATTTTCTTTCAGCCCCAATTTTGAGGTCTATTTCACCATTTTTTAGGATCAAATCCAAAACCCATGTGAAGTTTTTCTCTATAGCAGCAACCCCCATCTTTGTAGTAAAAGATAAATATTCTTTTAAATTAGATGAACTTGATGTGATATTTGGGCTTCTTATATTCTGGAAAGAAACCGCTACTGGCGTGTTTTCTGATGTCCAAATGATAAAACCTAAATCGAAATCAACACCAGTCCAACCAGATAAGTCCTCTACTGTTCTGCCGTAAGAATCTATTGTCGGGGCTGAATCCCAATTCATGAGTTTTATTGTTCCACCGAGTGATAGGTTTCTTGGTCTCTTTTGTTCACTCTTTGAGAGATAAAGGCTGGCTGATCTTGCATAGGATAATGCAAATATGTTTTCATAATAGAGGCTACTTACACTAAATTGCTTCCATAAAATACCAAGAGAATCTGCCTCTCTTGGTTTATAGGCATAACCAAAGATATTTTGCGATAGCCTTGACTCATCACTTAAGCCTACATGGAGAATAGCGGTTGTTGCTGTGAGTTGCTGTGCCTTTATTGCATTTATTCCCGCTGGGTTGGCAAGTATTCCATCTACATCATCAGCCAATGCGGTATAAGCCCCGCCCATTGCCATTGATTTTGCGCCCAAATAGCTATCACGAAAAGCAGATTGTGATTGTTTGGCAAAAAACAATAACATAAGAAAAACAACAAATATAAAAAAATGACTTTTTATGACTGGATAAATATAGCAGATATATTGATATTGAGTTATAAATATTGATTTTATTTTTTTTATCTCAAAAAATCGAGTTTTAAGCCCATTTTTTCTTTTAATTTCAATTATTTTTAGGTCTAACACTCGATCACCTCGCCACAATTAATGTTCCATTCCTTATTTCCTTCCCAACACTCACCTGATAGATGTATGCGCCTATCTCAACTCTATCACCATTCTCATCTTTGCCATCCCATAAGATACTAATATTGCCAGACTGAGTATCTTCTTGTATCAAAGTTCGGACTAACTTTCCCATATAATCAAATATCTCAACCTTTGCCTGAATATCAGTCTTATATCCTAAATTTATGTATATTGTAGTTGTATCAGCTATCCCATCACCATTTGGAGAAAATGGATTATAACTCCATTTAACATCTGTTTTTGATCTGTTAGCCTCAAAGATAGCAAACGATGAAAAATAGTTCAGGTTGACTGAAATTATGTTTTTAGCTTCATTAACCATTCCACCAACAAGTCTCCATTCCTGACCAATATTATCCCAGCTAAATATTGCTAGATTCTTTTCTGAATAAACTCCTGCAAAACTAAGATCAGTATCATCATAAGACATGATTAATTGAGCTGTTCTGTTAAGCACAAGAGAGTTTAGTTGCCTGTATGCAATAATCTTTGTTCCCTCTGCGTCATAAAACTCTATTTCGTTTATCTGAATATTGTTTCCCTGTTTGCCCTCTTCTATATCAAATTTTATATATCTAGCTACAGGTGTCACTGGTAATATTATTTCAGTTTTATTATCATTACATTCATCAACTCTAGTTACTTCTTCATAGATTTTATCATCATTTGAGACAGAAATAGAGATTTTTTTTGGACCATAAGATACTTTATCTTTTATTCTGGCATAAATAATTACTTTTCCGATGGTCTGATTGCTTAATAGATCGACTTTTAGCCATACAGGTAAAGAACTGAAAGCAGTCATCCAAGTTGATGGATAATCAGTTTTTCCATCAACCACAAGATTAGGCAATTGCCGATCAAGTGAAGATTTTGCTGTTGCATAAAATGGAGTTTCAGCGCCAATGTCAAATTTATAGGCAATAACTGGCGATGTTCCTCTTACTATATCTTTATTTTCTGCATAAGATTTCCATTGTATTTCATTTAAATTAATGGGATTGATCCCTATTTTCTTTATGTTACTATCAAAAGCTCTATAAGGGATTTTGACTTTTGCTTTGTAACCATCACTAAGGATAAGCGATTCTTCTGGAATTGAAACTTCTGAAAGATATGTTACTTTTGCCAGCATGAAATCTTCTTCAAATCCTTTGCTTGACGGTTTGATGTTTTCTGCTCTGGCAGATATATTTAGTTGATTTTCACCCTCTCTCAAAAGTGCGACAAATAAAAAATGCGCCCTAATACTTGATCCCATTATTTCTATATCATTTTCGTCAAATCCAAAGGATATACCTCTAATCTTTGGATGAATTATATTACCTGAAACATCGATAAAATTTATACCTTGTATGCTTATCTTGTCTGCCTGCCAGCCATCAATCATATCTATACGCATAAATCTGGATGATATAGGTTTTACAAAGTCAGTATGCGATTCGCCATAATCTTGCCCCATACCATAAGAGCAATAGAAAATGCCTTCTTCTTTATAGGTTTGTCCATCAGTAGAAGAAAATATCTTTATAACTCTGGGACTATATGAAAGAGAGTCTTTAAATAGGGGAGTAAAAACTAGCGAAGAAAGTTGATGTGTAGAACCAACATCAATAACTATTGAGCTTAAGATATTTTTGATCTCACCAAGCGCAGGAACACCAGCAGGTGTAGTTATCGAAACCGTAACAGCCTGATCTTCATCATAATTAACAAACCCTTCAATGATTAGCTTATTATTATTTGTGACAAACTCATCAATAGGTCTAATAATATTAAGGTCAAGTTTTGCCAATACCGTAAATGGAAAAAACAAAAGTATTGTAGCTATATAAAACAGATTTTTCATTGTATTGTAATCTCAATTGGTTCAGATTCCAACTCAAATGGGGTTCCTTTCGCGTAAACTTCAATATATCTTGGCGCTCTTTTTTTAGATGATTGTTGCATTTCTTCTTTTAAGCTTTGAATTAGTGCTGCCTTTTCTTGCTGAGTATAATTTGTCTTTGAATTAATATCACGAATCTGCCTTTCCATATCTGTCTTAGCAGTTGCATCCCTTCCTACGAATTTATCATGTAAATCAATAGATATTTTTAGTTGAATTTTATAGGTTCCCGATGTTTTTATGGGATAAAAATCAAGAATATTTGCTATATCTATTGAAATTACAGAATTAGGATCGATCGTCTTTGCGTTTCTGACATCAATAGGTTTGTCAGTAGAGCGATACGGTCTCGGGCTTGATAAAGGTGGAGTCGGTTTTGAGCATGGAATAATAGTTCCGGATGAATCTTGAACAATGAGTTTTGTAGCAATCATTGCGCTACTAACCATATCTTCTAATATTATGATTTCATCTTCACCTGCTTTTATATTGACTTTTATTGGTATAGGACCTGATAGCGGATATGCCTTTTCTGATGTAATAAATGAAGATAGCTTCGGGGCTTTTGGAACTTCAACGACTGGGGCAGTTTCTGTTGTTGAGCCTGTTGGTGATAATGATTTTGATGCAATGGATTCTGATACCTCTTCTGCTTCTTCAAATCCATAAAGCTCAATTTCATATATTTTTCCGGGTGCCCTTTTCAATCGTGCTTGACCACCACGCCCTCCTGGCTCTGTCGTATCTTCAGATGTTCTCATAATCCTTACCTTGATTCTATCGGTAGTCACATTAGTATTTATTGCTACTTTATTATCTTCAATATTTTTAAATTCCTCGATCAATTTCCAGTCGTCAGGTGTCTTGCCTCCATAATATACAATAAAAGAACGAAGATTGGCACTCTGAATAACGATTTTCCTTATTTTCTTGGCTTCTGGTAGTTTTACTAATGCCTCAGTCAACCTTGTTGAGCCTGAACTGACATCAGTTGGAAGCTGAGTTTCACCCATTGTTCTTGGGTCACCATCAATCATAAGCGGTGATGTTGCCTCTACGCCTTTATCTAGTGCATAGTTTTTACTCCATTCCTGTTTTGCGACTATAGACTTTCCTTTTAGGCCGCAGCCAATAAATGATATTGCTAACAGAACAATAAAAATCATACCAATTTTTCGTAGCATTGTTTACACCTCCAATGATACTTGTAACCTCATCGGATAAAATCAGTTACAGGTCTCAGATAATGAAATATTGCAATCTATACAATATGAAAATATTAATCAATCAAAACAAGATTTTATAACAAAATATAGCTAAATCAATATATTGGATTTGTCATAAATCATGGTATTATTGTATATTAGTTTATTTGTATTGGTCAATAATAAAAAAAACCATCTGCAATAGTATTCAGCCAGAATAATATAAGCAGATGGCTACCTAACCAAAAAAGAAGCATAATATTTCTGATGCGATTATTGATTTATCTTTTTTTCTGCAGTATTATTTTGAACCGCAACATTTCTGGTTAGTGCAATGATTGTTATTATCAGACCAACCATAAGTATATTTAGTGCAGAATAAAAGAAAAATCCCTTATATATACCAAAAGATTCTGATATTGCAGACATTATAAATGGAAAAACAAATGCCCCAATGCCTCCACCCGTTGCAGAAAAGCCAACAGCGGCTCCCTGTGCAGTAGAAAAATACCTTCCAACAAGTGCCATAATTAGTGGATATATTGCGGAATAACCCAATCCAGCAACCGCAAAACCAAATCCAGATATAACAGGATGTTTCATAAATAAAGCAAATAATAGCGCAACAGTGCATAATCCTGCCAAACCCAAAGCAACCAATGCAGGACGCGCACCTTTATAGAAAAATGATGTTCCCAATCTTCCAATAAGTAGTCCTATCCAGAATATTGATACCATAGACGCGCCTGTTTCGTCAGATGCGTTAAAATATTTGACATAAAATTCTGAAATCCAATTTGAGACGCCAAGTTCTGAACCGACATACACAAATAAGATCAAAAATGACAAGATCAATACAGGGTCTTTTAATAACTTACCAACACCTGTTTTTTTCCCTTTATTATCATCATCTTTGGTAATATGAGAAAAAGGAATCGTAAGAAAAACACCAACCATTATCAAAGATATAACAGACATCATGCGATATATCATCTGCCAGCCAAGTCCTGATTGCATAAGGACAATTACTAAATAAGGTCCAACAACTGCGCCAACAGAAAAGGCAGAGTGCATGAGATTCATTAACCTGCTTTTTCCGCCTTGTTCAATTCTAACAACACTGTAATTGACAACAACCTCTGTTCCTCCTTGTCCAAAACCAATCATCAGGTTTAATATCATATTAAGCCATACAAAAGGTGTAGATGCGAAAAACATTAGTCCTATGAATTGCAATCCTAACCCAATAACAATAACGAGTTTGGGTCCGAGTCTATGTAGAAGGATACCCGATATAAAAGATGATACAAAATATCCAATAGAGCCAGCAGAAAGCACTATGCCAGTTGCTATATAGCTCCAGTTAAAATCTTTAATAATTTTTGGTAAAGTCGCACCTATAATTGTAAGACTTACACCGAAGATTATAAAGTTTATAATTAATGCTATGATTATACGAATATGTCGCATAGACTCCTTCCCAAGCTATCAAGAATCATTCCTTGATAATCCTCTAAACGTTAAGTAACGTCTTACATTTGATTGATAATCCAGATATATCTGACCATAGGCTTTCTTTAGGTGTTTTTCTTCGTTTATAATCTGGTAGTGGATAACCAAACCTATAAATAAACCGGTAAATAAAAATATCTTTGTGCTATTTATCAGGAAAGTTCCGATAGTATAAAGATCGATAGCAAGAAATATCGGATTTCTTGAGAATGAAAAAGCCCCTTTTGTTATAAGACTTCCGGGCTGATCATTATCAATCCCAACCCTCCATGAATCTCCAAAAGATATTTGCGCCCATGCAAATAGAAATAAACCAATAGGGATAAGAATTGTCCCTGCAATTTTTGCAGGTAAGAAATCAAATATTTTTACATAAAAGAATGATGGTAGGATTTGTATGTTGATTTGTAATGAGTGTATTAGAATCTCTGCAGACCATAAAGCAATTATTGTAGAAAATAGGATCTCAATAACTCTATATGCAGTTTTTTTTCTTTTGCCTCTTCCCAGTACGAATGGGTTAATATGGCGAATTAGCAAAAGATAAAGAACTCTTATCAAAACTATTATCACTAAAATAGCAAGATAAGAGATTTGAAGATAGTCAAATAATATTTCCATATAAGTCTTGGCATTTTTTATTCATTATTGGCTAAAATAAAAGATGAGTAATTTTATCATAAGAAATTTATATCATCAATCCTAAAGACAAAAATACCATGGCTATTTAATTTTTCATTTTTCTAATGATATGTAATCTCAGTGAAAATTGGGATACATGCCTAGTGGTAACCTGATTAATTTTTTTAGGAATAGAACGCGGATTAAGCGGATTGACGCTGATTTAGTTCGTAATGAGTGATACGTGATACTTAATGTGCTATGCGTTATGCGTAATACGTCTTACGTTTCACGCATTACATTTTACGATTTTTCTATCCGCTTTAATCTGCCAA
>CAZMCH010000059.1:0-26113 GCA_964564735.1 uncultured bacterium
TAAAGCTACATTATGGCTTATGCAAGGATTTTATAGCATTGGTAAGAATTATGGTATAGCAATAATCTTTATTTCAATCTTGATAAAGATTATATATCTACCACTTACACAAAAAAGCTATAATTCTATGGGTAAAATGCAGGAACTTCAGCCCAAATTTAATGAACTACGTGAAAAATATAGAGATGATCCACAAAGATTAAACAAGGAGACAATGAAACTTTACAAGCAATACGGTGCTAGCCCATTTACTGGATGTTTGCCATTATTGCTTCAGATTCCTGTATTTTGGGCATTATTCTCAACTTTGAGAGGTGCTGTCGAACTGCGTGATGCAGTTTTTATTGCTGGATGGGTAAATGATCTTTCTATGCCTGATACAATAGCTAATATTGCTGGATTTCCATTACGCATACTGCCGATTTTGATGACTGGAAGTTCACTCGCACAACAATTTGTATTTGGCACAGGTAGTCCCGGACAAAATAACAAGATGATGGCTTTTATGCCTGTTTTTATGCTTTTTATATTCTATGGAATGCCGTCGGGACTCGTATTATATTGGTTATGCAATGATGTTATGACTTTTGCGCACAGATATTTTATAAAACAGCGTCAAGATAAAATGGAAAAAAATATAAATGAAAGTGAAGGAAAAAATCAAAATGATGCAAAAAACAAAAATAAGGCACAGGAAAATCCTAATAAACGTAAAAAATAAAAGCCTTTATATGCGCTGTATCAATCTGGAGGTAATGTAATGTCGGAACAACTATACATTGAAAGAGAAGGAAGAACTGTTGAGGAAGCCGTTGATCTTGCACTAGAAGCAATAGGAGCAAATAGAGAACAGGTAAAAATAACAGTTTTAAGCGAAGGGACAAAAGGATTATTTGGATTAGGCTCCAAGCCCTGCAAAGTAAGAATTTCACTAAAAGAAGATAACTCATCTACACCAGAAGCAATATTAAAAACAATATTAGATGAAATGGGTATAGAATGTGAAGTTCGAAGTGCAAATTCGGATGGCAATATTCATCTTACTGTAAAAACACCTAATCCAGGATTGCTGATCGGAAGACGTGGCATGACTCTTAATTCAATACAATACCTAGTTAATTGTGTCGCAAACAAAACATCACTTGTAAAACGAAGGATAGTTATAGATACAGAACAGTATCGTGAACGCAGAGAAGAAAGCCTTGTTAGCCTTGCACGAAGACTAGCCTCAAAAGTAAAAGCTACTGGTCAAGAAGTTGTTGTTGAACCAATGAATCCACAAGATAGAAGGATTATACACATGACATTACAGAATGACACAGAAGTTGCAACATTCAGCAGGGGCGAAGGCTCTATTCGTAGCGTGGTGATAACAACAAAAGAGCGTGCTGCGAATGATGTTAACGCAGGTGATCAAGACTAAAATTCTAAACATTGGACGCTAGGTATATACCCAGCGTCCAGTATTATCAAACAACATGAATGACACAATTGTAGCTATATCTACTCCGAGAGGCGAAGGTGGTATCGGTATAGTCAGACTTAGCGGACCATCCTCAATATACATCATAAAAAGCATATTCCAACCGCATTATGCCCAATTTGATACAACTCAAAGCCATAAAATTACCTATGGGCATATCATCAATCCCGATACAAAAGAGATAATAGACGAAGTTTTAGTAAATGTAATGCTTGCGCCGAGAACATACACAAAGGAAGATGTTGTTGAAATAAACTGTCATGGTGGAAGTATTCCTCTTAGTAATGTCCTTGAACTTACAATGAAAATGGGCGCAAGGCTTGCAGAACCCGGTGAATTTACCAAAAGGGCATTCTTAAACGGCAGGATTGACCTTGCACAAGCAGAAGCTGTTGCGGATATAATAAGAGCAAAAACTGATCTTTCTCTTAAGGTGGCTATTAGCCAATTGGAAGGACATCTCTCAAAGGAAGTCAGGAAGATTAGCTCTGACATTCTAGAACTATTAGCATCTATTGAGGTTTCGATAGATTTTCCTGACGAAGACCTTGATTTTATCAGCTATGATGAAGCTGGTGATCAGGTGAAATATATCATCGATGAGCTAAATAGAATCCTTGAATCAGCAGAAGAAGGCAGGATAATAACAGAAGGAATAAAAGGCGTAATAGTCGGAAGACCAAATGTCGGAAAATCAAGTCTTTTTAATGCTCTGCTCAAGGAAAAAAGGGCAATTGTTACTTCTATACCCGGCACAACCCGTGACCCTATTGAAGAATTTATCAATATTGATGGAATACCTCTCAAACTCACTGACACTGCAGGCATAAGAGAAACTGATAATATTATAGAGATAGAAAGTATCGAAAGGACAATGGCTTATCTTGATCAGGCTGATCTGATTATGCTAGTATTGGATAACTCAGAACCTTTAACTGAAGACGATAAAAATATTATCTCTTATATATCAGACAAAAAATTTCTCTTGATCGTTAATAAGATTGATCTTCCACAAGCTATTGATACAGATGAATTAATGGCTTTGGTTGGTGAAAATCATATAGCTTATATATCAGCTATCGAGCAATCTGATTTGAAAACACTAAAAACCGCAATACGTGATGTGATTATAAACAGGGATTCCATACAAGCAGACCCTATATTTGTTACAAAGGTTTGGCAAAAGAATTCAATTCAAAGGGCAATTGATAGCATGAAATATGCACAATCAAGCATAAATTCCAAAATGCCACCTGAGTTTATTGCGGTTGATTTAAGAGGCGCATTAAAAAGTCTTGGAGAGATTACAGGCGAATCCGCATCAGAAGAAATATTGGATCAGATATTTGCAAGGTTTTGCATAGGCAAGTAACGATGGTGGGGCGTATTGGGCTTGAACCAACGACTTCCACCGTGTGAGGATGGCACTCTTCCACTGAGTTAACGCCCCTCGATGGTAAAAGCATGGTGGGCCCAGTTGGACTCGAACCAACGACCAACCGGTTATGAGCCGGTGGCTCTACCAACTGAGCTATGGGCCCACCTAATGACATCTATAAATTATAGTGGAACTTTTAAACAAAGTCAATCCTTTTTTTGAGGATACAAAAGTGAATTACGCTGAAAAACTGAAACAAAGCTACGAAAAAAAGAAAGATATAATCAAGCAAAGAATGTCGGAATTTGAGGAAACATATAAAAAAGGTGATGAAGCTATATTTGCTGAATTATGTTTCTGTATTTTTACAGCAGGCTCAAGCGCAAGGTCTGGTTTAAAGTGTATCGATGCAATTAATGACATCATAATTACAGGAAGTGCAATAGATATTGAAAGCAGAATAGAAAAATGCCATAGATACCCAAAGGCAAGGGCGGAATATCTTATTCATACAAGAGAATATTTACAAAGAGAATATAATCTCAAGATGAGAGAACTTATTGAATCTTTTGATGATAAACTGGCATTAAGAGATTTTTTCGCAACAAATAAAGGAATAAAAGGCATTGGCTACAAAGAGGCAAGCCATTTTCTTAGAAATATCGGTCTTAAAGGATATGCAATTCTTGACATACACATATTGAGAAGCTTGCATGAATTTGGTTTGATTGATAATCCTAACCCTCCGACAACAAGGAAAAGGTATCTTGAAGTAGAAGAGAAACTCAAAGAGTTTGCAAAAAGTATCGATATAGATTTTGACGAACTTGATCTAGTCCTGTGGAGTGATCGAACAGGCGAAGTATTGAAATAATGATAATATCAAACAAATTACATGCTCATGCTATATTTATATGCTTTTTTATGATGGCTTTTATTGCATTATCAAATGATTCCGCTATTCAAAAAAATAAGCCAAAGATAATGGCACATTATATGCCTTGGTATATATCTAAGCCCATCAGCGGATATTGGGGATGGCATTGGACAATGAGTCATTTTGATCCAGAAAAAATTGATAAATCTGGAAAGCGTGAGATTGCATCGCATTATTATCCATTGATTGGTGCTTATGATTCTTATGATCCAGCCGTTCTAGAGTATCATATATTACTAATGAAAATATCGGGTATTGACGGTATAATCATTGATTGGTATGGAATCGAGGATTTTTTTGATTATGCGATACTGAACAGAAATACTTCACTAATCATTGATTTTGCCCGCAAAGCTGGTCTTGAGTTTGCCATCTGCTATGAAGATCAAACAGTTAAGCACATGGTAAATAACAATTATCTAAATGAAAATAACACAATAGAAAATGCCCAAAAGACGATGATTTTTCTTCAAGATAATTGGTTTTGTGATGATCTTTATCTTAAATTAGATGATAAGCCCGTATTTTTGGTATTTGGACCTCAATATTTCATGGAAAGCTCTCAATGGGATTCTATATTCTCTGTTTTAGATATACGTCCATGCTTTTTTACCCAAAATCTGCCTTTATTTTCATTATCTTCTGGCGCTTTTCTTTGGGTTCCAGTATGGCTTTCTGACGATGTTTTAAGCTGGGAAACCTGCAATAAATATATTGATGAATTTTATGAAAAATCAGCAAGTTGGGATTTCGTCATTGGTGGCGCATTTCCAGAATTTAATGACATATACTCAAAAGCCAAAGTCAGTAAATCCCACGCATATCTTGATGCAAGAGAAGGCAGGACTTTCGCTGATACATTGCAAAAAGCGATAGATAAGCACGCTGATATTATCCAGATCATAACTTGGAATGACTTTGGCGAAGGCACAAATATCGAACCAACCGAAGAATATGGATATAACTATCTGCAAACTATACAAAATACCAAAAGAAAATATATTGACTTATCTTTTCAGTATAAAAGCAATGATCTGGCACTTTGTAAGCGATTTTATGACTTGAGAATTAAGTATAAAAACGATAAAGAAAAGATGATCATGCTTGATGACGTATTTAATCTTCTGATAATGGGAAAATCAGCAGATGCAGAAAAAATAATGACAGAAATAGATTCATAGAAACATATTATTTAATGTAATGTCCGAATGCCAACAAATGCAACTTGCAATTATCGCTTGTCCAACATCATTTTTTGCTCTCGCCATATATCTAAAATTAAGCTTATTTCTTATACTTAACGTGAGTTCCGTGTAAGAATTTGTTACCACCAAGACACAAAGGCACGAAGCAAGAATATGATTTATCATCTCTTTGAAAAATTAGAGATGATCTGTGTTATGCAGTCAGCGAAAATCAGCAGTCTATTTCTTTTTTGCAATGTTAAAGATTTAATCTTTAATCCCTTGTGCTACTTTGTGTTTTAGTGTCTTTGTGGTTTATTCCTATATCGAACTGACGTTACTTACTAAAATATTCATGATAGGCGTCTATCGCTGACAGGAAATTTTCAGGTTTTACGTCCTTGTGAACGATATTGCTTGTGCAGATTATATGTCCGCCATTGCCCCAACCGTCCTCAATACATTTAATCATAGCCTTTTTGCAATCTTCGGTTGTTCCTCTTGTGAAAGTCCATCTTATATCAAGGTTGCCAACAAAGCATATCCTATCGCCATATTCTCTTTTCAATCTAGCCATATCCATTCCCGCCGCAATATCAATCTCACCGAATCCGTCAACATGCGTCTCGATCAGAAAATCATCAAGGATTGACCATAAATCGCCATCAGAAGTATTATTGACAAATACACCTAATTTATGAAGCTCATCAGCCTGTTTTCTGATCTGTGGCGTGATGAATTCATGATAATGCCTTGGGGAAATCATTGGTCCCATATCCGCTGCAAGATCACCGCCTAAGCCTATAGCATCCGCACCTAATTCAGCATATTTTGTCGCAGTTGATATAACGTTTTTTGTGCATTCGTCATAATATTGATGCAAGCCTTCTTGATTGTTATGAAACCACTCCAGCCGACTGCCAAGAGTCGCAACGGGTATTCCATATACAGGGGCGAATATCCCAAGCTCAATGCCCTTTTCCTTGAGAATTTCCTTGACTCTACGGAAAACGTAATAATGTGGCTCTGGAACTGATGGACTTGAGTCCTCAAATACAGGATCAAAGGTCTTTTCTTTCCTATACGTCCTTGTTATCGCGCTTTCGGGCAAAAATTCATGGATTGACTCGCTGTATTCCCATTTATATTTTGTGATGGGCTTTGGACGCTCAAAACCGGGCATTAGATTTCCACTCAATCCAATCATATCAAAGCCCAATTTTTCCACAATAGTAACCGCATCTTGCGCATCACTTTCAACGATAGTTATCCAATCGGCATCCCGCATCATTTCCATTCTCTCGGTAAATCCACATGGTTTGCCAAGTATCACATCACGAGTTGGTGATGCTATTGGATACATTTCACCGATTGGTGTTCTATCAACTTCCTGATGACGATACGCCCTTAAAACTCTCTCTCTGCCTGTCATAATATTACCTCTTCCATATATGGCTCATTGCTCTGTAAATGCCTCAACAACTGCGGCGGCGTTCTCTGCCGATGTTTCGGGCTGTAATGGCTTTGCAGGTGATAAAATATAACCGCCACCTTTGCCCATCTCTGTGCAAAGACGACGGACTTCTGCTTTTATGCTTTCAGGCGTGCCATAAGGAATAGTGCTTTGCGTTCCTAGACCGCCCCAAAATGTCAGTTTATCGCCATATTTCTTTTTCAATTCATAGGGGTTCATCCCTTCTGCTTCCGGTTGGACGCTTTCTAATACATCAAGACCGATCTCTATTACATCAGGCATTATGCTTGCGATAGAACCGCAACAATGGCTTATAACTAGCTTTCCGCCTGCGTGAACCGAATCATATATCTTTGCCCATCTTGGCTTTAGGAATTGTCTCCAAAGATCGGGACCAAGAATAACATTGCGCTGATCGCCCCAGTCGTCGCCAAACATTATCGCATCAACAGGCAAATCAACCGTATATTCCACAAATGCGAGATAAAGGTTCATTATTTTATCTAGCATTTCCTCATAGAAATCGGGATACATCGCCGCATCCATAAGGATATTCTCAAAGCCTCTGAGACTCCAACTTACCTCAAATAAACCCCAACCTAGATGACCGATCAGGAATTTATCTTTATGTTCTTCACATATAACTTTTGCTTGTTCTTTTCTTTCGGGTCGCATAAATATCTCTGGTTTTGGGAAATCATATCCGTCAAATGAAGGCTTATCAAGTGGGGCTTTTTCAAGATACCAGGGTCTGCGATCCATTCGCCATATAACGCCATAGGGATCAGTTTCACGCATATCATCAATTCGTGTTCGGGTCATTGTATCCACTGCTGATACGCCTATTATATATGGGATTAACTTTTTGCGCCATTCTGTATTGCCATAATATTCATCTATTTTAAGCGCAACATCACCCTCAAAACCTAGCGTATAAGGAACAGGATGCATTTCTTCATGATTAATTTGAGCCTTTACAATTTCACGATTTGTCATATTTATTACTCCTCATTGTTTGGCGGATTCAGCGATAAGTTCTGCCGATAATTTTCCTGATGACAGCACTAATGGGATACCTCCGCCCGGATGAACGCTTCCTCCTGCAAAATAAAGTCCTTTTATATCTCTGCTTCTATTTGGGCTACGCCTAAAAGCCATGCTTCTGCTGTTTGACGAAACCCCATATATACTGCCTTTATTACTTGAATAATGATCAAGAAAAGTTATCGGTGTGTTGATCTTCTCGACTTCAATGTTATTTGATACATCAATGCCAATCTTTCTCAATTTATCCAAGATAGAATCTTTCATTCTGTTGATTTCATTATGCCAAACGTCTTTATTTTTCTCGCAAATATATGGCATATTCAACAAAACAAACCAGTTTTCACAATTTTTGGGTGCATGATAAGGATCAGATTTACTTGTTATCGAAATATAAATGGTTGGATCATCAGGGACTTGACTTTGGCGGAATATCTGGTCAAATTCATGCTTATAATCACCCGAAAATATTATATTATGATGCTTTAATTCATTATTTTGCTTATTAATGCCCCATAGGAAAACCATGCCAGAAAGCGATGGCTCAAGCCTGTTAAGTTTTTTGCGACGAGATGGCAGACCATCTATCAATAGATTATGCGCAACTACAACATCAGCACCGCATAGAACATAATCGGCTGAAACGTCTTGATTCTCCACCAATAAGCCTTTTATTTGCTTATTTTTCCAGATAATTTTATCAACTTTGGTTGATTTGTGTATCTCAACACCTAGTCTGATAGCAATATCCTCAAGCGCTTCAACAAGACGATACATCCCACCTTTGATATAATATCCACCCAAGCCATATTCAACATAAGATATGATATTAAGTGTCGCAGGGGCTTTGAAAGGATTTGAGCCGTTATAGGTCGCATACCTATCAAAAAGCTGAATAAGGCGTTTATCCTTAAAAAATCTTGATACGCCTTGATGGACACTTCTGAATGGATCCATTTTGTAGAGATTCATTAAGATGGCAATATCACCCTTTTCCATCAGTTTCTTAAATTCATGTATAGGCGTAAAAAGGAATATATCGGCAGTAAGGTCATATATATCTTTGCAGTAATTAAAAAATTTTATATAGGCTTTTTCTTCACCTTTTGCCAGATTACCTATTTCGGATAGCATTTTATCAATATTTGCGCTGGAATCCATCATTGATTCATCTGGAAAAAAATAGCGACATACAGGTTCAACAGGAACGAACTCAAGAAAATCAGCACGATTGAATCCAGCAAATTGAAACAGATCATCAACGATAAAATCCATCGTGAGAAGCGAGGGACCTGTTCCAAAGTGATAATCACCAATGACAATCTCATCCATCTTGCCACCGAGTTTGTTGTTTTGTTCAAATAATTTGACATCAAAACCCATTTGTGCAAGACGGATTGCTCCAGCTAGCGATCCCAATCCACCACCGATAACAGCAACTTTTTTCATATTTAATCATTATTTAACGTCAGTTCGATATAAAAATGTAACCACAAAGACACAAAAACACAAAGGATTAGAAATTTAACGTTGCATTTTTGAAAAATTGACAATATGAAAACCCTTTATTTGTAATAGTTTATCTTATGATTTCATCTTTCCAAAAATCAGAGATAATCAGCGTTATGCAGTCAGCGAAAATCAGCGGACTATTTCTTTTTTTTGCAATGTCAAAGCTGCAATCCTAAATCCTGCTTTGTGCCTTTGTGTCTTGGTGGTAAATATAAGCTTTTATGTCGAACTCACATTATTTAAGCGTAAAACCAACAGATATTGACATAGTTTTAAGCCAGTTATCTGTAAAACCATCACCAAAGCCATCATAATCATTCTCAGTGCCTTTTGCACCACCGCCGATATAGCGGATATTCAAAAAGCCATCAAGATAATCGGTCAATTCAAAGCCTGTCCTGACAGAAGCATCAAGTATCGCACCTTCAAAGTCGTTTTCACTTCCAGTGATATATTTACCCGAAGCGTAAAATCCATCAATCTCAGAGCCGATCCAGAAGCCATTGCCAAAGGGATACTTCATGCGAAACTTAAATATTGGCACGGGACCTACATTTCTATTACTTCTCAAAAGATCACCATCTGCGGATGCAAATTCTATCGTAGCATTGCGCAACTGAAAAGAAAGACCAAAGCCCAATTCTCTATCATCAGCTTTCCAAAGGTCATATAGATAGCTTAGACGATAAAACGTAAATCCATATCTGAGATCAAGCGGAGTTAAAGCGGGAAACGTCTGAGCATCAATAGTGACATCTCTTTCAATAATAGTTTTTGTCTGTATATCAAAGGGCTGTATCAACAAAGTAATATTATGCCTTTTATTCAGCTTTATATCTGCTGAAATTCTCGAATATGGAAACAAAACGTCCTGAGAACCTTCCTTAACGTAGTCAAAGACACTTCCATCAGAGCCAAACTGTATTTTATGGCTTAATACATCAAGAAAGCCTAGTTCAAGGCTTAAATTTGCCTGATACCAGTTATCTGGCTTGTTGATTAAACTCCTTAAAATAATTGATTCACTGCCAAAGGCTCCAAACGTAACCATAAAAATCATCACAATAAAAGTAAATATCAATTTAATTAATTTTTGCATAATATCTTTCCTTTCGCTACTAATAAGCCTGCCTGAAATCAAGCCATGATGGTGGTGGAAAATCTTTGCGGACACGTTTCTTAAGCTCATCATTAATAGGTATATTCTCCACTTTAGAGATACGCTTTTCGTGTAATTCAAACCATAGATTACTAAGGCTGACTTCACCTTCTCTTATATCAGGCACAACAGGTCTGCTTTGAAGTATCGCTTCAACCCTGTCGAGATCTTCCATTTGCATTGCGGATACCGCCTCCAGTATTCGCATACGACCAACTTGACGGACACTTTCGGGCAGATTATCCATAAATTCAAGCATTTCTTTAGGTTTTCCAGAATCAATCAAAGCCTGACAACATTCAAGGGCAATACTAGGAATTTCTGGATTCATACTACTTGCTTTTAACAATAATTCTGCTGACTCGTTTATTTTGCCATTTTTCCTTAATAGAAAAGCAATATTTCTATATGCCCATGAAGAAGGCTCAAGCGACAACGACTTTTCCCATGCCTGAAGAGCTTTGTCTTTATCGCCATTATGATAATACATAACGCCTAGATGTAGCCATGTCAACCAGCTATCTTTGCCTGTTTTTACGGAATCTTCTAGTATTTTTTGCCATTCAGGCTGAATCATCCATGCACCGGGGATTTCTTCAGGTGATTTATTTGACAATGCACCTTTTTCAAGGAGATCAAGCCAAGTCAGTTGATCTTCTGTAATTGAATCATCAGCAAAGATAAGCGCATTTGAGCAGAAGGGCTTTTCACCTGATCTTATCCTTCTTTTGAGTTCCAAAGTCCCCCAGCCTGAACCATTTTGTATTATCTCATCAGGCTTTTTATTTGCTATATTAGCAGTTTCAGCCAACTTATTTTCCATATATTCCAGATTAATTCTTTTTTTGAGTTTATTGTCCACATGCTCATAAGCAGATTTCCAGTCGTTACCATGAACTATGCTTGGGTCTGCCTGCATTAATCCATAAGCCTCAAGCCATGACCATTCAGTATTTGCAGGCATTTGTATATATTCAGATTGCGTCCTTGCCAATCCTGCTTGAATTTCAATATATTGCGAATTTGGCACAGATAAAAACTCTTGCCAATGCCTTCCACCGGGACCCATGCCCCATACAAATAACTTGCGCCCTTTCAATCGTGATGTTGATGTTTGCACAAGCCCTTCGCCGTTTTCGTCTAATGAACTGATCCAAGGCTGTCTGCCTTGTTCTATACAGAAAAAGTTATCCGCAGAACGATAGAAATTCGTTGGATAGGATTGATCGATATCCTCAAGATATGGTATCGGCACAAGAGTCATTTTTCCTTCGTAACCATAGCGATAAGCCTGTTCAGCAGGCACTAATACACGCCCTTTTGGCAATTCAGGCACAGCGATATTTGACCACCAATACATCGGGATTTCTTGATCATTGGGATTGACGATTTTCATTCTTACAAATAAAAATTCCGAACCATCAGGTAGAAAAGCGTCAATCTGATATGGAACAAGGCGAACTCTATCCCATTCATACATCCTCAAAACAGGCGTGCCATCATTATCTTTAAGACTTGCAACAAATAATGGCGAGCATGTATGCGTTGTATGCCCTATCGTGCCGATATTCCACTCAACACCCCCGCTAAACCATGCGTTTCTAATAGCCAAGTTTCCCGGCTGAAAGACGGGGTTGACGTAAAGCAATTCCTTACCTGTTGGCTTATGAATTAATGACCAAAGCCTTCCACCGAGTTCAATAAGGAATGTTGCGCGCAGTATCTCATTTTCCAGAACAACAACCTTGAAATCTCGTTCTTTTTTATTGCGATCATAATTATCCTGAAGTCGGTGTGGGAGGCATATATCAAATGCAGGTAGTGGATTCTCGCTACCAAGTTCCGCAGAAGGCATTTTATATGTTTCAATTCTTAGTTCACTCATAGCTTTATTCCTTTATCTCTCGCCAAATATTTATGTGCTTGCATAATCCATCCAAACAAAATAAGACCACTGATTCTAGTTTAGTCTGTCGGTTTGTCTGATATAATTCCCTTCTACCTATCTATCACATACATATGCACATCATAAGGCATAAAATCATCACTAAATTCCGAAATTTCTATATCAATGCTTCTATTTTCCCATAAAACTTCCGCTTTTGTCTGTGATATGCCTTTTAGGCTAAATATTGCTTTTGTTGGCTTATTGCGCATACCGACTGAGAATACATAAGTTTTTCCGTTATATTGCTTCGTCATTACAGCGATAGGAACTTCGGGATCAGATGATTCAACGGTAACGAGATTCTCAATAGTGGGACTATTCAATATCGGTGCTAATTCGTGTATCTGATGATTGATCAGAGAGACAGCAGGCTTCATTTCTGGGTCATCAAGGACAGCATGTTCATTAAATTTCGGCTCCCATTCGTGGACGAACCATATCAAACCTGTTGAGCCATGTATTATTGACATCCAAACTTCTGCACGAACCTGATGCGGAGTTGCTTTTTTCTCTTTACTGCCGATACGTGTGCATTCAATACAGTTCCAGAGGATTTTCTTGCCTTCTGTCCATTTAACAAGCCTTGATAAGCCCTTTGCAACATACCAGAGATAATTTTCGCCATCGGGCTTATTAATGCCAACAACAGGATAAACGTCATAGGAAACTATGTCAGCACCCTTAACATAGGTAATGTAATCGTCTATATGCGCCCCACTGCCACGACCATGCCATTCATCATTAGCAACGCCCTGACCAAGATTAAGCATTATTGGTCGTGATGGGTCTTTCGCCTTAATTTCTTCATAATCATCAACGATCCGTTGTGGCGGAACAGGCGGTCCCCAAGACTCTTTTCCTGTTTCTGGATCCCTGACAGGTTGCGCATTATCAGGCTCATCGCCGTGCATCCAGCCGACTATTATTGGATTATCTATATTTGCCAGACCTACTTTGGTTTGTGAGCAAATAACAGGCATACTAGCATCAGATAAAGCCTTTAGTTGCTCATCAGTGGGACCATTCCACAAGCCGACATATAGGTTAATTCCGATCTCTTTATATTTTAATGCGTTTCTTGGATTTTGTAGCCATACTGCAATTGGAAAGTAGCTTTCGTCTTTTGGGGGACCGTTTTTCCATTTGAAATAAACATTTGTGGCATTATTTTTATCAATAGGCATAATAACCCCCTTCTCATCAGACATAATATTAACGGATGATATAAATATAAGAAGAATAAGTAAAATAAACATTTTTCTTTTAAACATAGTAATATTGTATCATATAGGCAGGATTTTATATAGAAAGTATTTTATGAACTAAATAAAGAATCATCAAGCCCTGTATTAAGTTTGTGCTGATAATATGTATCTTCGACCTTTATATCCTTATGATACATACTAAAAACAACTTTGACATCAACTTTCATTGCCATTTGAAATTTTGTGGGTAGCCAATATCCCTGAATATTAGAATATATTAATGATAACTTAATATTCTTTATAACTGATGGTATTTTTGCAGGAGTAAAATCAACCTTTGCTATATCAAACTTATCTTTTAAGATATAAGCCTTACCATCAATATAATTTTCTTCTTTCTTTTTTGCTTTAAATTCTATAACCCATACAGGTTGTCTATCAAAAAAACTACCGCCTAGCAACTTAAAAACATAATCGTTTCTAAATTTTTCGTCTAATGGCGACTTTGTATCTTTTCCCCTTGAATTATTCTTTTGCCATTCTTTTGATTCTTTTTTAAGTTCATCATCACTAAGTTTTTTTCCATCAATTATCATGCTTATATATTCTTCATGTCTTCTATCATCGTTTCTCATATAGATTTTTTTATCAACCAAAACTTCCTTTTTTGCACTTCCATCTTTATCTATTTCTCTATAAACAGTCTTTGCCATATAAGTTATATCCGATACTTCCTTTTTTATCTCTTTTTGTCTAATTTCTAGTTTTTTAAGTATTTCTTGAATACTAATTTCTTTGGTTGGCGTTATTGGATTAGACACGACAGAAATCACAGAAGAAAAAAACGCTAATATGCTAATGATTAATATATAAACAACTGATCTTCTATTGATTAACATAAAACAACTCCTGATTATAAAATATTTATATAATTACCACCATTAAATAATTTGATTCAATAGCTCGTATAAATAGTAAACAATTGGTCTAATGGATACAATTCCCAAACATAACCATATTCATATTGTCCAAACCTATATATTATGAACCTTTATTCTACTTTCTTTTTTGCAAGAGCAGTTACTATCCAGCATCCAACTATGGAGAGAAGTCCAAAGAAAAATTGTGTTAAGGTAAGAGTTTCGCCTAAAATTAAAAAACCCAAAATACCCACGCTGAATGGAAGCAACAAGAAAAATATTGATGATATACTTGTTCCAACATGTTTTACTGCGTGGTAATACAAGACATTGCCCACACCAATACCAAGTATCCCAGAACCAAATAACAGTATTTTAGTGCCTATTGATACATTATTTATAACGCTCATATCACCAAATTTTAACGTTAGTGGAAAAAATATAAATAAAGAAAAAAATGATACATAAGAGATAAGTGCCAATGGATCGATTGTTCTAATCAGCTTTTTTATATATACAGCATATATACTCCAAGCCATAGTTCCAATCATAGTAAACAGAAAGCCATAATTGAATTCACCTGTATCAATTTCACCTTTTCCTAGAATAACTCCTGCAACTCCAACTAATGCTAAAAAAGTCCCAAGTAAAAAACTCTTGCTTTTGACTATCTGCCTTTCATCAGCATAAAAAATAAATGATAGAAATGGAATTACAATGGCATTAAGTCTCCCAACCAAGCTTGAAACCACCGCAGAAGTCATGCAGACGCCAGCAGTAAAAAAAACCTGATGAATAGCCATTATTATTGATGGGATCAAAAGTATTTTGAAATTAGCGCCAGCATGAACCATGCTTTTTCTTGTGAAAACAAATCCGATTACAAATAGAAAAACACTAGCCCCGATATATCTAAATAAGCTTTGTGTAAATATATCAAAGTCTGCTCTTAGCATCCGTATCATCACTGCAGGCCAACTCCACGCAATGGCAGAGCCGATTAAGAAAATTACACCTTTTTTAGATGTCCCATATATTTTTGTAGCCTTTTTTTGCTCGTTCATTTATGATGACTTTTCCTGAATAAAGGCTATAATATGTTTATATAAGATTACGCTTTGTTTATCGATAGTATCAATCCCTAGACATTGGTTATCTATCCAGTTTATTTTCCCGTTCATTATTCCGCCATTAGTAAGGTTAAATTCAAGCATTGTGCCTTTATTTTGATATTCTGACAATTTCTCTGCTTCTTTTTTACCAACCTCTTTAGAATCTTCTATCTGTTTTGATAGTTGCTGTATTGCTATGGTAAGATCATTTAAACTTAAATCTATTGACATCTAACACCTCCAAAATGATTATTGCTATTATTAAAAAAATGCCGTTTTGATAAAATTAATCAATAATACGACTTTTTCAGTTAACAATAGATAATGACAAAAAAGATTCTTCACTGCGTTTAAAATCTCATTTCTGTCACCCTGAACGCAGTGAAGGGTCGTCTTGGATTATTACAAAAAATATAAGATTATAATACATTCTATTATCAATATTTGCAATCATAGTTTAAAGTGTTCTGATTAGATCATCAAGAAATTTTTCTCTTTTTATGTTTATGTATTAATTTGGCTCTCCAAAGCATGAGATAGAATTGATACTATATCATGATGGTAAAGGTGCAAGTGAAGCATAAGAATATATGGACAATCATCTCGAAAAAAGTATTAAGCTCGATATAGAATTTTGATATAATATATTGGATTTAAAAAAATTTTTCTTCCTGTGGCATCTTTTTCCTTTTTACGGCATCTTATCTTATGAAAGATAAAATATGATAGGAGCAGTAAAGTGCGAACAGAAGATGGTTATATTATCAGTAAGTGTTTGAATGGCGAACCAGAAGCATTTGGATTCCTTGTTGATAAATACAAGGAAAGTGTTTATGCTTTTGCTTATGCCAAACTACGCAATTTCCATGATGCTGAGGATATTGCACAGGAAGTTTTTATCAAAGCTTACCAAAAACTCCACACACTTAGACATTGGGATAGCTTTCTTGCATGGCTCTATTCCATGACTTCCAACCTTTGTAAAACTTGGCTTCGGTCTCAATCAAGGCGACCTGATAATGATTCAATTGAAAATAACACAGAAACTTTAGGGATCATTTCCATCAATTCTTATCGTAAAGAAGCAATCAACGACTCAGTTTATGATGCTTTGGATTCTCTTCCTGAAATACACCGTCAAATATTAACACTACACTATCTCGGTGGAATGAAAATCAAGGAAATTGCCATATTCCTCGGCATACCATCCCGCACTATTGCTAGACGTTTAAGCGAAAGCAAGTCGCAATTAAGGGAGGAGGTTCTTGGAACAATGGCTATAAATTTTGAAGCGCAAAGATTGCCTGTTGGATTTACGTTGCGTATTACGGAAATGGTCAGTCGGATAAAGGTTCAGCCATTTTTACCGACAAAGGCTTTGCCTTTAGGGCTTTCACTTGCAGTAGGAATTATTATTGCGATTTTTGGTCTCGGAACTTACTTTAATTTTCTGAATCTTTCATCTATATCATCAACCCCAGTATCTAAAATCAAAAAAAATTTCATAGGAAATATTCATGTTTTCGTATCGGATATACCACAATTATCTTATGCTTCTGTAGGCGGTGGAAATAATAAGGGTTTGGGCGAATCAGAAGAACAAGATGCAGTTCTTATGGCGCCAAGAGGTGAAGGCGGGAAGATTCCAGATGAGCCTTCTGTTCGTATGGGCAAGGGAACGCTTAGCGATATAGCATATTCTCCTGATGGCAAGATATTGGCAGTATCAACTGGTCTTGGGATTAGGTTATATGATGCAAATAATCTTGAAGAAATTGGTATATTAGAAGAAGATAAAGTAACTCCCGGAAATTTATATTTCAGTCCTGACGGAAAAACATTGGCTATCGCTAATAGGTATGGTATCTTCCTATGGGACATAGAGACCAAAAGACAGATGGGAACAATAAAGGGTGAGTTGGGATATGTGCTTTCTTTTAGCCCAGATGGCAAGATATTAGCATCAAATGGATCATGGAATGATAATACAATTTATCTTTTTGATGTGCAAAGCTTAAAACAAATAGGAGCTTTAAAAGGACACACAAATTTTATTAGCTTTGTCTGTTTTAACTCAGATGGGAAAATATTGCTCTCCGCTGGATATGATAAACTAATACGCCTTTGGGATGTTGTTGAGCAAAAACAGATAGGATCGCTTGAGGGACATCAAAAAGAAATAAGAAAATGGTCCTTTAGCTCAGATGGTAAAACAATAGCTACCTCAAGTGAAGATGAAAACGAAGGGATATTTCTTTGGGACATTCAAAGCCAGAAATTGATAGGAACTCTAAAAGGGCATAGAGGTTGGATAAATGGAATCGCTTTCAGTCCAGATGGTAGAACACTTGCTTCCATTAGTGATGATCAAACCATAATTGTATGGGATACTTTAGAGCGAAAAGAAATCGGATTGATTAAAGTGCCTAAGGATGAAGGCACTTCATTTATATTCAGTCCAAATGGACAAAAACTAGCCTCAACAAATTTCGTTGAGCAAACAATTCGCTTTTGGGATATTAAAGAGCAGAAGCAAACAGGCACAATAGACGGTTTTGATATGTGGCTATATGATGTTGCATTTAGCCCTGATGGAAAGACTATTGTAGCTGACCATAATTCCGCAATTAAATTTTGGGATGTTGAGAAACAAAAACAGATAGGTGATAGCATATTTACAACAGGAAATGACTACTGGTTCTGTGGGACAGTTGCCTATAGTCCTGATGGAAAATATGTTGTAGCAGGCACCCATGATGGAAAAATATATCTAATAGATGCAGAGAGCAAGAAAAAGATAGACGTTCTTACAGGTCATACTGATTGGGTGCGATCTCTTGCTTTTAGTCCCGATGGTAAATTGCTTGCATCCGGAAGTCTTGATATGACACTCTGGCTTTGGGATGTTGAGCAACGAAAAGAAATAAAAGTATTTAGAGGGATCCCTCATGCTCATGCAGTTACTTTTAGCCCTGATGGAAATTATCTCATCTGTGGTATTGGTGGAAATGGAGCTATCAATGTTTGGGATGTCAAAACCAAAGATTTGATAAATGTTATACAACCACAAGGATACGTAATCTCTATTGCTATTAGCCCTGATGGTAAGACTCTTGCTTCTGGCTCTGCTGGATCAATTACTTTTTGGGATTTTACACAAAAAAAGCATGTCAAAACTGTTTGGGGAGGAAATGGTAATATACGTCATCTTCAATTTAGCCCGGATGGTGTATGGTTAGCATCTCAAAGCAATGATGGAACATGCAGAATCTGGGATGTTGAGACGAAAAAGGAGTTAGCTAATCTAAAAGGTCATAAAGGCGATATAACTGGAATGAATTTCAGCAAAGATGGGAAATGGTTGGCGACTTGCAGTGGAGATGGAACGATATTATTATGGGAAGTAAATATCCCCGTTGAAGGCAAAGCTGTAAATCCTATGGGAAAGGCAATTGATACATGGGGCAAGATAAAGAAAACAGACCTTTTCCAGAACTATCCCAACCCTTTCAATCCAGAGACATGGATACCTTTCTGTCTTTCTGAACCCGAAAACGTCAAAATCAAAATATACAGTCTAAAAGGCGAACTCGTCAGGACGCTTGATCTTGGGCAAAAACAGCCCGGACAATATACAACAAGAGAAAAATCTGCATATTGGGACGGTAGAAATGAAAACGGAGAGGTGGTCGCTTCAAACATGTATTTTTATGTTATGGAAGCGGGGGATTTCACAGAAACAAAAAAGATGGTTCTAATGCGCTGAAAAGGCAAGGAGCAAAAAAATGAGAAGACTAATTTTAATCGTGCTTTTGGTTTTGGTAGTTATGATTCCAAATCTAGTTTTTGCAGGCAATGTTTATTCACCAACAGTAAAAGCAACTTTCTATAATGAAGCTAAATACACCTCACCGGGTTTGCCGGGAGCAAAAGGAAGCGCAACAATAACGTATTCATCCTCTAAACATGAATGGACTATTTCAATGAGTTTTTCTGGGCTTCTGAAAAATCATGACTATATATTTCAAATCAGCGCACAAGATCAATTAAAGAAAAGAATTGATATAAGCGTTAGAACCGATAAGACAGGAAAGATAAACACAGTAAGGACTCTTAATAATCTGGATAGTTATGATGATGCAGGGCTTGGTGGATTCAAAAATGAATCATATTCGCAATATGATATAGATAACGGTTTTTTTGGATATACTATTCTACGTTTTATAGACTTATCAGGAGAAAGTGGAGGAATAGTATTAGCAGATTTGGACCCTGAAACAGACCCTTATCTTAATGAATATCTTAGTTACTATCCCAATGCCTCTATGGTGATGAGAGCAAGGGAAGACGGTTATAGGGGATCTCTAGTGTTTAAATAAAGAGCATTATAAGATTAACTAGATTAGTTTTTATATTTATAAATCTCTTTGAGTCTCCCTTTGTAAAAGGGAGACTTGCCAAGTATTTTGTATAATTTCATTCCGTTTTAATCATAATTATTTGTTACCCTACCTCAAAAATATATTGATCCCTATGGCAATATCTTTTTCTACCAATTACCTATATCTCTTTAATCCTGCAACTACAAATATATAGAGTCTTCAAAACTGATTTGTCATTAGGAAACTGATTCTTACTGCCTATATATATTAATTTTCTGATCTCATCGGCTAAATTTATATTATGTGGTTATTTTTCTTTTGACATAAATACAACGTTGCTTTATAATGAGAAATATCGTTATTACAGTGATCCTTTTTTACCATTGATCTTGTTTTTTCAAGATTATCACATTAAGGGGGTAAAAAAATGTTGTATTCATTTGCAAAATTTTACAAAAGTCTATTTTTTATTACAATGATTTTGCTTTTATTCATGGCTTTACCAAAGGTTTTTGCAGATGTAACCTATGCGGAAAATGTAGATCACTATTACGCCTTAAAACGTGGAGATGTAGAAATTAAAATTGATGCAAATTTTGATGACTGGGCAACAGTTGAGAACATTCTTGTTATGGGTGAAAAAACATGGGAGCCTTTGGGCGGAACATGGGACGGACCCGCTGATTTGACAGCTAATCTTCAGATCATCTATGATGCAGATAACCTTTATTTTGCTCTTCAGGTTCAGGATGATGAATATGTTGCAGAAGGCGGAGGTTTCTGGGAAAATGACGGTCCTCAGATGGCGATTGATACATCCGCAGGTAAAATCCCAGCAGGATGGCCTAATAAAACCACACATCTATATAATTTCTCTATAAAAGATGGATGGAACAAGGAAACAGGTCCATATCTTGGTGATGCAGAAATTGTAATGAAGCGTGACGAAGCAAAAAAGATGAATCTTTTTGAATGGCGTATGCCCGTTGGAATAATTGCCGCCCCCGGAACAAAATTGACTCAAGGAATGGAGATCGCATTTGCAATTATTATAAACGACAGCGATCTTAATGCAAAAGGCCAAACAGGCTGGGTCGGCTGGGGTAATCATACTATCGTCTTTGGCAAAAATCCTGAAGAAATGAGAACCATCGTTTTAGGTGAAGATACAATAGGAACTGCTTCTGCTGTTAACTCAACAGGTAAACTAACCTCAACTTGGGGTTCTCTAAAAAAGTAAATTTACCATTTTAGCCCAATATATTCATATTGGGCTAAATATATAAAGAGGTGGTGTTGTAATGTATAAATTTATATGCGCCTTTTCTTTTATAATTATTTTTTCTTTGATATTTATGTTACCTTATGCAGATGCAGCAAAAGTTGATGCCTCAAGAGCTGATAAGTTCTCGGTTTTACAGCGAGGTGGGTTTAATATTAAAATTGATGCAGACCTTAAGGACTGGGCTTTAAATGATGAGATACTCTTTATGGGTAAAGATACATGGGAACCACTTGGCGGAACCTTAAAAAATGAAGATGATCAGAGCGCTGAATTAAAGATATTATACGACAGTGATAATATATATTTTGGTTTGCTAGTTAAAGATGATGAATATGTTGCTCAAGGGGCAAATCCATGGGAAAATGATGGAGTTCAAATAGCAATAGACCCTTCCGCAGGAAAGATAGCTGCTGGCTGGCCTAATGGAACAACGCATCTATATAACTTTTCCATCAAGGAAGGATGGCAAAAAGAAACCGGTCCTTTTTTGGGTGATGCAGAAATTCAAATGGTGCGTAATGAAGCAACAAAACAAACTATATTTGAATGGCAGATGCCAAGTGATATTTTCGCTAAAAAGGGAACAACCCTCAAGGCAGGAATGGAGATTGCATTTGCAATAATCATCAACGACAGTGATAAAGATGCACCCGGACAAACAGGCTGGATCGGTTGGGGCAACCATACAATTGTTTTTGGCAAAAATCCCGAAGAAATGAAAACTCTTGTTTTATCTGCAAAAGCAATGTCTGTTGATCCAAAAAATAAACTAGCTATTACATGGGGAGCGATTAAATAATATTAATGCAGGATACTGGATATTGAGTTAATTTTTAATATCCAGTATCTCAAGTATCTGCGATTACAAATAAGAGTGTAAACCTGACAATAAGAAATTTACTCCCAAAAACGTAAATATCACACATGCAAATCCGATTATTGAAGCGATTGCAGACGATTTGCCCTTCCACTTAGCAAATATCCTTAAATGCAAATAGATTGCGTATATTATCCAAGTAATCAAAGCCCAAGTTTCCTTTGGATCCCAAGACCAATAAGAACCCCAAGCGATATTTGCCCAAATCGAACCCGAAATTATACCTATCGTCAAAAATGGAAATCCAACACTTATAGACTTATAGCCTATCATATCAAGTTTGTCTTTTGATAACAAACTCTCTGGATTATTACTGCGCTTAATGAGATAAGCCAAACCAACCGCAAAAGAAATTGCAAAACACGCATAGGATATAAATGAAGTGCTTATATGAAATTCCAACCAATGACTTTGTAAAGCAGGAACAAGTGGGCTTGAGCCTTTATAATTGGGAGCTAATGCAGATGCAAAAGCTATTGAAAAAAAAGCCAATGGTGTGATAATTGCACCCAAAACTTTTATACGAAGCCAAAATTGCAAAATAAGGTATGCAATAGCAATTAACCAAGACCAAAATACAAGCGTTTCATATATAGTCACAAATGGAAAATGACCTGTTTCTTTTGTGCGTAATATTAAAGCCACTGTTTGGACTATTATTCCGCCAGCAAGTATCCAAGTTGCGAGTTTGCCAATTATATCTCTTTTGAAAATTGCATATATTATGTAAAATACTGTAGAGAAAAAATAGGCAAATAAACTAATGAGGAAAAATAATTCGCTAAGATTTTCCATATATGCTCCTGAATAATGTTGTATATTATTATAAGGGCGTATGTTTACGCCCTTAAATCTAGTATTTCCCGTAATATCTAACCAATGCAATCACACGACAATAATCAGAGAAACTCACGCTATCTGGAACAGAATGATCAGAGTGATAAATATAACCTCCACCAACTTTTGCAGTTGTAATTTTAGTGCGTATCTCTTCTTCGATTTGATCCGCCTCTGTCATCTTACGGACATCAATTCCACCTTCAAGCACAAGTTCAGAGCCATATTTCTGTTTAAGTTCAATTACATCCATGCCAGCCTTTGTCTCAAGTGGATTTAGACCATCAATTCCAGCATCGATAAGATCAGGGAGCAATTCCATTATATTTCCGCATGAGTGAAGCATTACCTTTACACCCCTTTGATGCGCCCAATCACATAAACGCTTATGTGCTGGTTTCAATACATTTCGATAAGTATCAAGATCAAAGAATATACCGTTACGATAGCCAAGATCATCTGGAAATGATATGCAGTCGAAAGTATATCCCTCGTTCCAGACCATTTCTAGCATTGCTAAATCAACAGAAAGTGCATGATTAAACATATCTGAACACCATTCAGGATCGATAACCATCGCCATTAATATCGTTTCTGTTCCAACATGCCAGCTTGCAAAAACATCATATCCAAACCATGCTCCAGCTTGTATCCAATAGCCATTTTCGCGCCACGATTTATAGCCATTTTTTAGATGATCCCAGTTGACACGATTTCGCTCTGGAGTCATACGTGCCTTTGCATCTGCCCATGTTGCTCTATCTTTTATCCTAAAATCGAGGAATTCAGGCACAGATGCAGATCGTTTCCAATTCTTCATCGTTGCCCCCCAAGCAGTCGTTACAATTGTGTAATCTGCTGTATCCTCAATTACTTTTGACGGATAGCGGGGGCTATTATCAACACCTATTCCAACAATATTTTCAAACTCAAAAAATGTTCCAACACCTACATTAAGCGGGAGCCCTTCTTTGTGCCATCTAGCAACTGTTGATCCCCAAGGACCGTCTTCCATAGGTATCCTATCAGGTTCTTTATGATCATATACACATTTCATTCTTTCATAAGTTGTCATTTCCTTTGCCATTATAGTCCTCCAATTAAGCTTTAAAGATTAATCCTTATTCTATCTTTCCTCTCAAAACTCCCTTTTTGAGATATTCCTCACGTATTATTTCATTCTCTTTAATTATTATAAACTGCTCTGTAATGAATTCCTCATTTATTCTGTTATCCTGCTTAATTATGTTCATAGCGCGCTCACGGAGCGCCTTCTTTTCTGAATCTGACATGAATTTCTTATATGCTTCAATTGTTTTTCGTTCAATATCTTCATTTTGATTACTTTTAGCTTCTTTTTCTGCCTGTTTAGAACGTTCAGCGATATATTTTTCCCTAGCTTCAATCGCTTGAGCTATTAATTCCTTGATAGAAGAAAGGTCTTCTAATGAATCTCTAGCATTATCAAAACTCCATTCAATTGCAAAATCGATATCTTCGAGAGAATAACCATTATTTGTCAAATCAGTAATGACTTTTTTCCCTGATTCTCTTTCAAAAATATCAATATTACCATTTCCCATCATTGAATAAAACTTACTGATCAATTTTGTAGGAGTTATTAGTGAAGTTCGTGTTCTTTTAGGTTGTGTTTTCTGTTCTGCTGGAGCAAGATTAAGCATTTCTTGAATAATATCTCTTACTAATGCTTTGTTCTGCAAATCAGAATAAAGTGTTCTTGGGAAAGGGGGAGGTTGAAGGACATAACAACTATTGACAATCTTGCCATTGCGTTCATGGCTTTCTAATTTTATAAGCCCGTATTCTTCGAGAGATTTATTACACTTTTCGAGAGTGTTGTCATCAATACCAAGAAAATCTCTCACATCTTCCAAAAAAAATGAAAAGTTGCCTTGATCAGCCATAGAAGCATATAAAATATAAATACATACGGACTCAGCACCGATATAAGGTGCATAAGCAAGAGGAATTGCTTTATCTACTAATAAAAATGGGTATTTTCTTTTATCTATAACGGAATATTCATCCATAATTGTTTCACCTCGTGATTTTTTATGCAGATTTAGAGTATAAACGATCAAATAAATTCAGTCAACTGAAAAATCTTTGATGAATAGTTACTTTCCAGTTTCCTTGCTTGTGCCAATACTGACATAAATGTCTTGACCAGAGAAATCTAGTTTATTGATCTGTTGTTTTATATAAGCCATCACCTTTGTATGTTGTGAAATATAGTTTCGTTTTATTATCAATAATATATAGCATCGATGGTTTTTTGTGTCTGAATGAAATGAAGAATCTTTTTTAGTTATCATCTACTGCTAACGGAAAAATTTGTATAAATAATATAAATTCAAGGTCGATCTTAATATTTCTTTAAAATAAAAAAGCGGGTTTTTGTCTTAACCCGCTTTTTAAATATATAATCTTATGCTTGATTATCATTTTGCTTTAACTGGTGGAAATGCTTCTGGATAAAGTTTTGTTAGGAAATTATCAATAAAACTTTTTCTTATATCAGCATACATTTTTTCTTCACGCTGACTTTTTTCTGATTCACCTGTTCTATATTTAGTCTCATATTTTTCATAACCAAGAATATCATCTTTCCAGAGAACATTGCCATTATTAACATCTATAATCTTTATATTAACCCTCAATATAGCAGTTTGATATACCGTATAATACCTAGCTGCACCTGTTGGGGTTGACTCAGACATATCATAGGTGATTTTTCCAGAACGCTGTATATCATACTTTGGTTCTGTAAGCAAACCGACAATTATTAGATCAGAACCAAGAGCTTTTCCAAGCTTAACAGCAGATTCAGTGTTCTCGTATATCATTTCAGGAGTGAGACCTAGTTCCTTCATTTTATCAGTGACCAAGTTTATTTCTCTTGACTGATTAAACTGCCATGTCTTATCTGGAAATTTAATTCCTAGCTTTGTTCCAACACCATAGGCAAGCATAGTTGGCAAATCATCATATTTGCCTGATGGTTTCTTAATATCAAAAGGAGCGATTGTAACATTGGAATATCCGTCCAATGGCGGAACTGGTTTTGTGCCAATAACCTGTTTAGCACCGCATCCAATGAATGAAATTGATACAATAAACACAAAGGTCACTGCCAAGTATCTCTTAAGCATGTTATAGGTCCCTCCTATTTGTTACATAACCTCAACAAAATACAAAACAACTTGTTCAATTAAAAAGTTTATACATTCACACAATTTTTTGCAATTTAATAGCATTGATATAAATATTATCAATAATTAGGGAAATTATAACACTTGTTCAGATATAGTGTCAAGAACAAATCCTAAAAAAAACTAACTTATGAACATTAATT
>CAZMCH010000060.1:0-26065 GCA_964564735.1 uncultured bacterium
TAACTCAGGACCATCCTTTGATACATCCTGAATACTGGATTCACTAAATCCAAGGGAAACTAGCTTTTGCCTAACATCAGCCATTCGCTGAGAAATATCGGTTCCACTACCCTCTTCCACATAAGGTCGTATTATTATGGCTGAATCTCCCGACTTTTGAACTGTTTTTTCGATAGATTTTACAAAAACTTTTTCATTCTTTAAATTCGCCATTATTATATCTTTTGCTTGACCGTCAAGATATGCGTCAATAGCTTTTTTCATATCCAATTCTAATACAACATGCATACCGCCCTTTAAATCAAGACCAAGTTTAATTGGTTTATCTGGAAATATAGGTCTGATTGGTAATGGTATACTTCCATAAAGCTTCATATCAGATAGGATTTGATTTAGTTCCGTCTTGCTTTTTTTATTATTAAATTTAAGTTTTATTTGATCAGGATTCGTATTATCAAATTGAAATTCATTTCTACTATAACCAATTTTCTCAAGCCTTCTGCTTAAGGTATCTGCAATCTCTTTTGATGCCTCCTGAAAATTCATTCCTTTGGGAAGATTGGAACTTGTAACAATAATATTTATATAGTCTCCATCTTTATCACTTTGCACTTCGGGCTTTGGTATCCTCTTTTGCATCCAAAGATCGAAATAGCCATATATACTACCATAAAGACTCGGTATTGATGGCAGTAAATATAATCCAGTAAAGATAAATACCAATATGATAAGGATGAGCTTCCATTTGCTAATCTTATACATCAAGAACTCCCTTTTCCCCTTTTCCTGTGAATATTTCAGGATTAATTTATTGTGAATTGCTTATATTAATTATTGATATAACAAGCTATTATTATAAATGTTGATGGTATTTTTGTCAACGTAAAATCATGCAGACAATTTTTATAGAGAATCGGCTTTATTTTAGATAGGCATTTTCTACTTTTGCTAGGGCTTCTGCCATATCTGATGCCTCTTGTTCTCCATAATTTTCGTTAAAGTGAATACTAAAATGTGTTTCCACAGCCTCTACACAATTTGGACATGGATAAAATCCAATACGATCTCCTCTATAATTTTCGGCAGTCCATGGATAGCCACTTCTTCCATAGGTAATATGTTCTCTAAACCATTTTGCTTCTGATGGCATTGCCCTATATGACGAACTACAAGAAAATCCCTCTGCTGATAAGGCATTAACAAACTGCTCCTTTGAAACAGTAAGCAAATTACAATCAATATGCATTCGTATAAACCAATATGATGACTCACAATCCGAAGGTATCCAACCAAGCGATATGCTTATCAAATCCTTGATCTTTTCTGATAGTAGCTTTACAAAATTCCTCCTTTTCTCAATGATTTTAGGCAATTTTTTTAGCTGTATTCTGCCTATTGTTGCAGATAAATCATTACCATTCAAATTAAGCCCCATTCTAACATTTGTAGTATACTCCGTATTAAATGGCTTGCCTCTATCTGCAAAACGCTTTGCTTCCCAGAATAAATCTTCATTCCTTGTATATACAACACCGCCTTGCGCACCCGTAGCATGATGTTTCCCACTCATTGTAGAAAAGGCTGAAATATCACCTATTGTGCCTACTAATCTTCCTTTATATAATGCTCCATGTGCTTGAGCGCAATCTTCTATTACAAAGATATTTCTCGACCTAGCAATCTCCATTATGGGATCCATATCTGCTGGTTCACCTGTAATATGTGCTACGATTATTGCACGAGTTCTGTCAGTCAGAACATCCTCTATTTGGTCTGGACCAATATTATATGACCCAAGATTTGCATCTGCAATAACAGGAACGCAATTTAGCATAGGTATAGGCATTATACCGCCGGGGTCTGTTATAGGCGGTGCAATAACCTCACTTAACGGCTCCAAATTTAATGCCCCAAGTGCTGACAATATGGCAGATGTCCCAGAATTTACAAGATCAGCATAGCCTCCTCCCATAAAATCAACAAAATCTTTTTCGTATGCTTGTTCCTCTGGTCCGCCATAACCAAATACCTCACCTGTTTCTATTGACTTATCAAATAGTTCTATTACAGCCAGTTTTTCTTCTTCACCAAAGAGATTTCTTGTTGGAAGAGGGATTTTCCTAACCTTTTCGCCACCATCAATAGCTAATTTTTGCATATTCCAGCTCCCTGTTACAAAAAAATGATAATGCTAATTATAAAGGTATTTTATCATAAAAATTTCATGCTGTAAATATTCTTGTGTAATTATATGATATAATTTTAATATCTGAAATCTCATCATAATTTTCCAATTTATATTTTATAGTGATGGTTAGAAATATTGTTTTATGTAGATAATTTATGCTATAATGTTTTAAAAGCAAAACTAACAATCAACATTTTCTTTAAGGATGAAATGTGAATAATAGGGATCATTACTCAAAATTCTGTGATGTATTAGTCGCTGGTGGTGGCATAGCAGGGGTAGCCTCTGCCTTGGCATCAGCAAGAATGGGACTTCACACTATACTTGTAGAAAAAACTATTATACTAGGTGGGCTTGCTACATCAGGTCTAATACTTGTATATCTTCCTCTCAGCGATAATAAAGGGAATCAAGTGACATTCGGAATTGCGGAGGAATTATTACATGCAAGTATAAAATATGGACCTGGAGACATTCCTTCTGATTGGAAAAATCCTGAAACACAATCACGTTATATGGTTTGGTTTTCTCCTGCTTCATTTGCTCTGGCACTAGATAAGCTCTTAATCGACTCAGGAGTAGAGATATGGCTTGATACATTAATCTGTGATTCTGTCACCAAAGATGAGCATATAATAGGTGTTGAGATAGAAAACAAGAGTGGGCGTGGATTTATTGGTGCAAAAAGCATCATTGATGCAACTGGTGATGCCGATGTTGTCTTTAGGGCAGGCGCTCCTTGTATTGAAAAAGATAATTGGCTTTCTATTTGGGCAATTGAAGCGTCGCTTGATATAGCACAAAAATCTGTATCAGAAAAGTCCGGGAGTGCCTTAAATAAACTCCGTAGCCTAGGTGGAAGTGATGTAGGAATTGGAGCTCCTGATGGCATAAGAAAATATTATGGAACAAAAGGAAAAGATGTAACAGAATTTGTGCTTGAAGGACGAAAATTGCTTAGAGAATTCTATGAAAAAGAGCAGAAAAGGTTGAATCGCAAAGATATTTTTCCAATAACGCTTCCATCAATGGCACAATTTCGCACAACAAGAAGAATTGATGGAATAAAAACTATTTCCAATGGTGATGAATTCAAACATTTCGATGATTGTGTAGGTATGGTTGCGGATTGGCGTGATGGAAAGAATATCTGGGAAATACCTTATTATACATTGGTTCCAAAAGGAATAAAAGGAATCTTAACTGCAGGAAGGTGTATATCAGCAAATGATGAGGCATGGCAAGTTATGCGTGTAATACAGGCCTCTGCACATACTGGCGAGGTTGCGGGTGTTGCATCTGCTATGTCTGTAAAATTGGACACAACTCCTGATAAATTAGATATTAGGATGCTTCAAAAAGAATTGCTCTTAAGAGATTTCTTGCTTAATATCAACAAACTTGATAATCATGAGGATCGAAGCAAAACATAGAAGATGAGATTATGCCTCTAAAACTCGATAGTTTATATGATTATGGAAATCCTGTTTGCTATCCTCATTTAGCTCAATAGCAAAAGGAACAGCTTTTAAACTAAGTGATATTGATATTGCTCAATAATTTAGGACAGATACCTCTTTCTGAAAATTATTTGACAGAAACCAACCTTTATGCTAATATAAAAAATAATAATAACAGACTAAATCAAACCAAATTCCAAAATAAATCATTATTCTATCCAAATATATTTATTTCAACTGCAATAATTTTTGTCATTGATGACAGGAGGTAACGATGAGATTAGCTTTGTTTTTATCAATTTTATTTTGCCTATTTTGCGTTAATATGACTCACGCTGTCAATTCCAGTGATTTGGTGTTTTATTACTCATTTGATGAATTTAATGGAAACATAATTCCTGATTTATCTGGTAATGGTCTTAATGGTGATATAAACGGCAAGATCAAACTCGTTGACGGCGGAAAATTTGGTAAAGCAGCAGAATTCCAATCTGGAGATTATATTGATGTGCATGGTCCTGATGTTCCTGCTAATCTAATTCCAAGAGAACAAATAACTCTTTGTGCATGGATCAATTTAAAAAACGATGGACAAGATCATGCAATATTCAATGCTAGGGCATCTGATCAGACATGGCTAATTCATCCTGAATCTAAGACTAGTGGAGATTTTAGATGGCTATTAAGATCAGACGGAGCTGCAACTATATTTGATCTAAGGGGTGGTGCAATTGATTACGGTAAATGGCAACATTATGCAGGAACTTATGATGGGAAAAAAGGCATTTTATATATCAATGGCGAAGTTGTTGCAGAAGGTAATGGAAATGCAAAGATAGCAAAAGATTGGGGTTTGGGTGCAAGAGTTGGCAAAAATATCGATGATGCTAGACCTTTTGCCGGGCTTATGGATGATATAAATCTTTGGAAAGTGGCTTTAACAAAAGATGAAATTAAGACCGTTATGGAAAAAAGCGCAGGAGAATTAATTAAGCCTGAATCAGTTTCGCCTGATAGAAATATGACTTCTACATGGGGTAAATTAAAATCCCATTAAAACGATAGAGTAAGGTTCTCTATCATGTCTTTCACATCAAAAGGAGGTTACATTATGCGTTATACTCTTTTGGCAATTTGTTTTCTACTTGCGTTTTCAGTAGTTACGTGGGCGGATCCTGACTTAGTTATTTATTATTCATTTGATCAGTTTTCTGCAACTGTTCCTGATTTGTCAGGTAAAGGGAACGATGCTATTGTCGTTGGAGATGTTAAACCTGAACCAGTTGGAAAACGTGGTGGTGCTGCAAAATTCACAAAAACCGACGCTGGTAGTTTCCTCGATCTTGATACTCCAAATATGGCAATTGCAGATATACCAAGAGATGCAATCACCGTTTGTGTATGGTTGAAGGGAACAGAAATTGGTGATCTTGAGATATTCAGCCCTCGATCAGGAACTGTAAATTCACATGCAGAACTCCGTGCCGATGGAACAATTAGATGGATTTTGCGCAGTAATGAAAATGTCACGCTTTTTGAGATCAGAAATGGCAAATGGACATTAAACGAATGGGTCCATTTTGCTGGATTATATGATAGTGCTTCAAAAGTTGGGGCATTATATCTGAATGGCGAATTAGTTGAAGAAAAAGCAGCGACAGGAGATAAAATATTGGATTGGTCTGCTGGAGCAAGATTAGGAATGACAGTTGACAACGCAAGACCATTTATCGGACTTATGGATGATGCCTGTATATATAAAAGAAGCCTTTCGCAGGCTGAAATAAAAGCTGTTATGGATGGAGGTCCGCAAGTGCCATCTGCTGTCTCAAGCGAAGGTTCAATTACAACTACTTGGGGCAGAATAAAATATTAAAATTTTATAATTAAAGATTGGAGATTGAAATAAATAAGCTCATACCAGCTTTAAATCTTCAATCTTTAATCATTATAGGAGGATTTTCCTTTGAAAGAATTGACTGACCTAGCGATTGATACAGCAAAACAATGCGGTGCAACTTATGCGGATATACGAATCATTCAAACGAAATATGAGTATGTTTCTGCAAAAAATGAGAAATTAGCTGATATAAACAGGTCTGATGATGAAGGTTTTGGAGTGCGAGTGATTGCTGATGGTGCATGGGGATTTGCTTCCAGTGGCTTATTAACAAAAGCTGAGATTGAGCGTGTTTCTGCTCAAGCGGTTCAAATCGCTAAGGCAAGTGCCTTAACAAAAAAAGAAAATGTCAGGCTTGCAAACGAACCAACGCATGTTGATGTTTGGCAATCTCCATGTCAGAAAGATCCTTTTAGTGTTGCATTGGAAACAAAAATTGATCTTCTTCTAAAAATTAACGCAGAATTGGCAAGAATCAAAGATATAAAAGTTGCTAGGTCACACATGCGTTTTATTCGTGAACTGCAATATTTTGCCAACACCGAAGGAAGTTTTATCCAACAGAATTTACTAAGGACAGCGGTTGGTTATACTGCCACAGCGGTTGGAAATGGTGATATGCAGGTTCGTTCTTATCCTGATTCTCATGGATGGCATTCGATGTCAAAGGGCTATGAATTGGTTGAAGAACTACCTTTATTGGAAAATGCGCAAAGAGTGGCAGAAGAAGCAACTGCACTTGTCAAAGCCCCAAAATGCCCTGAAATGAAAACTGACTTAATAATAAGCGGATCTCAGCTATCATTACAAATACATGAATCAATAGGGCATCCATCAGAGCTAGACAGAGTGCTTGGAACAGAAGCAAATTACGCTGGAACTAGCTTTGTTACAACGGATAAACTTGGTAAGTTGCAATATGCTTCCCCTATCGTCAATATTGTTGCAGATTCAACTTTGCCTTATGGACTCGCAACAGTTGGCTATGACGATGAAGGTGTATCTGCGCAAAAATGGCATTTGATAGAAAATGGCATATTCGTTGGCTATCTGACTTCCAGAGAAACCGCCCCTGTAATTGGCGAAGAAAGAAGCAAAGGCGCGATGCGCGCAGACGGTTGGAATAATATCCCGCTTATCCGTATGACAAACATAAGTTTTATGCCCGGCGAATGGACGCTTGATGATCTTATTGCAGATACTAAAGATGGCGTGTTTGTTGATACGAATAAAAGTTGGAGCATTGATCAGAAACGTCTAAATTTCCAATTTGGAACAGAGATCGCTTGGGAAATTAAAAATGGAAAGAAAACTAGAATCCTCAAAAATCCGACATATCAAGGCATAACACCTGAATTTTGGAACTCCTGTGACGCAATTTGTGATGAAAATCATTTTGTCCTTTGGGGAGTTACGAACTGTGGAAAAGGTCAGCCGGGGCAAACAGCAGAGATGTCTCATGGTTCTGCACCTGCAAGATTTAGGAATGTGCAGATGCTTTAAGGCATTAAAAAATCTGTGCCAAATAATTAAACAGTCCCTTGTTCAAAATAGATATTATTATTAGGAATTTGATTGCATTATAATATTAATTATGATAAATTATTATGAAGCATGATATTATATGTCCCGAAGTATTAGATTCTCATATCTTGTATGTCAGTATATTCTAAAAAGTTTTTAGTATTTTGGAATCGTTAGTTATTTTAATGGTTACCAAACAATATTGCAAAGGAGAAAAGCAATGGTAAAACTTTCAATCGGTAGTTGGGCTTATACTTTTGGTCCATATACAGATAACCCAATACCATTCGATGCGGTATGTAAAAAATTGGGCGAACTAAAATTTGACGGTGTAGAGGTTGGTGCTTTTAGACCTCACATATATCCAGATGACTATCCAATGAAAAAGGATAGAGATGCTGTCAAAGCACTTATTGCCGAGAATGGCCTTGGTATTTCAGGGATTGCTGCTGATTTTTGGGCGCCTCCATGTCCTCCTGGCTCTGATGTTGCGCAGAAGAATGATGCTTATTACAACTTATTTAAAAAGAACCTTCAATTATGTCTTGATCTTGGTGCAAAGGCTCTACGTGTTGATACAGTTGCACCTCCAGACAAAGGCGTAGAAGGCGTTGATCCAAAGGTCGCTTGGGATAGAACCGCAAAATTATGGAATAGATGCGCTCAGGTTGCTCAAGATAATGGCGTTCTTATGGTATGGGAATTTGAGCCGGGATTCTTATATAATAAACCAAGTGAAATCGTAAAAATGGCTGAAGATGTTAATCATCCAAACTTCAAAATAATGTTTGATACAAGCCATGCCTATATGTGCAGTGTTGTTGGGGCAAGACAAAGCGGAACAAAAGAGATTCTAAAAGGCGGAGTTGCTGAGTTTGCTAGTATGCTAAAAGGCAAAATTGGGCATCTTCATCTTATTGATTCTGATGGCACATTACACGGCGACGAAACAAGCACACATCGTCCATTTGGCGAAGGATTTATTGATTTCGATGAAGCTATTGGGGCAATCTATGAAGCAGGATTTAAAGGCGAGTGGTGGACTATCGATCTTTGCTTCTGGCCAGAGGCTTGGGAAGTTACAGAAGCGGCAAAGAAATTCCTCACACCATTTATGGAAAAATACGGAAAATAAAAGATATTTGCGATAAAAGGAGATTTTTCACTTTGCTCAAAATGGCATTAGTTGTTACCCTAAACGCAGTGAAGGGTCTTCCTGAGTTAATACCAAAAATATAATTTCCTAGACAAAAAAATACAAATCTTACTCTTCAATTAATTATATATAGGAGGAGAGATAATGGCAGGAAAAATGAAGGCTCAAGTATTCTATGAGCCATTAAAAATGCAATTAGAAGAAATTGATATTCCCAAAATAGCTGATGATCAAGTTCTAGTTCGTGTAAAAGCATGCGGGGTATGCGGATCAGATATTGCTTATTATTATGGCAATAGCCCATTAGAAACACCTGATGGCAAGGGTCCGTTGGTCTTGGGGCATGAGTTCTCTGCAGAGGTTGCGGAAGTCGGCGCATTACCAGCAAAACTTGGTCTTTTTAAGCCCGGTGACAGAGTCGTTGTTGATCCAGTCCAATACTGCAACGCCTGCGAAATCTGCAAGCGTGGATATGTCAATCTTTGCGAGAAAAAGACCGTTTTGGGTGTATCTGTTAACGGTGGATTTGCAGAATATTGCGTGTCGCATTATACAGGTTTACACAAACTTCCCGACAACGTTCCTTATGATCAGGGAGCATTAGCAGAACCATTGGCAGACGCAGTTTATGCACTACAAAAGGCACAGGTTGCATTAGGTGATTTTGTGGTTGTAATCGGTCCCGGGGCTATTGGGTTGATGATGGTTCAATTACTTAAATCAAGTGGTGCTGGCAAAGTTGCCCTTGTTGGAACAAGAGATTATAGATTAGAGGTTGGTAAAAAGATGGGAGCGGATATAATACTCAATACAAAAGAGGAAGGTTCTCCCTATTATGTAGCCGATCTCAAAAAGAAAATTGGCGAACTTACTGATGAAAAATATGCAAATGTAGTTATGACTCCGACTGGTTCTGTTCCAGCGATGGAATCTGCATTTGCAATTTCAGGTAGAAGGGCTAGAATTGTGTTCTTTGGTCTGCCCGGCGCAAATGACTTCATCAAGATACCTGCACTTGATACAATATTCTGGGATAAAAGCATATTGTTTTCATGGCTTGCTCCATTGACTTGGCCAACTGCAATGCAGGCGCTTGGTAATAATTTGGTTGATGTTGCTCCGTTGATTACACATTCAATAAAACTTGATGATCTTGTTCAGGGCATTGCGGATGTGAAAAACCGTGCAGATGATGTTATGAAGGCTGTCGTAACGATATAATAACATTTCCCGCAATAAAATGTACACTTGTAGCCTGATTTTTGGGCTTGGCTTTCTTTCTGCCAGCCCAAAAGACAGGACTGCATTTTTGCATAACAAAACTATGGAAATGATATAATATTGCTTTAACTATTTACAAGGGGCGTATTACCATACGCCCTATTTTTATTAGAATAAAAAAGATTTTTCGCTTTGCTCAAAATGACAGCAAAATGTCACCCTGAACGCAGTGAAGGGTCTTCTTTAATTAATACAAAAAACATAATTTCCTATAAAATGAAAAAAATATTTGACATTATACCCGGATTGTTATTGGCGTCATTGATTGCTTTTATAAGCTATTTTGCCTGCTATGGTCTTTGTGCAATCATGGATATGAAAAACAGCCCTGTAAGTATGGTTACATTTGCAATTATTATTGGGATGTTGTTGCGTAATACTATCGGAGTATCAAAATATTTTAATAATGGTATTAATTTCAGTGTTAGAAAATTATTACGTTTGGGTATTATACTCATGGGAATAAGAATGAGTATCCTTGATGTTGCAAAAGTTGGTTTGCTTTCTGTTATAATAGTCATAGTTTGTATATCTACAGGACTTATAATAACAACTTTCATAACAAGAAAATTGGGATTATCTGACAGGCTTGGAACGCTTATTGCTGTTGGCACAGGCATTTGTGGAGTGAGTGCAATTATGGCTACAGCGCCTACAATAAATGCAAAAGAGGAAGAAACCGCCTATGCTGTTGGAACAATCACTATATTTGGGCTTATTGCTTTGTTAGTTTATCCTTATTTGGTTCATATTGTATTAGGTTTATCAAATATGCAGGCTGGAATCTTTCTTGGAACATCAATACATGATACTTCACAGGTAACAGGTGCAGGCATGATGTATAATCAATTATGGCTAAATGAAAATACTGCAACGCCAACTGCTATGGATATTGCAGTTGTAACCAAATTGGTAAGAAATACATTTATAGCGGTTGTCATACCTTTGATGGCATATATTTACTCAAAAAAGGGCAATACTACTAAATCTGCAAAGGTGAATTTTTTAAGCTATATACCTTTATTTGTTATTTTTTTTGTTTTGCTTGCATTAATCAGAACTGCAGGTGATTATCTGGTAATAAATAAAGAAATATTCTGGAATATAGACGCTTGGAAGGATATGCAGAATTTCATCAAAACATGGTCAGAGTATTTTCTTGTTATTGCAATGGCTGGCGCAGGATTAAGCATTGATATTAAGAGATTCGGTCAACTTGGATATAAGCCTTTTCTTGCTGGTTTGATCTCTGCTGTTACTGTTGGTTTCGTAAGTTTTATTCTCATAAAGGCTCTTATGGCTAATTTATGATTTGTTTTATCTTTATATTTAAAAGTTTTAACATGAAGACATAGAGAAACGGGGAAAAAATGATAATAAGAGCAATAATTGGAGGCATTATTGGCGGGGTATTAGGATTTTTAACAAATCGACTATCCACAAGGGTTTTTGGCAAAGGTGGTGGCTGACCATGCACAGCCAATCCCTATGCCAGCATAATTCTAGGAATTATATTGGGAGTGGCTATTGCTTCAGGTTGAAGCAGAAACATCAAATAATGAAACTTTGATGTTCAGAAGTTGTAAAAAATAAATAGACCGCTTATTTTCTCTGACTATATAATATTATCTCTGATTTTTTTATTGGGAAAGGAGAAATCCTCAAATGGTAATAAAATTTGGCAATGGAGAAAAACGTCCAGACGGGTCTGTAAGTTATCCTATAAAGGATCATCAAAGCTTGTTAAGGCATGTTGCATATCGAATAGTTACGCCTAATCAGCCCTTTGGACCACATGAGCATGAAGGAGATGAACTTTGGTATATACTTAAAGGCAAAGCAATTGTCAATATTGGTGGAAAAATAAGCGAGGTTGAAGAAAAAGATTTAATAATATGTCCTTCGGGTGTTAGCCATGGTATGACTTCTGATAGTGAAGTCCTTTGGCTATGTATTGGCTAAAAATCTATTTTACAGAAAGGTCAAGCAATGAATTATGCCCTTTACTTTTTACTTCCTGTAATATGTGCTATTTCTGATGATAATATTCATTATGACGTTGCAGAGATTCCTTGGGAACAGAAGCTTGGTAATCATCGAGCAATAGTCTCTGTATCGAAAAAGGCTGATGCAGTAAAAGCATTTATCCCTTGGCGAAGACGTGATTTATCGCCAGAAAATAAGAATATAGTTGTCTATAATGCAACAACGGAAAAACAAGTAAATAACGTCTTAATTAGTAAAATAAATCGTGAATACGGTGAAATAATCTTTCAAACTGAAAATATTGGCAACTATTATGTTTATTATATGCCATATACTGCCGATACGTTACCTTGGGGCTACAAAACAAATTACCTTCCTCCAGAAGACACATCTGATCCTTTGTGGCGTGAGAGTTTGCCTGAATTATTGCCAGAAGCCAAGACAATTGGATTTCAGGCAAGAACTGAATTTGATCGCTTCGACCCAATGGAAATAATAGCAACTGCTAATGAAACAAATGAACTAATCGCAAAACATAAAAAATCATATTTGCTATTTCCAGAGGATCGGGAACATCCTATAAAAATGACCGATGATTTGCCTATGCTCTGGATTTATAAAGGCGTTAAAGACTCTTTCTCAGGGGAAGCCGAAAGAGATGAATATTACACATTCCAGATAGGTGTATATGCAGCAGAGAAGGCAATAAATGACATTGACATAGGTTTCAGCGACCTAAAATCCATTAATGGAGATATTATTCCATCAGAGAATTTTAATTGTATTAACAAAAGTGGAAATGACTGGCTTGGGAATCCAATAAAAAAGACAATTCCAATACCAGAAGGCAAAATTGGTGCGTTGTGGATAGGTGTTCATATTCCAGAAGCAATACCAGCAGGCGATTATGATGGAGAAATTCTCATATCGCCAAAAGGTGAACCAAAAAGCATCATAAAACTGTCATTGAAAGTTCTATCACAGGTCATCGCTGATCATGGTGATAATGAAATTTGGCGGCATTCTCGTTTGCGATGGCTCAACTCCAAAATTGGTATTGATGATGAAATCGTTGCACCATATACTCCGTTGAAGGTTGATAACAAAACTATTGAATGTCTTGGACGAAAAGTTACTTTATCGGATAGTGGTTTGCCAAACTCAATATTAATTGGGGAAAATGAGATACTGGCAAGCCCAATCAGCATGAATATAAATAATCTATCCGAGAATAAAATAAGCCTTATCAAAGAAACATCTGGGACGGTTATTTGGGAATCCAAAAGCAAGAATGAAAAATTTGAGATCGAATGTCAGACAAAGATGGAATTTGATGGATTCGTTAATTTCCATATTAAATTAAATGCTTTACAGGATATTGATGTTGATGATATTTACCTTGATATTCCAATAAAGCGAGAAATTGCTACTTATATGATGGGAATGGGCTTTAAGGGTGGCTATCGTCCAAAAGAATGGAACTGGGTCTGGGACGAAAAACTGGCGAATAATAGCGTCTGGATCGGTGATGTTAATGCAGGAATACATTGCAAACTCAAAGGCACAAAGGATATATGGGAGCTTTATAACCTTAAAGCTGATGGAATACCGAAAGATTGGAATAATGAAGGCAAAGGCGGTTGTAAGGTATTTGAGGACGAAAATAAAGTCGTTTTGAGGGCTTATAGCAGAGAAAGAAAAATCAAAGCTGGTGAAAATATAGACTTTTGTTTTAGCTTGCTGATTACACCCTTGAAGCCTCTTGATAATGCACATTGGAATCAAAGATATTATCATGCTTACGTGCCGATTGATACGGTCAAGGAATCAGGGGCGAATATCATAAATGTCCATCATGGGAACGATATAAACAAGAATATCAATTATCCGTTTACTACTGCAAACAAAATGGCTGAATACATAAGTGAATCACATAAAAACGACATAAAGGTTAAGATATATTACACCATCAGAGAACTTAGCAACTATACTGCAGAGATATGGGCATTGAGAAGTCTCGGAACGGAGATATTTGTTGATGGTAACGGTGGAGGTCATTCATGGTTACATGAGCATCTTGTCGATCATTATGCCCCTGCATGGCATCATACGTTCTCAGATATAGAGACCGATGCGGCTATTGCTCAAACAGGCTTATCAAGATGGCATAATTATTACCTTGAGGGTCTGCGTTGGCTTATAAAGAATGTTGGAATTGATGGATTATATCTCGATGGCATAGGATATGATCGAGAAATAATGAAGCGTGTCCGTAAAGTGATGGATAGAGAGCGAAAAGGCTGTTTAATAGACTTTCATTCAGGCAATAACTTCCATCCAAATTATGGCTTGTCAAATTGCGCAACTCAATATTTGGAGCATTTTCCATATATTGACAGTCTATGGTTTGGTGAAGGTTTTGATTATGACGAATCGCCTGATTTTTGGCTTGTGGAAGTATCAGGAATACCCTTTGGCTTATATGGCGAAATGCTTCAAAATAATGGAAATCCTTGGCGAGGGATGATATATGGCATGACTAATCGTCTTGGATGGGGTGGCGATCCAAGAAATATATGGAAAATATGGGATGATTTCGGTATTCAGGACGCAAAAATGATCGGCTATTGGGAGAAATCCTGCCCTGTCAAGACAGATAATAATGATGTCTTGGCTACAGTTTATCAAAAAGAAGGCAAATCGCTAATATCAATCGCAAGCTGGGCGAAGGAAACGGTATCTTGCAGGTTGATCGTTGATTGGAAAGCGTTAGAACTTGATCCAGATAAAGTAACAATCTCTGCTCCTGAAATCCTAAATTTTCAGCCAACTGCCAAGTTTGGTTTGTCCGATACGATACCTGTTGAGCCTGCAAAGGGCTGGTTGTTGATTATGGAATGATACTTAATGGTCAATTTATAAATCTTTTAAGTCTCCCTTTGATAAAGGGAGACTTTTCTCATCAAAGGGAGGAAATGAAAAAAGATTAAAACCTTGTTGATGATGCTAATAGATGTGTTGCAAGCTGAAGCGATGAACCGTCAATTGGTTTGATAAGAGCATAATTCCATTCTGAGTCCCCTAGTCTCACACCAATCCCAAGCGATAGATTAGTTTTTGATAATTCATAGGATAATCCGTTACGAAAAACTACCCCTCCTCGAAAATATTTCTGCCATGAATAAGACGCTTCCCAGCCTATATTAACACCAAAACCTTTACTACTTATTGTTTTGTGCATATCAAAACCCGCAGATAGCCATGAAAAAGGTATTGAACTAACACCGATTCTCAATATGGAAGGTTGCGCTAGTGCTATCTTTCGCTGTATCAAATGCTCTATCATAAAACCAGCGGATACATTCCAGCGCTTATATATCTCTGATTGCATACCAAGATCAACATCTAATCCTTTTCCTGAAAGATCAGCTTCAACTTCATCTTTGCCATATTCATTATCCTTAAAATCATCTATTGATTGCCCAATGTCAAGATTGTTGATGATTGCAGGCAATAGCTTTGTCGCATCATTTCTATTTACATCAGGATCATGGATTGAAGTAAGCCTAAATGGTCTTATGATAACGCCTTTTTTGTATGTTTGATCCCTATATTTCAACCTCAAACCAATTGCCAAATCAGGTCTTAGAGAATATGCAAGACAAAAAATGGGAAATTTTTCACGAAAGAGATCATAGTTAAATATTGTGTTTGTATCTGATGTGAATTTATTTTCATTCACAATATATTCTGCGGTTGTGGATTCAACTTTTATTGTGCTGTTTCTGTTATCAAGATCATAAACATAACCCAAACCAATCCCAAATCTACCAAAAGCCCTTGTATAATAAATTGTCGGTTTTATCCTGAAGGAAAGACTTGTATGTGCTTGTTCATCTTCGGCTAATGGAAAATTCTGATAATTGAGGTTTTGTGTAGAGAAAGAAAGGGAAGCATTATTGTCCTGAACGTTTATTAATGATGCAGGATTACCGAAAATTGACGTTTCGCCTGTTGGTATAGCGACAAAAGCCCCACCCATACCAGATATGCGGAATGATTCACTTGCAAGGGCAGGCGTTATTAGGACAAATAGGCTTATAAGCCCATAAACCCATAAACCTATTAGTCTATTATAAATCTGCGTCCATTTGCATTTATCAGTAGTTCTAAAAATAAGCATACTCAAACATTAGTTATAATAAAGCCTGTATTTTTCCATCGCTTGACAAATAGCCTCAATATTTTCCAAAGGCACATCAGGCGCACATTCTGCACCGACCATTAGCCCACCTTCTTTTGAACCAAGTTTGACAATAGCCTCTTTTACATGCTCATCAATGTCTTTTGGCGTGCAGAATGGGAACATCTGTCGGTCGAGATCAAGGCTGACACAAACTTTGCCTTTGCAGTATTCCACTAATCCGTCAATAGTATTTGCCCTAAATTGAGGATTCAGAATTGTAACACCACATTCTATAAGGTCTGGGATTATCTCAAGGATATGTCCGTCAGTATGAAGATAAACATGAGAGCCTACATTGCGACAAGCACCAAATATCTTTGCGAAACATGGTTTGAGATACTTTCGCCATAGCTTCGGACTCATTGGAAGGCTGTTTTGATTCCCGAGATCATCGCCAAAACCGACCATTCTTGGCTTGTTAGCTAGTATCTTTTCAACTTCATTCATATTATAATTAAGCACCATGTCAATCAGCTTTTGAAGTTGTGGCGGTTCTTCTATCAAATCCATCATAAAGTTTTCAAATCCACGCAAATAATAAAGGCGCATATACATAAATCCATGTGGCAACCCACCTGACGTTGGTGGAACATAACTATCAAATTTTGCCCAATCATCAAGCGGATGCTCAACGACAAGGGCTTCCATACCGCCATGTATGTTTTTCCATACACAGCCCCAATTGTCAACGTGATCGCCTTCTGCATAAGTTCCGCCATAGCAATCAAAGACTCTGTCAGGATTCTTTTTTTGTTCACCAAATATGATAGGATGCCTTAAAACCAATTCTTCTAAATCGGTGCGATATTTGCCCCAAGTCGCCGGCAAAAGACTGACATTGCAGATAATATATTCTGGATTGCGATATTCTACTGTTGCATAATAATTTTCTTCACGAGTCATCATTAATTACCTTTCGTTATTTTATTTATTTGGTTCTATTATAATCTTCATAGAGCCTGATCTATTCATCATCATTTCTAATGCTTTCGGGAACTCGTCAAGCGAAAGATGATGAGATATTAACGCTTCTGCATTTACTTTTTTTTCTCTAATCATATCAATCGCTGGTATTGCAGTATAAAGAATTGCAAAAGTGCCATATATCTTTAATTCACGTTTATATACATCATAAGGCGAAATCTCAATCCGTCCATCTTGCGGACAGACACCAAAGAAAAGTATTCTGCCTCTATTTCTAACAAAGTCAAACATACCTTGAACGACAGCAGGCGAACCTGTTGCATCAATAACAACATTGAATCCCTGTGGACGCATATCTTTTAATGTTGACCGCATATTATCATCAGCAATAATTGTATTTGTTGCACCAAGTTTTTTTGCTAGATCAAGCTTAGATTGTATCTTATCAACCATTGTTACCGATGCTGAACCATAATTTTTACATAACTGCATCAGTATCAAACCTATGGGACCAGAACCAAATATTAGAACATGATCGCCGATCTCCATGCCGACTTGCTTCAAGCCATGTATCCCACATCCAATAGGCTCAACCATTGCACCTTCATCATAAGACAAGCCATCAATTTTATGGATATTCTCTTCACGAATTGAGGCAAGTTCAGCAAATCCGCCATTGTATGAAACGCCATAAGCTTTGAAATTTTCGCAGAAATTCTGATGATTTTCCCGACAAAATGAGCATTTATGGCAAAATACACCGGGATCAATCGCCACTTTATCGCCAATATTGACGCTTTTAATATTCCTTCCTATGTCAACGACTTCACCAGCAAACTCATGTCCGGGAATAATGGGATATGTTCCGATAAAATCCCCTTCGTATATATGCAAATCCGTTCCGCAGACTCCAGCGGATTGGACTGCGACTAAAACTTCGTCATCCGTTATTATAGGATCGGGAACATTCGTAACACTGACTTTTCCCGGTGATTCAAAAACAACTGCTTTCATTTTTCACCTTTGATATTAAATTAAAAATAGATATGTCCACCAGCACCAAAAAGGAATGATGCAGTGGTTCTTGAGTTTTGGTTTTCTTCAATTTTGCCAAATCCCTGACCGAATTCAGTATTAAAACCTATTTGAGTGCCAAAAACATTAAAAGCGATCTCAATTCCAAATGTCAAACCACTACCATAAGTTGTTTTTTTTGTGATGGTTTCATGGGATATTTGCTCTTCTGGCAACCATATCCAATTTGGGAATTTTTCATAACGAAGACCGCCTTCTAATGATATATATAGTCTTGTTATCGCCCTTCCTTTATGCTCAAATACTGCATAGGATATACCAGAACCTATCATATTATCTTTATCGTTTCCATTCCAGATAGATCGACCAACAGCCTGAAAATATATTGGCGATAATCCATAATAACGAACACTAATCCCCCCCCAAAGAGGATAATTAGCCTGAAGACCGATCCCCCAATTTCTTTCTTTATTAGCTTCATCAGCAAGAGATGGAAAAACGATCACTATACTCATAATAACCGTGATTAAAATTATGATTTTCATTATTTTTCTTCCTTATTGCTAAAATTTCACAGATGTTGATATGCGATGCGTATTGCCTAGATCATCATGCCCTATAAATGCGTAGTCAACTTGAAATGCTGAAAGCCTTAATCCTGCGCCTGCCGATAACTCATCAACATTCATTCCAATTCTAACAGCAAGCACATTTAATAGCCACCACTCAACGCCATAGCGCATCTCAGTTCCGTATTGTGTATCAAGGCTCCAAGATAAAGTTAAGTCGCTTTTTAATGCTTGTATTGGCTTTGAATATGCGGCGCCAAATTTTATGCTCATAGGTATTATGTCTTCATGCTTAGACATGGAATCCCATTTGAGTTTTGTTTTAGTCAAATCTTGAAGATTAACCCCTACTTTTAAGCTATCAAAAATCTGGTAAATTGCGCCTAAATCGAAACCGATACCTGTTGATATATTACTCGCAAGGCTTTGCTTGATGTATTTTATATTTACGCCTGCTGAAAATTCATCACTAAGCTTAAGCCCATAGGTAAAAAATATGCCATCTTCAATATCATCAAAAGAACCAACTTGTATTGGATGCTCAATATATAATTCTCCAGGGTCTTTTATCCCATTTTCGTTTTTATCATCAAAATCCTGCACATTGTTTTGGTTAATGTCTTTATATCCCGTTTTGGGTATATCTTCAACGCCAAGCCTTAGCCAGCTTATTCCAAATGACCCCCATTTAGTTTCTGGATGAACATAGCTGATGAAGTTAGTCTTAATAAGACTATTGAATTGTTGGCAATACATAAATGATAGCTCTTTTGATTTCAGGTTTGGTAATCCACCGGGGCTCCAATATGTTGTTGTTCCGTCATCTGCAACTGCGACAAACGCCCCGCCCATACCTAATGCACGCGCACCAGCACCAATATTTAGGAATTCCCCAGCGTATTTATATTCATCACCAGCAAAAGCTGATATGGTAAATAAAAGTAAAAAGCAGGTAAAATAAAATAATAAAATTCTTTTCATCTCCCTTTTGCTAACCTTTCTGCAAGGAATTCATCAAGTCCTGCCCTAATGATTTTATCTTGTGCGGATTGTATATCATATTTAATGCGAAATTGCGATAATTTCATTTCGTCTGTGTCAAAAATTACAAAGCTAGATTTTGGAATTCTGTCTCTTGGTTGTCCAACCGATCCGGGATTTATTAGGTATCTCTTGCCTTTTTGTAAATAATATTCTAATTTGCCTGACTGATCCTCAAACGATTCAAGTCCGATTTCTGCTTCTTGCTCATCATAGAACCATATAACTGGCAAATGTGTATGCCCATAAAATAAAATGTCTGACTTTGATTCATTAAAAGCCCTTAAAGCATCGCCATAATTGAATATGTAATATTCCTCATCATAGTTTGCACCGTGCATAATATCAAATATGCCATCTACATTCAGCGGTCCCTTTGGCAATTCAGCGATAAATTTTTTATTATCATTTGTTAATATATCTCTCGTCCAAAGATCAGCCTCAAGGGCGATTGCATTAAAATCACGTCCATCGGATAAACCACCCGCAACCTTATCGTGATTCCCACGTATAGCAATTAGCGGAGATTTATTCTTCATAATATCAACGACTTCATTAGGGCTTGCGCAATAGCCAACAAAATCGCCAAGAACCACATATTTATCAATTCTGACTGAAAGGGTTTCCAGCAAAACAGCTTGAAGCGCTTCAAGATTTGAATGTATATCACTTAATATTAAGTATTTCATAATGGCGACCTTTTTCCTATTTCATGGGCATGTTCTTTGACAATTTCTCTTGGACATAGACGTATAAAAATCCAGATGCTAGGTATCATAAAGATCAAAACAACTGTAAGATCGTCTAATTGTCCAATAAATGCTATAAGGTCAGGAAGCATATCAAAAGGGAAAAAGATATAAGACAGACTCAGTATTGCGCCGATAACTGGAATTGATTTTGTATAAAAAGGTATCCTGCTATCACGAAAAAGCTTCCAAAATAGCCTCATGAAGTTTGGTATGTAGTATATTATTCTAAATAATCTGTTGGGCTGATTTTGCCCAAAATATCCATACATGGTAAGCACCTAATATGTAAAACGAGATGAGTCATAAGTAATGCGTTTTACTTTATTATACCTTGTTTTTTACGTTTCACAAATTACATTTTACGCATTTTCTATTTCTAGTATCAGTCACTTTTCTTTTTATCCATTATATCTAACAAGGGTTTAATAATATCCATAGGCAATGGAAATATGACAGTTGAATTATTCTCAGCGGCAATCTCAACGAGAGTCTGCAAATATCTCAATTGTATTGCGGTTGGTTGTGTTGATAATACACCTGCTGCTTCTGCAAGTTTTTCTGATGCCTCTAATTCTCCGCTTGCATGAATGACTTTTGCTTCTCGTTCTCTTTCTGCTTCTGCTACTCTCGCCAAAGCTCGTATTAAAGTTTCTGTCAATTCTACATCTTTTATCTCAACAGCAGTAACCTGAACGCCCCAAGGCTCTGTCAGTCCATCAACGATTGTTTTTAATTCGGAGTTTATTTTATCTCTTTCAGAGAGCAATTCATCAAGTTTTGCCTGTCCAAGAACGCTTCTAAGTGTTGTTTGGGCGATTTGGTGAGTCGCTTTTAGGTATTCCTCCACTTCTAAAAAAGCCTTTTTTGGGTCCATAACTTTAAAGTAAATAACCGCATTTACTTTAACAGAAACATTATCACGAGTGATTACTTCTTGATCTGGAACATCCATAGTAACAACACGCAAGGGTATCTTTGTCATTCTGTCGATCCATGGAAGAATAGTCCTAAATCCCGGGTCTTTTACTTTATGAAATCTACCAAACCTTAGAACAACACCCCTCTCATATTCCTTGATCACCCTGACTGAATTAACAATAAGTATAATAACAACCACCGCAACAGGAATTATCCATAACATAGATGAAAATCCTCCACCGCCTGTTTGTCCGACTGCTAACTGCCACGTTTCCCACATAATTAAACCTCCTAATTTATTAGAGCCAATTTTTCTTTATGAATATAACAGCGCCTATAAGCGACAATATTAGAGAACCACCAAAGATAATAGGGAAAGCATAAGGCGAATGTTGTAAAGGCAATTCAATATTCATACCATAAATGCTTGCTATTAAAATAGGAATCGTTAATATAACTGTTAGCGAAGTTAGTACCTTCATGACAACATTAAGATTATTTGATATAATTGACGCAAAGGCATCCATCATTCCACTGAGTATATAACTATATATATTTGTCATCTCAATAGCCTGTCTATTTTCGATAATGACATCTTCTAACATATCTTTGTCTTCATCACTAATATCAAGTAACTCAGTTCTTTTTAAACGTTCAAGAACAAGCTCATTGGATTTCAATGATGTTATGAAATATACAAGACTTTTTTCGTAATTAAGGAGCTTAATTAACTCCTTATTTCTCATAGACTTTAGCACTTCATTTTGTGCTATGGAAGTTTTTCGATTTATACTTTTGAGATAATCCATATATACTGTTGTTGCCCCTGAAAACATTTGCAGAATGAATTTAACTTTATTGACGGTTGATAATCCCTCTCTGCTTCTTCCGTCAGCGATAGCTTGCATAACATCGTTCTTTTTTGAGCATACAGTTATTATCATATTTTCTGCGAGAATTATTCCCAAGGGCAAAGTCGTATATTCAACGTCATCGTCCTCCTCAAAATGCGGAGTTCTTAAAATCACCAATACATTTTCATCCTCAACTTCGATTCGCGGTCTTTCATCTATGTCTAATGGGCTTCTGAGAAAATCTATTGGTATCTCAAGCTCATCACTTACCCTTCTGATTTCATCTTCATCCGGAGCAACAATATGAACCCAACTATGTTCTTCATATTCTAGGTTATCAATTTGCTGAGGAATTCCTTCATGCTCTTCTTTCTCATTTTCATTTGATTCATCTTCTTCTAATTCCACTTCCTCCAAATCCGCCACTAGGTCTAAATCAGCTTGATCCTCAATAGCACCTAACACAGATAAAACATCTTCTGCATGTTCTGGCGTTAGTAGTTTTATAATTTTTTCACGTTCATCTGATTCCATATATCTTATAGCATGGGCAATTTCATGTATAGAAGCATCTTCGAGAGTTGCTTTAAGATTTGAACTGTCATCAAATATGGTTTCGGTTATTATTCTATCAATTATATTTTCACGATCATCATCTTGAAAATCTTCTCTGCTAGTATCCATAAAAGAAAACAACCCCTTGAATAAATATAAACAAAAAAATAATCATCAAAACCATTTGCGCCTGATAAATATCAAAGCACCAAGCACAGATAAGAGAATTGATATACCCATTGTTAAGCCAAAAGCATAAGATTCCTCCTGAAATGGCAGTTTGATATTCATTCCATATACGCTAGCAATCAATGTTGGTAATGTCAAAAGTATTGTTACTGACGTTAGAAACTTCATTACGACATTTAGATTATTAGATATAACAGATGCAAAAGCATCCATCATTCCACTTAATATATTGCTATATATGTTAGCCATTTCAATAGCCTGCTTATTTTCAATTATGACATCCTCAAGTATCTCTCGATCTTCTGGAAACATCTTAAATAATTCGGTTCTTTGCAATCTTTCCATGACTAATTCATTGGCTCTTAATGATGTAGTAAAGTAAACTAGACTTTTTTCAAAATTTAAAAGATCAATAAGTTCCTCATTTTTCATTGATTTCTGGAGTTTGTCTTCTACTTGTGAAGTGATCTTGTTTATTCGCCTAAGATAACCGAGATATATTAAGGCTGTTCGTGAAAAAATCTGGAGAATAAACCTGCTTCTTTTTCTTGTTGACATTCCACGTATCAAGCCTTTTGAAAATGCTTGAAGCACTGCATTTTCCATTGAACTTACAGTAACAATCGTATCTTCAGTATAAATGATTCCTAGCGGAACTGTTGTATATTGTATATCTTCGTCTTCGTCAAAATGAGGCGTTCTTATAATAACCAAAACAACACCTTCATCAACCTCTATTCTTGGCTGTTCGTCAATATCTAATGGGCTTTTCAGAAAGTCAGGATGTATGCCTAGTCTTTGACTAATTTCTTTTATATCATCTTCGCTTGGAGATATAATATTGATCCAGCAATCTTTCTCGTATTCCTGTATCATATTGAGAGATGTGCCTGAAGTAATGAGAATTTCAACCAAAGGTGCCCCCTCCCTTCTGCTTTTTTATAAAAAAAACAAAATAATTAGCGCAAGAAATTGGTATTTTTTCTATGATGGAGTTTTACTGTCCTGAGGGTTAAAAAATATACTATAAAAAGATATATAGAAAGACATTTTGACACAATAACAGGATAGAAGAATATTTTTGTTTGTGTCGCATAATTCCACCCTAGATAATATACCATTCAAATAAATAGTTGTCAATGGCAGAATTCATAAAACATGATGTCTATGATATGCAAGAGGATTTAAAAAAGACGTAGAGGAATATAATGATGCAGTTAATAGAGATGAGCCTATAATCATTGGAAGAAAACTGATTAAATGTGTAGTAAAAACAGCAATTTCTCTGGAATTAAACGCATAAAGACAATTATTTCAGATAAAAGCTAAAAAATTTGAGATGGTGGAGGATACGAGAGTCGAACTCGTGACCTCTTGCATGCCATGCAAGCGCTCTCCCAACTGAGCTAATCCCCCGACACAATTTATATTTTAGACTATATATAACATATTGTCAATAGAAAATTTTGGAAAAGCGCATAGTCCATATACATTATCTAGCCAAATAGCCTCCATCAACAGCCAAAACATGACCAGTAACCATAGAAGAAGCGTCAGAAGCAAGAAAAACAGTGGGACCAACATATTCCTCTGGATCAGCAAAACGCCTTAAAGGTATTTGGGAAAGTAAATGCTCACCAAGAGGCTTGCCATCATATAATTCACCATCTCTTTCAGACTGGCTAATCCATTTCAACAAACCTTCTGTAGCAACTTGGCAGGGAGCAATAGCATTAACTCTAACATTATAAATTCCCCATTCAATTGCTAATTCACGTGTTAATCCAATAAGACCATGTTTTGATGAACAATAGGCAGACTGCCCTCGCCCAAGCGCAACCATTCCTGCAATAGAACTCATAAAGATAATACTGCCTTTCTTTTGTTCTAACATGCAACGACCAAATGCCTGAGCGCACCGAAACGCACCAGTAAGATTTACAGCCATAAGTGCTTCCCAATCCGATATATTTACATCAACCGCTTCTGTATGAAATGAATAACCGGGAACATTAACCAAAATATCAACATGCCCAAAATTATCCAAAGTTTGTTTTACTGCATTATCAACATCTGATTGTGATGTAATATCACAAGACACCTCAATTGCTTTTTTGCCATAAGATTCTATCTTTTCTATTGTTGATGGCACTCTGTCCCTGTTTCTATGGCTTGCAACAACAATATCTGCACCGAAAGAAGCTAGCCCAATAGCGATCACACTTCCCATTGCACCACCAGCACCAGTTACTACTGCAACACGACCACTTAAATCAAAAGGATTTTGCATTATAGGTATCTCCTTTAATTATTTATTATTTTCCCCAGAGTTTATTATTAATAATATGTCATCTTTTGGTTTAATACAATACAAATTTCTTCTTGATATTTTATTTCAGATAAAAAAATTATACTTAATTTAAATTAATTAATCTTGTTATAAAAGCCTATTATTGTTATAATATATTATCTAGTGAGGACTTACAGGTTTGAGGTATAAATTATGTATAAACCAGAATTGTCATTGCAAAATGAGGTTATTTTAGCATGTCGGGAATCTCTTGCCAAAGGTGCAGAAAGACGAAAAAGTATTAAGACAAAATCAGACTGGCAATTATGGCAAAAAGAAATTAAAGACGTAATCAAGTCATCTTTTCCAGATGTGATGTTTGAGCGTCCAAAAGAGCTAAATACAAAGATAGTATCAAAACATGAATTTGACGATTTTAGAATAGAAAATGTCTTATTTGAATCTCTACAAGGCTGGCAAGTAAATGGAAGCGTATATTTACCAAAGAATAATGGCGTTTATCCGGGTATTGTTTGCCCAACAGGACATAGCAACAAATTAGGCGAAAGCTATCAAAAACCAGCACAAGTATTTGCACGCAACGGCTATATTGCTATTTCATTTGATCCGCCGGGCTGTGCAGGCGAAATTTCCCATCTTAACGATCATTTTACAAATGGCTTGATCGGCTATCTGACAGGTTTCTGGTCGCAGACGCATTTTGTTATTGACGCTATAAGGTGCATTGATTACCTGCTAACAAGGCATGATGTTGATCAAAATACTGGAATAACCGTTACTGGTGTTTCTGGCGGAGGCGTTACTAGCTTTTTTACTGCTTTGTTAGATGAAAGAGTTGCCTTTACTGCTCCTGTTTGCTGTCTAAATGAGCATGAATTCCTGCATTTAACAGGTTTATATACTAGCTGTCCAGAGCAGTTTGGATTAGGTTATATCGCATCTGGGATTGATTATGTTGATTATATTTCAGCAATTGCACCAACACCATGTCTTGTTATGGGTGGAAAAAATGACGAAGTTTTCGATTACAAATCAACTATTCGCATATTTGAGGATGTAAAAAAAATATACGAAATATCAGGTCATCCTAAAAACTGTGGTCTATTTATTGATGAAAATAGCGGACATGCCTATACTGTTGATATGGCAAACGAGGCTGTAAAATGGATGAATAAG
>CAZMCH010000061.1:0-25920 GCA_964564735.1 uncultured bacterium
GCTTCATCTGGACCAACCAGTATTGCCCTATTACGTCCAGCCCCACGCTTCACAATAGCGGTCTCAATTGGATTAAAGAATTGCCTTGCCTCAACACATGCAGCTTCATCGCCACTCATCATAACCATTGGAACACTAAAAGCTCCCGCAACCATTGCCCATTGTGCAAGTTCACCCATCTTTCGCTTATTCACATAATAATTAAACCATGATTGTGATGATTGTGTATGATCGAGAAATCCATTTATTGTACCAGCCATAGCATGTGCGCCGATAAAGTATGTCGCATCATAGCTTTCGTCCATGATACCCCACCATTTTTTATTTGGTTTGGTATCGTTTTCCACTCGTTTATCAAGCATATCAATTATAAAGTTGCCTCCGCCACCATGGCTATCAAGCACCGTAATATGATCTGCACCACCTGCAAAAGCACCATCAATTGCAGAATTAAGATCGAGCATTAGGTTTTCTAAGGCTTCTCGATGACGTGGATGATTCCTGTCCATCATCTCTATATTATCAATGCCTGTTATACCTTCTAAGTCTGTATGTATGTATATTTTCATGTTATCCTCCTTGTATTGATTAACCAAATTAGCTTTTTATGAATAGAATGCTGATGAAACGGATTTATTTTTAATGAGTAAAGCATAATAATTAAAGCGTAATGAGTTTTACTTTATTATAATTTCACTTTACCTTTTACGCTTCACGCTTCCTTACTTCGTGCCTTTGTGTCTTGGTAGTAAATATAAACTCTTACACTGAACTCACATTACTATAATATTCTTCGACAGTTTCATAATCAACGGTATGATCGGGAATCATGCCTAATCGCTGATAAAGCCCTTTTCTTGCTTTCATGTCTGCAATCAATATAGCTCTTGCATGGATAGCAACTTCCTCAGCAACCCTAAGCGGAACGACAACAATGCCATCGCCATCACAACCAATAATATCATTTGGCTCTACCTGCACACCACCACAACCGATCTTTGTCTGAACTTCCACAACCTCAATACGCCCCGGAATAATAGTTCTTCCACGCATACGGGCGCATATTGGAGTTTTCTGTAATGTTACTTCGTCTGTATCTCTACAATATCCGTCTGTTATAATTCCAACAGCGCCTTCAACAATAGCTCCCATACTATTCGCAGAACCCCAGAAACCAACTTCTCGTGATCCACCTGTGTCTGTGACAATAACATGTCCGGGGCGTATTAGTCCATGAATGCCGATATTACCAACTTCTTTGAACCATATCCCATGAGCATTAACGATCTCCTCTGTTGTGTTAAGTTTCCACATAGGACGATTTGCAGGAACACAACGTATGGTTAAAGCAACTCCCCAAAATTTAATCCCTGACCATATTGGGCGTATATCAGGCGACATAAGCCCAATATCAAAATAACCTATGCCGTCCATTGCATCACATACATCAACGACTCTAAGATACTTATATAGCTTACACAACTCAAAGGAATCTTTTAATTCCATAATTATTGTCTCCTTCTTTTTATTGTATAGGAAATTACATTTTTTTTGTATTCATTCAGGAAAACCCTTTGCTTCACTCAGGGTGACATTTCACTGTCATTTTGAGCAAAGCGAAAAATCTTTTTTATTACAGAATTTAAATTTAGTATAAAATCCAATTTTTGATTGGGACTCTAAGGGATAAGTTATATGAATTATAGAATTTTCTTTTTATTGCTTCTTAGCATACTTAAAACGATAATAGCGCCTACGCTAACCCCAATAAAACTCATAAAAAATCTCCATATTACTGTATAAATTCCAAGCATGTTTTGCTCTACATTAACTTCGGATAGAATCCAATAATTACTGAATTCAGCTATGCCACTTGCACCGGGTGTTGGGCTGAAATATAATATAAAACTGATAACAAACTGAATTAGGAATATCTGTGGAAATTTTGCTTGAATATTTAATCCCATAAGCAAAACAGGACCTATGAGATTATTAAAAAAAAGAGCTAAAAATGTAATAATGCAAGCAATAAAAACTCTTTTCTTTTTTTTTCCTGCAAATGCCTGCATACATTCGCTATATTGATCCAAACCACGTAATAGTTTTTTTATTACAGCAAGTTTTCTTTTTTTCTTGATTAGTTGTAAAATAAAAAGCGTTATTTTTCCGAAAATGCGTTTAACCAAGCCTATCCTAAATAAAGATAAAACAAAAAGGAATGTCAAAAACAAAAAAATAATAATTACCATCGATAGCACTGCTCTCATGTGGTGTCCAAATTCTAATCTCAATCCTGAATCAAAAAGAAGTATGCCTGCATTTAGAGATACTAGACAGACCACTGTCAAAACTGCACCCATAAGACAACCTGCAAATGCTTTTGCTACAGGAATCCCTGCCCTTCTTAAAATAATGATCTGTAATGGTCCTCCACCTGTTTGAGATGGAGTCATTGCAGACATAAATAAATTAGCCATGAAAGCATTAAAGGATGTTCGAAAATCCACCTTCTCCTTGAAGCTATTAACCAATATTTGAAAGCGTAAGCCATTAAGAAGCCATTGTATTACCATCAATGCGCCTGCTATAAGACCGTATATCGGTTTTATCTCTTTAAGTCCCTCCCAAGTTCGTTTATCAAAATCAATATACAGTATTATAGCAATACTGATTAAGGTTATTGACAAAAAGATTGCAAAACCAAGTTTAATATTATAAGTTCTTTCACCAATACGCATTCTTTATCCTTTGAGATTTTCTGTTATTTTAAGCCTTTGGCACCAAAATTCCTTGAGCGCATATAAATTAGCTGAACTATTATCCCAATTAGAATTATTATTGCACAGAATATATACGGTGATTTAAGGCTGACATAATTAGCAAGCGCACCGGCGATAAACGGTCCCACAAGTCCACCACTACTTAATATACATTCATGCCACCCGCTTTTATTGCCTCTGTCTTTATGTCCGCAAAGGCTATAATATATACTAGAAAAATATACCATCCCTGTTTGTATTCCAAAGAATATTAGAGCCAATATCCAAAACCGAATGTTATTTGTCAAGAAAATAATAGCAAATCCAATACTACCGAGTATTTGAAAGCCAAGAAGCATTGAGAATTTATAATGCCATCTCTTTGTTGCACCAAGTATATAGAATAATATAACCTGAGAGCCTGACCATCCAAGCATTAGCAATCCATAAATACTGGCAGTCAAACCCAACTCGGTAATCAGTTTTGGAAAAATATAACGAAGCACACCCAAAGCTAACCATGTGAAAAAAATTGCTATCCAACTTATATAAAGATACTTTTTTGTCAGTTTTTGATGATTCAGTATAACAGGGTCTTCGCAATGCTCGTTATTGTCAATATTTTCTGATTTAATATGTTTTGGATGAAAAGTTATTATTAGAAAAGCTATAAACGATCCTATACCTGCAAAATAGAAAGGTATAACATAATTTAGCTCTTGCATGTATCCGCTTACAGCATAGCCAATTGTAACACCCGAAGCCCATGCAAGATTAAACATCCTGACACGCTTTTCTAATGCTCTGCCGTCTTCTATCTCGCCTATCCATGCTTCAAAAGGAGGCCAATATGCTGATAAAGAAAGACCTGTAATAGGGAATAAAACAAGTAGCTGAATCAGACTTTTTGTATGCGGCATTGCAAAATATAGCAAAGAAAAACATAGCGTAGCTATTTGAGGGACGTGCTTCCGTCCTATTTTATCTGATAATCTGCCAAAAATTCTGCTAAAAAAGACATATAAGAAAGTGCTAACAGAAGCTGTTATACCTATAACAAAAGGTGATGCCCCAAGATTTGAGGCGTGAAAAGTCATTCCAAGAACTGCGCTACTGGTGCTCATATCCATCATAAGCGCAGGAATAAATATCGCATTTCTGCGTAAGTGCATATTTTATAATTCTCCATTCCTCGTTAATTATCATAATTAAAAAGCCATTCTTTGCCAACCTTTTTTGTTTGATGATATGGGTGGCAAACCCAATATTTCACGTCCTTTATTAACATAATAGCGATAATTTTCTATTGGTGTTCCATTTGGTATTCTATGATCGAGACCAAAAACCATGCCACCTTGTTGCATAAGAGGTTGCATTTTGTATTCGAGTTCCTTCAAGATCGCTTCTTTGGAAGAACGCAGGACATGCTTATCAATTCCTCCTAACATTGCAAGGCGTTTTCCGTATTTTTGTCTTATTTTGACAATATCCATCCCTGCTGATGGCTCCATCGGAAACATAACAGTCAAGCCACATTCAAGAAAAGCGTCTATTACTGAATTCATATTTCCATCACTATCTTGCTGAAAAATCTTTGTTCCTTTTGAACTTAGCATATCCCAAATTTTGCGATAATAAGGCTTGATAAACTCCAATATCTGCTTTGGTCCTATCAATGAACCTGATTTGCCAGCCATATCTTCATGGACAGAAAGCTGATCTATAATTAAATGGTCGCTTATGCGCTCAAGAACCTTAAATGAAGTCTCGGATATTGTATTCAGTATATCATACATTAATTCTGGTTGCTCATAATACGCTCTACAAGTAACATCTTCACCCATCAATTCCCTTGGTGTATCAAAACCACCAGGGATATTCGCCACAACAAGCATTCCATTTGTCTGTGATTTCTTTGCATTTTCAACAGCAGACCAATTAATACGTGATTCATTATATTCAAACATAGGCTTTAATTTTTGCCAGTCATCCATATTTTTAATGGGAAAATCCAAAGGCAAAGCGATTGTTGCAACTGATTTAATGAGTTTGACTGTTCTTCCTAGATAATCTCGCTGTATTATATATTCGTCATTATCTTCTAGTGTTATGGTTTTTTGTCCACCTATTGCGCCTGTATTTCCCCCACAACCAATTATAGAAACATAATCCCAATCAAAAGCAATCATATTAATCTCGTCATCTGTTGCGCCTTGAGATTTCCATTCCTCTGCTAAACCAATTAAAGGACCGAATAATTCAACAAACATCTGTCGCTCAATATGACCAAATGTAAGTAAATCTATATATTCCTCTCTGGTAAATTTCATGTTTCTTTCCTTTATAATTTCAATATTGCATCGGCAGGCATCCCTGATTTAAGTTCATTATTTGGATTATCAACCTTTATCTTTATACCATAGACAAGCTTTACTCTTTCTTCTTTTGTTTGGATATTTTTGGGCGTAAACTCCGCTTCCTGCGATATATATGTAACCTTTCCCTTAAAAGTTCTATTGGGAAACGAGTCAATTTTTACATCAGCATCCTCGCCAAGCTTTATATGACCGAGTTTTTCTTCAGAAATATAGATTGTTAAGTAAACAATATTTAGGTCTGCAACTACAAATATGGGCATACCGGTTGAGACTAATTCGCCTGTTTCAACGACTCTTCTTATAATAATACCTGATATAGGGGCTTTTATTTTTGTATCCTCGATTTGTGATTTTATAAGTTCAACAGTGTCTTTTGCAGTTTTAACCTGCGTTTCTGCAAGTAAGATATTTTGATTTTGTATTTGAGATTGTAATTTGTTTGCCTCTGCGAGTTCAAGCGCAGATTTTGCTTGATTTACGCCTGCCTGAGCTGTTGAAATATCTTCTTTTCTAAGATTACCTTGTAAAGAATTTGCTTTTGCCAGTGTAAGAGCTGATTCGGATTGCTTTACGATTGCTTTTGCAGATTCTACGTCCTTTTTTCTGATTTCATTCTGTATTTGTGCCGATTTTGCCAATTGCAATGCGAAATTTGCCTGATCAACTTGTGCTTTTAGTGCATCTTTATCTTCAACCCTTACGCCTTCTTTTATCATGCTCAACTGCTCTTGTGCAGAATTGTATTGAGCCTGAGCAACGTCATATTGAAGTTTTGTTATATCAAGCTGTTGTTTCGATACTGCGTCTTCTTCGAATAATTTTTGTATACGTTCAAGATTCAGTTTTGCGGTCTCAAAGTTTGCTTTTGCCTGAGCAACCAGATTTTCAGCAACACCGATCTCTTGATTTCTTGCACCTTTTTCGGCAATCGACAATCTGCTATTAGCCATCTTTAACATTGCCTCGGATTGGTCTATCTGGCTTTGAGATTGGGCTATCTGAAACTTGTATAATTCATTTGCCTGCTCAAGTCTTTTATATGCCTGTTCCATTGCTGATTCTGCCTGTTGGATTTGTGTATTAATGGATGTTTCCTGTAAATCAAAGGCAATCTTAGCTTGCTCTAATTTGCTCAATGATGTTTCTACCATAGCCTTTGCCTGATCTATTTGTGTTTTTATTTGGGCATCTGTGAGCTTTGCCAGCGTTTTTGCTTGACTCAGGCGTGTCTCTGCAAGGGCTAGATTTGATTGTGCTTGCCTAAGCTGAATATCTAGCTTTTCATGGTCTATTTCTGCAAGTAGCTGTCCAGCCTCAACGGAATCGCCTTCATCCACATGCAGAATCATGATTTGTCCTGAAACTTTTGTGCTAATTTCCACTTCCTTTGCCTCAATAGTTCCAGAAGCAGATATTTGACCTTTTTCTGTTTGTTCATTAAGAGAATATATAATTATTGTTATAACGATTATTATTACAATAGCTATCGGTATTATAATAAGTTTGCGTGAACGTGGCATTGCATAACTCCTAAATTACTTAAATATATTGACGCTAACCTCTGAACCAACCTCTAGCCCCTCTGCTTCCAAAGGGATTTTAACTAAGCCATCAGATTTGACCATCATTGATATTAATGCGGATTTGCCCAAAACAGGATCGGCAATCAAGCCATCGTTTGAATTTATTAGGCGAACGCAAACATAATCTTCACGACCCGGCGCAGATGCAATATTTTTGATTAGTTTTGCTTTTACCTGATTTGATTCACATAGGGGCTGGTTTGCTCCTGAAAGAAGACGAATTAAGTAAATTACAAATAGCTCAAATGTTACCATAACAGATACAGGATTTCCCGGCAAACCGAATACATACTTATTACCGACCTTTGCTAAAATTGTCGGTTTGCCGGGCTTTATTGAAACGCCATGAACCAGTATTTCAGAATCATCAAGCGATTTTATTACGTCAAGAGTAACATCCCTTGCACCAACGGAACTTCCGCCGGAGATAATTGCAATATCAGCGATCTGCAATGCCTTAACCATCCTTAATTTGAGAGTATCAAAATCATCTTTGACGATACCCATAGCAATTGGGATTCCGCCTGCTTGTTGTGTCAATGCGGATAACGAGTATGTGTTTATATCCCTGATTTGTCCGATTTTTGCCTCTCGGTCAGGTGGAATTATCTCGTCGCCTGATGATATTATTGCAACTTTCGGCTGTCTGAAACATTCAACAGAAATTATGCCACAGCCTGCAAGCGCGCCAATGTCCTGCGGTCTGATTGCATGACCTTTGCTTAATAGAATATCGCCTTTTCGCAAGTCCTCGTCTTTTTGAACGACATCATCGCCGGGGGCAACTGAACGGACAACCTCAATTGTTTCATCATCGAGAAAATCCGTATATTCAACCATCACAACAGCATTTGCGCCTAATGGAAGCATACTACCTGTTGAAACTCGAATAGCCTCGCCTGTTGATATAGTTTGCGTTGCTTGTTCTCCCATTTTCACTTCACCGATTAGCTTGAGATATGCAGGCGAACCTTGTGATGCGCCGAAGGTGTCCTTTGCCCTGACAGCATAGCCATCCATCCTTGATCGCTGGAAGCCGGGAAGATCAATCGTTGATATAATATCTTTTGACAACACACGACCAAGCGAATCATTGATATTAACGCTTTCGCTTGATAATGGTTGTGATGTCTCTTTTAGGATTTTTTGGACTTCTTCGGGTGTCTTAACTTTGAAAAAATATGTTTGCATGGGTGTTTCTTTCGTTATTCTATGATTAGATGAATTTGATTATGCGTATCTTTTTTTATATGAATTTCTAATTTTGTTGTCTTGCCATCGGAATCCTGAACAACCACATCATATTTACCATGAAAGCCCCTGAATTTATATATGCCATTCTTGTCTGTCTTTCCCTCAACATTGGTTCGCCATTGTTTGTGGATAAGGTCTTTCAGGGCATTATAGACAGGCTTCGGGCTTAAATCCTCTCGTAACATGCCACCTTTAGGTTGCCATGAGCTATAATCCGTTACATCCCACCAGCCGATACTCTCAACTTCAGGAATGCTGAAACACATTTTATAAAACTTAACCGAGTAATCCGCCTGTTCTTCTTCAGTCCATTTGCCCTGTTTCCATGAGTTGTCTATTGGCAATTCGTCAGAGCAGGGAGTAAATTCTGTTATATGTATCGGCTTGTTAAAGTGCTTATATTTTCCCAGCATTTCAATAAAGGTGTCAAGCCTGAATCTGTCAGTTCTGTTGATATGCGCTTGTATGCCGATAACGTCATAAGGAATGTTATTTTTCTCAAAATCGGTGAGTATTTGCAGAAAATGATCCATCTTGTCGTTTGGCGTTATAGCATGTGCTTCGTTGATAGCCATAAGAGCATTAGAATCGGATTCCTTCGCCCAAACAAACGGCAATGATGTATATTCAGACATGCTCATTCCCGCAAGCGTGGAATTTGCCCAAGCCGCTTCATTTACGACATCCCACATATCAATCTTGCCTTTGAAACGAGAAACAATATCTCTGACGTGCTTTTCAAGGGATTTTCTCTGTTCTTCTGGTGGCAACTCTCTGAACCATTGTGGAACATTGTCACCATGAACCCAAACAAGCGTATGTCCTTTGACTTTTATATCTTGCGACTTGCACCATTCAAGAATACGATCTGCAGAAGAATAATCAGGTTTTCCTGCTTCTGGTTCAACTGATCGCCAATAAAGCGGAACTGTTGCGCAGTTGAATAAATCCGCAAATTTTTTTTTGAATTCATCCTCTTGTTCTTGTGTTGTAAATCGTGGCTTGTATTCGTAATGCTCTATCGGTATTGTTCCACCAAGTTCGCCTGTTATTATTGTAACGTTTGCAGAGAAAAGGAAATCACTGCTAGTTTGATTTATCTTAATAATCACATCCTTTGCGGGATTACCGTCTTTGTCAACGACCTCAATTACTGCATCGCTTTTGCGATATTTTTCAATATTTGCGTCTGCTTCTGCAAGGATTTTTTCTTCAATCATTTCGCCATCGTCAGCTACGATAGTTGATGGTTCTATTAGACAACCGATTACTAATAAGAGGAGAATAACCCACCCCTTAATCCCCTCCCAAGAGTGAAAACCATTGAGCATTATTTTACTTTTCATGCCAGAGAACTCCATTCGTTGAGCATTTCGCTTATTCTAACGAGGCGCTCAAACTTTGTTTCAGGCATTACGTTATCAGCAACACCAAATATAAACCTGTCATCAAGGGTAACTGTCCTCAATAGATTTTCCATAAATGCTTCAAATTTATCTTCGCTATAACCTTCACATAAGATAACAGAAGGGATACCACCCCAAATTATAACCTCATTTTTCCATGCCTTCATTGCTTGCTCAAGCGTGCATTTAACCATCGGCGCAGTTGTAAAAACTTCTGCCATATCAAAACCCGATTCTTTAATTAAGTCAAGTAATAGGCTGGAATCTGCGTCTGCATGACAAGCAAGTAATTTGCCTTTTGAGTGTAAAATACGGGCAAAATCCTGAAAATAAGGCAAAAAATATTCCTCAAATATCGGCGGCGGCGTTATCATAGAGTCAAAATGCTCTCCATGAAGGACCATCTTTGCAGGCGATTCAGCAACTACCTTCCACATCTCTTTGATTTTATCATTCATAACTGATAGAAGTTGCTCTATTCTTTGTGGATGATCAATTAATTCAAAGAAGAATTTTTCATAGCCGATATATTCTCTCATTATATTATGAATAGGGCAATCACCTGTATTAACAAGCGGAAGTCCGTCATCACCTATATATTTATCATAAGCCTCATAATCTTCGTAAGCTGGAATATATGTTGTATTTTCAATCATATAAGCCACTACATTATAATCATCAGGTTGTTTGATCATGTTTTCGCTTTGGTAGGCTGACATACCTGCTTTTTGAAGTTTATCGACGATTATGTTTTTTGTTGATACTTTACCGACTGGTGTGATATATTCTGTGAAAATCTCATCACCATGTCTTTTTACATTTATATCGACGTTCCCTATTTTCTTGGTAAAGACCTGCCCATCTCTTGCAGGTGTTCCCATGTTTAAATCCCTTTCTATGTCTCTTATATCCCAATTTTTATATTTTTCGGGCAAAGTTCCATTATTTTTATTAGCATAATACCATAGATGCAATCTTGGGACCCAGGGAAGCCTATCAGGATTTTTATCTGCAATTATTGCCTGTATTCTTTCTCTATTTGTCATAATGGTTTCCTCATCATAGATATTAAGGTATTCTAATGAATATTAACGAAATAGGGATAATAAGTCAAGCAAAAACATCTGATCTTTGTAATTCGGAAAGGGTGTTAAACTCATGTTTATACCAATACATGACTCTAGAGAAAAGAGGAGGAAATTTTAACAAAGATAATACTATCTGCTAGTATTGAGGGTTATTTCGCTGATATATATGCTTTGAGCCAAGCACCTTATACTTTACACGCACTAAAGCTTTTAGCTGAACTCGGACTGAATACAAAAGCGTCATCAGAAGAAGAAGTCATACCAAGTTTAGAATAAAACCAAATGCACCTTTTAACAGAGACGTAATGCGTATCAGTAAAATCAGTCAAGAGGAACTTATACAAGAGTATAACAAAAATGTAAGCAAAGCTTACCTTCATCAAAGTAGTTAGGGGTTAAAATTGTCTAGTTGATAAATATGGGACTATATGTCCATAGTCCCATAAGCCTATACATCAAAATAAATATAAAATTTTATTTCTGGAGCGATGGAATAACCCAATAAGGTGCAGGAGCCTCAGTCCATTCGGGCATACTCATACCTGTTGGATCATAAACAATGTCGCCAGCCCTTAAAGTCATAATACACTCAAATTTCTTCGTTCCTGTCAGCTTTGCTCTTCCACAGTCAGCAAACCCAAATTTTCCCTCATGATATTTAAGTATTGCAATATCAGCTTCAGAACCAACGCTAAGTGTTCCCAATTCGGGATGACCGATTTCTTTTGCAGGTGTAACAGTTGATCGATAAATAACTTCCTTCAAAGGCATACCTATACTCATCATTTTTGACATTGTGTTTAACATGCTAACAACAGGACCATTAATGTTCCCTGTATGCAAATCAGTGCTAATGGAATCTGGGTAAAAACCGTCTTTCCATGCTGGAACGGCATTCCTGAACCAAAAACTTCCGGCGCCATGTCCTAAATCAAATATAACTCCACGTTCACGAGCCTGATACATATAATCATAAACTTTGCCCTTATCGTCAACTATCGGGAATTGCTGTGCAAATACGTGAGTATGTATATCATTTGGTCTGAGTTTTTTCAGGATAAGATCGGGATATGGTCTTTCGGGTAGGCGAGGCCAAAAATCAACCATGACAGGTTTTCCACAAATTTCACCTGCTTTTACAGCAGACTCAACGGATGCCCATGGTGGATGTTCTGGGTCCCAGGGATTGCTTGTCCAGTAATGTGCAGCCTTTATGCCTACAATTATATCAGTATATTTTTCTGCAACAGAGGCAGTAATTTCTGGGTGCATCTCTCTTGGGTTCTGTTCAGTATCCGCAAGAACCATTCCCCCACTGGCAACGTTTATAAAGGCAAAAATTCTAACTCTTGATCGATCTATACATTTTTCTTTGAAATCAATGAAATTTTTCCATCCTGCGCTACCTGCATCTGCTGTGGTTGTTACCCCTACGGAAAGCAAGTGCATGTCAGCATTAATGCTAGATAACCATCCTGTATATACGTGTGTATGTATATCAATTATACCTGGAGTAACGTAATGGTCTGATACATCTACAACTTTACTCGCTTCGCTCTCTGGAATATTCACCGAAACCTTTGATATTTTTCTATCTTTTATTCCAATATCCATTTTTGAATCTATATTGTTTACGGGATCAACAACATGCCCATCCTTCAACAATAAATCATAATTCTTTGTTTCTGTTGACATAGTAAAATCCTCTCCTGAAATATAAATCTAATTACCTATCAAATGCGATTCCAAAAACATTGGTATTATACAACCCAAAATATTCTTTTTCTACTATGAATTTTTCATTTAGAAAAAATAGAGCGCTGATTAAAAAATTGACATAATAATTACAACAGAATACGAGATTCAGGATTTGATCATTCAACGTTGCAAAAAAATTAATATCTTATTTTAAGACAATTTTATACTATACCAATAAAAAAGGCAAGGATTTGGTTTGGAGACCGTATTAATTTGGTAGGCAACAAAAAAGCCATCTGTTACAATATACTCCATATTAACATAAGGAGTGACGACTATCTTGCCATAAGGCGTGTGAATTCTTTGAAACTAAAATAGGCTTCACAATGGCTTTATTTAATATATTGGTTCAATGGTATGGCTTTCAAAAGGATGAAAAAAATTTTGTCTATCTATCAATTGCTGAATTCAGTCTATAAACTAGCACCAAATGTTTAATACAGTTTCACTTTAGAGTTTTAGAATTGGTGGTTGACTTTGACATATTCCTATGGTATAATTAGGTTAAAATGTCATACATATATTTTATTATTTATGTTATTATGCTCTTGATTAAACTTGGAGGTGGTATTCAATAGTTAGGATAAATCAACAGATAAAAGCGCGTGAGATACTATTAATTGATGAAGATGGGACCAAACTAGGGGTTATGCCTATATCGGCAGCAATATCTCATGCAGAGTCTAAAGGGCTTGATCTCGTAGAAGTTGCCCCTAATGCGAATCCTAATGTCTGTAAAGTTATGGACTATGGTAAATATAGGTATGAGCAAAGTAAACGAGAAAAATTAGCCAAAAAACGCCAAAAACAAGTTAAAATTAAGGAATTAAGAATAAGACCAAAAATTGCTGAGCATGATTTTCAGTTCATCAAACGCCATATAGAAAAATTCATTGAAGAAGGTTCAAAGGCAAAAGTAACAGTAGCCTTTTGGGGTAGAGAAATCAGCCATATTGATATTGGACAAGAAAAACTTGATCGATTATCAAAAGAACTTGCTGATGTATGTGATGTTGAACAATCTCCCAAATTAGAAGGGCGAAATATGGTAATGATTTTAACTCCAAAATCATAATATTGACATTTTTCCTATATATAAATAGCTCAAAATAATTGCAATCAATTATTCCTTTTAGAAAATAGATTTTTCTGTCTCTCTTTTTGAAAAATCTAAAATGGAATGTTGTTATTAAAACAAATACTTTGATCCAAACAAAAAATGTGATTTTGCCTTTTCGATAATCATATATTTTCGAAAGCGCAAGCAGTAATGAGGATAATATGCCAAAACTTAAAACGCACAAAGGTGCAAAAAAACGATTTAAAATTACAGGTAGTGGTAAAGTAAGGAAGTATAGCCCTTTTACTGGTCATCTTTTTACAAGCAAGACCGCAAAGCGTAAAAGAAATCTTAGAAAGCCTTCTATTGTTGATAAAACAGATGAAAAACGTGTAAAAAGGTTACTGCCTTATTCATAAGCCTTTTATTTGTAAGAGGAGAACATTCTGAATGCCAAGAGTTAAGCGCGGTCTTGCCGCGAATAAAAAAAAGAAAAAGCTATTTAAACTATCTTCTGGTTATATAGGGGGACGACGCAATCTAAATCGTACTGCACAGGAAGCTGTTGATAAAGGATTGAATCACGCATTTTGTGATCGCAGAGCAAGAAAGCGTGAGTTTAGAGCCTTATGGATCAATAGAATAAATGTCGCAGCACGTATCAACGATATATCATACAGCAAGCTTATTGGTGGACTTAATAAAGCAGGGGTAAAAGTAAATAGGAAAGTAATGGCGGATTTGGCAATTAATGATCCGACTGCCTTTGCAGAGTTGGTTCATATTGCAAATACAAATACCAATTAGTTTTCATTGGGGGGCTAACGGTATGGAATCAGGAATTTTCTGGGATGTTTTTGAAAGCACAGGTTCTATTGAGGCTTACCTGACGTATTCTAGGACAGAACAGGTTTCCTATGATACTAATGTTGTTGGTGGCGTATTAATAATTGATGAAGATCAGGAAACAAAAATCGTAAAAAGGGAAAAATTTGAAATAATTTCTGAATACTCCTAAACGCCATTAATACATATTCCTTCAAATCCTTTTCTGAGTTTTTTAAGAAGCTTGTGATTTTTCTGTCAATTCAGATATTTCACAGGCTTTTTTATTATGTCGAGGGAAAAATGAATAATAACATAATCAAGGTCGGACTACCCATTAATAATGGCACAAACCTTTATCCTATGGTAAAAAATGAATCCACAAATATTAGCCCAATAAAAACGGTTAGCAATGATGGCGTTGAAATATGGAATATATCTTTTACTTCTCTTGATTGTACTTATATTGAGACTGTTCGACATATATCAAGCGAAGGTCCCTTCCCTCCAGAAGTTTTTGCAAAAAGAAAAGCTGATGATATATATAGAGCCATAATTGCCCATCTGGCCGTTGAAGAAGGCGAAGCAATAATTCTTTCTGAACTTGAGCCATATTTAAGTAAATTAAATATAGGCGATGCTTTGATTGTAGATGCAAACGGATATACAGAGAAATGGCTTGACAAAAATAACGGAGTGATAAATACAGATGAGTATAATCTCAAAAGCCCCTATTTTAGCACATCAGCCATACAAGGCATAATAGACGCTGGTGTATCCATACTTGCAGGTAATTTTCCATCATTCAGCAATCCAAAGACTGAGGAAGGCTTTGGTATAGATATGATAGCAGAATTTTATAAAAATTGGGATAATATGATCCTTGCACCATTGATAAATCTTGATAAAATAGAAGATACAAAGGTTGTTCTGCAAATAAATCCACTCGTGATAGATAATTGTTGTGGATTGCCTTGTTGTCCAATAGTCTATCAAGGGGAATTGAAACAGAATTTTATGAAATTTGTTAATATGGATTAAATGAGAAAAAGATTTAGATAAAGTTTTATTTAAATTTGGGGTAAATATAATATATAAATGTCAGAAAAAATGAATTTAGAAGAACATGACATATTATCAATGGATATACCATCAGAAGCAAAAGATATACTATCTTCCTATCCTAAATATTTTGTAATGAGAAATGTTGAGGAACTGATAAAAAACTCATACAAAGATAATGTAGATGGTTTTCATGAAGTTGCTTATGATATTCCTGATAAAGGACGCATAACAGAGGCTTATGTTTATCGTGTTAGAAACGGGATAGCAGTAAATTATACAGACCCATATATGCGCCGTCGAGACTTCCTCCATTTTTCCTTTATGTAACAAGACAACCAGAAGTTGAGTTGGAAGCATATAACGAGGGTGCTAAAATACTTAGAGCATTTTTCCATGAACAATTGAGAGATTTTTACAAAGACTCTCTTCATCCAATAGGAAAGAAAATTATAGAATGTTGTTTTGATGATGGAACTGCTGATGACTATATGAAATTATTGCCTTCAGAACATAAATAGGTTCTGAAAATGACATCAAAAAGAAAGAATTGCGCTAAAGTGAGAGAATTTGGGGCATACTGAGATATTTATAATGCGAAGGAAATTGACGATATGCAAAAACCAAAGATAACAGTTATAGGAAGCTCAAATACAGACCTAGTTGCAACTGTTCCAAAGCTGCCATCACCCGGTGAAACTATCATGGGGAAAGATTTTATCGTTGCCCCAGGTGGAAAAGGGGCAAACCAAGCTGTTGCAATAGCACGTATCGGTGGAGATGTAACATTTATTGCAAAGGTCGGCATGGACGATTATGGCGAACAGGCAATAAGGAATTTTAAGAATGATGGCATTAATACATCATTTGTTTTTCGTGATCATAATACGCCATCTGGTGTTGCGCTTATATTTGTGGATGATAATGGAGAAAATATGCTAGTCCCTGTTCCCGGTGCAAATGGTCGACTTTTGCCTACAGACATAGAAAAAGCCAGATTTGCCATTGAAAGTGCGGATATTCTCGTTTTACAACTCGAAATTCCTTTAGAAACAGTCGAATATGCCATCATTATCGCTTATGAAAAACAAATTCCAATAGTCCTAAATCCTGCTCCGGGCAGAACGTTAGAAAAATCGCTTATAGAGAAAGTTACATATATCACACCTAACGAAACAGAAGCAGAAACACTTACAGGCACTAAAGTTACTGATGATTCATCCGCAAAAAAAGCTGGTGAAGAGCTTCTAAGACTCGGTGCAAAGACTGTTATTATAACAATGGGTAAGCAAGGGGCTATGCTTATAAATTCAGATGAAAGCGTTTTAATTCCTGCCTTCAAAGTTAATGCAGTCGATGCAACAGCCGCAGGTGATGCCTTTACAGGTGGATTATCTTATGCTGTTGCTAATGGTAAAGATATAAAAGAAGCAATTAGATTTGGTAACGCTGTTGCAGGCATTACCGTTACCAGAATGGGTGCGCAACCATCAATGCCAACGAAAGATGAACTCGATGAATTCCTTAGAAAATAGAGATATAAAGAAAGTAAAAAAACCAATTATTGCGATAGTTGGCAGACCTAATGTTGGAAAGTCAACACTTTTCAACCGAATAGTAGGCAGAGATCAAGCTGTCATACACAATAGACCGGGTGTTACGAGAGACCGTATTTATGCTGATGCTACTTTGGACAAGCGCAGTTTTGTTGTGATTGATACAGGCGGGCTTGATATATCACCAGAAGACAACCTTATAGCAAATGTAAGATCACAGGTTAATATTGCTGTCAATGAAGCGGATGCAATAGTTTTTGTCGTTGATGCTATTGATGGGCTAACGCACTGGGATATTGAAGTTGCAGAATCGCTGAGAAAATCAGGCAAACTCATTTATTTAGCTGCAAATAAATCTGATAATGAAAAAAGGGCAGAAGGCACAGTTGAGTTTTATGAACTCGGATTTGGTGAGCCTTTCCCTATATCTGCTATACATGGTCGGGGTGTAAATGAACTCCTTGAAGAGATATTATTCCAACTACCAGAAATCGAGATAGAAGAGGAAACAGAGATAAAAAAACCTATTAGAATTGCAGTTGTTGGCAAGCCAAATGTTGGTAAGTCATCACTTGTCAATGCTATACTCGGTGAATCAAGAGTGATCGTTGATTCTCGCCCCGGAACAACCAGAGATGCAATAAATATACAATTTAGCAGAGATGGTGTTGATTTTGAGATCGTTGATACTGCAGGTATGCGCAGAAAGAAAAAGATATTTGATGATGTGGAATCATCAAGCATTGGAAAAGCGATCAATAGCATACATAGAAGCGATATTGCTTGGGTTGTGATGGATGCGACAGAACAGCCCAGTCAGCAAGATAAGGAGATCGCATCATATATATCAAGACATGGAAAAGCCTGCATATTCGTTATGAACAAATGGGATATTGTAGAAAAAGATCACAGGACTTTTGATGAATTTTGTGACTTTATAAGGGCAGATATGGCTTTGTTAGACTATGTGCCGATAATATCCGTTTCTGCGCTTGAGTCGTTGAGAGTTAATAAATTACTTGAATTAACGCAGATTATTTTTGCCGAATATTCAACTCGTATCGCTACCCCACTCTTAAATAGAAGTTTCGGCGATATAATACTTGAACATTCACATCCATTCATTTCAGGCAAACAGCCATCACCAAAATACATAACTCAGGTATCAACACAGCCTCCGACATTCGTTATATTTACATCATATCCTGAATTAATTAATGAGCCATATAAAAGATACCTGATTAATCGCTTGCGAGATAAATTTGGTTTTCAAGGCGCGCCAATAGTTTTGCGTTTTCGTTCTACGAAAAAAGAAGATAATAGAAATTCATAGTATAGTCAATGAATAATCGTCCCGCAGTAAAAATCCTTATACCATACCTTGCAGGCATTATCCTTGCCGACCAGCTTAATATTAGTCTGATATTTTTATGGATTGTGTCTGCTATCCTTCTTGCCGTTATTGTTCTTGCATATAAGAAAAGGTGGCTTTCTTCTTCTAGCGTTATGATAGGTATATGTTTCCTGCTATTCGGATTTATGCGATATGAAGTTAGCATGATCCCACCAAAAAATTTCGATAAAGTCTTATATAAAGACGTAAAAGTCTATGGAACAGTGCTTGATAGTCAGAAAGAACGAAATGGCGGATCATCTATCCTGATAAATGGCGAAGCATATTTGCCATCACAACCATCAATTTTTATGAAAGGCAAAATTTCTATTAGATCATGGGAAGATGATACTTTCCCTGAAGTATATGGATATGGTGATATAGTAGGCTTAGAGGGAAGATTAAGCCATCCCAGTCCTGCGCGCAATCCCGGAGCATTTAATTATCAAAAATATCTGCATCGTCAGGGCGTATTTGCAATAATGACGGTTGAAAAGGTCGAGGATGTTCAGCATTTGGGCATAGGCGCAAATGCTTTTTTGAGATGGATAAAAGGCTTTCGCAATAGAGTCGATTTGGTAATAAATGAAATATCAAGAGATGATGACACTGAATCTATTTTAAGAGGTGTTATTCTCGGTGAAAAAAATGACATGCCTGTGGAACTTTATAATGCTTTCCGCAAAACTAGCACAACACATATACTTGTTGTGTCGGGTGTCAATTTTGCTATACTTGCAGGATGGGTATATGGAATATTTCAATTGATTAAGAGAATATTAATCAGTTTTGGTGTCAGAAATTCCATATTAGAAAAGAATTTCGTTTCATATATATTTATTTTGCCCATAATAACTATATACGCATTTATGGCAGGTGCTGAATTCTCTGTTATAAGGGCATTTATATTTATATTGCTTTTCATATTAGCAAATTTATTGAATCGTGATAGCGATCTATTTAACATTCTTGCAATAGCTGGTTTGTGTATTCTTATACTTTCTCCAGGTGCTTTTTGGCACTTAGGATTTTTGATGTCTTTTGTTGCAGTTATTTCTATAGCATACTTAATGCCTTATTGGGATTCCCTGTTTTCCAGATTCAAGAATAAAAGGCTAATATACATATCACTTCAAGGCATTGCAGTATCTATATCGGCGCAATTAGGAGTCGGGCTAATTATTGTTTATAGTTTTGGAACTTATTCCTTTTCAGGATATATTGTCAATCCATTAATAGCTTCTTTGGTTTTTTTGCTTACACCTGTAGGATTTATATCATGTTTGGCAGGACTTGTTTATTTGCCTTTGGGGATAATATTTGGATGGATAGCTTATATTATTGTTTGGCTATTGAAATCTATTGTTACTTTTTTTGCAGGTTTTGAATTTCTTTATGTTTCAATTAAAAATTTCTCTTTAATGCAGATTATTGTCGCTATTGCAGTCATTATTTTCATTGCAAACTTACCGTATCTATTAAGGAAAAAGCCTTTATTCGCCATTATATTAGACTCAAATACCAATCCTGATATGAGCAATATACACAGATTATTCAAAGATAACAGAATCAGGCTTTCGGAAAATGCCAAGATTATTGTCACAAAAGTTGGCAAAAAATGGCTTGTAACGGATAATCCATCTAACGATTGGCGTGATAGAAGATCAGCTTATTTAATAAAGCAAGACAAAAATGGGATTAATGTGTATAGGGAAAATCAAACTCCACTTTTGGCATGTCTTGTAATAATATCCTTGTCTTTTTTTGCATGGGCAAATCTTTATGAAGGTAATATCACAAAAGTAACATATCTTGACGTTGGCGAGGCAGATTCCGCAGTTGTTGATCTCCCAGAAGATTATGAGATTCTAATTGATGGCGGAGTTCATAGAGGAAAATATAGCTCTGGAGAAAGGGTCGTTTTCCCATTTTTGAATCGTCAGGGCATTGATGATATTGAACTTATGGTCTCAACGCATCCCGATAACGATCATACAGGCGGATTAACATATATTGTTGATAATGTTAAGATTGATAAAGCTATCACTGGAAGCTATGGCATGTTTTCACCAACTTATAAGGAACTTATTAATAGGCTTGATAGCAAAGGTATAGAATATTATGACGCTATTCCACAGACTATATATGAAAATAGAGATACGAAAGTTGAGATTCTCAGCAATGGCTATAAAGAATTTCTAAAAGATGAAGAAAGTAGAATGAATAACAATTCTGTTGTTATGAAAGTAACATATAAAAAAGCATCTTTTCTATTTACAGGCGATATTGAAAAAGAAGCCGAAAGACAACTTGTGAACTCAGGAAAAGATATTAGAGCTAATGTTATCAAAGTTCCTCATCATGGCAGTTATTCATCAAGTAGTAATCCATTTATCAATGCGGTTCAGCCAGACATAGCGATTATCTCGGTAGGATATAGGAATTACTATAATCATCCATCAAATCATGTTATTAGAAGATATAAAAGTTTAGGCACAAGTATCTATCGAACTGACTATCAAGGTGCAGTAACTATCATTACTGATGGTCGTTATGGTTGGATAAGAACAATGAAACCGTAAATTTATACCAATTTCCATTTTAATATAATAATATCAAATAGACTAACATTATGAGGTGATATAAAAGATGAATAATGCTTTTAAGTATCGTGTAACTGATGGCTGGATAAGGGATTTAGCGTCTGAGCCGACACCAAATGATAGATGGCCTTGTATAAGATGGGATGAGCAATTGCTAAAAGACCAAATTAGATTTTTAGATGTTCAGGCAGAGGTTGGTATGACTTATAATATCGTATGGGGGCTTTTTATAAATCATTCTTGGCCTGTGCCATTTGAAAACGTTATTGATGATGAACGTGCTGATAAACTCAAAATGTTTGTTTCTGCCGTCCATGAGCGTGGATTAAAGCTAATATCAGGACTAGGCATTTATTCATGGGGCTTTGATGAAGTGATAGCGAAAGTTCCTGGAGTATCAGCAGGGCATAATAGCGCAATGTGTGCTTTCAGTGACGAAGCATGGGATTGGCAGAAACGAATACTTGATTTTTTAATGGATGACAAATGGGGGCTTGATGGCGTTAGTATGCAATCAGCAGATCAGGGACGCTGTAATTGTGATAAATGCAGTAAGTTATCGCCTGCGGAGCATCATGCAAAAATTCTCGTTAAATCCGCTGAATATATCCGCTTAACTCGTCCTGAATGGCTTATTGGACAGGCATCTTGGGGGTTACGTCTGGATGATCCAAATGAGTTTGAGCATATATTGGAAATTTCTGAGGTAGTTGATTACATGGTTGAGGTTCAAGAACTGTCAGCATTTAATGGGCGCAGAAAAGAGATAAAAAGCAAGTTAAAATGTGCTTTCGGTTCTGTTGGTGGAGTATTTATTGAGCCTCCTCAGCATTGGGACAGGCTAAGATGGTTTTTGCCATGTGGTATAAACTCGGCAAAGGCATTAAAAGCCTTATGGGACGATGGTGGAAACGCTGTTGAATATTTCTATCGTCCATTTGTTAATCCTGTTGAGGAAGTATCTTGGCGAGTCGGTGCGATGATATTAAAGTCACCAGTTATGTCGCCTGAGTCTGCTTTAAGGCAATCGCTTGAGACTGTTTATGGCGTGAGTGGAAGCTCTGCCGAATCGCTAACAGATTGGTTTATACGTGGTGAAAACGCCTATTTTTCAAGATCAAGCTTTCGAGTTGGAAATGGTCCTCTTTCGCTTGAACCGCTTATATGGCATGAAAACCCATCAATAGCAGGACCAGCGATATATATCAGAGATAGAATGTCTATAGAGGCTCGATCTGAATATGCGAAAGAATTAGAGGAATTGAAGGTTGAGTTAATGAATATAGATATTCCTTACAAAGACGCACTTAGAAAGACAATAATTGCTATTGACGGAACTCTGAAAGATATATATCTTTTGCAAAAGTGATTCATAGTTATTGATAAATTCTTGAAAACACCGATAAACACATATTTAATATTTTTCGGTGTTTATCTGTTCCATCTGTAGTTAATTATTACTTTTCACCCAGCACTACTGATAAAGGCACCTCAAGACCATGCGATTCTAATAAAGTCTTATCACTCAGAATATCATTGACATTTCCATCAACGATAATTTTGCCATCATCTATAAGCACAACTCTTGTGCAAATATCAAAAACCATATCTAAATCATGTGTCGCAATCAGTTTTGTGATTTTTAACTCTTTAAGGAGGTTGATTAGATTGCGCCTGTGTTTCGGATCGAGATTACTACTCGGTTCATCTAAAACCAGAATCTCTGGAGACATAGAAAGAACAGTTGCAATAGAGACCCTTCTTTTTTCACCATAGCTTAAATGATGTGATAGTTTATCCATTGCCCAAGTCATATCAACTCTGTCTAAAGCCTCTGTAACTGCATTTTTTACATCTTCTTTTGATAAACCCATATACATAGGACCAAAGGCAACATCTTCAAAAACTGTCGGCATAAAAAGCTGACTGTCTGGGTCTTGAAAAACGATCCCAATTTTACTTCGGATTTTCTTTAGATTTTTTTCTTTTAACTCAATATCAAGAATGTTTATATGACCTTTTCCCTGCAAAAGTCCGTTTAAATGAAGAAGAAAAGTAGATTTTCCCGCCCCATTAGGTCCTATTATCCCAAGAGTTTCATTTTCGAACACATTAAGATTTATATCTTTCAATGCGGTCGTTCCATCTGGATATGAGTAACCCAATTCTCTAATTTCGATAACTTTCTTCATAAATATCTTTCAGCCTAGAATCTTCCAAATACATTAATAAATACTAGAAACATTAAAATAACAACTATAAAGATTATATCAGAAAAAGCCAATTTATTATATTCAAGCAATTTTACATTGCCATCAAATCCCCTTGAACACATGGCTAGATAGACTGTTTCACCTTTTTCATAGGATTTTATAAATAAAACACCAAGCATATTTGAAAGTGCTTTTATATTCAACCATCTTCGTTTACCTGCAGAACGTGAATCTTTTGCCCTTTTGAGTTTTTCTAGCTCATCCTGAAGCACAAAAATATAACGATACATGAATGAGAAGATCATTATAAAAATCTTTGGTAATTTCAAGTCGCCAAGTGCTTTAAGTAAGTGATTAAATTTTGTGCTTGCAATTAACAACGTCATACAAAGCATTGATAATAATGCCTTTATTAAGACATTCCAAAATATTATTAAGCCTTCATAAGTGATTTTTAGATCAAATCCAAAAATAGAGTGACTCCATAAGGCTTCACCATCTTTTATAAAAGGCAGAAAAATAGCAATTAGCAAAATGAAGGGCATTACCATAATAAATCTTTTGAGGATATAAGATATTGGTATTTTGGAGAGAAATATTAGAATTAGTATTAGAAATCCATAAAGGGCAAAACTAATAAGTGCCTTTGGATTGGTCAAAACTATTGATATAACCATAGCAATAATTAATATAGCTTTAGCTCTTGGATCAAGTCTATGAATAACGCTATTTATATCGCTATGGCTATCTATAAAATCGTGTTTCATTCGGATTTACGACTTTTTATCACAGTTGCCAATCCATATCCCAAACCAAAGAGGATAAGTGTTCCAACGATTCCAGCAATCCCAGTGGCAAGTTTTTCATTTTTAATACCGGGCATAGCATAATCAGGAACGGGGGCTTTAAGAGTAGGATCACCTTCGCCTTTTTCAAGGAATCCGAGATTTTCAGCAACTTTTTCAAGTCCGTCGGGTGAAGATGATGCAAATATAGAGATTATTCCCGCTAAAAACAAAGCAATTACAAGACCGATAATAATATCTTTTCTTTTCATGGCTTCTTTCCTTTATATTGAATCGCTGGCTAATGTGATCGATTTTTCATAAATCAAGTCAGAACGGACTTTTAGGACGAAACTAACTATCAATGTAGTTATAATCGCTTCACCAATGCCGATAATTGCATGAACTCCAACCATCGCAGGGAAAACAACTCCAAACGGGGCTGTTCTTGAAATAGCAAGTTCAAGAGCGCAAGCAGCCGATGCAAGTATAACAGAAAACCAAGATGCAATAAATGTTGCAATTATAAGCCCCGAATCTGATTTTACAATCTTCCTTATACCTTTATAAGCCAGATAACCACCCATAGTTCCGATTATCGCCATATTAAAGACATTTGCGCCCAGTGCAGTCAATCCGCCATCTTGAAATACTAGGCATTGAATTGTTAATACTGCACTTATTACGATTGCACCCGCATAAGGTCCTAACAGAACAGCTGCTAATACTCCACCAAGAAGATGCCCAGAAGTTCCTCCGGCTATTGGAAAATTAAGCATTTGTGCAGCAAATATAAAGGCACTCATTACCCCCATTAAAGGCACAATTTTTTCTTTTAATTGCTTTGAAGCTTGTTTAACGCTATAGGCTATTCCACCAATTGAAAGTATCCATGTTGGTATCCAAGTGCTAGCTGTTAGAAATCCGTCTGGTATGTGCATATATTTCCCCTCTATTTTAGATGATTATTTGAATTTTAACGCCATTAGAAACTAATAGAAAGCTTACCAATAATTGAGTTTTCAGAAGATTCTCCATCATTGGTTCTTAAAAATTCTAATGCGAAATTTGACATATCTTTATAAAGATCAAAGGAAATTAAACCACCAAAACGATCAATTGATTGATCGCTTGTTTCCTTATATCTCTCAAACTTACCTGCTAACTTGACTGGTGTATTGGGTATTGAATAACCTAGTTCTGTATTAAATGTTTGTGGCTTAAACATATCTTCGCCTTCTATTTTTATATCCTCAAAAGCGGATATATACTCAGCCTCAAGAAATATTCCTTTTAATCCCAAACTAATAAATCCCCCAATTCCCATAGCTTTTTCTAATAATACAGAATCACCAATCATATCAGCTAAACCATCTGTGCCAGACATATTTGTAATAAACGATCCACCCAAAGATAAACTTATATCACCTTCTGGCAAAGTTAATGCTAATCTCGAAGCCATATCGTTTATGTGATCATCACTTTGATTTAGATTTACATTTTCATTATATAGGGCAATAGATAAATCAATAATTTCTTGAAAACCTATAGAAACAAGCAATGCGACATTCTTTTTTTCTCCAATTTCCAATGAATATGGATCAGTAACAAAGTGTGAATTAAACTCACCAAAAGGAATTCCTATGCGTCCAAGTGCTAAAGAAAAGTCAAAAGGAAGTTTAATAGGCAAACCTATTGTAATAAATCCCTCATCTAAAGCTATATTTTCGTTATTTTCTCCCTGTTCATAAAGCAAGAGAATTTCTCCCGATAAATTGCTATTAAAAGTAGCATCTAAGCCTAATTCTACTGTTGCTAGAGCAAAATCGCTGGTCTTGAAATCTTCCAATGAGGCATAACCAAATTCCCCTTCGATAGTTCCGCTTATATTAATTGACTTTTCTGCTGAACCTTCTTCTGCATAAACAGAAAAAGCTAATAAACCAAAAATAACAAATAAAAAAACAGCGCGCATCTTTACCCTCCCGAAATACGCTAGACCAGATTTTTGCCAGTTGTAGTCATGATAAGTTTTCCATGTTTGACGCCTTTTGTGCTTATCAGGCGATCTGCTATTTCTTTGACTTTACTGCCCTTGCCTTTTATGATCACTACTTCAAGGCAATTATTTTCGTCAATGTGAACGTGCATTGATGAAATTATTGACGAGTGATGGTCATGCTGATAATCTGTCAAA
>CAZMCH010000062.1:0-25285 GCA_964564735.1 uncultured bacterium
TGACGAGTGATGGTCATGCTGAAAATCTGTCAAAGAATCGGTTAATTCTCGGATATGATGATCATATACTATCGTAACCGCCCCCATCGTCTCAACATCTTTTTCCCATTCATGCTCGACAAGATAATTTCTTATAAGGTCTCTTATCGCTTCTGAACGATTGACATAGCCTTTTGACGCTATAAGCCTATCAAATTTTTCCAAGAGATCAGAACCTAACGAAACACCAAAGCGCAGTATTTCACTCATTTTTCTATCCTTTCGCTTTTGTGTCACTTTTTTAATAATAGTAACACCAAATAACATAAATGTCAATAAGATATTTTTGCAGTTATGTATAGAACTTAATATTATTATATCTGTGAGGGGATTAAAAGGGCAAGTATAACCTGCGCATATATACGATGACCAAAATCGTTAGGATGATTGACACCGTTGCCTGTGAGTGAAACATAACTCTTATGTTTCAAAATATCTGTCCATATTGTTGTTATGTCTGCAAGTATCACCCCTTCTTTGCATAAACTATTAAGTTCGTCCCTATATATTGGATAAAGGTCAGGTGAAGATGCTGTCCATTCTGGATTGCCCGTCATTGTAGCAACTAATATAAATTCTACATCAGAATTGACTTTTTTAATAGCATCCATTTGATTTTGTATATTCATTCTGTATTGTTCAGGTGTAACCCTCCCGCTTGCGTCATTCATACCAAAGGCGATTATAACAAGATCAGGTTTCTCATTAGCGACAACATCTATATTTTGCAAGCCCCATCCTGATGCTGTTCCACCAACAGAATGATTTTTGTATTCGATCTCACATCTATAGAACCTTTTTAGCTCATTAACAACAAGGTCGCCATAGGAAGGCATGAAAGGCTTTGCACCAGTAAATCCAGAAGCATTGCCACCTGCAGAGATACTATCTCCAAAAAGCACAACTTTGAGTGGATTTTGGTTCAATAGCTTATTCTGCAATTTTGGTAATTTATCTAGCGAAAGTTCGGGAATTGGTGCATTCCATTCATTTTCCTTGTGTCTATAAGTTATCTCAACCTGAAGGTCATGAAAAAAATGTCCTTCACCAAATAATAAATGATGTTCACCATCACGACATCCCGCTATTGATTGCAGAGAGTTCGGATCAGGCTTCATCTCTTGGGCAGTCTTAAAAGGTATCCTTGACCCTGTTGGTAAAGATATAATTTTTTCAGAACTAAGTATAAAATCAATACCTTCTTCATAGGTTATTTCACCAGTTGCACTTTTAAGAAATATAATGTATTCCGGAGTAAACAAAAGACTATCTTTCGGAAGATCATCATTATTCTTTATGAAAAAAAGGCTTTCACCTTTCATAATGTTTCCAATCCAAAATGGTTTCATTTCAGTTTCCTTCTCAAAAACGTTGATTTTGTCTAATTATTATGATACTATAGGCAAGGTTTATTTACTTTTCATATAATATCAACATTGTTTATAGTTGTCAATTAAAGGAGTCTTTTGGTTGATTTTGATCTTCTCTGTTATCATTATATCTCTGACTTTGCTCTATCTTATTATATCAATAATATTGATTATTGGTGTTTTAAAATTGAAAAAAAGAACAATAATAATAAACCAGATTCCCTATGTCTCAATAATTGTTCCTGCAAAAAACGAGGAAAAAAATATAGCTAATTGTCTTGATTCTCTATTAGCTCAGGATTATCCTAATGATAAATATGAAATAATAGCTATAAATGATCGATCTACCGATAAAACACCTGACATAATTAAGCACTATAAAGATAATTATGGCATAAAAAGCCTGAATATAGAGCAAAACTCATCAGGTCTGACAGGTAAGCAAAATGCCATAAACGAAGGATTGAAGTTATGTAAAGGCGAAATCATAATGAATATAGACGCAGATTGCGTTGCTATGCCTTTATGGATACGCAAAACGGTGTCATATTTTTCGTCAAATGTTGGACTTGCTATTGGTTTTCACGGACACTTTGAGAATAGTTCTAATTCAGTTTTTGCTGATATGCAATCCCTTGACATGCTATTTTTGATGGATTCTGCTGGCGGTTCAATTGGTCTAAAAACTCCTACAGGTTGTGCTGGTAGTAATTTATCATATCGTAAAGAAATCTTTGGTGAAGAAGGCTATAAAAAGCTTGGTTTTACAGTAACAGAGGATTCGCTTTTGGTTCAATCTATAACCAAATCATCTGGTTGGAAAACAACAGTTATATATGATAAAAACACCTTTGTTTTGACATCAGCAGAAACAAGCCTGAAAGCGTTTCTTTCTCAACGAATACGCTGGACTATTGGCGGATATACAAGCGGATCATTGTTTTTATTGCCTTTATATGCTATCTTTTTCTATCATTTATGTCTTATTATGTCAATACCTTTGGCTTTCTTTATTGAGTCGCTTGCTTTGCCTGTCTTGATAGCATTCATTGTTAAAGCATTGATTGATTTTATAAGGTGCTGGCGTATATGTAGAGAGTTTCAAAGGCTCGATCTATTAAAGGTTTTTGTTTTATATGAATTATTCATGATATTTTATAGTGCTGTTTCTAGTTTTATGGCTTTATTTATTCGTAAGATAAACTGGAAAGGCGATATTTACAAAGCTAGATGAATATAGGACGATGATTTTATTACAAAAAATAAGAAAATTTTTCTGCAAAAAGAATTTACCAGATATAATCTCATATATTTTTCTATTAATTATAGTCTGCATATATGCCTATATACAAATAACAAACTTCACATCTGCTTATCAGGAAGTTGATCCAGATGGTTACTTATGGCTTGCAAAGCGCATGGCAGAATTTAAGCCATTAGCAGTAAAAGATGATGATATTTTTATGTATCAATCGCATGTATGGGTTGAAAACAAAGAAGGTGGTATCTCGCCAAAGTTTGCGCCGGGTTATCCGTTTCTTATGTCTTTTGCATATCGTCTAGGTGGAGATACAGCCATGTTTTGGGTCAGTCCAATAATGGGAGGATTGGCTTTAATTGGCTCTTTTTTCCTATTTCGTATGTGGATGTCAAGGGTATCATCTCTTTTTGGTGTGTTTTTGCTTGCGGTTAATGGCATGATACTGGTTTACTGCAATTATTTGCTTACACATGCAACAGATTTATGCTTTGCAGTATGGGGCATGTTCTTTTTATGGAGATGGAAACGAGGCATCGGCAAATTTTCAAACATTTCAGCAGGACTCCTATTGGGATATGCTATAACGGTTCGTCATGCTTCGTTTTTGATGGTTACGGTTCTGATCACTGCTGTAGTTTTAAAGTGGATAGAATCGCTCAAATTGAAAAAAGCAATCCCATTAAAAGATACTGCAATTCTTATTGGTTGTTATTGCGTTTTTCCTTTAATGCTTGCTATATACAACTGGGCTATATATGACTCACCTTTTGTAACAGGATATGGTCTTAGCGGAGAGCAACTCGCTTTCAAATGGAAGAATATATCAGCAAACATTCGCATATTAGCCAATGGATTTAACTATACAGCTTTATTTATGCTTTTTCCGATAGGTTTTGCAGGAATGTTCCTTGCTTTGACATTTGGCGAAAGCATGATGGTTGTGCTTTGGGTTATACCATTGTTTGCTTTATATGCCTCATATTATTGGGCGCCGAATGGCATGGCATATTTCAGGTTTTTGATTGCGACATTTCCAGCTTTTGTTGGGTCTGCGTTTGCTATTATGGATAAACCAAGTTGGTCATGGATACGAAAAACGATTGTTTATGCAGTTTTATCTGGACTTATAATATTCGTTACTTATTGGGATACAAGATCAGCAGTTGAAAACGTTGTTTCTGATTTTCCTTCACGTAGTCTAGCATATCTCTCAAATCAAGTGTCAAAGGTGCTTGATGATGATGCGGTTATATTTTCACGTTCACCAGCATTTTGTTATATTGGGACAAGAAAGCATTTTAGGCATTACGATCTAAACATATTTACAGCATCTTATGGCGCAAATTCGTTTAATGAAAACACGGATCCAAAGCGTCATCCACTTAGGAATGATAGGCTTCGGGAGTTTTATAAAGGGTTGACTGATGCGGATTTGCAAAAGAAAAAAGTTGATCTTATCCGCAAATTCATTTCTGAAGATCGCCAAGTCGCATATTTGCTACAACATGGACTTATGCAAGGCGAAAAAGGGATATTAGGTGATGAATTTCAATGGAATTTGCTTGATAGCTGGATAGCATATTCTAAGAATGATGGCGGAGTATGGCAAGGCGAAACATGGGAACTCTATGAGGTAAAAAAAGGTAAAAAGGGGTAAAAATAAAATGAAAAAATTTTCTTTTTTTGTATTTATATTGCTTTTGATAGCTTTAGGGCTTTATGTCTATTATAATTACTATACTGTTCCAGAAAAAGAAGGGGCTACACCAAAAAAGCCAGAAGCAACAGAATCAACCAAACCAAGAGAAACAGCTAAACCTTCTGCAGATATTGGTGCATTCAAGTTAGCTTCATGGAATATAAGGATATTCAGCAACAGCAGGAGTGACAAAGAACTAAGCCAAATATGCAAACACATATTTGATTATGATTTCATTGCGATAATTGAACTTAGAGATGAGGATGTTCTTAAACGCGCTGAGGCTATGCTTGCAGGTATGGGACGTGATTATGATTATCAAATCAGCAATGAAGTTGGCAGAGGAGTCAAAGAAAGGTATGCCTTTTTATATGATAAAGATAAAGTTGCGGTTGTTACACCGGGGAAGATATATGGCGATCCAGAAGATCATTTCATAAGAGAACCATACTTTGCAACTTTTCGGGCAGGCGAATTTGATTTTACGATAATAGCAACACATATTGTTTGGGGAGATAAAATTTCCGAACGCCGTAGAGAGATACAAAAGATGGCAGATGTCTATGAAAATATACAGGATGATGATCCATCAGAGCAGGATGTAATCCTTGTTGGTGATTTTAATCGTGAACCCAACGATGAATTGGCTTTCTCTGCACTTCGTAGAATACCCACTATGGTTAATCTATTTGATTTGCCACATAAAACGGTTATATTTGACTCTAATTTGTATGATAATATCTGGTTTCAAGAGAAGTATGTAAAAGAATATAATGGAAATAAAGGGATCGTTAAGTTTGATGAAATAGATTTTGGTAAGACCAAGAAGGATAAGGAAAGAGCAAGCCTTGCAGTTTCGGATCATCGTCCTGTCTGGGCTGAGTTTAATACAAGTGTTGATGATGATTGATTAAATACTAACGCATATTATTTTATATCCATTTTATCAAGTAGCTGTTTTACAAATATTGGATCTTCAATTCTTTCCATACATTCTTTTCCATCTATATGAGATAGAATGTTCATAGTTCCAAACCATGTTATTTTTCGGTCAATTATTGCTCCTTTATAGTGAAACTTCCTAATACGGTAAAATCCCATAATTCCCATAGATTTCATATTGTCAATGATTTTCTTTTTATTACTTTGATAGCGTATTTCATTTCTCACAATAATACGGACAACAACACCACGATTAATAAGTTTCTCAAAATCTCTCATTAATAAATTTATTCTTTTTTCAGAAATGAATGGACTAACAATTATAACTTCAATTTTCGCATTCATCAAATCATTTGGAAATTCTCTCCAAAATTCATTCTCTCGATATACTTTTTCTGACACTGGTTTGCTTTTTTTGCGTCTTGAGAAAGTGATTGGTATTGTTACCAATAACGATATAGCTATTGTGAGTGTTTGCCTTATTGCATAAAATTTCAAAAGATAAACTGTAAATGAATTTTGTAGGCTTTTTGTATAAGGTTGACATACTTTACATTCTTCCTTACCCGAATTTTTCGCTTCATTAATGTCTGTAAAACAAACTTTTTCGCTTCTGATCTTTTTTGCCCATTTGCACCATGGATAATGAATTTTACTATCTTTGCTGTTGCTGGTAACATAAGAATAACCAGATATTCTATATCGTTCCATTTCTAATACACTGATAATTAATGTAATAATTATAGCAACAAGCAAACCGACTATTATTATATTGCTTTCTGAAAATTGCTTTTTGACAAACATATCAGCCTCCAGCCTTTTTTACCAATAGATTATCGCCCTGTCTGAGCAGAATTGTTATTAATACTGATGGTGATTAATTGTCACCAATTCTTAAAAGCATAAACCCTTGTATTAAAAGCCAAACCTCCAAGACTAAAAAGACTACCAATGACAAATTCGCCAAGCACTATGCCGATAAATATCGGCATAGCCTTGCGATATGATCTAACTCCGCCATAGCGTAACAGTATAAATTTGATCAGCCAACTAACCAAAATGGAAGCCCATATCCAATTCATGCACCAATCCGCTGCGCCAGATACAGCATATCCAACAGCATGAAACTGCCACCAGGGGAATCGTGTCCGCATTAGTTGCAGGAATATGCTGAATAACATACCACCAGTGATGAAACTCACTGCAGGATAATCCGTTCCTGTTGGATAACTCAGCCATTGCTGAAGCCTATTAAATGATTCCCAACCAGTCCAGCCATTACCACTGAAACGATACTATACATCAAGGTATATAATGAATGAAACTATTAATCCAACGACAACCGCAAGGTTCATAGCAAGCCCAAGTCGCCACATTCTTATTCCTGTCTGCTCTGCCAGCTTGAAACTTTCTAATTGATGAGGCATAGGAGGCGCACGATGTGCGCGGTTGAAGGCATAAAAAACGTTAGAAAAGTCAGATTTGCTTCGCCTATCTTTCGTGTTCCGAATATTGCAGGCAAAGCATAATCAGGTCCCATAAAGTGCAAATCATGTGCTGGTGCGCCTGATTCTTCACGCATCCTTATAATACCGACAGATAAGGCATAATACATGCTAAATGCAAGCAATATAAGCCATATAGACATGCCCATTCTATAAAAGAAGAAGCCCAAAAATGCCAATCCACTCAATATTCCTATAATTGCGGTTCTATATCGTAATGGTTCAGAAACGTCTTTTTCCGAACGAAAAATTACAGCCTTCAAAACGCCCTTTATATAATGCCGACCTGACCATAGAGCAAAGATAGACAAACCAATATATGCCCCTAGTGATTGTTCTCGATCATAAGGGAAATTGGGCAAGGCTCTCAAACCAAGTATCGAACCGAGAATCATCAGCCTTAGCTATTACATTGGGTTCTTTCATCTTTGCGAAAGGTGTATTATCTTTTCGATCTTTGATCTTAAACGTGAATTCTTCACCTTTAATCGCAATCTGCACCCTATACCATTTTTGAACTTCATGCTTAAAGCTAAAGTTTCTAATGCTATTCCATGCCTGTTGTGCTGTATGTTGGTAAACATGGAATTCCGAGAAGCCGGGTCTTCTGCTAATTTGGCAAAATTCATCAACATTCATCACTCTAAAATTAACAGGACAATAAGTATCTTCTGGAATAAACCAATCAAATTCCCATACATAATCTACCCAAGCCTTATCGCCATCATGAACAGACCATATATCATGGCTATTTGCATCTTGTGCTTTTGGTATGAGATGAAAAACCTTATTGTTTGCGTCTAGTAGGTCTGCCTCAACGACTCTCAAATCTCCAACGGCATAGCCTTTTGGGGGTCCAAGATACGTCAGTTGGCAGGAAGTTTTCCGATTGTGGAACTCTCAAAATCATCTTTGAAAAGTAGTTTTGCCTTACATTCTGATTGGCATATAGAAAACAAGATTAGTATGGCAAAGAAAACATACAAAATCCCATTTAGCTTGAATCGCTTTATCATTTTTTAGCTTCCTATTCGATTACGAGCAAAGACCACATCCCAAGTTCTGGAATACTGATAGTTAATTTACCATTATGGGTTTCTGAATAAAACTCCACTTTGTTATTATCGGGAGATAATATCTTGCATGATCGTATACCATCATTCACTAATGGCTTATCAATAGAAATGATGACGTTCTGGGCTGTATCAACAAACCCTTTTGATTCATCATAATTTCGGTTAAGTATATGGCAAACAACGGGATTTCCCTGTTTTATACGTGGCAAAACCCATAGATTTTCAATTGATTTAACCTCAATCGGTGATTTTATCTCAATAGATGAAAGATCATTGATTGATGTAATATAATGTGTCTTTTTATCTTTAAGCATTGATATTTGCTCATCCGAGAGTTCAGAAGGTTCTGGAACAATGACTTTATCAAACCTATCAAGCGTATCAAGTCTGTCTTCAAGCCAATCATCGCCTGCGATTACTGAGGAAAAACAGATGTTTCTATCAGCAAGCCATTTGCACGCATCCTGAAATAAACTGAGTCCATGCTTTCTTACACTTTTATTACAGAAAAGAAGGGCTATATCACCAAAAGGCTTGTAATCATCAAATAACGGGCTGTTATCCCTAATGAAATGATAAAGGTATGCAAAATCATCTGGTTTGGATTGATACCAATGAGTGCCTAATTCTGTCGTAAAAGCCCATTTTCTATGAGGGACCATAAGCCTATGTCCTAGTGCATAAGTTTCTGCAATCCAAAGCCTAACCAGTCCAACAGCGTTATTATTTGCATGAGCATAAGCCCAGTTCCAGCCTGATGCTGTTGCACAAACAGGCTTTCCAATAGCATCAGCAACCTTGAAAGCAGAAATTGGAGAAGCTTCTGGGGCATTTTTATTACCATGCCTATACTCGACTTCGCAGACACAATGTGTAAGGTTTGGAGTAACAACAAGATGCATTGGATTTGGGATACCAGTATTAGCAGAGCAAGTTATATCTTTGCCTCTAACTTCTTGTGCTAAATCTCTCATTTCTGCTACGAACTTTGCAGCAGATTTCACTTGAAAAGTCTGAAAAAGCTCGATCATCGGTAATTCATGACGACGCTTATTATATTCTTCCCTTGTTGAAACTTGCTTTCTTATAAAATCACGATAATTAAAATTGCTTATATCAATCTCATCCAGATAATTTGAATCTTCAAGGAATTTTCTAAATCCATCTATGCAATAATCACAAAAGCATCCACCATTCCAAAACGATCCCGCAGAACCTAAATGATCGTCAATATGAAGACCGTCTGCGCCTGTTTTCATCGCTTCAGCAACTCTCTCTTTTGAAAACTCCCTAAAAACAGGGTGATTTGTGCATCCAAAATATGAGGGAGTTCCTTCGTAAGTATGATCCCAGAGCCATGGAACTGTTATTGGCTTAAGCAAAATATCTTTTGAGACAGCGTCACGCAAGTCACTTCGTTTGTGTATATTTTCTGCTCCAGCAGTCAATGTCCACATGCTCGCAGCGTAATGTATACCTAACTCATGTGCGTCATTAACAGCATTATCAGAAGCCCCGCCCCATGCGACCCATGTTGCTTTATAGGCATTATAAACGTCTTTTGTTGATGAATACATAAATGCTACATCAGAATTTTTTAGTTTACCTTTCATATTATCTCCTTTCTTTTAATGTCAAATTAATGCTTTGCTTGTCTATCATAACAAATCATATATCTATTATTCAATAAAAAAACTGCTTTTGCGTCTATTCTGATTCACTATCAGTCTTTATATGATAAAGAAATTGCAATGATTTGAGTCATAAATATTGTTTTTTGATACTCATATAGGTATACAATTTTTTGCTTATTTTTCAATAATTTCCTACATATCAACCTAACAAATACACATGATTTCTACTTCTTACAAAAATTGAAAGCGAATCTGAAAAAATTTGAGATTAAAACAGGAGTTAAGCAAAAAATTATGCTTGGATATGGATTTATATCTATCAATCGCTTTCCAAATCTGATATACTTTATTCATATATATCCTTTTTGATTCATTATCATTCTTATTATCAGCCAATATTTTATACAATAGATGGAGGTTATTAATGAATACTTACAGAATTGGAATAATCGGGTGTGGTGGTATTGCCAGAGAACATGCAAGAGCATATAATAAAATTCCAAATACAAAGCTAGTTGCGGGTTCAGAGATAGATACAGAAAGGCGCGAAAAATTTGCCAAAGACCTAAATCTTGAAAAATCCTATGAAGATTATTATGAGATGTTGAAAAAAGAGTCTTTAGATATAGTAAGTGTTTGCACTTGGCCTAAAGGTCATTGCGATGCGGTTATCCAATCAGCAAAGGCAGGTTGTAAGGGCATAATGTGTGAAAAACCAATGGCAACAAATCTTTACGAAGCAGATCAGATGCTTTCTGCTTGCCGAGATAATAATACTCGCCTTGCTATAGGTCATCATCATCGCTTTGATCCACAATTAGTGAAGGCAAAGGAATTAATCAAAGAAAGGGCTATTGGTGACATTACATTACTTTGGGGACATTGTAGCCTCGATCTTATGAACAATGGTTCGCATGTTGTTGATATGATTAATTTCTTGAATGATGATCAGCCTGCGGAATGGGTCATGGGACAGATTGACATCAGGAATAAACGTCAAGGCTATGTTAATCATCCTGATATGTATGCGGAAGATATGGCAATGGGCAGGATTTGCTATAAAAACGGAGTTCGCGCAACTGTTGAATTGGGCGAATTTGCCCCTCAAAACTGGCAATTCCATATAATTGGCTCAGATGGCATAATTGATGTTAACCTACCCGATGGGACACCATTAAGGATGATGTCAAAAGACACAAATGGCTGGGTTTTGCCAAAACTTGATCCATGTGATCCAAGAGAAGAAGAAATGCTAGAGCTTATAAAAGCAATAGAGGAAAAAAGAGAGCATATCTCAAGTGGTCAGATCGGAAGAAATGGGCTTGAAATAATCATGGCAATATTTGAATCTTCACGAAATCGTCGTCTTGTGGAATTACCTCTGGATATCAAGGATAATCCATTAGAAAGCATGATGAAAGGAGTAAGTCAATGACTGAATTGCTTATTATGACTGCATTTATAATGAGTTTTACAGGCTCAGACAGTAAGGTTGTTACCTACCCAGCACCATCTGAGGAAATCCTATCTGATGAATATACAGTAACAGTAGAAGATCAGCAAATTGATGTATATACTGCTCGAACATTAGACCCGCCATTTGCAGATAAAGAATGGGATTTTGGGGGTAATTATGCCTTTACTAACTTTGATATTTCTGGTTCTGTTGATATCTGTATATCATCATCAAAACGTTCTCTTAAAGATGTTGTAATACGTCCACAATCAAAAGGCATAAAATACACTCTTGTAGATGATAGGACAATTAGGCTTGCTCTTAACCAGCCATTGAAACTGAGCATAGAACCCGATGGAAGAAAAAGCCCATTGTTACTTTTTGCAAATCCCATAGAGATTGATACTCCTAAACCCAATGATCAAAGAGTAGTTTATTTTGGTCCCGGACTACATAAACCAGAAAAAATTGTGCTAAATAGCAATCAAACGCTTTATCTTGCAGGTGGTGCAGTTGTAAAGGCTGAAGTTCTGGCAGAGGGCGCAAACATTCATATAAAAGGGCGTGGCATACTTGATGGTTCAGATTGGGAATGGCGTAAAGGTCCTGTTGGGAATCTTTTGGCTATAAGAAACTCTCAGGACGTTGAGGTTAGTGGTATAACGCTTAGAGGTTCTTCGCATTGGACTATTGTTCCCTATAACAGCAGGCAAGTTACAATCCGAAATGTGAAGTTATGTAATTCTCGTGTTCAGAATGATGATGGAATCAATCCCTGTAATTCTCAAAATGTCCTTATAACAGATTGTTTTATCCGCAGTGATGATGATTGCATTGCATTAAAAGGTCTGGATTTTAGTGGCATAAATAATAACGTTGAGGATATTATCGTTGAAAATTCAACGCTTTGGTGTGATAGAGCAAGAATTTTTTTACTCGGTCATGAGAGTCGTGCAAAATTCATGCGTAATGTGATTTTAAGAAATCTTGATATTATTCACTATACTATGACGCCGTTTCTTTTTGAACCCGGTGAAGATATGCGTTTGGAAAACATCACTATTGAGGATGTCCGTATTTATGGCGAAGGTCAACGGGAATTTATACGTTTGCGTCCTGTAATAAATCAATACATGAAAAACAAAGTTCCCGGTTTCATTAGTAACATAGTGTTTAGAAACATAACACTTGAAGGAAAACTCGGTGAGTATCTAATTCATGTGTCTGGTGCAGATGCCGAACACAATGTCAAGGATGTAACCTTTGAAAATATATTTATACTAGGCTCAAAAATAACAAGCGATTATAAAGGTGCAGAAATAGGCGAAAATACAGAAAGAATATTGTTTATTGGTGAAGAAAGGTAAAATTATATTCTTATGTAGTCGTCAACCAGATTAATTTTTGTATTTATAGATTATTGAAAATCCCTCTAAATCTCCAAAAGGCGTATTAGCAATACGCCCTTACAGAAATGAGACTTTAATGATCATAAATACAAAGATTAGTTTGGTTGACCAATATTATCAGCTTAACTGAGAATATTCTATGAAATCAAATATACAAATTGAATCTATAATTGCGGAATCAGGGGCTGTCGCTTTTGGCTATATCGATATCGGAGAAATGCAAGACTGTTCAACATTAAGATTGCCAATTGCTATAATAAATGGAGTAGAAGATGGTCCTATTCTATATATACAATCGGCTAGTGACGGTAATGAACTAAATGGGATCGCTGTTATTCAGCGTGTTATTGAATATATATCACCGAAAAAACTCAAAGGCGGAATTATTGCAGTTCCAATAGCAAATGTATTTGCATTTAATTATAATCAATCTGAAAATCCTATAGATAAAAGAAAGATGAATAGATGCTTCTCGGGGAAAGATGATGGAACATCAAGCTTTAGAATTGCTCATAGATTATTCAATAGTGCAATTAAACAGGCTAATTTGTGCATAGACCTTCATCAAGGCGATGTATCACCGATGGTTGATTCTGTGAATGTTCGTGTCTCTGGTCGTCATCATTTACATAGAAAATGTATGGAATTAGCAAAAGTGTTTGGTATAGGATACATACTTGATGAAAAAGGTCCTAACGGTCAACTTGCGCAAGTCGCACCAGATATTGGTATTCCAACAATTGATCCTGAACTTGGTGGTTGTCATGGTTGGGATAAAATAAGCATAGAAAAGGGATTTAAAGGCATTATAAACGTCCTTAAATACTATAATTTCATAGATGGAGAACCTAATATATGTCAAAGGCAAATAGTTGTAAAAAAACTACATTCTATAATTTGCAATCATGGCGGATTTATAAAATATCATGCAAATTTATATGATATTGTAGAGTATAGACAACCTATTGCAGATATATGCGATGTGTTTGGTAGAATTATTGAGACAATTACAGCGCCAAAAAAGGGTGTTTTGTGGTCAACTAATCTTTATCCAATGACCTTTGGCGCAAGCATAATAGGATTTCTTGGTATTGATATATCATATAAATAGTCAATGTGAGGTATAAAAAATTGATTGGCACTTTGCAGATGGCTTTAGCCAGTAAAATAAATGATATAGATGATTTTCGCAAAATAATACTTAAATCAGATAAGTTCCAAATTAACATTTTCAGAAACAATGATAGATTCAATGTTCAGGTAAATGATAACAAAAAGGAAATATCTGAAAAAGAGATACTGCCATTTATAGAAAATATGATTCAACAGGGATTTCGATCAATTATATGTGAGTGCTATTCAGGAGATATTAATATTGATGTTCCTTCTGACAAGAATAAGAAAGTTAAAATCACATATAATAAGCCAAATATCTCTCCTATAGCTGATGAAGAAGGTCATCTTATCAGCCTTGATGAAGCAACCAAATTGCTTGAAATAATAGAACTAATAAATCCCGATGGCAATATAAAAGAGAATATGAGGCGAAAATATGCACAAATAGATAATTTTATTAAGCATGTTCAGTCATTATTAGATAAAAGCTCTCAAAATAAAAAAGTATATATTCTGGATTGTGGTTCTGGTAAATCATATCTTTCTTTTGTGATGAATTACTTTCTACATGAAAAGATGCGAAGAAATTGCCATTTTTTCTGTATAGATACAAATACTGATTTAATTGATAAATGCAAGCGAATAGCAAAGGAACTTGATTATGGCAATATGGAATTTCATGTCAGCACGATAAAGGATTTTCAGACATCAGAAAAAGTTGATATTGTGTGTAGCCTTCATGCTTGCGATACTGCCACTGATGAGGCAATAGCAAAGGGCATAATACTAGAGTCACCGTTTATAATGAATGTTCCCTGCTGTCAGCATGAAGTTATAGATCAGCTAGCAGACCATCCATTGAAGGCAATAACAAGGCATGGGCTTTTTAAGGCAAGACTTGCTGATCTATTAACAGATTCAATGAGAACGCTTATACTTGAATTAGCTGGGTATAAAGTAACTGTAACTGAGTATGTATCCGCATTACATACACCCAAAAATATACTAATTCAAGCTGAGAAGATACAAAATATTAACAAAATGGCATTAACTCAATATCTTGGGCTAAAGGAAACTTTTGGTGGAATTTCTATAGAACTTGAAAGGCTTTTGCCTGATTTGTTTATGTAAAATGAGAATATAAATATGACTTTTTCAGTTAATAAAACACAGAGAAATAAAAAAGAATGATGATAAATAAAGCTTAATGAGTTCTACTTTATTATACTTTGCCTTTTACGTTTCACGCATTACGTTTTACGATTTTTTTATCCGCAATAATCCACCAAATCCGCTCAATCAGCGTTCTATAAATCTATGAATACAAAAACTAATCTGGTTGACCGCTATGAATCTAAATAAAAAAATAATACTTATAATAATATTATCTCAAATACTCTTTTATTTATTAATTGAATCTGCTTTACCTAAGTTTGTAGTTTTTGAGAATAATAAATCCTTTTGTTCTGTGGTTATACCTCAAAAAATTTCAGGTAAAGAAAGGTTTGCTGTAAATGAACTTAATTACTTTGTCAAAGAGCTTACTGGCATAAATCTGGAAGTGAAATTTGATTCTGACCCACTACCAGAAGGAAATATTATTCTCATAGGAACTTATGATAATAATACCTATATAAACGACTTATATAATAAGGGACTTTTACCAAAAAAGACCGATCTTATAGGGGAAGAATTCATTATTAGAACTCTATCTAATGGCACAAACAAATTTTTGGTTGTTACAGCAAATCAAGACAGAAGCGTTATATATGGAGTCTATGAAGTTGTTGAGAATATGATAAAATCTGTCACAGGATTCAAAGTCATTGATCTTGATTTCAATATAAATCGAGTTGAGACACTTGCTATTAATGACTTAAATATGCGATCAAAGCCTTTTTATCCCTTTAGATGTGCAATATCAAACGAGGATCCAACATGGTTAAGCAGACACAGGATTAATGTCAGCGGTGCGGAGGGTGTATGGACTGGAACAGGTATCGATGATGGTCTTGGCTCTGCCTTTAAATATTTGACCGATCCACAATTTGATGATATGCAAGATGAAACACTCCAGCAAAGAATGAGTAGAATGTGGAATCTTAAAGATCGGCTATGGAAACTAGAAGATAGAGGTATAGAGGCATACTTGTTTATGTATATTATGGGTGAACCAACAAAGGCTTTATTAGCAAATCATCCAGAGCTATTAGATGCAGAAGTTAAATACGAAGGTTCAAGAAATGGAAAATATTATCAACCTATATCATGGACAAAACCAGAAGCAAGAAATTTGATAAAAGAATTGGTAAAAAGTATTGTCGCAACCTATTCACCATCATTAAAAGGCTTTCATCTAAGGTCATGGGGTTGGGAAACTCGGGCTCCTGCTGATAATAATGAACAGATGCAAAAATTACTATGGGATATATATTTAGATATAATCAAATCTGCTCATGAGATTGATCCGAACTTCAAATTTATAATTTCTGGCTATGATGCCTTTTGGTTGAGAGATTCAAGTAGAGCATATATCTCAAAACTTCCTCCGGGAACGGTCATAATGCAAAAATGGGGTGTTGATGGAGAACCATCAAATAATCCTGAAACCAAAGAAGATTATATTAATACTATTGGAAAAACTGGGCAACAACTGGTAATTATTTCACATGATGTCGAGGAGGTTATGCCTTTATGGATGATCGAGGCTGATCTCTTTGCAGAAGGAGTTAGAAGATATGCCAATATCCCTAATCTAAAAGGATTAGGGGGATTCACATTGCAGGGCGAAGTTGGCTTATCTCATCTTGATAGGATAGTAAGCGCGAAGTTAAATTGGGACCCAAACGAGGATTGTGTTGACTTGATGAAAAACTATCTCACAAGTTATTATGGCTCTCTATCGTCTGAATATATTCTAACAAGCCTAAGATATAACACAAAGGTTCTTTCTAGCTATTTTTCTGACTATGGGGGAACTTTATCTCTTACAGGCAAATATGGAAGCGGATCAAGAGGATATGCGACTCGTTTTTGGAATCTGATAGGGAAAGATGCGGTCAATGATACATTGTCTATACACTCTATAAAAGATATTGAGTATGCAAAGGAAAGGCTTTCATCTCTTTTACCAACACAGCAGGAATCCGCGAATCAAATGACACAAGCCAAAAGGCAACTTTATCCTGCCTCAAAACAAGCAGAATCAGATTACCTTGATGCGATTCACATTATGAAAATGTGGGTGCGCTTTTTTGAATCAAGGCTTCGTATCATTGAGGCAAAAGAGGCTGGATATAAAGGGGAACATCCAGAGCAAGTTAAGCGGAAAATCATTAGCGCAGTTGAATACTCAAAAGAAATATATAATGAAATTTCGGAAATAAAAGATTTTGTGAATGTATTTAACTATACAGATTATACAGCAAGAGAATCTCTATTGGCATTGCTTAATAAAGAGATTGAATTTCTTACAAACCTCGACCCTTTGGACATAATATCAAGTGGAAGTCAGCATTATGACGATATAAAAGAATCTCTTTCGATAGATAAGCTGTTTGTACATCCAAATCCATCAAGCATAGGAGCAGATTTTTGTTATATACTTGGAACTCGTGCTGATGAGGTTATAATAAAAATATATACAATATCAGGTAGATTGGTCAAAATTATAGATAGTGCATCATCAAAAATGGGATATAACGAAGAACTATGGGATACGAGAAATGAAGAAGGCATTAAGGTTGCTAATGGTACGTATATCTACAAAATAACCGTAAAAAAAGATGATAAAAAGATAGAAAAAATAGGTAAACTATCCATAGTCAGATAATTGTTTTAAATTTTGACAGGATATTTTTGCCATGCAACTGCCCCGCTTCTTATAATATGATTTTGTAATTCATTTAACAATAGATGAAATTTTTCATGTCTTTCGTCCAAAGGATTTTGCTCATTTGGATCACTTTCAAGGTCGTATAACCTCAATGGCTCAAAAGGCGTATTTTGCAGGAGTTTCCAATTTTTGTATCGAGAAGCATAAAATGCCTGCCCGCCATAATGAAGTCCACCTTCACGGCGCACCCAGAATAAGAATCGATCATCATATTTTTCATTATTCTCTCCTGATAATGAATCCAAGAAACTCAAACCATTGATTTCATGATCGAATTTTGCACCAGCGATTTCGCAGAAAGTAGGGAAAATGTCCATTGTAAGTAAGACACGTTCATTAATCGAGTTAGACTTTATATAGTTTTTCCATGTTGCACATGCGGGAACTTTTATTCCACCCTCAAACATCTGCCCTTTTCCACCATGTAAAGGCTTGTTGCTTGCACCAGCAGGTAAATCGCCACCATTATCAGAAACAAACATGATTAAAGTGTCCTCGCTTAGCCCTGCGTCATCAACTGCTTTAACGACTCTTCCCACTCCATCGTCAAGATGTTCAATAAGTGCGATTATTTTGGCACGTCTATCGTCGATATTAGGATTGCGGTCTTTAACACATTTCAGCCATTCATCAGGAGGTTGTATAGGTGTATGTGGCGCATTATAGCCAAGATATAAAAAGAAAGGCTTATCCGATCTCGCTTTTTGCTTGATATAATCAATAGACCATTCTGTAAAAAGTTCTGTTGCATGACCTTCTGGATCGATTTTTTCCATATTAAGACGCATATAATTTATATTATGTCTAAGATGGGTATAATAGTCATCCATCATATCACCTAAGAATCCATGAAAGTAATCAAAGCCATGTTCATTAGGAGTATTCGGCGACTCCAATCCAAGATGCCATTTTCCTATAAGTGCTGTATCATATCCAGCGGATTTTAGAACTTTGGGCAATAGGACAGTAATTGATGAAAGATAGCCAAAACTGTTGGTTATATGTGTGCGTATAACACCCGGGACCCCCACAAGATCAGGAAACATACCTGTCAAAACAGAAGCCCTTGTCGGTGAACAGACTGGGCAGTTTGCATAGAAATTTTCAAACTTTATTCCTGATGAAGCGATATTGTCAATATTTGGAGTTTCAAGATCAGTTCCACCATAACAGGAAAGGTCACCATAACCGAGATCATCAGTTAGAATAAAGATAATATTAGGTTTCTTTTTTTCTTTTGACAGTTCTAAATTAGCCAAAGTAAAGCCTCCAATACTCATAAGTTTTATAAATTCGCGGCGATTCATATCTATTTAATCACTATATATCCACCAGCGGGAACAGATATTTTCTGTGTTGCGAAATTAAATCCCGGCAGTTCCATCGTCTTTTTTAGAGTTGTCTTTATCGGCTTGTCTGTCGGGTTATTGACCGAAACATGCCAGCGTTGTGGATTTTCGTTGATATATGTTACCTGAATAAATAGCTCATTTCCGTTATCATCAGCAATGACAGGTTGACCAATAACAAGATGGGTTTTTTCTGCATAATCGGCATATACAGGAATATAGGCGTTTCCATATATATCAAGCCCTAATGGGCGATAACGATCTTTGCCAATTCCATAATCACCCTTAACATAGCCTTCCTTCTGGAAAAGCCCAACTGACCAGCGAGGATTGAGTTTTTGCACACGAACAGGCAAAGTCAGGTTTATCTTGTTCTTTGGCTTGGGAAACATAATCTCAACAATATGATCTTCAGGCTTAAAATCTAATAATCCATCACTCGCAAGCCTTTGACCTTTCATGATAGACATGCCTGTTGGGTTGCTAACGTAATCAATCATATTTTTTATCTGTTCTACACCCTTAACTTCGACATCAACAGGAAAATTGATGGATAAAAGCTCATAGGTGTATATATCGTTTTCCTTTACGTCTTTGCCTTCCAGATCGGCAGTAATGTATAACCATACTCCGTTGGGTCTTGTTACACTGAGTATTAGGTCATTATCACGGTTGAAAATGATATGTGTATTACTCAATTGCTGGCTATAAAATGCAAACCAGTCGCCCTTTTTTATGGTAAATTTTTCCCATCCGTTAAGTTCACTTAGATTAATTTCTTTTATGCCTTCGGCGGATCTAATGACAAGGATTACAGGTGAAGCTATTGGAACATGCCAGTTACGAAATAATGATAGGCTTTTGACCTTCATATCCTGTTTAAACCTAATTTCGCCTCTAAAAAGACAGGCGTTTGCGCCAGCCCTAACTCCGGGGCCTGCCCAACCGTTTTCGGGAACACCGATAGTCGGGGTGATAAATTCCCGATAGCGCAAGGTATGCTCAACTAGCTTTGATTCGCCTTTGGGACCGTATCCATGCCAAGGGTTCATAACCTCGCCAGAGGGGACGACATCATCAAAAATTTCATTGCGGAAACTGGTTACAGCAACCGCTCCTTCGTCTGAAAACTCCAAAATGGGTATCTGATTAAAGCGATCTCCATCCTCTTTGCCTTTGTCGCTTTCCAATATCGGAGGATTACCCTGAAGCGTTATTAATGGTAAAATACCTGCTGGTCCACCATCCCAAGTGTTGCCTGCGATGTCGTTTGACATACTTGGCATAACTATTGTCGGGACGGAAGCGGGGCCACGCGCGAGCATCATTCCATAGCTTTTACAGTCATTCACGTGATCCGAGCAGAAAGCTATCTCTTTTCCGCTGTCCTTCCAGCAACGACGGGCAAAACTGACTGCTTTTCCGCCATCAATGTCGGTTGCAATGAGAATAAGATTTTTCTGGACTGCGCCCTCAAGGTGAAGCATCCTTTCCCATTCATTTTCACCATTTAATATAAATCTGCGGAAAAGGACATCACCATTATAGATTGCGATCTCTTTTAGCCCCTTATCTGATTTTACGAATATTAATGATGGCATAAAGGTTCTGCCTGTAACAAATTCTTCACTTCCGAAAGTGCCGACACGATAGCATCTTGGCCATGCAACAATTTTTGGTCCGTCAGAGACAAATACATTGACTCCATCGTATTGATGCGTCCATCTTAGGCTTTCGTCAAAGAGGGTTTTTAGCGATTTACCTTCGGCATAAGTCAACGAATTGCCGCTGTTTGCCTCTTTTATTAATTCATCGGGAGATGTGACTATGTTTACGCTGGCAGGTGCTGGCGGAAGTGTTCCGAGAGCCGTTGTCAGATAAACATCCGTTACATCCTCAACTAATTTACCATGATCATAAAAACGGAGTGCCGCCATGCCATAGGTTCTCAAATCCGTCATGTGCATTCCACGTCCACTATTCTTGAAATTATAAAAACCAACCTGTGCCTTATTTGCGCCGAGATGACAGGCTGTTAAGAGCCAATCCAATACGTAACCTTGTTGGTTTAGATAATTGCCGTCTTTATCCTGATTCTGCTGATTTAGCAAAGTGTTATTTTCTCCCGTTAAACAGCGGTCAGGCGGAAATGGGACTTGGGGACCGAAGAAAAACATATAATTGCCGATATTGTTTTTTATCGTATAGCCGGCATAAAGCCAAACTTTATTGTTGGAATATTTTTGACATTCAGATTTGAGCGATTCCAGTTTTTCGGGAGTTAGATGATCAAAGTCCTCCATAAATACGATAAAATCCAAACCTGCTTTTTGCGCTGATTCCGCATATTCAGCGACTGTTCCAAAGCCTGTGCTGTAACTTGATTTTATACCTATAAGACCGCGAAATAGCCTTTTATCCTGCCCCACATGATTATATCCCATATATCCCATAATCTGTGAATCATCAAGCCAAGTAAGTTCTTCATATCCGTTAAAAGCCCCGGGCTGTCTATTTTCAGGCATGAGTCTGGCAGGATCAGTAACATAACCGCCGAGGTTGCCATTTTTCAGAGATAGTTCTGCTAGCCAGTGATATGTGTTTTCCAGCAATAAGCCGAAATCGCTTTGGATACCTTTTAAGCCTTTACTGAGTATTTCACGATTATAAAGCCATTTTGTTCCCTGCCCAACAGAGAACTGTGGATATTGGCTCAGAAAAGCAATGCGCCCATTTGCATAATCACGTATTGCAAACAACGGAGGGGATTTGACTCCTTCTGGTCTAATAAATGGGCTATCCACTGGACCAGAAGGAGAATTATTCAGGTCAACAGGTTTAGTTATTGATGTATCGGATGCAGAGACAACGACCTGCCAATCATCATTTACACATATAGGGCATGTATGTTGTGCATTATAGGCAATCTGTGATGGATACCAAATGCCTTTTACACCTTTACTTACAGGAGAAGGATCTATCTTGTCGGTAAATGCCGCAGGATAACTCATGTGGCTGAATGACGAAAGCTTATTTTGATCTTGCTCAACGATTCGCTCTACAGGGATTTTTGCTCCCCAATGCTCAAAAATATCAGACATAAACTGCTTGCCAATATTATGTTCATAAGCGAAAAGTATGACTCCGCCTCCTTCGGATAAGTATTTATCTATTAGTGTGGAAAATGTTTCATCATGCGGGGTAGAGTAAAGGACAAGAACATTATATTTACTTATCCTTTCCCATGTCATATCAAGGATTGAATCAGTATGATCAACCTCAAACCCCTTTTGATTCAGCTCAGTAAGATAAGATAAGTCAATCCATTTATATTCTGATTCTCTGGAACTACAAAATAGTATAGCAGGTTTCATATCACAATAAGCCATGTTTAATGTTAAAAGATGGAGCAACAATATCGTCAGAAGAGAAATTTTTTTCATAAATACGCCTTTATATCAGAGATTAAATTTTGGTCCAATCCATGACAACACCAAGATATTCGTCCTTTTTTTCTACAAGCCCATCATAAGCTGACTTCGCATCTGATGGATTTATTACATGTGTAATTAATTCTTGAGATTTGAGTTTGCCTTCTTTGAATAAATTATATACAATTGCTGTGTTTCGTTCAATTGAGTGTTTGCAATCAGCAGAACGCATAACAGGATAAACCCATTCATGCGCGCTTTTTAATGTAATTGAGCCTTTGCTGATAAGATGGACATAATCGAGAATGTTCGTTACATCTGTAATAAATTCGCCTCTTGGTGAACCAAGTAAAATAACTTCGCCTTTACGTTTGGTGAGTTGAAAAGCCATCTCAATGAGTCTTGGATTACCTATAGCCTCAACTGTTACTTCTGCGCCTTGTTTGTTTGTTAATTCCATGACTTTTTCTATGGGATTTTCTCTTTCTGAATTTATACAATATTTTATTCCGCATTTTTTTGCAATTTCAAGCCGTTTTGAGACTTTTTCGATACTTATAACTCTAACTCCAGCAAGCTCAAATAATTGAGAAGCAAAATTTCCGACTAATCCAAGCCCGATTATAACAGCGGTATCACCAAGCTCTGCTGATGAAACCCTAAGAGATGTAATTGCAACTGTTGCCATTCTTATAAAAGGAATCAGTTTTTCGTCAAAGTCTAAAGGTCTTCTAAGAGTAAGAAGAATACTATTTGTTTTTATAATGGAGGCATGAGGAGTATAACAGAATACAATATCTCCAGGGGAGCATTTTGTAATACGATTGCCAACTTTCAAGACTTCTCCAACTGCAGTATAGCCTGAACCATGTGGAAATTTTGTTCCGCTTTGTAGAGCAGTATATCCAGCACATTCAGTTCCCGGGCTTATTAGACTGTAATGTGTTTTCATTAATATTTGATCTTCTGCGAGAGATTCATCAATCTCAAAATCCTCCAACACTACATTATTTGCTGAAGGCATCATAATCATTTTACCTTTCATGTTCTATTCTCCATAGATTTTATTTGTATAAATAAAAATGAGACATCAAGGCAAAGTAATTAAGGATTCGAAGATTTTTTCCAAAATCGTTTATCAATCTTGAAAATATTTTTCCTTGTGTCTCTTTAATATTTTTTATATTATTCTGCACCACTAAACGGCGGGTATACATCGGTAAGAAGCCATGTATAAGCACCTACGCGACATGACCAACGAAAATAAGCAACGTTAAAATCAAAGAAACTTCTTGGATATACGCTTGTAAATAGCACAGCCCACCAAGCGACAAACTGGACAAAACCGAAAGCTATGCCATAAAGCCAAAGCATAAACCCATGAGGAATACCGACATAAGCCCATCCAAAGAGGGTTTTTAGAATAAGAGTTCCCCTTGATAGGCTTTCTGGATATTCAACAGAGATTCTAGCTGGATATGAATCATCTTCATCACCATTAAAGGCTGGATATTGATCCGTAAAGAAATTCATATATGCGTTGACCCTAACACTCCATCTCCATAATTTAATTACAAAATCAAACATATTTCGGGGATACCGACCATAGAGCAATATTCCCCACCAAGCTATTGCTGTAACAACAATAGAAGCAATTGAGTAAAGAGCCAAAATTATGCCATGAGGGATACCGACATAAGCCCATCCAAAGAATGCTCTTAAAAGAAGCGTTCCTTTTGATAGGTTTTCGGGATAATCAATAGAAAGTTTAATCGGAGAAGACACATTTTCATCTGTTGCTGTTGATCCCATATTTGCCCCCTACTGTTAGATTTAATTAAGACAAATAACTATTAAGCTCTTCGCTTCATTCTAACTCTTTGCATATATGATGTCAAGAAAAATATTTTGACAATTATGGGATATTATTATTGGCGTTACACAAGCAAAGAAATAATACCTAACACTTCCTACTGATTGAATTAATTAATTGAGGGTTGGTCATAGTTCAAAAGATAAGATTCTTCAATCGCTTTGCTCTTTCAGAATGACAATTTTTGTCAGTTTTGTCAAAATTTTGTCATATTGAGAGAAGCGAAGTATCTCAAAAACTCAACAAAATCAAGACTTTATTTATGACCATGCCTCAATTAATTTGGAAAGATTACATTCTGTCATCTATATTTTTTTATAATTCAGCTAATAGGCTGTAAACTGGTGATGTCAATTCTAACCTTTCCCATTCTACTAATTTTAGTCTCTTATCCAATTCAGAAAACACCCAATCAGGTGAAATTACGGAAAGTATGCTACCAAGACAGGCTTTTGATTCATATCTTTCTTTATAAAGATATGGTAGAGACGGTATTTTGGAAACGTTATTAATGAAATAACGTGCTTCATCAACCAAATGTCCATCATGTTTTGTTTGGTTTTTCAAAGATTCAGCCAAAAATGTTTCGAGATCCTTCTCTGGATATACTATTACCATAATCTTTATGGTGTATTGCTCATCATTAAACAATTTTATCTCATTTTCCATCCATTTTTCAAACTCAATTTGCTTAATGCTAATTTTATTCTTGAGCCATTTTTTTACATTATCAAGGCATTCATCATTTGTTCTTTTGTCACGATCAAAAAAAAGAATAATTTTTTCAAAACGATTATCTGGAAATCTTCCTTCTCTTCGTGTGCGATCTATAGCTTCTTCAAGTTTTTGGGATATATTACCAATGCCACCGACTCCCCATATTGCAAGTTCCTGATTTGGTTTTCCTGTATGAATATACCAGTTCAATTCCTCATTATCATTCTCAATCTGAAATCCTATATCTTTTTTTAGTCTGGTATCTTCCTTCTTTTCATATTGCCATCCATATTTCTTGATTAGAAAATAGCTCAAAAGTATAGCATCTGTTTTCCCCTCACAAATGATTATTCTTTTCATCACCTCAACTCCAGATTATATTTAATCCTGCTTTCATAAGCTTCTCTACCTGTAAATCTCCAGACATCAACATCATTTTTTTCTGTCAGTCTTAATGTAATAACACGAACCGGGTCTTCATCCTCTTTGGAAACAACCCCATTTTTGCCATAA
>CAZMCH010000063.1:0-25277 GCA_964564735.1 uncultured bacterium
ACCATTGTGGAATTGAAACACAGCGCACAAACTCTTTATCCATGCACTTTTACAAACTTTTAATCGAACCATTGTGGAATTGAAACATTTCTATGTTATGCGGGTTTTTCCCACATAAACGGTTAACTTTTAATCGAACCATTGTGGAATTGAAACGTCAAAAATAAATTTTTTTTGTCAAACTGCAAAAAACTTTTAATCGAACCATTGTGGAATTGAAACCTGGCATATTTTTGGCGTGATCAAATGCTGATCCGCCCTTTTAATCGAACCATTGTGGAATTGAAACAATAATTAGAAGATTTGACAAAAACATACAATTTTCTTTTAATCGAACCATTGTGGAATTGAAACGCGCAAGTTTGGGCTTTGTTGGTAGCTGTATTAATCTTTTAATCGAACCATTGTGGAATTGAAACTGCACTTTTACAAACATTTTGACAGCCTGACAAATCACCTTTTAATCGAACCATTGTGGAATTGAAACGCGACTTTGGTAAACAAAGTAGCAGAGATTGAAAAGCTTTTAATCGAACCATTGTGGAATTGAAACTGCTTACCGTAAAGCAGGGAGAGCTTTATTCTCTCACTTTTAATCGAACCATTGTGGAATTGAAACACGACTTTGTTAGAACTTGAAGATCTGACAAAAGATCTCTTTTAATCGAACCATTGTGGAATTGAAACCCGTTAAGGTGTTGTTTTTTATTGATACTGCACTGTTCTTTTAATCGAACCATTGTGGAATTGAAACACACTGGGAATGCTCATCCCAGCGTAGATGGCTCTTCTTTTAATCGAACCATTGTGGAATTGAAACGTCGGCGTAAGCGTAACAGTAATATTCAGTTACTTTTCTTTTAATCGAACCATTGTGGAATTGAAACTAAAGCTGTATAACAAGAGTATACTTATTATTCCTCTTTTAATCGAACCATTGTGGAATTGAAACGTTAAGATTTATCCCAACATATCCATATTCGATTGTCTTTTAATCGAACCATTGTGGAATTGAAACCCGCTGTTAAAATATGCAAACGCACAGAAATATCTGAGCTTTTAATCGAACCATTGTGGAATTGAAACCATAACCGGTTAAGATTTATCCCAATATGGGCATATTCCTTTTAATCGAACCATTGTGGAATTGAAACCAAGCAATGGTTCTGTTATCTTTGTATTTATTTGAGACTTTTAATCGAACCATTGTGGAATTGAAACGATACATAACTAATAGACAACCAACAAGCATTTACCCCCTTTTAATCGAACCATTGTGGAATTGAAACAAATGGTCTCTGAAAATAGAGACCGGCAAGAAGTTCAACTTTTAATCGAACCATTGTGGAATTGAAACTAGTTACTAAGGTCGCTGAGATTGAAAAGCAAGAACCTTTTAATCGAACCATTGTGGAATTGAAACGCTATCTGCATATACATCACAAAGATATTTAGCATTCTTTTAATCGAACCATTGTGGAATTGAAACGTAAATTACTACTCTGTATCCTTGCAACCCAAGACCCTTTTAATCGAACCATTGTGGAATTGAAACACATAAATGGCACTCAATCTGATCTAACTACAGAGACTTTTAATCGAACCATTGTGGAATTGAAACCGACAAAAGAGCGGAGGAGAATTAGCAAGGCACATGCTTTTAATCGAACCATTGTGGAATTGAAACTCTAATCTACATTTAGGCTTATTCATAGACTATACTACCTTTTAATCGAACCATTGTGGAATTGAAACTTTATTTAAGGCTTAATATTCAAATTGTGTTATTTACACTTTTAATCGAACCATTGTGGAATTGAAACATTCCTGCTCGTATATCTAGTAGTGTTTCTTCACCCGCTTTTAATCGAACCATTGTGGAATTGAAACACTGCTATTATCATTTGACCCCGCCAAAACGAAATCTTTTAATCGAACCATTGTGGAATTGAAACGGTAGTGGCGATGGTCAAAAGGCTGAAGATATAATTCTTTTAATCGAACCATTGTGGAATTGAAACAAAGCAAGTAAAATGAAAATATTCTTCTAAAAACTCCTTTTAATCGAACCATTGTGGAATTGAAACTTACAAAAATTCATTGGTTCAATAGCTTCAATTAGTCTTTTAATCGAACCATTGTGGAATTGAAACTTTTCTGATGGGCAATGGATTCTTCAGGCTACCTGCTTTTAATCGAACCATTGTGGAATTGAAACTCTTTTGTTTTGTGCGGATTATTCTCCAACTTAATCCTTTTAATCGAACCATTGTGGAATTGAAACGTGGCAAGGAAAGAATAATTACGCAAGGCTTTTCCACTTTTAATCGAACCATTGTGGAATTGAAACATTATGCAAGCAAAATAAAGGTCTTGATTGCAGAATCTTTTAATCGAACCATTGTGGAATTGAAACATGATCCCCTTCGTTCCACCATACAGACGGGGTTGTCTTTTAATCGAACCATTGTGGAATTGAAACCTTGTCTATCCCCTCTAACCATTTAATAAAATAAAACTTTTAATCGAACCATTGTGGAATTGAAACATTTTTGTTGAGGTTTTTTAGTTTATATATCCCATCTTTTAATCGAACCATTGTGGAATTGAAACGAACTTCCATGTAAATTATCTTAGAGTCTGGGCGAACTTTTAATCGAACCATTGTGGAATTGAAACTTATCTTCCATTATCATAATCCCTAATATGTGTATTCTTTTAATCGAACCATTGTGGAATTGAAACAGAAACGTGCAATGAAGATTATAAGGTGGTCGAGCTTTTAATCGAACCATTGTGGAATTGAAACTGGAGTAGTTATCCATGATACGCATGACCCTATTTCCTTTTAATCGAACCATTGTGGAATTGAAACGAATGTTGTAGAATTGATATATGAGGAGATGAGAGGGTTGGTGGAAAAGTGGAAAGTTTTAATCGGACTTCTGTTACTTATATACAGAATTAATACAAAGAGAAAAATCTTTTTGCTGAAAACTAATTTTTAACTAGGTAAATTATATGTAACTACTATAGTGTTCCAATTTAAAGAAATAGTATTTATGCTAACAGGTTCAGCATTCTTTACAGGAATAACATGACCAAATGACCAGCGATGATATTCTGAAGGTGTTCTCCAACCCCACCAAGTAACATGAGGAAATATTTGCTTATAGCTGTTATTATCAATCTCAACGCTAGATAATACCGCTTGAGTCAGATAAGTATTGGGTTCTGAAACTTCTCGTTCTAAGCCAGCAACAAATGGTGTCGGCTCTCCATTAGGAATTAATCTGACATAATGTATAGGATGACTTGTGCGAAGGACAGATATGCAACTTGCGATAATACCAGAAGCAGGTCCGCCGAATTGATCGGGTGTTGCAATCTTGGAGAGTTCTGCAGGCGTCTCATTCAAAAGCAAAGATCGAAGTTGAACCATCGAGGGCATTATATGTGAGTCATTTATATAGCGCCTTTTTTTATCCCATCTTTCGTTTAAAGTATCAAGCTCTTTTTTCACATCATCTTTTAGAAAATCTCTATAAAATCTTCCTACATCCTCATTTTTAAATCTCACCCATCGATTTGTATATTGACGTTCTCCTGTTTTTTCGGGATATGTTGGTCCGTCAATCTGCCAACCCGCTGTATCACCCCAAAGATTCGTCAGATAAACTTCATCAGGCATAAACTCTATTGAATGCCACGGCTGATTTAGGCGAAAATAGCTTGATCCTCGTTGTTTTAGCCAATGATGTACTAATTCACGCGCAAACATATAACAAGCGTAACCATAAGAATCCATATCACCAACTTTATAAGCCATCCGTGCAAAGGCAAGGCATGGAGGTGCTTCATCACCGATTTCTGCTATAGCTTCACGTCCAAACGTAACCCAATGGGTTTCCGCAGGTGTGCAGAAGAATTTTTTTATCATGTCCCAGCGCTCTTTTATTAGCTTCCAATCATTCGTATAATGAGCATAAGCCCAGAGAGTTTCAAGCAAATTTGTGCTAAACTTTCCAGCATCACCAAGAACGCCCCATGAACCAATACCGGGACCTTCAAGAATATAATATGTTCTTCCTGATCCTTTTGGATATTCCCTTTCTTTGAATCTATCAATTACAAGGACATCATCACGAAAGTATTTCATTAAACTTGCAGAAACAAGCCTTTGCATATCCCGATCAAGATATGGGATAGCCTTAGCATACCATTGATCGCCCATAATCGCCCAACAGAAATTAGCAAGCCCACCATGATCGTATTCATATTTGTCAGGGCTTGTAAACTTATTATTTATAGTATTTTTTAGCCTATCAAGTGCCATTTTCACTGACGAATGGGTGTCAATATCAGGTGGATTATAAGTCTCCATTTCATTAATATATTGAAGGACATAGAACTCTATATCAAAGCTGTCTGTATCTTCAACGCCCATATAAGGACCATAAGGAGTGAACATATTAACATCTTTTATAGGTTTGGAAAATTTGACAGGAAAAGTTTTATCCATTGATACTTGGGCTAGTGGTGGACTGACAGGAGCAAGCTTTAAGTGTGGAGTTTTCCAGTCATCATTAATGCTTATCCATTGGAAACTTTGTCTGACAATGACAGTGTCATTTGTTCGGTTAATGCTAAAGCTATCTTCGCAATATATGGGAAATTCTCTCAAAACCATTGCCCAATAGCGAATTCTGGCGAGAACATTAGAAGGCAGATTATCTGACCATTCCCAAGTCTTTATGTTCTTTGAAGGAAGCCCATGAGAAGAAAGATATTCCTTGTCCTTTTGTGGTGGTTTATAATATCCATATAACGGCAGAAGCGCAACATATCCGGCAGAATCAGCAAAATCAAAAGAGAGTCCATTTTCATCAAGTTTCATTGTTGTTGGACGTTTTTGTAGATAGACAACCCAAGGGCTGTCCCAATTATCCCAACCTCTTGCGCTTGCAAACCAGACAAGAACCCAACATTCGCACATCTCTTTTGGATTCATTTCATCGCCAGATTTTATGATCTTTTGAGATTTCCCATTGTCAATAATATAAGAAGCAAAAGTAGGTGCACCAAGCCCATAGTCTGCCATATTGGCAAAGAATGTCAGTGTCTTGGTTTTTGAAAAGTAAAGCGTAGCTGGACTCAGCTCAGTTTGGATAAAATAGAAATCAGAATTTTTCCAATCTTTGTCAGTGTATCCAACGGGCTTTATGCGTTCTATTGCCTCTGATGGTTTTCCTGTTGGCTCACCATACAAGGCTGTATCCTGCGCATAAGCCATCGCTATCAAGATTGTTGCAAATGATATAATCATCAAAAGACTAAAGATATTCATTATTTATGCCTTTCATTTCTTACCGATGACTTCTTTAAGGCGAATGCTATAATATTTAAAATTCTCCCAAGAAACATCAGAAGGAATCAAATGATCGGGTGATGGGATATATCCGCCATATTTCAGCATCTCCGCAACCATCTCCATTTCTTTATCTATCTCAGCTTTGCCTTTTGCCATCGCTGTTTTGTCAAAACCGCACATCATGCCAAGTTTGGGATATTTTTTACGATATGCTAGCAAATCATTTCCAGCCTGTCTTTCAAATGGCCATAGCAAATTGACACCAGCCTCAACCAGAACTTCTGCTAATTCGGTGCAATCGCCATCACTGTCGACACTGACAAAATCAACGCCATTGGCATAGGCAAATTCTGTAATCTTTTTATAGCATGGCGTCATAAATTCTCTAAATGTCTTTGGTGATATAAGCATACCATTCTTGAAGGACATATCTTCCCAAATATGTATAACATCAATTTTGATTTTAGATGTTATTTTTTCGTATATGCGAATCCAAAAGTCTGTCAAATAATTCATCATATCCCTAACAAGTTCAGGCTCAGTATAAAACGATACAAGCAATTCCTCTGCGCCGAGAAAATCTCTTGGCGTGCCAAATATGCCAAATGGATAATGACCAAGCCATACAGCCTGAGTTGATTTATTATATGCCTCAATGTTTTGCTCCCAATTCGGCTGAAAACGTTCAGAGCTGTCAGGATCAAGTCTTTCTTTCTTTAATCTTTCCCAATCATCCCAATTTTTGACCGGATATTCAAGAAATTCAGGCATGGAATCGTTTGTTTTTTTGTCCCTTTTGACAATACCTCTATCGTCACGATGGATGACTTCTTCATCTGTCTGACTGATTATTTCAGCTTTAAATGGTGGATAAAACCCAAGATTGATCGGAAACTGTATCCATCCGCCATCATATCCAAAGCCATCAGCCCAGCTCTTATTTGGCTCAAGCCTTTCTCTTTGCCATCGCTGAACAGTTGATCCCCAAGGTCCAAAGACAACCATATATGGTGCGCGATCAACTTCTTCGAATTTTAATGTTTTTATGAATCTTTCTCTGTCGGTTAGTGTTAGTTTTTCCATTAATTATCCCCTTTTTTATTTTATATTTATATGGAAAAGCAAATATCTCGTATTTTTGCTTTTATATTCTCAAAGTCTTTATCTGCCAAAGTTCCTAATTTCTGATCAACTAGCCGTTTTCCCAAGGTTGCCAATTTATGTAAACGCACAACAGACGGAGCAAGCAAGCCAATTTCTCGCCAAGAAATAATCTCAACATCATAAAATGTCTGATATAGTTGGCTTGTTATCCTTGCAACCACTATATCATCATCGCCTGAATCCAAGAGTATCAAGGCGGGTCGCTTTTTGGATTCTGATGTATCGGCAAAAGGAAACAATAGCAAAACTATATCTCCAAAGTTATAGTTTTTCATTTCCCAACCTTATCATAAATTGAATCTGCTTCATCATAGCCAGCAATAAACTCAGTTTCAGTAAGATTATCCCAAGCTAAATCAACCTTTTTGTTTAATTGTTCATCTATCAGAACAATTAGCCTAACATTTTGGTTTTCGGTCAACAATCTTATAAGATTATCCGGCAAATTGATCTTGCCATCCGAATTCTTTTTGACAGTAAATTCATACGCCTTCATACTTTGCCCCTCATTTTCACTCCTGATGTTGAAGCATATCAACAAATCTTCTTAATTCAAGCTCAAGCCCTGATGCGATCTCAAAATGTTCATTTATAACGTTATTTTGCTCAGTGGGATCATTATCTCTGTAGTATAATTCAGGTGGTCTGCTGTTATCAATGGGCAAAAGATAAGTCCATTCCTTTGTTCGAGCATACCACTCTCTATTGTGATGACCACCAAAAGCAATATCACGAACTTCGTCAATTTTTCCATCTATAAGCGGTAAGAGATTGCATCCGCCAAGAACCTGATGGCGCTGACGAGTTACCAAATCCTGCGGGAATATATTTGCACTCCTGCCAGATTGATCGGGTTCGGTGAATTTGAGTGTCAATTTGTCAGACCTGATGTTAAGTGACTCAAGTATTGTGGGAAGCATATCCACAGTTTGAACTATGGAGTCAATTTGTATGCCACGTCTGACAGCATTTGGCAGATGCATAATCCAGGGAATGTGTATGAGTTCCTCGTAATTATGTGGTCGTGCCTTGCGGATAAAGCCATGTTCGCCGAAAGGCTCTCCATGGTCGGTTGTGTGCATAATGAGTGAATTGTCATAGATGCCAGTATTTTTAATGGCATCAAGCAACACACCAACCCATTTGTCAACAAAAGTTACCTCACCAGCATAAAGATTTTTTGTATTCTGCACTTCTTCTGGAGTCAAATATCCTTCTACATCACCGGGGACAGGATCAACAAGGTCGGGTCCCTTGTAATTCTTGTCTTTATACATGCGGTCATAAGGTGCAGGCGGGTCCCAGGGTTCATGAGGATCAAATATGTCAACCCATAAAAAGAGTTTGTCTTTTTGTTTTTTTGTAACATATTCAAGCCATCTGATAGCCTCTTTGACGGTTCTAGCGCAATAATAATCCTCTTCTGTCTTTCGGACAGTGCAATTTTTTAGATACTGCTCAAAGCGTTCACGCCATAGATTATCGCCTTCACGTCCATCTCCGCCACGAAAGCGATGTATGGGAGATTCATCAACATTAACCTTTATTTTTGGATCAACGATCCACGGATCATATTCCTGTCCACGAACAAAAACAGTTGTATCAAAGCCACGCCCACAATTATAGACAGGCTTGTGCATGTGATAAACATCCGTTATAAACGCTGAATTATATCCTTGATCCCATAATATCTCTGCCAAAAGATAATCATCTGTTGTAAAAGGTTGCCACCCTGCTTCGTGAAAATGATATTTGCCAGTCCACCAACCACGCCTTGTTGGCATTGTCGGTAAGTTTTCACTATAGGCATGTGTAAATTTCACACCCTCACTGGCAAGACGATCAATATTGGGAGTTTTGACATAAGAGCCATAACATCCAACATGATCAACCCTAAGGCTATCTGTAATAATTACAATGACATTCACTTTTAACCTCCTGCGGATATGGATTTATATGAATTCTACTCGTATATTAACAACATAGTAATTAAAAGTCAAGCATAACACAAATAAAGATATTTTGACAAAGTGAAAAGCGTATATTATAATGAGATTATGAAATTAAACATATTATTAACAAATGAAGAAGGAGTAATCACATCAAAAGGTTTTCAACATTTGCATTTACAGCATTTCTTTTTATGGCTACGTCAATTAATGCCAAATCAGACGTTGTTCTACATACACCGATAATATACGCTGTTGATAGCATAAAACTTACCATAAATGCAAGCACTTCATCTAACATCAATACAATTATACGAGGAACGGTTTTCTTTCGGCGAATAAATGAAAGTGAATATATAAGCCAACCGATGATTAGATCAGGCGATTCTTACGAAGCAACGCTTCCTGCTAGATATATCACTGGCAAAGCAATTGAATATTATATAACATTATATATATCTGATGGAAGTATTATAACATCTCCTGCACAAAATCCAGCATCAATGCCCTATGCCATAGTTATTATGCCAGCAACTCAGGGCTGGTTTGAGGTGCTTTATCCAGAAGCAAATTCTGTAATAAAAGAGAAAAAACCAGAAATAACGGCATCTTTTGTTGAACCAATATATTCAAAAGATGATATACAGATAAGGCTTGATGGAAAAAATATAAGCCAAAATTGTGAAATAACGGAATATTTCTTTTCTTATACACCACAAAAAGACCTATCAGTCGGAGGACACTCTATAACATTAATAAACTTAAGTAAATTCAATATGGCAGGGTCATGGCAGTTCTTTATTGAAGGAAAAGAAAAGACTTTTCAGGATTTTTATGGAATCATGTCACTGACTTGGCAGTATGCGGATTCGGATTCTGAATCTAAATATCTGCTATATAATAAAGGTTCGAGTTTCGGTATTTTGGGTCAACTAGGTGGTAAGATACTAGATTATCAATTTGATAGCTGGATTAATAGAAATACTTTGTATGGACAAAAAACAAACGATTTGGGAATAGGATTTTATGGCGATAAAATCACAATAAATATCGGAGATATTTTTCCAACTATGTCAAAATTGACACTAGATGGCATGCCAGCAGTAGGAGCAGAAATAACAATGAAGCCTTATGATAGAATAACTTTTCAGATATTTGGTGCAGAAAGCAGGTTATTTGATGATGATAAAGATAAGTTTTTGTTTGACCTATTAAATAGCAGATTCACCGCTTTAAAAGCTTCTGCTTCGCCGATAAAAGACAAATGGAGTATCGATATTTCATACTTATACGCTAAAAATAATGCAAGCGCAGATACCGATTTATCAATTGATATGGAAAAGAGGAATAATATAATATCTATCGGAACAAAGGTAAATCTCCCAGCACAATTTATATTTCAATCAGAATGGTCAAGGAGTGATAACAAAACCGATTATGGCGAAGAATTTGGAATTGATACAAATATTGATCAAGCATTTTCAGCAGGAATAAGCAAAAAAATAAAGGCTTTCTCTTTTGAGGCATTTTATATAGATGTAGGAGATAATTTTATATCCGAAGTCAACCCATTTATTGAGATTGGAAGAAAAGGAATAGGTATATCTGGGCAATATTCATATCACAGAGGATTATTCACTCGTTTGGAATATACAAGGTATTATCACGACTCCGATTTTGATAATCAAATGAGAGCAAACACAAGTATATTTTTATCTGGATTTCCTTCTCTAAATTTAGGCTATTATCAACAGAGATTACCTTATGCAAAATATGATGTTCGTGGTGCAAATATTGGCTCATCATACAAAATCAGTAAATTTGATATTTCTGTAAATGGCTCTTGGTCAAATAGTAGATTTTGGATAGATGAAACAGATAGAAATATACTTTCTTTATCAGGAAGAATCAATTATAATATCACAAAGAATACATCGATTAGTGGAAATTATTATCAATATTGGGGCTACAAATCAGACATAATCTCAAGCCTTCAAAGGCAGTTTTCATTTGAAATACAACAAAACATCGCAAGAAAGCATTCACTCGGAATAGGATTTAAGGCAGTTATATATAAAGATAAAAACAACATTGCGAGTAATTATAATGAAAAAATTTTATTTACTAAGTATCAATATTCGTTTTGATGAAAAAAAACGTAAAAAAATGGAACAAATAATAAGAAAAAAGTATCTAAATACCATGAAAGACAAATATTAGCCTTGAAATTAAAGGGGCTATTGCGGGGAATAAATAATAAAATTTTTTGCTACTAAGAGAGGGATCATACAATGTATGATATTAAAAGGATTTTATCCATTTTTTTAATTGCTTTCCTGATAGTCGGTTTAGTTGTTCCTACTGCATTTTCTAAGGATGACAAGGATAAAGACAAACCTGATCCGAAGCCAGACCCGAAGCCTGATCCAAAACCAGATCCTAAACCAGATCCACAGCTTGTTATTAGTCCGTCAGAAGTGTCATTAAAAGTCGGTGAAACTCAATCTTTTAGTGTAAGCCTTCAAAATGCAGGTGGTGCAGTTATATCTAATTTAAGCTGGAGAGTAACTGGCAATATCGGTGAAATAACTCAAAGCGGTTCATTTACAGCAGGTAATAAGGCAGGTAGAGGGGCGGTTGTTGCCACTGCAAAGGTTGATAACAAAAACCTTTCCGCAACAGCGCAAGTAAATGTCGCAGAAGGCGAAACACCACCTGGTCCATCAAAAAAGATAGACGTTGTTGTTATACCTTCATCGATTACCCTTGCACCAAACAGCACACAAAAATTCTCCGTCCAAAACCCACCAGCAGGAGCGACTATTGACTGGCGCGTCGTTCCATCACGTATTGGCTCAATTGATAACAGCGGTAATTTTATCGCAGGTCAAGTTGTGGGAAAAGGAATGGTCGTTGCTAATGTCAGCACAAAAGATGCCAAAGGCACTGGAAAATCAGACGTTATAGTTGCAGGTTCTACTGATCAAGAAAATAAAATGAAGGTGGAAATAGACGTCAAACCAGATTATTCAAAAGTCAAAAAAGGCGATTCAACAAAAATACAGGCAATAATAAAGGGTCTAAATCAAGGTAATATACAATATGATCTTAATTGGAGTGTTGATTCTTCATTTGGAACAATAACTGAACTAGAACAAGGCAAAGAACAGGCTACCTTTAAGGCTGGTAATAAAGAAGGAAAGGTAGTTATAACAGCAACCCTGAAATTCAATTCTACTACGCTAAGTGATTGGGCTGTCATTGAAATAATAGGCGATGAAAAGCCAAAAACAGGTAAATTTAAGGTAGAAATTGAACCAAATTCCATAACACTTGAAGTCGGAGGGAAGCAGACTTTTACAGCTAATATAATAGGAGCATCATCAGAACCTCAGATAAATTGGTCTTGGAGTCTTTCACCGAAGAAACTTGGATACTTAACCAAAATTGATGAAAGGACTGTTTCACTTGAGGCACTAGAACCCGGCTGGGGAATGCTAATCGCAAAGGCTGATGACGGCAAAAGTGTTGGAACAGGTCAGGCAAAGATATATATAAGCGGAAAAGGCGGAGAACAATATAGATATAGAATATCTCCCCAATATGCAGAAACACAAGCAGGTGGAAATCCAATAATATTTACTCTCATTGGTGAAAATGGTAATCCTTTTACGGGGGCGCCTATAGTTTGGAGTGTAGTGCCAGAAAAAATGGGAACAATAAACGGTAATGGAAATGCAGTCGAATTTCTGCCGGGCGATACACCCGGACAAGTAATGGTAACAGCTAAAATTCAAGATGGCAGAGGACTTGGCACCGTTCAAGCAAGAATCAAGATTAATGAGCAAAATACATACGGAAAGTTGATCGCCACAATAGATGGACCAATGACTATTAAGCTAAATGAAACTGCAAATTATGTTGTCTCTGTCAAAAATTCAAATAATGAAACTGTCGATTTAAGTAGCGCGCAAATTGATTGGCGAGTTGCGCCGAGTCAGTTGGCAACAATCATTGGTTCTGGCGAAACAGCAGTAGTTACCGCAATTAGAAAAGGTCGTGGAGTAGTAATCGCAACAATAAAAACACCACAAGGAACAGTTACAGGGAAAATATCCATAACTGTTGAATAATGATAGATATTGACATCCTAAAAAAAGCCCAAACGGAAGATGTAACAGATAAGATTCAAAGTTTTGATAAATTAGTCGCCGATCATGAAGGAAAAATATTTAATACAATATATTCCTTCATCGGTGATTATGATGATGCTATGGATCTTACTCAGGAAACATTTATTTGTGCCTTTCGCAATATATCAAAATTTCGTCAAGAATCATCAATGTCAACATGGCTATATACTATCGCAATCAATATCTGTAAAAAGAATTATAAGAAAAAGAAAAAATTATCATCAATATTCATAGACTCGGTTGATAATCCACAAATAAATATAAACTCCATTGAGCAAATAAATCAAGATCAATCTATTGAAGACATGCTCGAAATTGATGAAAAACAAGATTTAATTCAACAAGAGATTTCCTCATTGCCAAAAAAATACAGAACAGTTATAATATTAAAGTATTTGCAAGACCTATCTTATGAGGAAATAGCAAAAATTGTTGGATGTAATGTTGGAACAGTAAAGTCACGTCTTTCCAGAGCAAAAGATAAACTAAAACCAAAACTGAAAAGACTGATGGAGGTAGAAATATAATGAATTGTCGCAAAATCAGAGGTCTTATAAATATATATCTGGATGACGAAGCAAATTCCAAACAAAAGGAGCTAGTATTATTACATACACAGACTTGCAAAGAGTGTAATTTCATATTCAATGAGACTCAGAAATTAAACAACCTTTTAACGTCAGTTCCTGCTATAAAACATCCAAGTAATTTGCATAGCTCTATTATGTCACGTGTAACATCAGATTCATGCAAAGAAAAAAAGGCGTTCTTTGCGTTTCCTGTTTCTGCATGGGCAGGGGTAGCAACTCTCATTTTGGTAATAGCTCTTTCTTCTATGCTAATATTTAGAGATAAGTCCGAAGGGACATCAAATATTGTCACGAAAAAACCAGAAACGAATATTGCATTAGCAAAACCAGAGATACTCATAGTATCGCCCAAAGAAGATGCGGTTATTGAGGAAAAAAATGTAGATATATCAGCAGTTATTGATTCTGTTGGAACAACTAATATCCGAGTGATACTTGATGGTAAGGATGTTACAGACGCAACGGAAATTAGCAAGGATTTCTTGATTTATACTTCAGATACTCTAAGTGATGGTTATCATAAGGTTGTTATAAATGCTGATGATGAAAAGGGAAAGTCTATCACTCAACGCTCTTGGAAATTTTTTGTAATTCCTTCTGAAAGGGTTTCTATCGAAAAGCCATCAAAAACAAGTTAGAAACTATTACAAAAAAATAGCTCTTTGAAAAACCTTTTTTACAATAAATATGTGAAGAGGTTTTTGCTTTTTTAAAATAGAAATTCATATTTGATGTGAATTCGATAACATAAAGATTCTACTTTTTGGGGGAGTTGACTTATATTGCTAGAAAAATTATGGCAGGAATATAAGTTTGAGAAAAATGTATATGCACGTGAAAAAATTGTTTTAAAGTGTTTGCCAATGATCAATGCTATAGCTCAAAGACTTTCATTATATTTGCAACCCTGTTGTGATACTGACGATCTTGTAAGTGATGGTTTGATAGGACTATTGGATGCTATAGAAAAATACGATCCTAAAAAGCAATCAAAGTTCAAGACTTATGCAGCGATTCGTATCCGTGGAGCAATGTTGGATACGATACGTAAAACAAGGTGGGCTACAACAGTATTTCAAAGAAAAATTAAGAAATTAATGAAAACAAATAATATACTTGAGCAAAAATTGTTACGTCATCCAACAGAAGAAGAATTAGCAGAAGAGATGAATATGGAATTAGATCAATTCCGAAAAATGATGTTACAAACAGGACCATCAGTCATTTTTATAGGGAGCCATCAAGCTTTCGAATATGAAAATATGGAATTATTAGAATCCTCCATTAGTGATGAGACGTCTATAAATCCAGAAGAACATGCCATATCCGATGAAATAAGCGCAACTCTAATAAATGCAATAAAATGCCTTCCTAAAAAGTCAGCGATTGTTATTAGCCTATATTACTATGAAGAAATGACTATGAAGGAAATAGCAAAGGTACTTTCTATAACAGAATCAAGAGTCTGCCAGATACATGCGCAAGCTTTACTTAGGCTATTTCAGATTATATGCTCAAAAATAAAATCATGTGAAATATAGATTTTTAGAATTGTTGATATCGTGCAATGACAAAATACTGCCACTAAATTATAATACCGATAGAAAATTGTCAATCAATTCATTATATTGACAATAAAATATTGATATGTAATAATAATGCCACTTTTAGTAAATCTCTCCTAAAGGAGTGGTATGTTAAGGTTAAAGCGTAATGCTTTGCTTTGATATTTTGGTTTTTTACCCCCAAAGTTAAATGATTTTTGGCTTTCAGGATAAATGGGCAATCTGATTTATTCCCCCTCTCAAAGTTAGAAAGTCCATAGCCTTTATTCCCCGATATTAAGCCCCAAATCATTTAACTTATTTTCTTAGAATATCGGACAGTAAAATGTGGGCAATACATTTTAATTTAACAAAACAAAAAGTCTTTTTATTTGTTTTTTTCTTCATCATGCTTATAGCACCAGCAAGGGTATTTTCATTTACACCATTCTTTTTTGATGTTGAGGCTTTCTCTGTTGATGAAAATGATGATGGTGGCGATGATTATATTCTAGCCAGATTTGATATAGACCTTGATGAAGAGGTTACAGCCAATATTACAGTCAATGCCAAGCTTTACAATAGCACAGGCGTTACCGTCGATACAGAGGCAAAATCATATCAGGTTATAGGTCAACAAGCTGAATACTATGAATTAAGACTAGACCCCGTTCCTAACATAGCTGGAACTTATTCCATATATTTAACAATAACCAATTCATCAGAAACAGCAAGTATTTCGAATATATCTTATAACCCCGAATCTGGTAGTAAACCAATACCTTACTTTGCAGACATTATCATTAATACAAAACCAGATTCTATAGTAGTTGAATTTGATGTGGATTTGGTTCAGGAAATATTATCTGATGTTAAAGTAGAAATAACGCTGAGTGATTCTGATGGAATAAGGGTCGACTCTCAATTTATCAATTATAAATCATTCTTTGAAGATATTGATTACAAAACGATGACATTCAAACCATCCAAAGAAGATTTATATTTGATAACTTTTATGGTATATCCTCAGGGGAGTGGAAGCTATACGGATTCATATCTCGCAAATGTCATATATCCTCCCGGATCAGGCGCATTTTTCAAGACATATAAATCATCAATAAGTGGCGATTCATTAAGAGTAGATTTTGATGTTGATCTATATTACAACATCAAAGAAATCGTTTCAGTAGAAGTAATATTATATGATTCTACAAATGATCCAGTAGATTATAAATATATCTCTTATTTTACGTATGGAACAAATAACGATGCCAAAAACGTCATGTTTGAAACCTCAAAATTACATGGCGACATATATTATGTAGAATTGATTATATATGTTGATAACTATCCATCAACTTATGGATATATTACTGATATTGCACTTGGAAGTTTCATTATTAATGCAAAAGCAAATAACAACGGAAAAATTATTCCTTCTGGAGAAGTGATATTAAAATATGGTGCAAGTCAGAAATTCGCTATCACACCATCAGAAGGATACCATATTCTTGATGTCAAGGTTGATGATGAATCAAAAGGTGCTTTGGATACTTACGAATTCAAAGACATAAAGGCTAATCACTCGATAGAAGCGACTTTTGCGATTGATAAATACACAATTAATGTCAAAGCTGGTGAAGGTGGAAATATATCACCTGCTGAAAACATCACTGTTGAACATGGCGCAAGTCAGAAATTCACTATCACACAAACAGAGGGATACCGCATCGCTGATGTCAAGATTGACAATGAGTCAAAAGGGGCTTTGGATAATTACGAATTCAAGGACATAAAGGCTAATCACTCGATAGAAGCGACTTTTGCGACTGATAAATACACAATTAATGTCAAAGCTGGTGAAGGTGGAAATATATCACCTGCTGAAAACATCACTGTTGAGCATGGTGCAAGCCAGAAATTCGCTATCACACCATCAGAGGGATACCATATTCTTGATGTCAAGGTTGATGATGAATCAAAAGGAGCTTTGGATAATTATGAATTCAAAGACATAAAGGCTAATCACTCGATAGAAGCGACTTTTGCGATTGATAAATACACAATTAATGTCAAAGCTGGTGAAGGTGGAAATATATCACCTGCTGAAAACATCACTGTTGAACATGGCGCAAGTCAGAAATTCACTATCACACAAACAGAGGGATACCATATTGCTGATGTCAAAATTAATGGAGAATCAAAAGGCAAAATAACAGAATATATATTCAATAATGTTAAATCCGATAATACAATCGAAGCCAGTTTTGAGATTGACTATATCAAAGGTGATGTAAATGAAGATGGAGCTATAAAATCAAACGATGCGCAGATAGTTTTGTTATACTTAGTGCAATTGAAAACACTAACAGAACATCAAATTATGTTAGCAGATATTGACGATAATGGCATAGTTAATATAAAAGACGTAATGATAATTCTACAAAAGTCGGTTGGTTTATTAGCACCTCCCCAAAAAAGTCATGGTCAAATCAGCATGAAATTACCGGAATTACATGGTATCGCCAACGAATATGTAACAATGCCAATTAAGATAGATAATATAAAAGATGTTGCTTGTGGATTTATCCGTCTTTCATACAATAGCAAGGTCTTGAAGGCAATACAAGTTAATTCTGATAATAATATGCTTCTCGCAAGCAATGTTGATGAAGATGGCACTGTTTACATTGGCTTTGTATTTAATGATAACCCAAATGGCATGGCTTTGTCAGACATAAAATTTCAGATATTATCTGATGATGTTTCCAATATAAGCATAACCGAAGCAGAATTTTATAGTGCAGATAGAACTAAGCTAGTAACAAAACAAGTAGATAGTTTTTTCCGATCTTGGGCGATACCCGCCGAAAATAACGCATTATTTCAGAATTATCCAAATCCTTTTAATCCAGAAACTTGGATACCCTTTCAATTAAAGTCTGACAGCAATGTCAGTATTGTCATATATAGCCAAACGGGTGAAATGGTTAGAACACTTGATTTAGGGCATAAACCAGCAGGCGTATATATAACAAATGGCAGGGCAGGCTACTGGGATGGCAAAAATTCGTCAGGTGAAAAAGTTGCCAGTGGAGTTTATTTTTATAGCCTAAAAACAGGAAAATTTCACGCTATACGAAAAATGATAATACTAGAATAAAAAATGATCCTTCGTCATGATATAAATACCGTCTATCTCAATTTCTTACGATTGATTACTCACAAAAAAGCAAATATATTCTTTACATTAAAAGCGATCTCATGATATATATAATTGAGTTACTAATATTAATTGAAAAATAAATCAATGACATTAGAAAGGAACTTGATTATGACTTATCGTGAGCTTTTCAACGAGATCATGTTTTATGGTAAATTTGACCGAATGCCCGTTATTCACTGGGCTGGCTGGCAAGAGACTCGTGAAAGATGGTTAAAAGAAGGACTCCCTACTGATAAAAGCGAACATGAGTTTTTCAATACTGTTCCTATGTGGACTGGAGTTGGCGTTAATCTAGGACTTATGCCCGGTTTTGAATATGAATTAATAGAGGAAACAGATGAATATAGCATATATCGTGGCGGTGATGGTGTTGTTTGCCAAGATTGGAAAAATAAAAGCTGTATTCCTCACTATGTTGATTTCACATTAAAAAGTGCAAAAGAATGGGATGATTTCAAGAAGAGATTACAACCCGACCCTGCGCGTATTCCCAGCAATCTAGATCAAATCATCGCCAATGCAGAAGCATCAGGATTACCTATATTTATTGGAACTGCATCAATGATGGGCTGGATACGCAATTGGATGGGCGTTCAAAATATGTCTTTTCTTATGTATGACGATCCCGATGTTTATGCGGATATGGTAAACACTTTGGCTGATTTGACATGCTGGGGAATAGACCAGGTTCTGCCCAAGATTAAGGTTGATGGTGGTTTTGGGTGGGAAGATATTTGTGGTAGTTCAGGACCTCTGGTAAGCCCTAGCGTTTTTGATAGATGCGTTTCGCAAGGCTATCGTAAGATACGCAACAAGCTAGAGGAATATGGCGTAAAATTATATGGAATCGATACAGATGGGGATGTAACTGCCCTCATAGGACACTGGCTCGATGCTGGCGTTAATCTTCAATTTCCGATTCAGGTTAGCCCGTTTGGCGGAGATGCAATGAAATTCCGCAAAATGTATGGAAAAGAGCTTCGTGTTATCGGTAATTTCGATAAACTCGCCCTTGAAAGAGGACATGACGCAATAGATGCAGAAATACAGCGTTTGCTTCCTTTAATGAAAGAAGGCGGATTTATATTAATGCCAGATCATCTTATCACTCCAGGAGTTGCTCTTGAAGATTATATCTGGTATTTAGAAAGAATCAGGAATTTAAGGTTCTGATTTTTTCATTAATCACACATAAAAAGGAATTAAAGGGAATATAGACACTGAATAACTCAATAAATTCGCTAGCTTTTTGTTATTCAGTGTTTCTTATTGAATAATATTGATTATAGTTAATATTTTAAAATACATTGCTTTAACAAATAATTAGATTTTTTCTAGTTTATACTTTAATATATAGGGGGTAATATGAAAGCAAGTGAAACTAGATTTCAGCCAATTATCGAAGGCACAAAGCAATATATTGTTCCATTGTTTCAACGAGCTTATAGTTGGGATAAGAAAGAATGGTTACTTTGTTTAGCTTAACTTTTCAGCGAAAAGCATTTATAATTTTTGCATACAAGCAATCGAATTAATAAATTTATCCGCAGAAGATTGGAAAGTAGAGACAGAATAATACGTTTTTATTGGAGTGAAGGAGTGTAAAAATATGAAATTTGTCAATATAAGAGAGCTAAAAAATAAAACGTCTGAAATATTGCAGATGACGCAAGATAATGATATTATTGTTATCTCCGAGAGCAAGCCGATTGCAATTATTCGACATTTTAATGAAGATGAACTAGAGGATTATGTGTTAATGAATCATCCAGATTTCCTGTCACAGATGGAAAAATCATATCAAGATGCAAAAGCAGGGAAAGTAACAGATATTGATAAATATCTTGACTCATTAAAAGCAGAGGACACAGATGCCATTTGAAGTCTTATTACCTGATACAGTAAAAGATCAATTGTCTCATCTTCCACGAGATATCAGGCAACGTATTGCGCAAGAGATTAAAACATTACAGGATTTTCCTTTTCCTCATGGAAATACTATACGTCGTATTCAAGGCTCAAAGAAACCAATTTATCGTATGAGAGTTGGTGATTATCGTGTGATCTATAATCTGGATACTCAGAAAAAACAGGCAATTATATTGTCTGTTGTTCATCGTCAGAATTTAGAGTCAGCTTTAAAGACATTATTATAACAAATTAAATGATACATAATTTTTATATGAAAGGAAACTTAAATGGCAGAAAAACTAGCATTAAAAGGCGGGGAACGGACAGTTCCACAGGGATTTATTAAACCATGGCCTCATGTTACGGATGCAGATAAACAAGCTGTTGCGGAAGTCCTAACGACTGCGCGCATAAATGAACAGCAAAATATTCAGGCAGGAGGATTAGCAAAAGAATGGGCTGAATATATGGGCGTGAAATATTGCATCCCTGTAAATAGTGGAACTGCAGGATTGCATTTGTGCGTTGCAGGACTTGGCATTGGACCTGGAGATGAGGTTATCATTCCCGCATTTACATTCTGGGCAACTGCTGCGGCTGTATTACATCATAACGCTATACCAGTATTCGTTGACATTGATCCAAAGACATATTGCATTGATCCTGCATTAATAGAGGAAAAAATTAACGAAAGAACAAAGGCAATTATGCCCGTTCATATTCACGGTATGCCTGCGGATATGGATCCAATTATTGAGATAGCAAAAAAGCATAATCTATATGTCATTGAAGATGTTGCACAAGCTCACGGTGCAAAATATAAGGGTCGTTTGTGTGGATCAATGGGCGATGCGGCAGGATACAGCACGCAGATGTCAAAGACGCTTAGTAGCGGTTGTCAAGGTGGATTATTTACAACAAATGATGAGTTAGTATATAAAAGAGCAGCATTACTGCAATATTTTGGTGAGATAGTTGTCCCCGGCAAAGAACGTGAAGAACAGCAGTATAACGCTTGCGGACTCGGCTGGATGTATAGAGGCGATATGTTCAGTCAGGCATTTGTTAGAAGTCAGCTAAAAAGGCTTGATGAAAATAACGCTTTAAGACGTGAAAATTGCCACTATTTAACGGAACATTTAAGCAAAATAAAGGGAATTGAAACGCCTTATGTACCTTCGGAATGTTATCATGTCTATTATAATTATGTTGTTGGTTTCAATCCCAAAGAACTTGGTTTAGATATTTCAGCAGGAACTCTCAAAGAAAAGGTTCAAGAAGCACTAAACGCAGAAGGAGTGCCAGTAGGTCAATGGCAAAGAATGCCAGTTCCAGCGCAAGATATATTCCAAAAAAAGATTGGTTACGGAAATGGATGTCCCTGGAAATGCCAAAACTCAACAATTGAATATAGAGGCGAAGATTATCCGAAATCAATGGAGTTCATTGATTCACATTGTTACATTTTTGATGTAAATCCGCCTAATAATCTGGAACTAATGAAGCTATATGTTGCAGGATTTCAGAAAGTTATGGATAATTTAGATCAAATATTATAACAAAAACCTATTGATCTATGCGATATAATTGGAATATAATCTTCATTAGAAATTGTTAAAAATATGTAAAGTTTTAGCTAAATTAAGTATGCCACAATGTTACAATCATATTCTAGGAGGTATTCTGATGCCTATAAAGCAATTTTTAATCAGCTTATTCATAATTATATCGCTATTATTCAGCTTACCTGCTATTGCACAAGATAAGGTTAATCTACTTGTAAATGGCGGTTTTGAAGATGGTATACCTGAACCTTGGTCTTTGTATGGCAATGCTCAGATGGAAGTTGTCGACAAAATAAAAAAAGCTGCTGTTGACGAAAAAATCGTTGAAGGAAATTTTTGCCTTCATGTTACAGTTCCTGCAAAAGGAGCTAACTTTTGGGATGCTGGCTTACAGCATACAAAGCATGTTTTTGAGGCTGGCAAAGTTTATACGCTTTCCGCCTATCTCAAAAGCGCAAAAGGTAATTTACAAATCAATTTTAAGCCAGAATTAGCAGTCGATCCTTGGACTGCCTATGGATCAAGGTCTTTTACTATGACCGAGAAATGGCAAAAGTTTACGATTACAACCCCTCCAATGCCAGCAAATGTTGATCCTGCTTCTATAACATTCCATATCGCCTATGATGCGGGTGAGTTCTGGATGGATGATGTCCAGTTTTATGAAGATAATCCAAAAGAACCTGAACCAGAGAAAGAATTAGAAAACGGCACTTTTGAAGCAGGGAACACTGCTCCATGGAGCATGTATGGCGATGGTAAAATGGAAGTTGTCAAAAAACTAGATGGTGCATTTATAAAAGAGGATATTCTTGAAGGAAGGTATGCTCTTCGTGTCGTTATAAACTCTAAGGGTGCGAACTTCTGGGATACAGGAGTTCAACATCAGGGTCATGTTTTTAGAAAAGGGAAAGCATATACGTTAGCTGCATTTCTTAAATCCAAAGAAGGGGGTATGCAGATAAATTTTAAGCCAGAATTGGCAATTGATCCATGGACAGGTTTTGGAGAAAAGGAATTTCTCATGACAGAGGAATGGAAGGAATATTTTATAACAACTCCGCCTATGCCAAATGATATAAATCCTGCATCGATTACGTTCCATGTAGGCTATTCAAAAGGTGAATTTTGGATGGATGGAGTAAGGTTTTACGAGGGTGAATATGTAGAGCCAAAATTCGGCACTCCAAAAGCTGTTAGACCTCAAGGCAAATTATCATCAACCTGGGGAGATATAAAAAACGACTAGATTAATCTTGCCAAACGAGTAATGCTTAATTTGCATAATGAGGATTAAGTTTTCATTTAAAGTGTTCATATTAACAGGAGGTTTTCAATGACAAAAACGAAATTTGCAATGATTTTACTTTTTGCTATTCTTGCAATCGTGATTGTAGGTCATGCTTATTCTGCTCCAGTGAATTTGTTGGCAAATGGCAACTTTGAAAGTGGAGCTATGGATCCTTGGACAACCTATGGTGCTATGATAAAACCTGAGGTTGTCTCAAGTGGTGCAATTGAAGGCAAATATTGTCTTCATGTCGTATGCGATACAAAGGGTGCAAATTTCTGGGATGGTGGATTGCAACATGCTGGACATACCTTTGATCAAGGAAAGATATACACACTTGTTGCTTTTCTAAAATCACCTCAGAAATTGCAGATTAATTTTAAGCCTGAATTAGCTCAGGATCCATGGACAGGATATGGCGATAAGGTTATGACCATGACAGAGAGTTGGGCGGAATATTATACAACAACCCCACCAATGCCAAATACTGTTAATCCAGCAACTGTAACATTCCATATAGCTTTTGATGTTGGCGAGTTTTATATTGATAACGTTCAGTTTTATGAGGGCGAATATGTCCCTGGGGCATCGTCTGCGGTTCAAGCGAAGGACAAACTTGCTACTGCATGGGGACAAATCAGAGCAAAATAATTTGATTCTGTTTTTCAGATATAACTCGTTTGGCTAGATTTTATGGTAGGATGTGAAATACACATCCTACCAAATTATTTTTATCTATGTTTTGGCTTTGCAGGCTGACCTGTTCTTGCTGATTCATAAATAGCATCCATCAGCTCGCTGTGGATAATTCCATTTATTACGTTTGTGCGTGGTTCGGCACGACCTAAAATAGCGTCTATAAAGTTGTAATCTGCTGGACCTGCTGACATTTCGGGAGTGATTGGCGGGTTTTCAACGAACTTGCTACCATCAAAAACCTTTATCCATCCACCGCCCCATCCATCTATTTCAACCCGACCATTATCAAATATAAACGCCATGTGTGTTCCGCCGGGAGCAGGGCAATTTCCACTGATAACTATACTTGCCATAACACCATTCTCAAATTTGACATTAATTGATGAGTTAATGTCAACTGCTGAACCGCAATTATCTATAAAAGCAAAGACTTCGGCAACTGGCGATTCAACTGACCAGCAAAGGCTGTTTAGTAGATGCGCTCCGCTATCATAAGCCTGTCCGCCTCCTGATAATTCAGGCTTCTGTCGCCATGACCCCATTGTTCCCTTTAACCAATTTTGTGTTATATAGCCAACCACCAATTCAAGTTTGCCGAAAGTTTTGTTGCGAATAGCCTCACGTAGAAAATAGAAGTTGGGCGAACATGAAGTATTATAACCAATAACAAAAACTTTGCCTGTTTCTTTTACTTTTTCTGCTAATTTATAGGCGTCTGATGATGAAGTTACCATAGGCTTTTCCATAAAGACATGGCATCCAGCATCAAGCGCCATCATTCCTTGTTCAAAATGAAGCGTATGTGGCGTTGAGATCAATACTGCGTCAGGCTTTACTTCCGCAAGCATGGTTTTTAGATCAGTATAGACCGCAGGTTTTGTGTCAACATCAGAAAGAACACGGTTGATATAATTCTCTACAATTTCTTTTGTAACATCAACACAAGCAACTATCTGCACGTCGGGATTTCTTTTTAAGTTGTTAGCGTGACCGCCTGAATTTCCTCCACAGCCGATCATCGCAAGACGGATCTTTGACATAACTTGACTCCTTTGATATTAAAGTCCATTTTGTTTATTTAGACAGAAAACCTCCGTTAATCTTCAACGGAAAATTTGGGATAGATTAATTTTATTGCTTTCTGTCGTTTTAGTCAATGAAAAACTCTAGTTCTGAAGATCAGACATAAGTTCAGACAAATAAACCCTCCTATGATAAAATATTAAATTATAGAAAAAATCATAGGAGGGTATAGTCATGAACAAGAATGTCATTACATTATATAACATCAAAAGATTTACAAGTCAATGCTTTGATAAAGATAACGACAAAGTGGCATCTATCATAAAAGGAATCCTTGATTCAAAGTCTCCAAGAATCTCTGATATATCAAACAAAAAGGTATCGATTTTGTCATCAGACAGAAAGCAGGCAATAAACCCAATATAGTTAATGAAACAGGAGAGCGTATATCTCTACTTTTGGGAGAAGGAGTTCTCGACCTTATGAAGGCAGAAGGTGGCGTCAATGTTCAGGACTATTTATACTTATTAAGCAGAAGATACAACTGAGCAGAAAGGTTCTTGCAGAAATAATGGATAATATGTATCTGCTTTTCATGAGAATAATCTTAGGCAATGTCCGAACTCATGTCTGATCTTCAGCAAATAGTCCTGACAGAAAATTCCCCAATCTATATACTATTCCGATAATATTCTATCTAAAATCATATAGTCAAAAAGATACAGGCAAAATGATAGAACCCTATCATGAT
>CAZMCH010000064.1:0-25078 GCA_964564735.1 uncultured bacterium
ATATCCAATACAAAAGAAAACAGCCTAATATGTTATCCAAATCCTTTTTATATTAATAAGCATAATTATATAAAATTTCGTCCAATTGGATATAACATCAGCATATATAACATCAATGGTGAATTGATAAAAGAGCTAAAAGATAATGAATCTGAATGGGATGGAAGGAACGAGCAAAATCAAGTTGTTGCTGGTGGAGTGTATTTTTATATAGCAGAAAACAAAGGCGTCATAAAGAAAGGCAAATTTGTAATATTATGGTAACAAATAAAATAAATATGCGAATATTAAGTCATATTTTTTGCTTTAATATCATATTCATAATATTGTTATCTATCTTTGGTTGTGCTGATGATGAGCAATGGGAAGATCAAAAAACGTCCCCAGTAGTCAATCCATCATGGTTTTATGCTTTGGATTATCCTACTGCTGATGGCAATTCATGGCAATATATAAGATCGGATAAAAGATATTCCTATACCTCAAAAGTCATTGGAACAAAAAATATAAGCGGCTCAACTGTCAGAATGCTTGTAAGCAATTCTGATATCCCTGTTGATTATACTGGTGCGTTATATGGTGTTCCTGTCCGAAATTATATGTTTACAAAAGATATAGATCAATATAAAGAATATGCCTTTGATCTATGGATAGAAGCTTGGAATGATACATATTTCCAGAGATACCTTCCAGAAAGAATAGTATGGTCTTTTCCATTGTATAAAGATAAGGAATGGGTTGTTAACAAGCTTTATACTGAACCTAGGTTTACATATATACGAAAGGTTGTTGAAGATAATGAAAGAATATCAGTTCCAGCAGGTGATTACACACAAGTTTTTGTCGTGGAAGAGTCTGTTTTTACAGAAACCCAACAAAATCTCGGTGTAATATCTACCTATTGGCTTGTTAAGGGTGTCGGAATAATTAAATATCAATATACAGATTTCTCATTGCTTCTTGATGTAACCTATGAGCTTGGTAAGTTTTCAGGGAATCTTTAATATATTGCATAAATGAAAGATCCCATTTTTGGAAACAAAACATCAAGCAGATAGGCATATTTGGGCTGTGCGCCCATATCTTTCCAAAAGTCTTTTGATTCCTCTCGATTTCGGTATCCAAAAAACAAAGGTATTGCACATCTTGGAGGAATTTGTATCGGCTCCCACCAATCGCTTGAGAATCCGAGTTCCTCTATATTCTTTATTTTACCGTTCTCAAAATGAATCGCTAATTTTTCCTTATAAAACGCTATACGAACAACATCTGTCAAACCTGCAAAAGCTGAATCCACCAACCGACGCTCAAGCACTGGCGCAATCTTTCGCAAAAATCTAGCCATGTTTGGAATAAATATCTGCCATGCGTATCCACCTAAATCAACTGCTCCATGATGAACAGCAACTTTGACCAATTCACAATTTGCTGGCAAATTTAGGCGTATATATGGTTTTTCCCTTTGTATAGCAATTTCTTTAAGATGCTGTAAAACTGCTAACGACATATCATAAGTGAGTTTTGATACTTCGCCTACAGTTAGTGCATTGCTACTAAATGGATATAGTTGTATAAAGAAATATCCTGCTATTTTTTTGTTTACATCTTCTATAATCCACATTTCTAAGGCTGTGCATGTCCTAGGGGAGTTTTCCGTCAAATATTGCCATATAGCCTTGTTCCTGACTGAATGTATTGCCAAAGACTTGACCGATTCCTCATAAAGTCTTTCAATCTCTGCTAAATCATCAGGATTAGCAAGTCTGAATGTCCATCTTGACTTTTCGTTCTCATTGGGTTGAGGTATCTGATGAAATTCTATATTACAATGCCTTTCTAACGGGATCGCATATTCATATCCGAATTGGCGATAGAAATACGGTATACCCTGAATGATAGAAATATCGTATTTTCCATCATTCAATAGCTTTCTATGATATTCTGCCTGCTTACGTATCAAGCCTCGACGACGATATTGCTCTTGCGTGGCAACAATGCCCATCTCACCGACTTTTATCGTTACATCTTCGTATTTCCACTCCCAAGGTATTAGGCATAAGGTTGATATTGCCTCGCCTGTATTCTCATCCTCTACAAATATTAGATCGCTTGGTTGAACGTTAGGATGATTAGTAAATAACTGCCTGCATAGATGACCTACCATCTCATTATGAATGACATTATCAAGTTTTACAACTTGCTCAATGTCATCTTGATTTTCAGCAGTTTTCATAACTAAGCCATCGCCTAGTTCCTGTTTAGATTTGCTCATATAATAGCCTCTCTCATTTTCGCAATGCTCCCCAAGTAGTAGCAAGTTTTTCTTTTATGTCAATTGCAAGTATGTATTGCTTTATACCGTCATTAAAAATCCCTTTTATGTCATCTTCTGTTAATCCAACATTAAAAAGACAAACTTCGTCTATTACACCTTTAACACCTCCACCACCAGCAGGCGGTTGACCACCTATCATAAACGGGGCTTCACAAGTCAATGGCTTGCTAGTTATTGCAGATTGACCGCTTGGATTTCCGTCAACAAATAGCCTAAGGTTTTTCATATCATAAGTCGCTGCGACATGATGCCATTTTCCATCAACAACTACAGCTTGGCTCTGAATCTGCTGATCCGCTGGTGATGTTATCCCAACATTAGCTTTATCTGGAAGTAGCCACATTGAGTAATTTCTATTTGGCCATGCCTCTTTTCCCATAACCATCTGATATGGATTGACAACTTGTGGAACATTGAGCCAACACGTCATACTGAAAGTCTGAAGGTTCAGTTCTTCTTTATGTGGAACTGATACATTTCCACCAGCAAACTCTATAGCTTTTCCATTCTTGCCATTGACCCAATTTACTTTACCAAATATTTCGCCATCGTTGCCTTTTCCTGATGAATCTTTCACAACAACGCCATTTCCTTCGTCCATCATCCATATACCAAGTATAGATTTTTCGTCTATCCTTGCAAAAGCAACTAAAGATGACATAAATGCGATTAAGAAAATACAGATAAATAATTTTTTCATTTTACGCCTCCATATAATAAAATGCCTATTCTTAATAAAAAAGATTTTTCGCTTTACTCAAAATGACAGCAAAGTGTCACCCCGAACTAAATGAAGGGCTTTCTTGGATTAATGCTAAAAATATAATTCCCTATACATTAACAAAATAAGACTTTTATGTCAAATCATTAATTATTCAAGCTATGAAGCGGGGCAGGGATACGACCTCCAAAATTTATAAATTTTTTGCTCATATTATTATTACGGACAGGCATAACATTTGCCTCTCCGAATAAACCGCCAAAAACTACTTTGTCTCCTGCTTTCATATTCGGTGCAGGTATTAGCCGAACAGCTGTTGTTTTGTTATTGATAACGCCTATCGCCATTTCATCTGCGATTATTGCTGAAATCGTATGCGTATCCGTATCACCCGGTATAACTATCATATCTAGCCCTACCGAACATACGCTTGTCATTGCTTCTAGCTTTTCAAGAGTAAGTGTGCCTTTCATGACTGCGTTACTCATTGCAATATCTTCACTGACAGGTATAAACGCCCCACTAAGCCCACCTACTGATGATGATGCAAATAGACCGCCCTTCTTTACTGCATCATTGAGCATTGCAAGTGCTGCGGTTGTTCCGGGTGCGCCAACTGAATCTAATCCCAATGTTTCTAGTATCTCACCTACAGAATCACCAACTTTTGGCGTTGGTGCAAGTGATAGATCAACTATTCCAAAAGATACGCCTAGTTTTTCCGCAATTTCTCTGCCGATAAGTTCACCGACTCTTGTAACCTTAAAACTCGTCTTTTTGATAACTTCTGCAAGCCCACCGAGATCAATATTTGGATTGTTTTTGATGGCATCTTCTACTGCGCTTTTAACAACCCCCGGACCAGAAACACCTACATTAATTACGCAATCAGGCTCACCAACACCCATATATGCACCTGCCATAAAAGGATTATCTTCGGGAATATTGGCAAATACAACGAGTTTTGCACATGCAAAGCCATGCCTTTCTTTTGATTGAAAAGCAGAATCCTTAATTATCTCACCTAGTTGCATGATGGCTTCCATATTGATCCCAGCTTTTGTAGAAGCAACATTTATCGATGAACATACTCTTTCTGTTTGTGATAAGACCACTGGTAATGATTCTAATAGCTTCTGATCACCTTGTTTGATACCCTTATGAACAAGCGCAGAATATCCACCAACAAGGTCAATATTGATCTCTTTGCATGTCTTATCAAGCATTTCTGCGATCTCGATCATCTCATCTATACTTGATTGAGCGCAAACAAGGGCAATTGGGCTAATCGCAAGCCTTTTATTTACCACAGGTATCCCATATTTTTGTTCAAGTTTCTTACATGAAGTAACCAAATTGGATGCATTTTTTAATATTTTTTCCCTTATTTTCCCTTTTATGTCATCTGATCCTGTGCATTCCCAAAGACTAATTCCCATTGTTACAGCACGTAAATCCAGATTTTCAAGATGGATCATTTTTATCGTTTCTAATATTTCCTGAAATTTCGGCATAATTTCCCCCTATACTTCGTGCATTGCCCGAAAAATGTCATGACTTTGGACTCTTATTTCTATGGATAGCCTGTTAGCACAATCATCCAAAGCCCTGTTTAGCTCTAGCATATCAAACTCATCTTCTACTTCCACACGTGCAACGACTGAATATTGAGGAATATTTCTTATAATGAACGGTTTAGCAGATAACTCAATGATATTAATATTCATATTTGCAAGCACTTCTGAAACACCGGCAACAATACCGATCTTGTCAGAACCAATAACTGTGATAATAACAATATCTTTGGGCTTTTGTGGAGCAGAATCAACAATAGTGGCAGGTCTTAATGAATGATTAACGCCCATTTCCAGACATTTTTTCCTTAGGCTTTCGTCTAATTCTTTAATACTTATATCCTTTGTTGGTTGGAGTAATAATATCATTGCAAATTCATCGCTTAAAACCGTCTGATTCAATTCCTGAATATTACATCCATATCTATAAAGAGTATTTGCTATACCAGCAACTATACCCGGATGATCTTTTCCAACTACGGTTAATATAAAACGTTCCTGAGTCATAAATTAGTCTTCCTCCTCAGCAAACCGAATTATTGCCTTAACTATATCACTTCCGCCTTTTGACAATTCTTCAAAGGCATTTGGTATTTCATTGAATTCATAGTCATGGCTAACTATGGAATTTAGATTGATCAAACCTGAGTTTACAAGCTCGATGGCAAGGGCAAAATTTTTGCAGTTCGTTGATAAGCCTATTAAACTTATTTCGTTTGCCATAATTTTCGTCAATGGTAACTGATCAATATCGTTCCCTGTCCATTCCATCATAACAATTTTGCCACTTTTGCATACTAGATCAATCGCCTTTGTCAGATTTTGTAGATTTCCTGAACATTCAAATATATATTTAACCCCTTTATCTTTTGTTATTGCCATTATTAGCTCTTGGGCATCATTTGATAATGGGCTTACGACATAATCAGCCCCTAAATCTGCGGAAAGATGCAACCTTTCTGAATCTTCATCCATAACTATTACCGAAATACCTGCACGTTTGGCGACCTGTAAAGTTAATAATCCGTTACAACCTGCACCGAAAATAACCACTAAGTCACCAATGGAAATATCAGCTTGTTTGATCGCATGGATGGAAGTTGCCAATGGCGATATTAGGACAGCTTCATCAGAAGACATGCTTTCGTCTTTCCGATGAGTTAAAGCAGATTTTATCGCTAGATATTCAGCAAACGCACCGTTTTTATGCAAACCGAGAATTACATTATTTCGACAAAGGTTTGTAGTTCCTGATAGGCAGGATTCACACTTCTCGCATGATAATAATGGTTCACCAATTACTTCATCACCTATCTCCAGATTTTCTACTTTTTTCCCAATGCCAACAACTTCGCCATAAAATTCACTGCCCAATATAATCGGATATTTTATATCCGAATATCTCCCCATATATGCTAAAACGTCTAAGTGTGATATACCCACAGATTTTACCTTTACAAGAACTTCGTCCTGTTTAAATTTCGGTTCTTCTGTTTCTTTTATTACTATCTTTTTTGATTCTTCACAAACAGCAATTTTCATTTGCTTTATCTCTCCTGTAATTTACATATTCATTAGAATTTTAATAGCATTATCTTTATGTTCTGTTACAAATTCAAATGCCTTTTGAATATCATCAATAGACAAAATATGTGATATAAGAATTGATGAATCGACTTTATCGTTAGCAATTAAATCAACAGCGATTGGAAATTCCGTTTGAATATCTGGCCCCAATGAGCCTATTAACTTTATTTCCCTGTTGAAAAAATCTGGAAAATCAAATTCATAAACTGATTTTCGTGGAACACCAAAAGCTAATACAACACCGCTTCTCTTTACAAGTCTGAAGCAATCATTTATGGTCGAGTCTTTGCCAACCGCCTCTATTGCTAGATCAGCCATTAAACCATCTGTTATTTTATAGAGCATATCAGATATGTTAGATTCTAAACGATTTATAATATGCGTTGCCCCGATTTTTTGGCTAGCATCAAGCCTATAATTTACAAGATCAATACCAATTATAGTTTCTGCATTCATGAGTTTCATCATTGCCATAAAAAGCAAACCAATAGAACCTTGACCTACAATTACGACTTTTTTTTCTGTTAGATTCCATTTATCTCTTTCTAATGAATACTTATCTTTTTCAGCATCGGGCAATATAGATTGAAATAGCTTTCTGCAAGCATGTATTACTGTTCCCAAAGGTTGCGCAATAACAAATTTATTATTAAGATATGGGATACTAACAGTTCTACTTGGATGTGAAACAAAGTATTCAGCAAATCCTCGATCTCCATTTGGTATTGATAGAACATAATCACCTTCTTTAAAGGCTTTGTTTCTTGTCTCTACAATGGTTCCGATACATTCATGTCCGGGGAATCCTAATGGAAGTGGATATTGCAATGCTCGTTCATTAAGGAAATATGGCGTATCGCTTCCGCATATAGAAACCGTATGGCTTTTTATTAGTATTTGTCCTTCTTCTATTTCTGGTTTTGGTGCTTCCGTTATTTCAACACATAAAGGCTTTGTTATTACAGCACATCTCATTAATTTTTTACTCCAGTCTTAGGTTAAAAAGTGAAATGTTATTAACTTAAAAAGGATTATGTCAAAAATAGACAGAAATTGCAAGCATTTCTTGTCTTGCAACTGAACCAAACCTTGACTTCACTTATATTATATTGATAGAATAGAGCAAATTATATAAGGTATTTGAGCAAAAAAACTACGAGTATTGCAATTCAATGAATTATCTAAAAAGCATCGTCTATCAAAGAAACATAAGTTTTCCGATATTCCTTCCTGATGCAACAAGAGGTGTTATAAGAGCTATCGATAGCCAAGACCTTCGGGAATGTAGTGTTGAGGGAGTCGTTGTTAACGGATTTCATCTTACTACAAAACCCGGAACGACTGTGCTTAAATCTTTCGGCGGAATCAAGAAATTCATGAATTGGGATGGTCTAGTTATATCTGATTCGGGTGGATTTCAACTACTATCACTTGTTTATGAAAATAAATCATTTGGAAAAATCAATGATGATGGGATAATTTTTTATAGAGATTCAAAAGGAAAGAAAAGTAAGAATATTTTTACACCTGAAAAATCTATACAGATGCAGTTCAATATTGGTGCAGATATTATGATATGCCTTGATGATTGCCCTTCTATGAAAGCAACAAACGAAGAAAATATCATAAGCGTTAGACGAACAATAGAGTGGGCAAAAAGAGGGAAAAAAGAGTTTTTAAGGCAGATAGAAAACAGAAAAATAGATGAAAAACCGCTTCTTTTTGCCGTTCTTCACGGTGGAAATGACAAAAACTTAAGATCATGGTGTGCAGAAGAGATCATTCAAATTGGTTTCGATGGATTTTGCTTTGGAGGATGGCCTTTGGACAAAGATGGGAAATTTAATCTTGATATATTGTCATGGACAGCTTCTCTTATGCCTGATAATTTGCCAAAATTTGCTCTTGGTGTTGGTAATCCAAAAGCAATCGTTGATTGTGTGAAAATAGGATATAATATCTTTGATTGTGTTTTGCCAACGCGGGATGCCCGTCATAAAAGACTATATGTTTTTAATAAAAAACCAGAGAGCATGAACATTTTTGATGAGAAGAATATTACGGATTTCTTATATATTACAGATGAGAAATATATCAGAGATGCAAATCCAATTAGCGAATTTTGCGATTGTTATACTTGCAGAAACTATTCCAGAGGCTATCTTAATCATCTTTTTGAAATTGAGGACGCACTTGCCTGGAGACTTGGAACGATACATAATCTAAGAACTTATACAAAGCTGATTGAGATATTAAGGTCTTAATGTTGTAAATTCCTGAGTTTAACAGATTATAGATATGCTTGAAATGTCATTTTATTAATTGAAAATCGAATATATATATGAGATAATAAATGTTGTTATCTCTTCTTTTTAGATAACATTTTTTCTATATATGTAATCGTTAAAAAATCTAAATATTTGAGTAATAACATCACCTTTGCACTTTAATAGAAGGGCGTTATTAAAACGCATATTTACTTATTTTACACAACATACTTTCAAAAAACCTACCCATGAAAACTTTCCTTAGAGGCTTATTGCTAATACGCCTTTTGGAGATTTAGAGGGATTTTTAAAAAATTTATAAATACAAAAACTAATCCGGTCAACAACTAATACAAATAAGGCGTTTCATGTTGTTGATTTTATAAAATATGGAGCTAAAAGTTTTAAGCTTACATTGTCAGATTAGACAAAAAAGGAAACTAGAATGATTAAACTTGGCATAATTTCCGCGGCAACCTATGGTGCAACATATAAAGATGAGAATATACCTCGCACGCCGGGATCATTTCATGGCACTGCTTTTTCCACAACCTTTAATGGATTTGATGCAGTAAAATCAAGACAATGGCAATGGACTTTTGCTAGTGGAGAAAAACGTATTGAAAATGCCAAAATAACAAAAATATGGGATCCTCAAAAAGAATGGGCAGAACGTCTTGCAGAAACTTGCTTCATTCCTGAAGTTTGCGATACACCAGAGGAATGTGCTAATGATGTTGATGGAGTAATAATAGTAGATGATGGTTCTGGAAAACAATGTGATTATGCAGAATATCCTTTGCGTAAAGGAATACCAACATTTTGTGATAAACCACTTGCAATGACTGCTAGTCGTGCAAAAGAACTGGCTAATCTGGTAAGAGAAACAGGAACACCATTTATGTCAGCAAGCTCATTGCGATTTGTTCCAGATATTGTCGCTTTAAAGAATGAAATCACAAATTTTGGTGATATAAACCTAGCAACAACAATCTGTGGAAATGATTTGGTTTATTATGGTATTCATGCTCTTTCTATGTATTATGGCATCTTTGGCGGAGGGGCTATTTCGTGCTTAAATGTAGGTAAGTCTGGACGTAATATTGTTCGAGTGCGTTTCAAGAATGGGTGCGATCTTGTATTGATAGTTGCAGAAGCTGAATACATGTGTGCTGGTTATCAGATCAACATTTACGGAACAAAAGGCTGGAAATCCCTTATGCCAAATCTATCAGACCTATATTATTATCTGCTGGAACGTTTTATAAACATGATGAAAACAGGTGAAGAGGCAGTCCCAGTTGAGGAAGAATTAGAGGTAATAGCAGTATTAGAAGCAGGGAAACGGTCATTAGCTGAGTGTCGTGAAGTTTCAATTACTGAGGTTATGTAATACTAATGTTGCTAAGTAGACTCTACTTTTTTATTGACAATATTTTTATGGAGGTTCCATTATGAATAGGAATATCTATATTTGTTTGTCTGTTATCTTAATAGTTAATGCTTTATGCTTAACATCATCGGCGCAATTTTTGCCACAACCAAATTGGGAACCACTAGGACTTAAATATGGTGAGTCATTATGTGGATTTATCAATAATCCACCACAAATAGATGGAAAGCTTGATGACTGGAAATATGCCATTTGGGTTGCCTTTGATTCAAAAAATGAGCTTTTTAGGGGTGCAAATGCTTGGAAAGGTAAAGATGATCTTTCTGTAACATGGGCAACCATGTATGACGATAAGACATTTTATTTTGCCGCTGCAGTTCGTGATGATAAGTTTGCGCCTTCTAATGATCCTGCACAACCATGGCTTGGTGATACAATATTTCTTTATATAGATTGGGAAAATCAAAGAGCAGAAGTATCAAGCAAACCAGCATTTGCGAAAATTAAAGGCAAGGCATCAGTCTTTGATTTTAGCACAGGTGGTAAAAATCCAAGATTGGGTGAATCTTCTATTGCTATCGAGCCAAATGCTAAATTAGGTGCAGAAGGCATGATATATGAGGTCGCCATGCCTTTTGAATTTTTAACAAAAGTGAAGATAGCTAAGGGCAGTATAATCGGATTTACGCCCGGCTATGAAGAAGGCACAGATAATCCTGAAGGTAAAGGTGGCACAGTTTTTATGGATTGGGGAGCGGTCAATCCTGATGAAGCAATAAATTTAGGTAAATTAATATTTGGTGAACCTTTATCGGTTGGCACCACAGGTAAATTAGCGACAACATGGGGAAATATAAAATAAAAATTCATTTGAAAGGAAGGATTTATGGGCGTTCAATTCGCTGAACTTACATACCAGCAAAGACTGGATATGTTACATGAAACAAAGCTAAAACATACACGAGAAAAACAAGAAGCTAGGGGGGCAATGGATCATGACGATCAGGGTCAGATTTTGCTTCCACCAGAATCAACAGAGGTTGTTGAAGCAATAAGCGGATCAGGTCAAGTTATTAAAGATGTTATTTTAAAAGGTTTTAAGATAAAAAGCAATCATCCAAGCGGAGGGTTTTTCGGACCCAAAGCGACAGGCGAAAACTTCAGGATGCTATTGGATGCACATCCGACATATATCGATCCTGTTAGCTCGGTTGTTGGTCGTTACATGGTTAATTTTAATTCATATCGTAACCCCGGCTGGAATCCTGATATAAGCTATGCACATCTTCAGCCAGAACAAAATAAATATCATCTTATAACAGGTATAGGCGGAGTTCAGCATTTCTGCCCTGATCTCAATATCGGCTTAAAACTAGGCTGGGGCGGTTTATTACAAAAAGTCAGACATTATCGTGAAGTAAATATCGATGTCCCTGAGTTTTATGATGGTTTAGAAGATATTATTATCGGTATTCAGGGATGGATACAGCGTCATGCTGACGATGCACGAAAAATGGCTGAAACAGAAGAAAATCCTTTATTAAAAGAGAATCTTGAAGAAATAGCGGACATCTGCGAAAGAATGGTTACAGAGCCTCCACAGACTTTCCGTGAAGCATGCCAATGGCTTGGATTCTTCCAATCTGTTGCAAAAATGTATAATGGCAGTGGAGAATGGGGGCAGGTTGATGAGCTATTAAGACCTTTCTATGAAAGAGATGTAGAGAATGGCATTTTGACTGATGAGGAAGCGATATTTCATATAGCATGTTTCCTTCTCACAGAGACAGCATATATACAAATTGGCGGTCCCGACGCCGATGGAAACGACCTTACAAGCCGAGTCTCATACTTGGTTCTTGAGGCTATCCATCGTTTGAAGATACCTGCAAATATTGGAATTAGAGTTGGCGAGAATATCAGCGAGGACTTATTCCACAGGGGCGTTGAGATATTGTTTGAAGATAAGATGGGATTTCCGAAATTCCTTGCAGATAAGCCGCTTAACGATGGCTTTGTTAAGAACGGCTATCCTATTGAGTTAGCACGTCAGCGTGTATATTCAGGCTGTCATTGGCTTGCGATACCGGGTCGTGAATATACATTAAACGACATGGTGAAGGTTGAATTAGGTATATTGTTTGATATATCAATCAAAGAGATGATAGCTGATCCATCTGTAACTCCTAGCGTTGATGAGCTATGGAAGCGATTTTCGTGGCATTTGCATAGAGCGATTGAGGTTCTAGCTGAAGGTATCGATTTCCAGATCGAACACATGCACGAAGTTTTTCCTGAATTATTGCTTGATCTTTTCTGCTATGGTCCTGTTGAGAAAGGTTTGGATGCCAGTCATGGTGGAGTTGAATTTTATAATATCTGCGTTGACGCTTCTTCCCTTGCAACCGCTGCGGACTCATTCGCTGCTGTTGAGCAGAGAGTTGAAAAGGAAAAACGCCTTACATGGCATGAATTAATGAAATACCTTGAAAGCGATTGGGCAGGTGCAGATGGCGAACGAACAAGATTGATGATGAAAAATATCAGACGCTTTGGTAGTGGTGATTCCCGCGCTGATGAATGGGCAAAAAAGATTTCTCAAACATTCACAGAATTTGTCAAAGAAAAACCAACCCCAAATGGTCATAACATGATCCCCGGATTGTTTTCATGGGCGGCAGTGATCGGATTTGGTAAGGCTCTTGGTGCTACTCCCGATGGACGACATGCAGGCGACCCTGTATCTCACGGTCCCAATCCTACTCCAGGATTTAATGAGGGATATAGTGGAACACCAACACAGATGGTCAAAGCAGTTGCAGAAGTCCAATGCGGTTATGGTAATACAGCCCCGCTTCAACTTGATTTAGACCCCGGCATGGGAAAAACAAAAGAGGATCTGGATAAAGTCGAAGCATTAATGAAAGCTCATTTTGATTTGGGTGGAACGATGATCAATATCAACGTTTTGGATAAAGCGACAATCCTTGAAGCTCAAAAAGATCCTCAGAAATATCCAGATTTGATTGTGCGTGTCACTGGTTTCAGCGCATATTTTGCAAGCCTTTCTCCTGAATTGCGACAATTCGTAGTTGACAGAATAGTTGACGGTGATTAATGACAATGCGTAGGTTGGGTTGTATAATCTAACCTACCCTCAAATACTCATTTTGCAATTGCTGATCTTACCGCTTCTTGTAATTCTTGCTCAAGTTTCTGGATATATTCATCAAATCTTTGTCTTTCTCGATACATTTCATCAGCAATATTAAGTGCTGTCAATATTGCTATACGTTCAAAAGATATTAAGCCTGTCTTTGTAGCTATATCTTGCATGGTTGCGTCAACATGCTTGGCAAGCTTTTGTATATATTCCTCATCCTGATTTCCTTTGACTTCATAATCTTTCCCAAAGATCATAACTTTAGTTTTTTCTAATGGGTCATTCATTTTTTTCTCCGATTATTCCTTTATAATGACAGTTTTATTAACCAAATAAAGCATTAAAGAGTGCTTCTTTCATTATTTTTATAGGTGGGTTAACACCTGTCCATAATTGAAAAGATATTGCGCCTTGATTAACTAACATCCCCATTCCACCAATTGTTTTGAGACCTTTATTTTTTGCATATATTAATAAATTTGTTTCCGGAGGCGTATAAACTATATCGCAAACAATACAATCTTTGTTTAACCAATCGAGATTTATGACGGGATCAAGCTTTGTATCCATGCCCGATGTTACTGTGCTAACAAGCAGATCGCAAGTTGAGGCAAACTCAGGCAGATTAGAGTCATTCAAAGATATGCCTTTAATAGATATTCCTGTTTTTTCACTCATTTCATCTGCAAGACTGATTGCCTTTTCAAGTGTTCGATTTGCTATTACTATATTGGATACTCCTTCGATTGCTAGTCCTGTAACAATTGCTTGTGCAGAACCGCCTGCACCGAGTATTATAACTTTCATCCCTTTTAGGTTATTTATGCCTTCTTCATTAAGCGAAGCAATAAATCCTTTTGCGTCTGTATTATGCCCAAAAACCTTGCCATCTCTAAAAACCATCGTATTTACTGCGCCTATGAGTTCTACTTCTTTGGATATTTCGTCCATCAATGGCAACACAGATTTTTTATGTGGCAAAGTTACATTTATTCCCACAACATTCAAAGCCTTAAAACCATTTATTGCATGTATAATTTGATCAGGTTTTACATGAAACGGAACATAGACATAATCTAGCCCAAGTTCCTGAATCGCCGAATTGTGCATCTGAGGTGATCGGGAATGCTCAACAGGATCACCAATTACTCCTATTATTTTAGTATGACCTGTTATTCTTGTCATTAATCTAATTCCCATTTTTAACAAATCCATTTGTCATCATTACTTTTTCAACATGACAGACAGAAGCCTTATCTGTATCATAAAGCTCTTTAACGACAGCTATTTCGTCACAATCAGGAAATTTGATGCAATTAACACATGCGACCCATACTTTGTGAGGTAATTCTGATTTATCTATTGTATGAAAGCCCTTTTTTTCAAAAAATGCAGGTTTATAGGTAAGAGCAAATAATTTCTTGATAGATAGTCTTATTGCATCTTCAATACAGGCTTCAAGGAGTGCAGTGCCAACACCGATTCTTTGAAAATCATTTGCAACTGCTAATGATCTGACTTCTGCAAGATCAACCCAAGTTACATGCAAAGCGCAACAACCTATAATTTCACCATCTTTTTCGTATATAAAAAAATCCCGTATATTATCACATATATCACCAATTGATCTTGGAAGCATCTCACCTTTTTGGGCATGACCATTCACGAGTTTTTGAATGGCGCCGACATCATCCACAGTAGCTTTTCTTATCAACCTTTCGTATCCTCCTCCTTCTTCAGAAGCTTTTCCCATGCGGAATCAACTCCTGCCTGTATTTTATCTATTATTTCATCAGATAAATGCTTAAAACGTCCCTGCATTTCAAAATATTCTCTGATAGGTTTTCTATTTGTTGGTTTTCTATTAATCGTGTATTTTCCATACTCAACTTCATATAAGGGAAAAACATTCGTTTCAACTGCAAGACGTGCAATCTTTACAGTCTGATTCGTAGAAAAACGCCAACCCGGTGAGCATGGTGCAATAATATGGATAAATTTTGAGCCACGTATATCCTTTGCCTTTGTCATCTTTTTTATTAAGTCTTCTGGATATGCCACAGATGCAGTCGCAGCATAGGGAATACCGTGTGCAACCATAATCTCCATAATATTTTTTTTGTGTCCGCTTTCAAATGATTCTACTGGCGTTGTTGTAGTCCATGCCCCGTAAGGCGTTGATGAACTACGTTGAATACCCGTATTATGAACAACAATACCATCAGCAATAAAGTTATGTTCATCTTCAACCCTTAGATCAAGAGTTGGTTCTTGACCAACTAGATTTATTTCCGTTATCTTTTCCATTTCAAAATAGTTATTATTTATAAGAAAATTTTGATATTTATATTGATTCGTATACTTCTCCATATTCCATTTTCTTCTTTTACTAAAACATATATATCCAAATTCCGAATCATCTATGAGTTTTCGTCCAACACATTCTGTTCCCTTCTCTTTAGTTTGTCTGTGAATTTTTCCAACTCTATACCCCATTGTTTGTAAAAATAGGCGTAGAGTTTTGAGAAGATCAAAACTTGCTGAAACATATCTTGAGCTATTTTTGTTTTTATAACCATCTGAAAGCATAAGCCCTTCTACAAAGCTTTCTTTTTCCTCGTTTGGGATTGTGAATATCCATGAAGGCAATACCTTATTTTTAGCACCTAATCCAAATCCCATAGAATCAATAAATCTGGCGATATTTACCGAATTTATGTAAATATAAGTTTCATCACTAATGATTTTTGCCCCAAAAAGCCTAGATTGAATTTCAATCAAAATATCTCTACCTTTTGAGCCATCTGGTAAAGCAAAACCAACCTCGCCTTTCTCAGTTCTCACCCAGCCATCACCTACAAATAAACCCAAAAATTTCATTAAATCAGGACTGGATATTTCAGGAATATTAACATCATTAAGACGATTTACTTTATAATGACCTTTTTCTGTTTTACTAAAATTGAATTTATAAGACTCACCGTTATCAATATTTTTAGATACAACGATTTCATCTCCAATTGCTAGATTATCAATAGTTTTCCAAATAAACTCATTTTTTCTACCTCTGCCATTTCTTTTAAGCACTAGAAAGGGGTGATTTCCTGTTGCCTTTATGGAATGATGAAGCGTCTGAAGTTCATATACATCCCTAATGCCATTGTCAAATACACCAGAGCATTGTTTTACTACAAGCTGGTGTGTATTTTGATCAAAAGCATATACATCATCACCCACTTTTATATCTGTGATCTTTTTTAATCCCTGCTTTGTCATTATATACGTTGATGTGCTAAGACAGTTCATATAACCTTCGTTATCATAGCAGACGTAGAAAAAGTCTTCGTTTCGCTCAACCGCCCCGGAAAGTGCCTGCAAGCCTATATCAAAAGTTCCGCCATCGCCTGCCCAAGCCATGACGTTTATATCATTTTTGCCTTTTGCTCTTAATGCAGCACGGATACCCGAACTTGTTGATGCCGCAGTCTCAAATGCGGTATGGAATAAAGGCACTCTCATACAAGTATAGGGAAATTCCCCCTCTAAGACCGTCCAGCAACATGCAGGAATAACAACTATTGTGTCATCACCAAGCGCTTTAAGGGCGTATCTCATTGCCAATGTTCCTGCACAGCCCTGACAAGCCTTATGTCCGGGTGTCATTAGTTCTTGTTCTGGTATCGTTAAACGCATATTATATAACTCCTGTATTTTATAACCAACCTGCAACTGTCCATATTGCGCTTGCACGTGTGAAAACGGTATCTTTCATGGTATTAGATTCAGTAACAGGATCATGTCCATATCTTCGTTTGAATTCCTCATGTATTTGTCGCTCAACTTCTGTTTCATGTTCTATTGGTAAATCTATCCATTTATTGCCTGATATACCACTTTCAAAGACAGCGACACAAAGCTCAAGATCGCGCATGGCATTTTCCGCACCGTATATAAGTGGAACGTTCTTTGTAAGTGCTTCGTGCATACTGCAAAGAATGGATGCCTTTGCTATATTATCTGTTTCAGAAATGCCATATTTCTTAAATGGATTTTCCCATATTATCGGCGGATCAGTATCAATTCTGACGCTATCTAATACCTTATTGCCGTCTATTTCTTCATAAATATCTTGAATATTATATCTTTTCCCACCATCATAAATAAATAACTCACTTCCAGAAAGGTATCCTTCAGTTCCTTCAATTTCCCAAAGGTTTGATCTTGGTCCCGGTAATGGCTTGCCAAACTGGCAGGTTACTCCATCCTCAAACTCAATTATTGCAGTCTCCCAAAATCTGATATTCGAAGATTCTCCGCCATAGCTCATATAAGGCGGAACTTCAACTTTGCCGACATAGCCAAGAACTCTTTTAGCTTCACTACCCAAGAGCATCCGAACTCCGTTAAATCCATGATAAGCACCCGAAGTATACCAAAGGCGAACATGCAGTATTTTGCCTAATATGCCCGATTCTATAATCTTCTTTTTTAGCCTTTCATGGGGCCAGACCCAGACGTTTTCAGCGATTTCCATTTTGACGTTATTTTCGTTGCAAGCATTTATAACACTATTCGCTACTTGTCGGGTTATGCCTATGGGTATCTCACGGATTACGTTTACCTTATGCTCTGCGGACATTATTGACATAACGCTGAGTGAGTCGGTTGGCGTTAAAGCAAAGAATACATCAGGTTTTTCTGCCTGAAGCATTTTGTCAACATCAGAATAGATAGTTTCTGCGCCATGTTGCTCTGAGGCAGATTTTGCACGTTCAGGATTTTTATCGCATAATGCACAAAATTTGTATTTGTCAGTCAGTTTGGCGATGGTCGCCATGTAATCATTTGCCCTAGGTCCTGCACCCACAACAGCTATACGCAAGATACTCATTTTTTATGCCTCCAAAATTTTGTATAATAATTATATCTAGCTATTATCTTGGTCATCAATCGAGCAAACAAGGTTTTCTTCATCTGTTTCTTCACTCTTTAAGCCATACCACGTAACCTCGCCAATATCGTCGCTTTTCGTTAAATGGATCATTTTTTCAATGTCTTCAGGCGTAACATCACGCCCACCAAGACCAGCGATAAAATTATATGCTCTTGGTGGGTTATCCATGCTGTAAATTGCCGCTTTTATCTCAGAGAAAAAGATGCCTTCGTGTCCAAAAGATATGTTGCGATCAATTACGCCGATACGTTCAACGCCTTTCAATGCTTGTCTGATTTCTTCTTTTGGAAAGGGTCTAAACACTCTAAAACGTATAAGCCCGATATTTTCGCCTTGTTCCTGCAAATCGTCAATAACGTCTTTTGCTGTGCTTGCTATCGTGCCTGATGTGATAATTATCGTTTTTGCACCATCGCATTTATATTTCTCTATTAAACCGTATTTTCTACCGAATTTTTCCCAAAATTCCTCATCAACTTCCTTTATGACTTCCTTTGCTTCCATCATTGAGGCGTGCATCTTATATCGCATCTCATAATACCATTCAGGGAACATCATTGCGCCGAAAGACTTTGGATCATCAACATCAAGCTTGTATTCAGGGTTATATGGAGGGAGAAAATCGTCAATCTCCTCTATATTGGGAATGTCAACACCCTCGTAAGTATGGGAAATTGAAAATCCATCAAAGCATATCATCACAGGCATTGAAATTCTCTCTGCAATCTTATAAGCCTGTATTACAGTATCAAGCACCTCTTGGTTGCTTTCGCAATAAAATTGTAGCCAGCCTGTATCTCGTTGTGAAAGGCTGTCGTTTTGCTCGCTCCAGATATTCCAGCCGGGAGCCATCGCGCGATTAACATTTGTCATCACTATCGGCAATCTTGCCCCTCCCGCCCAATGAAGCATCTCGTGCATGAGCGCAAGCCCATGAGATGATGTTGCTGTAAATGCCCTTGCACCTGTGGCTGATGCACCTATACACGCCGCCATTGCGGAATGCTCTGATTCTACCTTTATATATTCAGCTTTCATTTCTCCGCTTGCGACCATATCAGCTATTTTTTCTACAGTTTGTGTTTGTGGTGTTATTGGATAGGCGGCGACGACTTCTGCTCTTGCTAGTTTTGCACCATACGCCGCCGCATGATTTCCCATTATTAGCTTTTTCATTTTTAACCTCTGTCTATGCTTGGCTTGTTTGCATGGCTAAATCTTCAAATATTATTTTTCTAAATACATCCTTATTTCCAAATCGTTTTACTGCATCTAGAATCTCTATTCCTGCTATTCGACCATCAGAATCATAATCAATAGCAATCCCTTCTGCAACGTGTTTTGTTGTTACAATCGTTTCTATAAAACGAATGTATAAAGCATCTGCTTCTGAATCATAACTTATTGTCATTAAAACACCTCATTTCAAAAGAAATCAGAGACATTACGATAAAACAATTGCTCAATAAGCATGTTTAGATAATCTAATTGACTTTATTTTGTTACCAGACATTTTATTTACCCTCTGGAACAAGCGCTATCGCTTTTCTAGGACATTCTTCGGCGCATATTCCACAGCCTTTGCAATAATCAAGATCAATAACAGGCTTGCCATCTTTTATTTCAATACATGCGTCTGGACAGTATTTCCAGCATATCATACATGAGTTGCATTTATCATAATTTATAATTGGATAAACCGATCTCCATCCACCAGTTTTGTTAATTTCAATAGAACCAGTAGATACAACCATTGTAGGTAGATCACTTAATTTCTTTAATACTATCTCTTTTTTGGATTTAATTTTCATATAATCAATTAATACTCAATTTTTTGAGTATATTACTTCACCTGCTTTCATATATGCTTCTTCTGCCGCCAATGCGTTTTCTTTAGGTTTGGCTGGGGCATATTCCAGTATTGTATCCAAAAGTGAATTAATCCCAACCTCTCCAGAAACCCTCGCAAACGCACCAAGTATGGCTGTATTTACTATTGGTGCTGTTGCATTGCCTAATTTATGTTTTAAAGCTATTGATGTCACATCAATTGAAACAACTCTTATATCAGACCTGCACTTAAATTCCTTGCTATCTTTATCACTATTTATTAATAATAATCCCGATGGTCTCATTCCCCCTGCAACATCAACGACATCAACTAGATCAGAACCAAGAACTATAACATAATCCGGAAAATAGACCTGCGATCTATTCCTTATTGGCTTGCTATCTATTCTTGTATAAGCCATTATTGGCGCGCCTCTACGCTCTGCACCAATCAGCAAAAACGATTGGACATATTTGCCCTCAATAAAAGCAGAATTAGCTAACATATTCGCTGCAGAAACAGCACCCTGACCACCTCTACCATGAAATCTGATTTCTTTCATATATGAATGATGATTGAAGATTGGGAGATTAAAAGATCAAAAAATATGATAATCTGTAATCTCTTAATCTTGGAATCTTTCAATTTTCAATCCTAACTCCTTTCCTCTTTTGCTTGCTGTATCATCTCGCTTGCATGTGCCAAAGTTACCTCAGTTATTTTTTCACCTGCTAACATTCTCGCTATTTCTCTGATTCTTTCATCAGCATCAAGATTCTCAACCTCAACAATAGTTCTATCATCAACAACCTTTTTTTGCACTCGATAGTGTGTATCAGCTAAGCTCGCTATTTGTGGCAAGTGTGTTATACATATTACCTGAAGAGATTTTGACAATTCCTTTAATTTCCGACCAACAACCTCCGCTATTCTGCCACCAATACCAGTATCAATCTCATCAAAAATTAACGTAACTGGTGATGAATGTGTTGTACCAGTAGCAAGGACTGTTTTTATTGCTAACATTATTCTTGATATTTCTCCACCTGATGCGATTTTTGTTAATGGTCTCAAATCTTCACCCGGATTAGGAGATATAAGAAATTCTACAAAATCTATCCCATTAGAACTAAATTTGAGATTTTTGCCATTATCATTAAGTATCAAATAGTCTTCATCATTTGATAATATTTCGTTTTGTGTTACCTGAACCTCAAAAACAGTTCTTTCCATACCAAGTGTTTTGAGTTCTTTTTCGATCATCTTTTTTAGCTTTTTTGCATAATCCTGACGCTTTTCTGATAGCATAAGTGCTGATTTTTTTGCCTTATCTGTTATTTCCCTGATTTCTTCTTCTATGCTGTCTATCCGTGACGAACTCAATGTTATATCATTAAGTTTTGACGATACTATGTTTTTATATTCTAATAATCCTGCTATTGTTTCAGTTCCATATTTTCGTTTAAGTTTATGTATAAGATCAAGTCTGGATTCTACTTCCGCAATCTTGCGTGGATCAAATTCAACACCATCACGATAATCAATAATTTGTGAGGCAATATCCTCAAGCTCATAAATGGTATTTTCGTATCTTGACTCTAATTCTTCAAGTTCTGAATCCACTTGACGGAGTTTTAGCAAATCTGTTCTTAATGATTTGAGTATATCGAGGACAGATGGTATATTTGGATCATCGCTGTCATATATGTGTTGATAGATTTTATTAGCAAGTTCAAATATAAGTTCCGCATTGTTTAGGATTTGTCTTTCACGAAGTAATTTTTCTTCCTCATCAATATCAAGTTTTGCATCTTTAATTTCATTAAGCTGGAACTCTAATAAATCTTTTTCTTTAAGGCTTTCTTCCCTTTCCTTTAGTAGTTGATCATGTTCTAATATTAATTTTCGCAGTTGGTTATATAGATTGTTAATATCTTTTACATGTTCTTTTAGTCCAGCAAAATCATCTAATATTTCAAGATGCTTTTCTGAACGAAAAAGCGTTTGATGTTCATGCTGTCCATGAATATCAACAAGATAGTCGCCAATCTCACGTAGAGTTGAAATTGTGGAAGATTGATCATTAATCCAACATCTGCTTCTTCCATTTTTTGATATTTCTCTTGATAAGAGCAAAACACCGTCATTATCTTCATTATCTAAATCTATTTTCGATATAATATCAGCAATATTAGAGTTATTTGATACATCCATTAAGGCTTTTATGACGGCAGAATCTTCACCTGTTCGGATAGAGTCAATATTACCTCTTTCCCCCAGTATTAATCCTAATGCACCTAATATAATTGATTTTCCTGCGCCAGTTTCACCAGTTAGGATATTTAAACCCGAAGATAGATCAAGCCTTAATTTCTCTATTAACGCATAATTTTTGATGTTTAATTCTTGAAGCATAATTATAATCTGTTTATGCAATTAACTAAATGGTTTTCTCGCTAAGTCTTTAGTGTCATTCCAACGCAAGTTGGAATCCATAAAACTCTATGAATAAAGAATGGATTCCCGTTCCCCGTTTTCACGAGGACAGGTTTCACGGAAATGACAAAACGTTATTTATTTTGCGAGAAAACCACTAAAATCAACGATTCATTTTTTTATACAATAAAGCTCTAGACTTTTATTATTGGGCTTTCTAGTGTCTTTACAGCCTCACCCCATTTAAGCTTCGTTCTAAGAATCTCATAATAGCTTCTTTTGTGTGACCTAATGAGTTTAATTGTCTCTGGCGCTTTGTCTATCTCGACAATAGAATCGGGCTTGAGATTAAATGCTTCTTGCCCATCTATTGAAAGAAGAATATTGGAATGTGTGGACTTTACAACTATTGAAATTTTTGACTCTGCAGGGACAACCTGTGGACGAAATGTAAGATTATGCGGACAGATATAGGTTATAATCAAAACATTTAAATTTGGGCTGACAATCGGTCCTCCGGCTGATAGTGAATAGGCAGTGCATCCGCTAGGGGTTGATACAATAAGACCATCACCATTACAAGTAGCCATATATACACCATCAATATATGACTCAAACCATATCATTTTTGAGAAAGCACCCTTGTTTATTACCGCATCATTAAGCGCATGTCTTTCAACTATAAGTTCATTTGCCTCTGGTTCATATAACCTTGCTCTTAACATCATACGTTCATCAAGTTCATAATTGCCATCAATGACATACTCAAGGGCAGTATAAAGCTCATCAAGACCAACTTCCGTAAGAAATCCAAGCGTCCCTATATTTATCGGCAGTATCGGTATTCCTGTTACCCCTGGGATATGCGATACACGCAAAATTGTTCCATCACCACCAAAAACAATAAGGGCATCGGCATGCCTGACAATCTCCTCAGCTTGCATGAATATACAAGAATCTGAGTCAATAGACAACACGCAATCATCCGTTACAAATGTAGTAATGTTTCTTTCTCTAAGCCAGTCTGATACTTCAGAGACTATCTGTGAAGCACCAGATTTTGTCAGATTTGCTATTATTCCTATATTCTTCATAATTTAGATTTTATTGAATTAATGAAAGGCAAAATATCATTGTTTATTTGCCTTTATCTCATATTCTATCCAAAGCTTTTTCAGAGTTTCATACATCAAAGGATCATATTTCATAAGTTCTGCTTTAACAAAAGGGTAATAGTCATTTGTTCCAAAATATGCCTCAGTTTGCTCTGCAAAATATTCCTGATCATTATTGATTGCATAGGCTTGTAGATTATCGCCATTACAATATAGAACGGATTTATATAATCCAGCCTCAACAGCTTTATCATAAGCTAGTTTTATATCTGGATTATCATAGCCAAGCACTTGGTGATGATACCCATGAGCAAGTTCATGCAACACCATAAAAGGCTGATGTAAACACCAGCTAATAAAGTTATTCGCATTTCCGATTTCAATGGATTTCGCTTTTGCAGGATTAAACCCATGCTCGCTTAACCATTCTCTTGACGGATGATAACATGCGCATAGAACCTGCTTGTTATCAAACTCCAACCATATGGGAATTTTATAAAGCTCTTTAAGTGCCGATTTTGGTATTATTCTTTTTATATCATATAGCTTATTTTTAATAAGCCTGATTAATTCTTTGCCTGTCCTCTTTTTTTCGGTCAGTAAAATTCTGTTTACATAAACAGCCCAGCCTTCTATATTCCTTATAACATAATTTGATGTTGGCTCATATCCACCCATATAGTATCCCATGTTTATACATAATAATTTATAAATTCTAATTTTCTGTTTGTCTCTTTTTTATTAGCTTAAATATTAGCCATATAAATACGCAGAATGATAAAATTACAATTAATGTCTGCCATCCGAAATATTTTTTTATTTCCAATCCAGCCTTAACAACAGCAGTAACAATCACTCCAGCAGTCATAACACCAACTGTGATCGCAGAAAACGCTTTCCTAAAACTCATTCCTGTTAAAAATGCTATCAATGACCCTGTCCATGATCCAGTTACTGGCAATGGAATGGCAACAAAAGTAGCCAAGCCCCACCATCCGTGCTTATCTATTACGTCTTTATGCTTTTTTCTTGTTCTTTCAAATAGATACATAAAAAATCTATCCATAAAAGCGAATTTCTTTGATAGATACTTAGATACGGGATCAAAAAAAAGAAGAATAAAGACAATAGGAATAAGATTCCCTAATACGCTAATAACATAAACCTCAAACCAATTCAAGTCATATTTCAACAAGCCAAATGGAATTGCACCTCTTAACTCAAATATTGGCGTCATTGCGAACAAGAATATCTTTAATTTTTGTGTCATAAAAGTAAAATCCTAGTTTAATCATAAAATACAATATAAGTAAATTAAGCAATAGGCATTATATATTAGCATATATTAACCTGTCAACAGGGCATAAGTTAAATATCAGTAAACCAATCAGACAATTCCTGCATCATTTCATAATCAGTGAGATCAAGACTTAAAGGCGTTATAGAAACCTTTTTTTGATTCAAAGCATCAAGGTCAGTTTTTGAATTATCTCCATAATCCTGAAAAACGCCTCCAAGCCAATAATAATCTTTTCCTCTTGGGTCTTTTCGGTCATGTATTTCAATATCATAAGTTGCGCTACAATGTCTTGTAATTTCTATTCCTTTAATTTTAGATATGGGCAGATTTGGGACATTAACATTAAGAAGCCTTCCCATTGGCAAAGGTTTATTGAATATGGACATAGTGACTTTTTTTGCT
>CAZMCH010000065.1:0-10753 GCA_964564735.1 uncultured bacterium
CCATAGGCTTATTGATAGGCGAAACGATACGAGAAACAGTATATCCAGAAAAGAAACGTAAGTTATATTCAGGCCTACATATATTGTTTAAACGGAAAGTCAGCATCATTGGTGATGAGTTAAAAGCAGTCATTGACATTGCGTATCTATTATTTAGCAATATTGTTCTAGGAAATGTACGAACTTATGTCCTAAGCTCAGGTTTTGTATTGACTCAAGCATGATCTTCTGGGATAATGATATTTGTTATTTATATTACAACTTTTGAACTTAGACTAATGGCATAATAAAGCATTGATAGCTTTACGGTAAGTTTTCTGGGAGTCTGCAAATTGAGGTATTTATATTCTGTTTTCATTTTTTTCATACTAATATTATTTTTCGCATGTGGAAGGACTAAACATGACCAAGTAGAACCAATACCACATGAATACGACCTTACGGTTATTGCTGATGTTAGCATCTCAGGATGGAAACCTGATATTACTAGATTCATATATAATAAAGAGAATCTAAAAAAGTATGCTGGTAATCTGGCTGAATTATATTCTTCCTATGGCTTCAAAAAGCTGATTGTAAAACAATACATAAATTCAAAGTCTAAAATGCTAAAAATAGAGCTATTTGAGTTAGATAAGAGTGAAGATGCCTTTGGTTTGTATTCATTTGATACAATTGGCAAAAAACAAGATATAGGGCAAGGTGCTGTATATGATCATGGCATATTAAGGTTTTGGAAAGATAGATTATTTGTTAAAATTGTTGCTAGTGAAGACTATAAAGAGATAGAAAAAGACATAATTAGTTTTGCTAAAGCTATAGCTAATAATATCAACTATGAAGGTCAAAAACCTGATATTATAGAGCTTATTCCAGAAGAAAATCTAGTTACAGACAGTTTATGCTTTTTCCATCATAATATATGTCTAAATAACATTTATTATGTTCCAGAAACTCATGCCCTTAATCTTTCTGACGAAACCGATGCTGTGGCTGTGCAATATAAGGTAGATGGGAATATATATCCAAGATTAATCATAGTAAGGTATCCAGACGAAATATCAGCGGAAAATGCCCATAAGAATTTTTCTAAATTATATTTTGATGTTAATACTGCGATATACAATGATGATAAAATTAATGTGGTTCGCACTGAAGAAGGTGAATATAATTCGATAAGTCTTAGGCGCAATTATATAGTATTGGTATTTGAATCCCGTTCATCAAATACCTCAAGAGACCTAGCAGGTGCCGCATTAAAGAAAATAGGAAGAAAAGATTAGCTGTTTTAAGGAGGAATATATGCCATACCCAAAGATGGTAAGAATAAAACAGAAATTTAATACGATTCCCGGAATAGTTAACATAGAAAAAGAAGTAAAGAGACAGATCGCAATCGCAAATGTCATGTCAACGATAAAAGCAGGTGATAAGATCGCAATAACCGCTGGCAGTAGAGGCATCGCAAATATGGATCGTATCATCAGATCAATTGTCAACGAAATTAAGTTTATCGGTGCAATTCCATTTATAGTACCAGCGATGGGTAGTCATGGAAATGCTGTTGCAGAAGGACAAATAGAGGTTTTACGCCATTATAATATAACAGAGGAATCTATGGGTTGTCCGATTAGATCGTCTATGGATACTGTTGAGTTAGGAGAAGATGCAGACGGTATCCCAGTTTATATAGATAAAAATGCTTATTCTGCTGATAAAATAGTTGTTTTGAATAGGATAAAACAGCATACTGATTTCAGCGGAAAAATTGAAAGCGGATTAGTAAAAATGCTGGCGATTGGTTTGGGTAAACAAAAAGGCGCATCAACCTATCATAAAGCATCGCTAAAATTTGGATTCGAAAGAGTATTAAGAAATGTGGCAGAAAAGGTATTGTCAACTGGTAAAATAGCTTTTGGTTTTGGGATTGTTGAAAATCAATATGATCAAACTGCAATTTTGCAAGCAATGAGTGCAGAAGATTTAATAAAAACTGAAGAAAATTTACAAGAAAAAGCCAAACAGCTTTCTGCGTGTTTGCCATTTGATATTTTTGATGTTCTCATAGTTGATGAAATCGGTAAAGACATAAGCGGACTTGGTATGGATACAAAAGTCATTGGTCGTATGATGCAGACAGGAGAATCTGATCCCGAAAAGCCAAAGATAACGAGGATAGTTGCGCTTGATCTAACCCCAAATACCATGGGTAATGCCGCAGGTATTGGTCTTGCTGATTTTACAACAAAAAGGCTTGTCGATAAAATTGATTTTGGTCCTACTTATATGAATTTCATTACATCATTAGGACCTCAAAAAGTAAGAATTCCTATAAATTTTGAAGATGACAGGAAAGTGCTTGATGCAGTTTTCAATACAATAGGTTTAATCAAGTCAGAAGATAGTCGTGTTGTTAGGATAAAAAATACCCTTAAGCTTGACGAAGTTGACATATCAGAAGCTCTGCTTGATGAAATTCAAAAAAGAGATGATCTGGAAATTGTTGGTAAGCCAAAGGATTTTGAATTTACTGATGATAATATACTCAAAACTTTTGACTTTAGAGAAGAAAAATAACCCATTTATAGACTGTATAATATAAATAATGGGTTTAATATATTTTTATATAATAAATTAGGAGGAAAATAAACTTTATGCGTTTAGGTTTGGGCATTGATACAGGTGGAACTTATACTGATTCGGTAATAATTGATTTTGAAACAGGCAAGGTAATAACAAAGGCAAAGGCATTGACAACGAGATATGATTTGTCTGTTGGAATTGCAGATTCTATTGATAATCTTGGAGATTTTGATCCATCAGAAATAAGGCTGGTATCTGCCTCAACAACATTAGCAACAAATTCTATCGTTGAGGGTAAAGGTGCAAGGGCGTGCTTATTAGGAATAGGTTACGATAAAGATACGCTTTATAATTACGGGTTAAAAGATTCATTTCCAATAAAGGTAGTTAAGCTAATCAATGGCGGGCATGACATACAGGGATACCAAATAAATCCGCTTGATGTTTCTGCATTAAAAGAAGCCATTCTCGATACAAAGGACATAGTAGATGCCTATGGCGTATCTGCTTATGGTGGTGTGCGAAATCCTGAACATGAAATAAAAGCCAAAGAGATGATAAAAGAGATGACAGGTCTGCCAGTAATTTGCGGACATGATCTTACAAGCAACCTTAATTCTATAAGGAGAGCAATAACCGTTGCGTTTAATGCGCGACTTGTTCCCGTAATACGTGAATTACTGACATCAATAAAGGTAGTTCTTCATAAAAGAGGCATTGATGCACCCTTAATGGTCGTAAAGGGCGATGGTCATATCGTTAGCGATGAATTGGCTATGGAACGTCCTGTTGAGACTGTCCTTTCTGGTCCTGCTGCGAGTATAACGGGTGGGAGCAATCTTTCTGGTGTTGATACGGGCATTGTTGTTGACATGGGGGGGACAACAACCGACATTGCTATCATCAGAAATGGTATTCCTAATGTAAAAATTGATGGTGCGATTGTCGGTGGATGGAGAACAAGTATAAGAGCGGCTGATATTCAGACTTCTGGTCTTGGTGGAGACAGCCATATTACGCTTGATCGTTCAGGCAAGGTTACTTTAAGTCCGCAAAGGGTTATTCCTATTTGCCTAGCTAGTGCCAAATATAAAGAGATTCTGCCAGAACTAAGGCAACTTGCACTAAGAGAATGGACATCTTATCTAGTGGGTCCGACAGACTTCTTGATAAGAATGAAAAGCTCTGATCACTATGCAATGAATGAAAATGAAAAAAGCATTTATAATGCACTTGGTGAAAAGCCAATGTCATCTTATTCACTTGCGGTTAAACTTGATCTTCTCCATCCTGCTTTGCTAAATACCATTGGGCTTGAGGAACATGGAATCATCGGAAGGATCGGATTTACACCAACAGACTTATTACATGCAGAAGGGACATATTCAGTATGGGACGTAGAGTCTGCCCGACTCGCAACAGAAATATATGCCCGACATTCTGAAATGGAATTTAAAGATTTTATAGCCTATGTCAAAAATGAAGTCATAGATAAGTTATCAACAGAGATTTTTAGTAAGCTTATAACTGATGAAATAGATGATTCTGTCAGCTTTGATTCAAAAGTATCTTCATTATTGCTTCATAAGATATTGGGCAAAAAAATTATGTCTGATGTTGATGTCAAAACATCAGTAAAAATGCCGATAATAGCAATTGGTGCACCTGTTACTGCATATTTTCCAGCAGTAGCATCACAACTTGGCGCTGAATTGATCGTTCCTGAACACGCTGAGGTTGCAAATGCCATAGGTGCTATTACAGGTAGCATAATTGAGGCGGTAGAGGTTCTTATAGACCCTATATATTCACCAGCAGGATTAGTTTGTTATACTATCCATACACCAGAGGAAAAAGTTGATCTTCCTGATCTAACAAGTGCGACCGCTTTTGCAGAAAGGACAGCAAAAAGACTTGCAAAGGAAAAAGCTATTCGTGCTGGGGCAGGTAAGCAAATTGATGTGAAGATTCAAAGGGCAGATGAAATCGCCAAACCTGCTCAAGGATATGGTGAAGCTGGATTTCTGTTATCATCGCATATAAAGGCAATTGCTATTGGTAAGCCAGATATAATTTCATAATAAACATAATTTAGCAAACTTTATATCCATTAGGGCATTTATTAACAACATAAATACCTATAGCGACAAGTAAAGAGCCGATTACAAGATAAGGTGTTATTGTTTCGTGAAGTATTAGTGCGCTTAATCCAACGCCAAAAAGCGGGGTTGCAAAAAGGAAAGCAGATATTTTACTTGCGCTATAGCGCTGTAAAAGTGTTGTCCAAACTATAAAAGCAATACTTGCGACAATACAGCCTTGATATATAAGGGCAATGATAAGTTCACCAGAAAATATATATTGTGCTGATCTCTCAAATATTATATTAAGCGCAACAAATGGTATTAAGCCAAAGACCATCTCACCAAATAGTATCTTATAAACGCCCATTTTTTGCATAAGTTTCTTTGTGTATATAGTCAGGACACTGAATAAAAATCCGCTTATAAGCATTATAACATCGCCTAATATGTGAGGTTCTTTGGTATCAATTTTATCTCTGAATACGACAAATATACCTGCAAATGCAAGGATCAAACCTATTATTTTTCTTAGGCTTAACCTATCATTGGGAATAAAAAAATGTGCAAGAATAGCAATAAAAAAAGGATTGACATTTATCAAAACTGATGATCTTCCTGCGGTTGTATATTTTGTGCCAAGATTAAAAGTGCATATTTGCGCTGAAAACATCAAAGAGAGTATAATAAGCCCTATTATGTCTTGTTTTTTTATACTTATATCAATTTTTCTGAAATGCGCCCATAACCAAATTACAATTGCGCCTATTCCGAATCGAATTCCAGCAAGTATAAATGGGGGCATGTATTTAAGAGCTACTTTCATAGCAACTGCATTACCACCCCATAATAGAGCAACAAGAAGCACTAAGGGAATAACTTTAAGCGTTATATCGCTATTTAATGTTTTGGTTTTTGATAGATTTTCGATACTTTCACTCATAATGACCAATTATTATATTATAACACCTATAATTTGTCTAGCCTTCCTTTTTGGCTTAATATTAGGAAAATATATATTTAATGGATTCTATAGAACAAAATGGCAAAATATCGATATTAGCAGAAAACATCACAAAACGTTTTGATGATCTGACAGCTGTTGATGGGCTTAATCTCCAGATACACGAAGGCGAAAGTTTTGCATTACTTGGACCAGATGGTTCAGGAAAAACTACAACTATGCGCCTATTATGTGGGATCATTTCACCTGATTCAGGGACTATCATGATTAATGACATGGATATTTATAAACATGGTGATAGGGCAAGAGAACGAATTGGGTATATGCCTCAAAGGTTTAGTTTATATGAAAATCTAAGCATATTACAAAATATAAACTTCTTTTCTGACCTTTATAATGTGGATAAGTCAATTCGGCATAAAAGAATTGATGAATATCTGGAATTTACCCGACTAAAGCCCTATGGGAGAAGACTTGCCAAACAGCTTTCAGGTGGAATGAGGCAAAAACTTGCCTTGATATGTAGCATTATACACAATCCGCCGATACTTTTACTCGATGAGCCTACAACAGGTGTTGACCCTGTATCAAGGCGGGATTTCTGGAAAATATTACACCGTTTGCTTGCAGAAGGTCTAACACTTATGATCTCGACTCCATATATGGACGAAGCAGAACGATGCAACAAAATTGGATTGATTCATAAAGGAAAAATACTGCTTGTTGATACTCCGACCGGGCTAAAAAAACAAATGTTAGGTGAAGTTGTAGAGATGAAATGTAATAATCCTAGACAAGTAAGTGATCTAATAAAGTTAAATAAATCTGTTTTAAGTATCCAAACCTTTAGCGACAAGATTCATATTATATTAAAAGAAGATACAGATATACAAGAGATTCTTTCGTATCTTAATGAACGAAATATAAATATAAGCGATGTTAAAAAAGTTTCACCAAGTGTTGAGGATGCTTTTATATCTAGGTTGATAAAATGAAAGCTATTTTATTTATAATAAAAAAAGAATTTTTGCAGGTTGCAAGGGATAAAGCTTTTATACCTATGCTATTCCTTGCCCCAATTATACAAACTATGCTTTTTGGATATACTGTTGCTACAAATGTTGATAATATCTCAACAGCAGTATTAGATCAGGACAAAACTCAAGATAGTAGGAAATTTATTCAGAGCTTCAGTAATTCTGGATATTTTCGCTTACGATATTATCTACAATCTGTCTCAGAAATCGATAGTATTATGGATAGCGGTAAAGCAAAACTGGTTATAAATGTTCCAAAAGGCTTTGCTCTCGATCTCAGCAGAAATAAGCCAACTAGCATACAGGTAATAATTGATGGTAGTGACTCAAGCACCGCCAATGTCATTATGGGCTATACAAAAGACATCGTTCAAAAAAATTCATCAAGGATTATTATGGAATTATTAAGAAAAACTGGGATAAAAACACCCTCAATAAATTCAAAATATAGAGCATGGTATAATCCCGAACTTGATAGCGTAAATTATATAGTCCCAGGGATTATATGCACGATTATTGCGATAGTAACTACTATGCTTACTTCTGCTGCAATAGTCAGGGAAAGGGAAAAAGGGACTCTCGAGCAATTAATGGTAACACCGATAACACCATATCAATTGATATTAGGCAAGGTTCTGCCATTTATGATAATTGGCTTTGCTGATGCCATATTCGTATTATTAATCGGTATGTTTTGGTTTAAGGTCCCGATTCACGGAAGTGTTCTTTTGCTTCTTGGATTAGCCATTATTTTCCTGTTCAATACGCTAGGAATGGGTATTTTAATATCAACCGTTTCTAAAACCCAACAACAAGCAATGATGACAACCCTTTTTCTTATAATACCTTGGATTGTGCTTTCGGGATTTATTTTTCCCATAGAAAATATGCCGAAGATTATACAGTATTTTACCTATTTGATACCATTAAGGTATTTTCTTATTATTATAAGAGGCATTGTCTTAAAAGGTCTAGGATTATCTATGCTATGGCATCATGTTTTGGCGATGAGTATACTTGGAACTACCATATTAATATTAAGCATAACAAGATTCCATAAACGTCTGGAATAGATAGCTAATCTTATCTTTATAGACTTCTAAGAAATTTGATACATTCATCAAGCCTTTCTTCTGCGGAAATCTCCCCACGAAAATCCTCTATTGAAATAAAGTATTTATAGTTTACTTTGCGCAAAGCGGATACCATCTTGGAATAATCATAAAGCCCTTCTGCCATTGGACACCCTGGCCATGACCATGTTATAATGCCTTTTTCGTTTGGTGGATTTGGAACAGGCTTATGCCCGCCTGCGTGGATATGCGCAAGATAATCACCTAGTAATTCAATGGCAAGCTGAGTTGTCTCATATCCGTCAGATACCATATTTTGTGGATCATATATTACGCCAATATCTTTTGCATCAAAATTTGATACGATCCTATGTGCAAGCGATGCGCTAACATGAATTGTGCCTCCATGAGTTTCAACCAATACTTTTACCCCGTATTGTCTAGTTATCTCTAAAGCCTTTTCATAATTTCTGACCGCCTCATCATAAAGCTCATTATAATTTACTGTTCCGTTATATCCTCTACATCCAAGCCTGATAGCAGGACAACCAACCGCCTTTGCTCCTTCTGCAAGCAGTCTGGCATGATCGAGATCGCTGGCATCACAAGCAGAGGCAAACGCCGCTATCTCAATTCCATATTCCTTTGCTATTGATTTTACTTCATCTGCTCTTTCTAGGATGTTATCTGGTGAAAGGTCTGTCAAATGCCTTCCCCAAGGACTCGGTGTTTCATTTGCCCTTTCGGCAGGAAATCTACGGACACGCAGTTCCATTCCATCATAGCCTAGTTTTTTTAGCAATTCGCAGGTTTGTTTTAAATCAAGATGAGGTAACATCACCGTTGTTACTGATATTTTCATGTTTGCTCCTTTCTTTTGAGATTACTCTTTTGTATTCATCTACCGATAATAATTTTTTGCCAAGCATATTGCTTAATTTTATCAGTTCAGGTAATCGCATACCGACTGATTCTAATTTATCTTGCTGGCAAAAGACATCTCTAATATTGCCATCTATTTTTATAAAGCCTTTATCCATTACAATCACCCTATGTGCATACTCCGCAACTACCCATAGCGAATGAGTTATAATGATTATAGTATGACCTGATTCGTTTAGCGATTTAAGAAGCTCCATCATGCTTTTTTGCTGTGGATAATCAAGCCCGGTTGTTGGCTCATCTAGGATTAATATTTGTGGCTTACATGCCAGAACCGAAGCTACCGCAACCCTTTGTCTTTCACCTTTTGTTAAAGAAAACGGATCAAGTTCCTCATATCCTTCCAGATGAACCGCCTGAAGTGCTTCTTCTATATTAGCTGTAATTTGCTCTTCTGAAAGTCCAAAATTTTTGGGACCAAACATCAATTCTTCTCTAACAGTGTTAGCAAATATCTGATGGTCGGGATTCTGAAAAACATATCCAACTAATTTGCCTAGTTCAGAAATCTTCATTTTGGTAGTATCTTTACCAAAACAATTTACTTTTCCAAAACTCGGTTTAAGCAATCCATTAAAGCATTTTGCAATGGTTGTTTTTCCTGAACCATTTTGACCAATTATTGCAACAAATTCGCCTTCTCTAATTGAAAGATCAATTTTGTTTAGCGCATTTTTCCCATCAGGAAAAGAGTATTTCAGATCATTTACTTCTATTGCCACATTTCCGTATTGCCTTTCATTTTCTTTAGCTATAAGAGTCTGATATTTTTCCTCATCAAAATTCAAAGATATTCCTGAATTATATGCTTCCTGTGCAGTTATATAAATTTTGTCTGACCCGATTTCTGAACATAATTTGGCTATTTGAGGAGGGCGTATGCTGTTATTTTCCAATACCTCGATATTTCTGATAATTGCTGATGTTTCATCAAATAATATAATCTTGCCAGAATTCATTATGATTAATTTGTCTGTATTTAGTATATCTTCAATTTCATGCTCTACTAATAGAATTGACATTGACTCTTTTTTTAGGTTTTCAAGAGATGATAAAATATCGTATCTGCCTTTTGGATCAAGGTCTGTTGTCGGTTCATCCAAAACTATGATTTTGGGCTTGCTAGAAAGGACAGATGCAATAGCTAAACGTTGTTTCTCTCCGCCAGAAAGATTATAAGGCTGACGATTTTCGAAGCCTTCTAATCCAACAGCCTTGAGAGCATAATTCACCCTTTCTCTTATTTCTTCTGATGGAATGGCGAGGTTTTCAGGACCGAAGGCAACCTCAAGTTCAACACTTGTAGAAAAAAGCTGAGACTCAAAATCCTGAAACACAAGCCCAACATTTTTAGCGATTTCATAAATCTGCTTATTTTTTATAGATTCCCCCAAAATGCTTATATTTCCTGATAAATCACCCTTAACAAAATTTGGTATAATCCCGTTGAGACACCTGCAAAGCGTTGATTTTCCAACGCCTGCTTTGCCTATAATTCCGACCATTTCGCCTTCATTAATCTCAAATTCTATTGAATCCAAAGCCATATTGCCTGAATTTCGATATGTAAAGCTAATACTATCAGTTTTAATTGTGTTCATAAGACAATTACATAATTATAAAAGCAATTATTATAAGAAGAATAAACGGGGCAAGTCCTAATCCTAGTCCGCCTGCACCTTGCACTGCTTGACCGAATCCAGCGCCCAAAACGCCCATATCATAACCACCGATAGCGATCCAGTTTCCAACGATAAGCGCACCTATCACACCAATAATCATTAGGATACTTCCAAGCATTTTTGGTTTTGATAAATCCGATTCATTCATGACATCAGTATAGATTAATCCAAGCCTTTTTATGACAGGATATATTGGCGGAATAAGCAAGGGACCAAGTGCAGCAGAAACCACAAAGTTATTAAGCGTTATGATATTTGCCAAAACAGAGAACGGCACAAGACCAAGAGCATGAACACCCCAACCGATAAAAACACCACAAGCAGAACTAGCTGTTAATAGCACAAGCAAATACTGTATTGAAAGAAATCTCAAAACTAAAAAGACTATTGA
>CAZMCH010000065.1:10763-24866 GCA_964564735.1 uncultured bacterium
TAACTATATAGATTTGTGGATTCTGCATATAAGCCCTTGTAATTAGCCATGTTATTAATCCAACAGCAATTGCAGATACAAGAGCAATTATGCTTGATTTCATAGGTGAGATATAGGATTTTACTATTGGAGTTCCCTTGCCAATAGTTTGCCACATCTTATATGGTATATATCCATAAAGGAAGTTTCCAACAAATCCGAAAAGTGTCCCAAGCCCAAACGTGCCAAATGCGTCAGCAATAGTATTTCCAATCGCCGCGCCCCATGCTGCTGCAGGACCAAACATCAATGAACAAAGTATCGGAATAACATTTGCAGGACGGACTTCTGTAAATCCCGGCACAAGTGGGATTGCCACCTTGAATGGTATTAATATCGCTGCATATAAAGCCGCTGTAACAGCAACTAAGACAATCATTCTTGTATTCTTCCACATCGTTATTAATTCTTTCATATATTGCCTCCTTGTGCAAAACATTTTGACTTTATAATACTTTACCATTTAAGTTTAAACCATCACGCATTACCTGCAATATTATAACACAAATGTCAGATTTTTGTCGCATAATAATTAATATTTTAAAGAATTTGTCATTTACAGCCGATATTATCATAAAAGATTTTTTCTTGACTTTTTTTTATTATATATTAATATATTTATGACGTTTCAGAATAGTATAAAATAACCATTTTTCTATACAAAGAAGGTATTAACAATTATGTTTATTATATATCTGCTATATTTATTTTGCTTTTTGGTATTATGGTGGGGTTATTTTGGTTATTTTATATTTCTAAAGCTATTCGTTTTATCTGGCAATAATAACAATAAAAACAACGATGATATTATTCCTCTACCAACAATGACAATACTGGTGCCGTGTTATAATGAGGAAAATATTATCGAATGGAAGATTGATAACTTACTCCAGCTTGAATATCCAAGAGATAAGCTAGAAGTCATTTTCCTTGATGGCTGTTCGACTGACTCTACAGTTCAAAAAATTAAAGATATTATCTGGGCTTCACCATATATGCGTCTAGTTGAAACTGGCAAAAGAGGAAAAATCCCACAAATAAACCATGTATTATCAGAAATAACTAGCGACATAATAGTTAATACTGATGTTGACGCAGAACTCAAAAAAGATGTCCTGCTTGAAATTGCAAAGGAGTTTAGGAATGATGAACGAGTTGGCGTTGTTGGCGCTTATGTCGTTCCCAAAAACTGCTGTCGTGAAGAAGCTCAATACTGGAATTCACAAAATCAAGCAAGATTATTAGAATCAGATGCTTATTCCTCATCAATTGTCATCGCACCATGCTACGCATTTAGAAAAGGATTAATCGCATCTTTCCCTGATGATGTTATTGCTGATGATATATATACCGCCTTTCTATCAACAGTAAAAGGCTACAGAGTTATTTATTGCAGAAATGCAGTGGCGTTTGAGACTAGAACTCCTACTAACATGCGTGAGTTGGTAAAACACAAATTCAGAAAGACAAATGCTTATATAACGGAAGTTTTAAGATTTCTTTATTGCCTTCCTCGATTGGACACATTTTGGAGGATAATTTTTCTGACAAGGACTTTGCAGGTTATCGGTCAGGCTTGGGTATTGCTTTTATATCTGCTTTTGACAGTTTCATTGATAACTATGAAACAATATGAACCAGTTCTGTATTGCTTTATTACCGCAGTTATCTCACTTGGAATCACTCACGTAACCTTAAAGAAGGTTGAAAGCCCTGATTTGGGTCAACCAAAAGGCTTTTTCCTAAGCCTTAAAGTCTTTATAATTCTTACCTATCTTCTTATACTTGCAGGATTAACATATCCGCTTTATAGGCAAACAAGCAGTTATGAACGAATAAAGCAATCTTCGGATAATAGAAAGGAAATCATTGCTAAAGATAAGATCAATTCATGATATTCTAAAATTCCTTCCAATTGTTGGAATCTTGCTTTATTCTTATATAATATATAAAACAGGTGTAAGAAATATTATAAAGGCATTTTCTGGCATAAAGCTCATCTGGCTAATTCCCATTCCCATTTTAATTATCGCCATTGTATTGCTTAAGGGCTTAAAATGGAAATTAATATTAAATCATTATAAGCAGGATTTTTCTTATAAAAATGCCTGTATGACATGGTGTATTGGGGCGTTTGCAGGTAGCCTAACACCCGGACAAGCAGGGGAAGCGATAAAAGCAATTTACGTTAGAAAAATCAATCCTGATAAATCCCTTAGCGAATGTATATCTACGATTTTCTCAGATAAAGTTCTTGAGATATTCAGCTTAATGACGCTTGTTATGATTTCATCAGTAATTTTGGTATTTCGTCAGGGCGGAAGCCGAATAGGCTTATACGTATTCATATTAGCTTTTATTATGATTATTTCTTTTTACGGGATGACAGACCAAAAGATATATAATTTACTTAAAAGGCTTTTTCGACCAATAACAAAATTAATAATACCAAATCGTTACAGGCAGAATATAAATAGCAGTTTTGAAAGATTCTTTTTGGGTATTTGGGAACTTAAAAAAGAAAAAAGATTATTAGCTTATTTATGGTTAATGGCAATATTTACATGGTTTATAGTTTTTGCTATTTCATATTTTGTGGCTATCAGTCTTGGGTTAAATATAAGTTTTCTTTATATGATAATTATATCGCCTGTAATAACATTTTTCGCTATCTTGCCAATATCGCTATCGGGTTTAGGAACAAGGGATGCGTCAGCAATTTTTTTCTTTAATCAGATCGGTATCATGGCAGAGTCAGCAGTCGCATGGTCAATAATGGTATTGGTTGTTTCATGGTGTTTCAGTCTATTTGGATGGATAGTATCATTAAATCCATCTTTTTGGCTAGGATTAAGTATAGATAAATCAAGTTAATCATTATTTTCAACCAACAGAAAAAAATATTTAAATAAAAATAATAATTATCACAGCTAAATAGTGCTTGACCAGATTAATCTTTGTATTTATGTTCTTTAGAGTCCCCCTTTCCGTAGGGTAAATACGACTTTTTCAGCTAATAAAACACTAAGACACAGAAACGTTGATAAATAAAGCATTTTTAGTTTTTCTCTGTCTTTTCCTTCTCTGTGAGCTCAGTACCTCTGTGGTTTTATATCATACTGAAAAACTTTTATCATTTATGACTTATTGCCTTCTGTTATTTTTTTCACTTCTTTAAGGACGTTCTCTGGTTCAAAAACCTTTTTCCAATCGGGCTGAAATATTGTCTTTTTTGCTCGTTCCATAACTTGTTTTGCTGCGTCAGATACCTGCGCATCGATAAAATTGAACAATATGCCTATATTGACGTTAAGATGACCCAAAATAAAAGCCCTTGCCGCATCTTCTGGAACGCCATGTTTAATAGCTTCGTCCATCGCTTCTCTTGCAACAGTCATGCAAGTAAACACAACTGTCTCAGCCATTGCAGGCTCAAGAATTGCCATTTGTTCGACAGTGATTCGATATGCGTTCATCACAGGTGCAAATATCTTCCGAGAAATTTCTTCGCCTAGTTTATAATCTTCTTCATTACCTTGCATAAGTGCGCAGACTATATTCTGCTTTGCTTTTGTTCCACCGAAAAAATCCATGCGAATTTCTGGATCAGTTTCATCACTAATTACGGGTGGATGGCAAGGGTGAACCACAAAATATGCGATGTCTTTGCGTTCAGGCATTTCTCCTGCATGAGGGGCCGCAGGATCGAGACATATCAACATTGCGCCACTTTTCATTAATGGCACAATTTTATTTGCTACCTTGCCAATTAATGTATCTGGAATCGCAAATATTATCACATCAGCTTTCTTAACTGCTTCATCTGAATTAGTTGGCTTTAGCCCTCGTTCAGTTAGCTTTGATATGCCAATATCGTTGCCCTCAACATATAAAACCTCGTAATTTGGATCGTCTTTTATGTTATTACCGATTCTTGTTCCCATTTTGCCTGCAGCACCAAATAACGCTATTGTTATCATAAAAATCCTCCTTTAATCACCTTTTTTTTCCTTTTTTTTCACCTAAAATCACGTATATTTTGGGGCTATTTTTTAATCAATGGGCAAGGCTTTCGGACAACAATAAATGACAGCTCATCTATTGTTAATGCTTTATAGAACGCCATTTTCATTGCATCTGGTTTGTCAGGCGTTACAACCTCAACAAAAGATAAACCACATATTCTCGCAATATCAGCCATATCAACTTTTTGCGTCTCATTTCCTCTTATATCATAGCCCGTTCCCGGATGCGTTTGATAGCCCGTCAATGCAGCAACTGAGTTATCAAGAACCATTATGAATATTGGAATTCTGTTCTGAATTACATTCATAAAGGCGTTTATACCTGTATGAAAGAAAGAAGAATCACCACAGACCGCAATTGGCTTGATTTTTGACCTTGACCATGCAATCCCTGATGCAAGTCCAATTGCCGAACCCATCGAATATTTAATATCCAACATCTCAAATGGCTTTGCATTAAGCCGAACAGAACAGCCCGGCTCCGCAATGATTATCGGCTTTTCGCCAATTTCTTCTATCACATTAGATAATATCTCAAATGTCGGTGTATAAGGGCAATCTTCACAAAATGTCTTTTCAAGTTCGCCTTTTTGCAAAGCAGGATCAGATGAATAATTTATGTCTGGCAAGTCCAAGCCAAATTCGGATTTTAGCACATCAACTATGTTCTCCTTTGTTGTTTCCCCAACTCCTGAGATATGACCTGTTGTCTTGCCGATAACTTCTGCTTGTATGCCTGCATCATGACAGATAGCCTTAACTCTGTTTTCGACATAAGGCTCAATATCCTCAAGCACCAAAACTTGCGTAGCCGATCTCAGAAAATTCGTGATTATATCTTCTGGTAAAGGGTATATAGTGCCTAATTTCAGGATGCCAATAGCATCTGATCTATCATTCAGAATATTTATAAGCTTTGTATATGAATATCCCGCAGTGATAACACAATGGTTATGACCTATGCCAATAGCCTTGTTAAACTCGGAATTATTGAATCTTTGCTTGATCCAATGTAACTTTTCGTGTAGTTTATCATGATTATCCAAGACATTAAACGTTGTTGAAATCCAGCGATTTTTCTGCTTGATAAAGCCTTTGGTATCTATGAGTTTCGGTGTTTGGGTCTCAACAACGTCTTTCATTATAGAAAAACTTCTAATCTCACGAACAATAACAACGGTATGAAATTCCTCTGATAGCTCAAACGCCTTCATAATCATTTCTTTTGCTTCTGCAGGCGTTGATGGTTCTAAAAGAGGAATTTCCAGCATATCTATAACCAACCTTGTATCTTGCTCATTTTGAGATAACAAAGCCCCCGGGTCATCACCAAGTAATATCACAAGCCCAGCATTCACGCCTGTAAGGTTAGCTGTCATTATGGGATCGATAGCGATATTCATGCCCACGCTTTTTAGGCAAACCATCGCCCTATCGCCACCGATTGATGCACCAAGAGCTATCTCAAAGGCAACCTTTTCATTGACAGACCATTCAATATGACAATCAAGGTCATTTTTAGATAGCTCTAAAATACCCAATAAAACCTTTGTCCCTGGAGAACCCGGATAACCTGTTACAAGCCTAACATTAGCTTCATAAGCGCCTTGAGCGATTGCTTCTTCGCCTGTAAGTATCTTTTCCATCCTATCACCAAGTAACTTTCACTGGTTCGCCAATTTCTGCTGACTTTTTCACTGCGCGACAGATCGCAACAGCCTTTTTCCCTGCTTCACCACTCGCAACAGGTTCTTTGCCAGATTTTGCACATTCTATAAAATGCTCGATCTCTGCCTTGAATGAATCAAATCCGGGGTAGCTTTCCTCATGGAGTTTGTTTGGTTCACTACGGAAGGCAAATTTTATCTTATCAGCAGAATCAAAGCTACCAGAAACCTCCGCAACGCCGTTATCTGTCGCAACATAAAAATCTTCAAAATTAAGTGCAGGTATAGATACCATCCCTGCACCGACTGTAGCTATTGCACCGCTTTTGAATCGGAAGGTATAAACAGCACAGTTAAGTTGAGGCTTCCTTTGTTCTGCAAAGAAGGAATCTCCTTCTGCATAAACAGTATCAACATCACCCATTAAGAAGCCAAGAATATCAGCCGCATGAACAGCGTTTTCAAGTAAAGGTCCTCCGCCATCATCTTCTGCCCAAAACCAATCTTTTGGCGACATCCAAGGATGTGGATAGCGATGTATCATGTATTTTATCGCACCAAGTTCGCCTTCTGATAGCTCTTTGAGTTTCAGCAAAGCAGGGACAAACCTTTTCTTATGTCCAACCATCAAGGTAACATTATTGGCTTTGCAGACATCAATCATCTTTTGGCAACTATCAACATAATTTGCCATAGGTTTCTCTGCAAGGACATGGATGCCCTTTTCTGCGGACATTTTTGTTAATGGAAAATGGCTTTTAGGTGGAGTTGCCAATATTACACCATCAAGTTTTTCCTCTGCGATCATCTTTTCTGCGTCATAATATGCCTTTACGTTATATCTTTTGCTAAAATCGTCTGCAATTCCCTGAACAACATCACATACGCAGACAAGTTCAGCATTTTCCATGCTACTAACCTTTTGCACATGAACGCCACCAACACCAGCAAGTCCAATTACTGCTAATTTCATATTAATCCCCATATTTAATGTTATTTATTTTTGATACTAGCCCATGTTGACGCTAGTTTGCCTGAATTTGATACCGATGCTCCCCCAACTGCCTCCATATCTCTTTTGATCTCATCAAGAGTTAGAGTTCTATTATAGATAGCAACCTCATCAATGATCCCTTTGAAAAATTCCTGTCCGGGATGTCTTGCACCAACCATAATTGATCCATCGATAGCATCAACCTTCGGGGGCTTAACACCTTCGCCAACTAGCGTTGCATTGAAATATTCCTCTACACCTTTATTTACATCATAATTGACAGCGACATGAGTCCATTCTGTTGTAAGATTTTCTTTTGTTACCAATCTCTGACCCCAACCACCGCCAGACATTGACCATATATAGCCAACTTTTCCATTGCTATTGAAAATTACTGCCCATTTTAACGTTCCAGCGGCTACCATATAGCACCATTCTGCTGGTTGGGCATCTGCTCTTTTAACCCAGAAATTTACAGAAAAGGTTTGTTGTAATTGCAAATCATCAACTATCGGAATCATAACATAATTGTTTCCAGTAAATTCTAATGCCTTACCTTGTTTGCCATTAACCCAGCTAGGTTTATTGACAAGGTTGGCTTCATGGTTATATTGTGACATATCTTTTGTTTTATCTCCGTTACCTTCCTCAAAAGGGAGATAAAGCATCAATGTTTTGTCTGGATTTGCCGAGTAAGTAGTAAAAGATGATAATACAGTGAAAATAAAAACCATTAGCAAACAAATAAGCCTTTTCATTGTAAGGTTCTCCTTTATATTAATGAGGAAATATCGCTTCAAGACCTTCACTGCGTCTTTTAACCTCCTCGAGTTCCGATTCGGATAATGGCGTAAGGTTTTTAGCAATATCACACATCCACCATAAAAACTCATTATGACTGGGGCTTGTGGCAGATGTAATCGGTTGTGAAAGGGTAAATCTCAAGGCTAGTGATGCCTCATCAAAGGTATCCACAGGGGAATACCAAGTCTTATTCCATTTACGTTCCTCTTTTTCTTTCCATCTTCTTTTTGCTAGGGCTTTTAATGCTAATATACCAAGATTCTTTTCTTGAGCCTTTTTTATTACTGCGGGACCGAAATTGCGCTGATTCCAGCAAACCCAGTTGAATGGGAACAAAACCGTGCTGAGTTCGTCAATTTTGTCTATCAATGCAATTGCGGATTCCTCTGTATGAGCAGAAAAACCAATGTATCTTGTCAATCCTTTTTCTCTTGCTTTTAGGAACGTTTCCAAAGCCCCACCTGCACCGACAATTTGATTAACTTCATCAATAGAGGTTACACCATGAAATTGATACAGGTCGAAATGATCTGTATGCAGACGCTTTAGCGATTGATGTAGTTCTTCCTCTGCACCTTTTGCATCACGCCTCCCAGTTTTGCAGGCAAGAAAAATCTTGTCACGATAAGGCTCAATAGCGGGACCTAACATTTCTTCTGCATTACCATAACTTGGTGCAACGTCAAAATAGTTAATGCCCTTCTCCTCAATAGCTTTGGATACATAGCGTTTTACATCTTCTTGATCTTCTCCTGCTGCCACGATCCCACCAAAACCAACAACAGTGAGTTCTTCATTGGTTTTACCGAGTTTTCTTTTTATCATAGTTTATCACTCCTATTTTGATCATCTGTCTATTTATTTCTAATTAAAAAGTCGTATAGTTTATTCATCGTAGCCTTTAAGGACACGTATCCAGATATTTCGGTATCTTACCAAATCTCCATGATCTTGTAGAGCCAAAGGTCCTTTGCTATGCGGAGAGCTATAAGAAGGAACTGATCTATGTCCTGTTGGTCCCAATGCTGGTTGATGGTGGTGAATTAATATTCCATTGTGAACAACTGTTATATATGCAGGACTGATTAGATTATCTCCATCAAATTTTGGTGCAACAAAGAATATATCATAAGATTGCCATTCGCCGGGTTTCCTACAGGCGTTCACTAATGGGGGATATTGACCATATATTGCGCCTGTTGTTCCATCTGGATATGTTAAATTGTTGTAGCAATCCAGCACTTGAATTTCATACCTGCCCATCAGGAAAACTCCACTGTTACCGCGTCCTTGATCTTCACCTTTAATAACTGATGGTGCTGACCATTCGATATGAAGCTGACAATCAACAAATTCGTCTATGGTTTGTATTCCGCCACTTCCTGGAGTTACTTCCATGTATCCATTTTCGATCTTCCATTTAATCGCACCGCCATCGCTACCAACCCATTTTGAGGCATCCTTGCCATCAAATAAAACGATAGCATCTGATGGAGGCAATCCCGGAGTTTCGGGTGTGCTGAATGTTCCCGGAACTATTACTCTTGGTTGTGGTCTTTTGCCATCATGAACTCTCCATGTTGAATTTGGTAAAAATGGTGTGTCATCATATCCAATTTTTCTATCTGCCATGTTTTTCTCCTTTTATATAAAAAAATACCACTTTAAAAATACCGTTGTGTATCAAATTATCATTTTTACAATACACAATAGTATAATCAAAATGGTATAAGAAATACAAATATTTTTTTAGACGATTTTAGGTATTGCTGATTCAGGCTCTAGCATTACCGTATCCATAAAAGCCTTTACTGTATCTTTTATATATTCTTCTTCGAGATAACCAATCGGTGAAATTGTTTCCAAAATGCGTTTTGGTATTCTCAATTCTTCTGGATTAAATCCCTCACGAAATTTAAACTTGTTCTTTTCAGTAAGAATTTTACGTCCAACAAGATTTAATTCATCTACAGATAAATCAAATCCAGTCATTCTCAAAGCATCAAGGACTATTTCGGAAGTGTATATTCCTCTTGCAAAGAAGCAGACTACAAGACTTGAGAGTATCTGTCGCCATTGTTCTTCTTTAAGAAGCATTTTTGCGAGTTCTTGTGGACTTATGCTTTCATTTATAATCGTTTTTTGATCAATAGAATACCCCGCATTATCAAGATGGCTATGTCGTGCGCCAGCGAGGAAACCCGCATGTGCGGCTGGTCCAGTATGATAACCGGGCATTTCATTTCCACCAAATGCAAGAGCAAAATCATCTCCGCCATATATCTTTGCAGAATAATCAACACCTTTTGCAAGGGCTTTGTAAAAATCGTTAGGCTGTTCTATTATATTCTCAACTGCATCTATATAGCACTTATAATCACCCCATAATAGCTTAATGCCCATAGTTTCCTTTGTGGATATAAGCCTTTTTTCCATTGCTTCTGTTGCCCATGCAAGTATGACTCCAGCACTCATGCAATCCATTCCATAGGCTTCGATTATTTCCAAAAGCTTAAGCAAATCAGGTATCTCTGAAATACCGAGCATTGGACCAAGTGCATATATCGGCTCATAGTCATAAGGTATCATTGATGTTTTATAGAAATAAGGCTCATCTCGATATGGCTGACGCAACGCAGCAAGGTGTATACATCCGACAGGACAATGACTACAGGCGACTCTTCGTCCTAGATAATCTTCGGCAAATTTTTCGCCTGATATTCTGTGAGCGCTCTCGAATTTCGCCTGTCTTAAATTACGTGTCGGCAATCCGCCCAACTCATTCAAAGGCAACACGTTTTCAGAAGTTCCAAGCTCACGATATTTTTTTGTTGGATTTTCCATAGCTGCCTGAAATATATTGTCATATACCTTAAGATATTCCTTTTTATTGGCTATTGGTATCGAATGCCTTCCAGATATAACAATAGCCTTTAGCTTTTTGCTTCCAAATACTGCCCCGAGTCCCAATCTTCCGAAGTGTCTGTATGATTCCATTGAAACACAGGCATAAGAGATTTTTTTCTCGCCAGCGATACCAATACGCATGATGGTTCTAATACCTGCGCCGGGTTCATAATCTCTTATTATTCTTCCAACAGTGAAGGAACTGTGCATACCCCATAAAGCAGAGGCATCTCTTATGAATGCTTCATTATCATGGATTGATATATATACAGGAGTTTCACTTACACCCCTTATTACCATTGCACCATAACCCGCAAGCCTTATGGATGTTGCGCTTCTTCCGCCTGAATGGCTTTCGCCGAGATTGCCCGTATGTGGTGATTTAAAAAAGGCTGTTGTTTTGGATGCCAAAGGGAATAAACCAGTAAGAGGTCCTACTGTAAGAATTATCGGATTTTCAGGACCGAGAGGATCAGCCCCTTCTGGGCATTCTTCCTGAAGTAAACGGATTCCAACACCTGCCCCACCGATATATTCATCAAAGAGATCAGCGCGATCTTCCGTCCATATCCGACGTTTTGTCAGATCAACATAAAGTATTCGTGAAATGGTATCATTATCAAGCATTTTCAACCTCCGCAACAACCTTTTCTGGTATCTCTTCGAGTGCGATAACACTGCAAGGGCAATATTTTACACAGTATCCACAAGCAATGCAAATCATAGGCTTTTTGATTTCATCATCCCAGAAAACTGCACCAATAGGGCAGGCTTTAACGCATAATTCACATCCTATACATCTATCAGGATGAAAACTAACACCTCCGCCTTTTTTGGGAACTAAAGCGTCTGTTGGGCAGACTTTACAGCATTGAGGCTGTTCACAAGCCCTGCAGACTACAACAACAAAACCATGTTCAATACCACCTTCTGATCTAATTCCGATCCTGCTTTCAGCAAGACCGCCTTGACCTGTCCTTCTGGCACATGCAAACATACAGCTTTGACATCCAACGCATTTTTCATTGTCTAAAATAGATAGTCTTTTCATATTTTATATTCTCATCAGTTAATACAAGAATTTGTTATCATCACTACAACACAGAATCAATTATCGCCAATAAATTTAAGTTATAATTCTATATATAAAATAATATTAAGTCAAGATTAAATTAATTGATTTTTGGACATAATAACACTTTTTTTATTTAGAAAAAATGAATGCTGATTAAACGAATCTAGCGGATTTTCGCTGATTTATTTCGTAACATGTAAATACACATTACTCAGCACGTATCACACTACCTATACAATATAAGTTTTGTGCGGTCTTAACAAAAATATAACCTTTTGATATTGCTATGGTTGATCGACATTGACCTTCTCCCATATCAATCTTTGATAGCAATTCAAATTGCTCTCCAGCAGAAAAAATAACTACCTCACCTGCCATGCTGATACAGTATATCTTATCATCTGCACCTGTTGGTGAAGCCTGAAAGCCTTGTTTTGTATCTAGTCTATCTCGCCATATAATATCGCCTGTTTCTGGTTTGATGCAAGTTATTATTCTCTTGCGATCATCTAATACAAATAGTTTACCATTCATAACCAAAGGCGTTGAAACATCAGGGGCATTCTCAAAAATAGACCATAGCAAGTTTTTTTCTGTTAAAAGCCCTTCTTGATTACCATTCATAGCAAATATGGCGCCTCCTCTTGGTTCGCAGAATACCAATATCTCACCTACTCCAACCACTGATGGAACAAGACGAAAATTTCCACGACCATTTGGATTAAGATTGCCCCAGCGCCAGATTTCTTTCCCATCAGAAGCTTTATGTGCAGTAACATAATCTGCACCAGCCAATATTATCATTAGACCGTTCTTGCTTTCAAAAGGATAAGGTGTTGTATATGCCTCCATAGATTCGTTAAATGCGTCAGTCTCTCTTTCTTGTTTCCATAGGTCTTTTCCTGTTTGTGGGTCTATGCAAAGAAGATATGATATTGGATTTGGTTGACCTTCCTTTGCAATAGCTTCTGTATACCGATGTATTACAGATAGATAGATTTTATCATTATATAGGATAGGACTTGCACCATAATAAAAACTGAGTCGAAACTCGCCATGATCGTCTTGTATATTTCGTCTCCATAATTGATTTCCATTCATATCATAAGCAATCATATCTCCAGTCGAAAAGAAAAAATAGACACATTTCCCATCAGTAATCGGCGATGGGACTGAGCCATTATTGCCATTTCTATTTCTTGGTGCAGTGCCAACTTCATGTTTCCAGATTTCTTTTCCGTCAATACGATCAAGACATATCGCCCATAATTTGTTTTCTTCTTCATCTGTGGCACTAATAAAAACTTTATTTTCCCATATAATAGGGGTTGATGGTCCTGCACCGGGCATTTTGGTAACCCATTTTACGTTTTCTGTTTTATTCCAATTTATGGGTAGATTTTTTTCTGATGTTGAACCGTTGAAATAAGGTCCTCGCCATTGCGCCCAATTTTCTGCATTTGTATTAAAGTTTATTAAGTAAATAGATATAGTAGAGATTATAAGAAAAATAACTAATGCCTTCACTATTGCTATCTCCTTTATATTTTTGGATTCCAATTAGGGTGCATAGCACCATAACCCTTTGGAACGTTAGTTATAGGGTAAGCATTACTACCATCAGGTTTAATAACGTATAATTGTCGTAAGCCATCACGAGTTGACCCGATGATCCATAATTTTCCATCTGGGGATGGCGTGGGATGATAATTAAATACACCTGCTTTTGAATGTGTCAATTGTTCTATATTTCCATCAAGACTAACTCTCATAAGTTCAATGCTTTCACCTATTTTTGCTGTGTAATACACCCATTTCCCATCTTTTGACCATACAGGAACATCACTACTACCACCATGAAAGTTATATACATCAATCGTAGTCATAACACCAATATATCCTTGTCTATCTGCAAGTTTGCGTAATTCCGTTCCATCGTTTTTTACAATATAAGGATGGCAGTCATAATGCTCACCACTTAAAAATAATAACATATTGCCATCTGGTGACCATTGGGGCACAAAGTTAAATGGATTTTTAGTATCTATATGCAATTCATTTGTTCCGTCTGCATCTGCAATATATACCTGATAGTTTTTGTGATAGCTTATTTTTTTGCCATTCGGTGATGCACTGTATCCATAGGTAAAGCCTTCTGTGCCTGATGAAAGGTCTTTTTTATTTTTTCCGTCAATGTCCATGACAAAAGGCTTTGCAATCCCGTTAATTAGAGGATTAAAGCCTAGTTTTTCGGGATTATTAGGCCAAAACCATAATCCAGCATTATAAATGCTAACTCGTTCAACACTTGTAACATTAATAAGTTTTCCTGTATCTATATTTAGCAAATACATATCATAGAGATAGCCTTCTGTCATGCGAAAAGTCTTATTTTCCTCTTCCCATTCTGCATTTTTTGGGTCTTCCCATCCACAACCGATAATTGCCATTTTCCCATCTGGCGACCATCCTGCAAATTGCGTCCATGTATATTGATCTTTAATTAGCTCTGAGGCGATCTCATGTCTTACTGTTCCCTCAAGGTTCACGATATAAGACCTTGTTGTGTATCTGTTAGCGGTCAAACCACCA
>CAZMCH010000066.1:0-24836 GCA_964564735.1 uncultured bacterium
CTGTGAAGTCAAGCCCATAGTTATTATGGCACAGGCTACTGTCATCATTATATAGACGGTCTTTAATTCTGATGAATTTAATGCGAACCTTTTGTTTATCTTTCCCAAAACGGTATTGACAATCGCAACAATGACAAAAAACATAAAAATTGCGCCAGCAGTGCTGAAATCGATAGACATATACGAACCATGTATTACCATAAGTCCGTATAAATCACCGACAGTGATCGCCAAAACGCCTAATGCTCCTGTTATTAATGCCCTGAAAGTGAAGGGATTTTTGATATTTGATTTTTCCCATTGCTTATTTATTGACATATTTCTAATAAGCCTCTGTATAAATCCTTATCGCATCTTCTAATTTTAGCTGGATGGGATTATTTTTTAAAAGCCTTGTAACAGTCATCGCTGATTTTGCCATTCGCTCAATAGCATTAATCGGGATACCTATTTCAGATAACTTAGTTGGGATTTTACACTCGCTAAATAATTGTATAAGCCTTTTTAGACCTTTTTCTGATGTTTCAATATCAGAATTTGCTGGTTCTATTCCCATAGCTAAGGCTATTTGTGCATAGCGTTCTGGCATGGCTGGAAGGTTAAATTTCATTACATGCATAAGCATAAGAGAATTACCTATGCCATGTGGAACATGAAACTCACTACCTAATGGGTATGACAAAGCATGGACAGCACCAGTATTGACAGGTCCCAGACAAAGACCACCAAACATACTTCCCAAAGCCATTTTTGCCCTAGCTTCTATATCATTTCCATCATCATAGGCACGTTTTAGACTTGGGCTTATAAGCCTTATGCCTTGTAAAGCATAGGTATCTGTTACAGGATGAGCAAAAAGATTAGCATAGCCTTCAATACAATGTATAAGCGCATCCATGCCTGTAGATGCTGTCACATTTGGCGGAACTGAGATTGTTAGCAATGGATCGATATAACTTGCATCAGGAACAAGATAAGGGCTGATAATACCTTTCTTTATATTTTCTTTTTCATCAAGTATTATGGAATTTGGCGATACTTCGCTACCTGTTCCAGCGGTTGTGGGGAAACAAGCAAGATATTTCTTTCTACAAAGCACTTTTCCAATGCCAAAAGCATCATAAATATCTTGATTACTATCAAGCAATGCTGTAATAGCTTTGGCAACATCAAGGACGCTTCCTCCACCAATGCCAATGACCGCATCTGAATTTGATTCTTTACATGCTTTTAGGGCATTATAAAATATCTTTGTTGTTGGTTCTCCATTTATATCATCCCAAATAGAAACAGAGAATCCTTTTTCTTCTATTGAGTTTATTAAAGGTTGGGCAACAGCTAATATAGGTTTGGCAGTTACTATAAATATTCTTTTAAGACCTGTTGCCAAAAAATCATCAGCAAACTGAGAAGCGCACCCATTGCCAAAGACAAGTCTTTTCGGTTGTTGCATAGCTATTATTTTTGTGAAATCCACTTCAAAACCCAATATTATATCCCCCTATCTTTTTTAAGAACAGGTTAATTGCTAACTTACAGCTTTTTCTTGAGTAAATTTGTCCCATCAATACCAACTGTAATTATAGATATAGAGGCTAATATTATCCCAAGCCATATCCAAGAAGACAAAGGTTGATGCTGTAAAAAATAAGCAAGTATGGCGACTAATGCGGGCTTAATGAAAAAGATCATCATGCCCCTTGAAACGCCAGTCCTTGCTAATCCTCTATATAGCCAATAATATCCTAGTCCAACAGTAACTATCGCTAAATATAAAACGAGAATCCACCCAAACGGAGTAAGAACCTTATAGAAGGTTAAGGTTTCCCCCCAACCTAGCAATGGAACAAATGGAATTATCACAAGCAAACCTATTGACCCACCTATTACTGCGATTGAACTTACTGCTAACGCGCTGTATTTCTTTATATAATCACGCACAAGAAAAAAATAGAATGACCATGCTAATACAGCACCAATCATAAACAAATTACCGACAAAATAATTTGGAAACTGGGGTTCATGGGATTTTGCACCTTTGTTGGTTATAATAACGCAAGCTATGCCAAGAACTACACCAAGAATCCTTGAAAACTTTGGCTTATCTATGTGCACAATAAGAAAAAGCATAGCAACGATAGCTGGATTTATTGAAAATATAGCCCCACCGATCATACTGCTTGTTAGCATAAGGCTTCTATGATAAAAAAGAGATAATCCTGTTGTCCCAATAAGACCAAGTAGGGCAATTCTCCAGCCATCTTGCTTTATTATATCAATCATATCTTTTTTGCCGATACGGATAAAAGCAGAAATACCAAGCACAATCCCACCAATGCCGAATCTCAATAGGCTTAGATCAAAGGCAGATATTCCACCTTCTCTTTGAACAAATTGGGATACAACCTCAATTGTGCTAAATACCGTAACTGCAAGCATAACAAGCAGGAATCCGCCTAACTGACTATTATCAGATTTTAGATTCCCCACTTGTCATTAATCTCCTTCTGATATGCATCAATTTTGCCTGAAAGTATATCTTCCATTTTTACAGCCTGACCGCAAAATGATGATTCAAAGAACGCTTCTGGAACTGCTTGTGCCATAAGTCCATCTGTTCCATCAAGTTCAGGTTGGCGGTTTTCTCTTATGGCATTAATGAAATCATAAACCTCAAGCATTACGCCATAATCACCTGTTAAATTTGCGGGATCAGGGCATACTTCTGGTGGAAAGAATCTTTCTATGGTTTTTTTGTTATTTGCAGATATAAAATCCGCTATAAGTTCCTTTGTTTCCTTTATTGTGCCATCCCAAAGCTGTAATTGTGGGCTTGTTGGATAGTTGCTTTCGCCATAAATAGAGCCTTTTGTGCCATAATAAACAGTATTGGCAAAATTTTTGCCGGGCGCAACATGAGTATAGCTCCATGTTCCAATAACACCATTTTTGAATGTAAGGCTTGCTATCGAAGTATCTTCAACAGTCTGTTGTCTTGGATTACCATCAGCGTCTTTATGCCTCATCTTGGCAAAGTTTCTTGTGTTTGCATATATCGTGTCAACCTCACCAAAGATATAGATTAGTAAGTCTGCATAATGGACACCCCAATCAAATATCGGTCCTCCGCCACCTGTTAGTTTTTCGCTTCGCCATGTGAAAGGATGCCCAGATATATCAATATTTGGGTCTGTCTTTGAACCGAATATCCCTTGAGCAAAGAACATTCTTGGCGTGCCGATAATATCGTTATGAACCGCCCATGCAACTATTCTCGGACCCATCCATCTTCTAACCTGTTCTGCAACTGCAAGGATTTTGTTATTTTGTTTTGCAGATTCGATCATCTTTTTTGTTGCTTTAATAGTAACACCCAAAGGCTTTTCTACAATAGCATTGACTCCCGATTCAAAGCAAGTAATAGCGCATGTATGATGTAAATAATGGGGAGTGCATATATCAGCCCCATCAAGTTCCTGTTCATTGATCATCTTTTCATAATCGCTGTATATAATAGGTTTTGGCGAAGCCTGAACTTTGTCTATCGCTTCCGCAAACCTTGCGGTATTTTGCTCAACAGGGTCAGCAAGCGCAACTATATCAAATGTATCAATGCCTTTGCGTTTAAGTTCCAAATATCCGCTCAAATGCGCCCCTGCCATTCCTCCACAGCCTATAAAGGCAAGTCTTACTTTTGACATCAAATTTCTCCTTTTTTATCAGCTTTATTAAGCCTGCATTATATAGCCTTTAAGCCTTTTTGCGGTCTCAATTAAAACATCTTCGGGCAGATCAACACCTTTGATTATCTCAAGCGAATAGTAACCATTATAGTTGATTTTTTTCATCAGCTTTGAAAGGTGCAATATATTGTCATTATTTGCATCAAGGACTTCATCATGGACGTGAAAATGCCTTAAATGTGATTTTAGTGTATTAAAAGTCAGATCATCCATTTCTGAGTAATTCCAAAGGACACCGAAATTTGAAGTTTTGACACGTTTTATAACCTCAGAAGCCTCGATAGCGCCTTTTATGATGTCATGCCCGCATTCGAGCATAGGAGTAACACCGGAGCCTTTTGCATAATCCCCTACCTCGTCAAAAGCCTCTGCAATATAGCTTGCAGATTCTTCTGTCAGTTTTGGTATACCTCCGCCTGCAAACATTCTAACGACTTTTGCACCGAGATCAGCCGCAAGATCAAGATTAACTTTGGCATAATCAATATTTTCTCTGCGCTCTGCTGGATCGGCAAAACCATATTGTATTGATGTTGCCACACATGGAATTTCAATTCCTGTTTCTCCAAAGAGATTCCTTACATATTTTCGTCTCTCTGAAGATGATTTTGACGAAACATCATGTTTATGCCCTTCGTCAACACGAATCTCAACACCATCATAGTTAGCATCTTTGGCAAATTTTGCTATCTTTTCTATCTCCCAAGTTGGACAAACAAAGGTCATAAAGCTAAGTTTTATCATTTTATTGCCTCCATTTATGAAATAAAAACAGCCTGATTTTTTCCTGAAGACTCATATATAGCATCAGTGATTTTTTGCATAACAAGGGCTTGCTCAAGGGTCGTTTTTGGCTTTTTGCCTTCACGAATAGCATAGACAAAGTTTTCAAGAACGCCTTCGCTTGGCTCTGGATCGCCTTCCTGCCAAATAGGCTCTGATATGATCCCTTTCCCTTGAATGAATCTATCTAATATTACAGCATTAGGTTTGCCTTTTTGAGGAGTCATAGGCAGATGTAGTGTTCCCTCCTCTCCGATAATTTCCCATGCCTGATCTGTTGTTGCGCTAGTAAATTCACCTCTTTCCATAGTCAGTACAATATCATCATCACACAGGATAAACGCCGTATAATGTGAATCTGCGTCAGAATTAGGGGCAACATAAGCAGACATCTTATCAGCAACAAGCCACCATTTTGCTAATAAGACTCGTGGTTTCAGTTGCCATCCTGTAATTTGCATCATATAATCAAGATCATAGCAACTCCAATTAACCAATATCCCACCACCATTCAACTTCATACTTTGCCTCCAAGGCGGTGGATTATCGCTTGGATTTGCAGGGGTTGATAAAATCGCCCTGAACCTAACAGAACGCAATTTTCCCAGAACACCAGACTCAACACATTTTCTTGCAGATTCCGCATGACCGCTGAAAGCGTTTCTAGGTGAACAGCAAGCAACAACAAGATCGCCTCTCATGGCAATCATTTTTTCTATTTCTGCGCAATTACTCGCCGCAGGCTTTTCATTGATGACATGCTTTCCCTTTTCCAATGCCTTATATGCAATCGGTATCCTAACACCAGCTGGCATTGCCAAAGCGACAGCTTCTATACTATCATCATTAAGCAAATCATCTTCATTTGTATAATATTTGGGAATGCCATATTTTTCTGCCATAGACTTTGCGCGTTCTTCAACTATATCTGCAACCGCTACCAATTCTGCCAATGGTGATTTTGTAGCATCATTTACATGATGATTGCCGATAACTCCACATCCAATTACGCCCATTTTTATAGGCTTCATATTATTTTCCTCCTATTAGCTTTTTATATCAATACAAGCCTTTTCTAAACGAACCAATGCTTCGTTAATATCTTCGTTTTTATGGCTATAATTAACGTAAGGAATATCATATAGCGATATACCATTGCGTTATGCTGACATGTGCTTGATCCCCCATAATATTATTTAGGCGTTTTGTCCACTCCTCTGCTCTCGTTTCTGACATAGCCAATTACTCCTCGCTTTTGATTATAATAACATCATTTTTATCTAGCTCCATTGGAACTCCTCCCATTTTACCAGATATAAGATCAACACCTTTTGGAGTATAATATAAATCTGCTTCGTAATCTTTGTGATTAATAAAGAACCACAATTTTTTGCCATTGCCTTTTCTTATGACTACTTCAACATCATTAGGAGAATCACTCCATAATGTTTTTACTCCTGCATCTCTTAACCATATATTAAGAAAAGCATTAACAACTGACTCTGTAAGATAAGTGCCTACATAATAAACTTTGCCAGAGCCTATGTTATTGCAGGTTATTGCAGGAAGATCAGTTATATGCCTTCCATTCCAAGTAGCGACAACTTCTGCAGATTCAGGTCTTAAAACTTCATACCAATATTCAATAGGAACTCTATCATTATCTGTTTTTATTTTAATAGGACGATTAATTAGATCGTTGCATCTGCTATATTCTTCAACAGCTATACCACATAACTTTCTCAATAGTCCCGGTGGAGTATCTGAAATTACCCTATTATCGATATTTTTTGTTCCAGTTCTTGCCCCGATGACAAGAATCCCTCCGTTGTTAACAAAATTTTCGAGGTTTGGTAGCCATTCTGGCTTTATGATAGTCCAATGGGGTATAAAATAAAGTTTTATATCTGAAAGATCATCAGACGGATGAACACATCCTATCGCAATTCTTTTATCAAAGCATTTAGCATGTATTATTTCTGCTATATTGTCAGGTGAGGGCAATCCCATCGTCATTGTTTGATGAGCATCGTTATTATCAAAATCAGCAGTAGCGACAGCAACTTCTATCATTACACTTGTTCCCAAGATTTCAGGGGCGATGCGAGCAAGTTCATTGCCTAATTGTTTTATTTCATTATAACGTCTTCTGGGTATATTGTCATGATCCAAAATACCGCACCAATATTCTTCAGCACCAAATCTGCATGTTCGCCATCTGAAATAAAGCAAGCTATCCGCACCGCGAGCTATTGATGTATATGTCATGCGTCTTATTTCGCCCGGCTCTGGATTATCATGGAAATAATTTCCCTGTCCACCGGGTCCGCTTTGTTGTTCGGGTATGATAAAGTTTCCTGACCATGACCTTGCTCGATCCAGATTAAAAGCATGTGAATATCGACGATAGCCTGAATCATAACTAAACTGTGGATATGAATCAAAGCCAAGCATATCAAGGTCTTGTGTAAATGTGCCTCGATAGTCGATATGTGAGAACAATCCATTATGAAAGATAAACCATTTTGGCTGTATATTTCGCAGAATCTCTATTTGATCATGTTGAAAAATTGTAACTGCATAGGAAAGATAGCGATAATAATCCAGTTGTTGTGATGGATTTACATAAGCTGGTTTACTTTGGCGTGGGGTCATTATTTCATCAAAAGAGGTATAATTCTGAGACCAAAAATCCGTTCCCCAAGCATTATTAAGGTTTTCGATATTATCATATTTTTCTTTTAGAAATATGCGATAACCTTTTTGACAGCTTTCACAATGACACTCAGAAAAATGGCAATTAAATTCATTGTCCGTTTGCCATCCAACTACATTTGAATTGCCAGCGAAATGCTCTGCCATAGCTTTTGTAATGGATTGCGAATACTGCCTAAATAATGGATTTGAATGGCAACAATGCTGTCTTGAACCGTGCTGCATTGCGATACCATCAGCATTGATGCGTAAAATTTCTGGATGTTTCATCGTAAGCCATCTCGGAGGGGTAGCTGTTGGTGTGCAAAGAATTGTAGAAATACCATCTTTCCCTAATCCTTCGATAGCTTTATCAAACAAACTGAAGTCATATTTGGATTCCTCTGGCTCCATCCTAAACCATGCAAATTCACCCATACGAACAACGTTCATACCAGCTTCGCGCATTAGCTTAGGATCAAACTGAATTGTTGCTTCGTCCCAGTGTTCTGGATAATAAGCGCAACCATACCAAAATTTATCAAAACTTGCGGGACGATTATGAGATAGAACTTTTTGATTATTTGATGGTATTGACATATTTTGCTCCCCTTTTGAGACATTTTTATATGATACATTTAATATGAAATGGTCCTTGAAATTCTCCCTTTACCAAAGGGAGAATTAGAGGGATTCTCTGGTAATATTACTTAAAATATAAATTCACTGGCTCAAAATAATTCCACATCAAAATTGTGATCTATCTTTATCTTTAAGCTATTTTCCTCAAATTCCATGTCATATTAGCAAAACTAATTTATATCGTCAATATACTATTTTGTTATTGACATAATATTTAAAATAGTTTAGAATGATATTGTCCTAAAATTGAATAGTGATCATATACATCAGGTGCTTTTACAGAGATAATAGGGAAGACGGTGCAAATCTGTCACGGCCCCGCCACTGTAACCGTGAACGAAATCCAAATAAGCCACTGAAGCTAATCTGTTTCGGGAAGGCTGGAAAGTAGGATGATGCGGAAGTCAGGAGACCTGCCTGTTTGTTTTTACTAACACCTTCGCGGGAAGGTTGATAGTGATATATGTATATATTATTATCTATCCCCAATCTTCTTCAGAAGGTCGGGGATTTTTTTTGTCTATTAAGCGGGTATAAACATGAAAAAACTATTTATTTTCCTATTTGTTTTCTTTTTGTTAATTGAAACAGCATTAGCCGATAATGAGGTTATCAAACTAGACGAAATAATCGTCAGCGCAACACGAACAGAATCAAGCCTTTATAGAATATCAGCTTCTTCTGTTATTGTATCAGAGGCTCAAATAAATTCTAGTGGTGCAAATGATCTTAGCGACTTATTTAATACGACAAATGTTGTCCAGACTGTTGATTATGGAACAGGCTCTTTATCAACGATCTCCATGCGTGGAAGTTCATCTTCACAAGTTTTGGTGCTGGTTGATGGAAAAAGGCTTAATGATTCTCGTAATGGAATGGTGAATCTTGATCTGATTCCCATATCAAACATACAGCGTATTGAGATTATTCGGGGTGGACAATCCGCCATATATGGTGCTGATGCTGTTGGTGGCATAGTCAATATCATCACAAAAAAGCCTCGCAACTCATCCGTCAAGGTATCATCAAATATAGGCTCTTATGGACTTCAATCCTATGGAATTGAGGCGTCAAAGCAAATAAAATCAATAGGCGGATTAATATCCCTTTCCAGAATATCATCAGATTCGGATTTTCCATATAAAAACAAGTTCGGTGAGGAACTTATAAGAAAAAATGCAGATTATGCAAAAAGAAATGTCTTTACAAAACTAACTTGGAATATCTTACCTTCTGCCAATTTTGAGATTTCTGCGAATCATTTTTATTCTGATGCAAATACGCCCGGCATGATTGGCTTTTATACTCCAAATGCAAAAGAAAAAGACAAAACAAACGATTTTAGCTTGATTTTCAGCCATAAATTATCGCCAATAGCTTTTTATAAAATAACCGCTTATGACCGTTACGCCTTCATGCGATATATCAACCCAACTTATCCCTATCCTTCGGATGATACTCACAAAACCAATACAAAGAATGCAGAAATTCAATTTAATATTCTTAGTAATACAAATTATCCATTGGTCATGGGGGCTTTGCTCTTAAACGAAAAAGTTGACAGCACTGCGGTTAATGAACGTAACCGACAAACTTATAGCGGATATGCTCAACAGGAAATAGGCAAGGAATTAGACCTTAAGCTAAAACGAATTTCGCTATTCCCTGCAATAAGATGGGATCATTATTCTGATTTTGACGCTGGGATAAGCCCCAAAATTGGCGTCCTTGCATCATTTGAGGATATAGTTTATCTAAGAGCCAATATAGGCAAATCATATCGAGCGCCAACAATGAGTGACCTTTATTGGCCCTCCAGTGCAATGACATCTGGCAATCCTAGTCTCAAACCCGAAAAATCAAACGATGGTGATTTTGGTATTCAACTTAGCTTATTAAATCAATTAGATAATATTAGGCTTAGATTCGGAACATCATATTTTCAAAATAATATCACTGATGGAATACAATGGACTCCTACAATAGGGGGCAAATGGACGCCCAATAACATAGCTAAGATTAACACAAAAGGTATTGAAATAGATATGATGTTTCATTTATCAATGTTAAATATACCCGATCTTTTTCGTATTAATTCAAACTATACCTTAACTATTGCAAAGGACTCGTTAGGCAATCAGCTTATATATCGTCCCAAACATTCAATTGGTTATACTGTTCGTATTGGCACAGATAGTCTTTGGTGTCAGGCTAAAGGACTACATCAAGGCAGAAGGTTTTATACAACAGCAAACACAAAATGGCTTGATCCATTTACAAAATATGATTTTCAAATTGGGATTGAAAGGAGGATACTTAAAGATACAAAAACAGGTTTGATTTTGGAACTTAAAAACGCTTTTAATGCAGATTATCAACTTTCTGCTGATTATCCTATGCCCGGAAGGGAATGGGGATTTAGGTTATATTTTGGTATGGAGGGAGAATAAAAAATGCTTTTTATCCGTCGTTTAAGTGTTATTAGCCTAGTGGCTTTAACTATTGTTTTTAGCATTATTGGTTGTGGCGAAGATAGCGAAGATAATAAGGATGTAACTTCGGCAAAATCCGCTTATATAGTGAATGGCAGTGCGCAAACGCTTTCAATGTTTGATATTGAAAAGTCCGAAATGAAGAATGATGTATTTAACACAGGAAAATGGACTGCTGATATTAAGATTGCTGGTGATAAAGCCTATGTCGTAAACACTGGTGATAACAATATCCAGATTGTTGATTTAATTACACTAACACAAACTGGACTAATAAACATAGGCGATAATACAAGTCCTGAGAGGATCGTTTTTGCTGATAATAATAAAGCCTATGTCACATGCTTGTATACTAATTCAACAAAGGTTATTGATCTTGGATCAAATGCTGTTACAAAAGATATACCTGTTGGTATGGGACCTATGGGTGCAACGGTTGCAGGAAAAAAGATTTATGTCTGTAATCCTGCCTATGATTTCGCCACTAACTCCTATGGCAAGGGGACTGTATCAGTCATTGATTCTGCAACAGATTCTGTGGTTAAAACAATTGATGTTGAAACCAATCCCTTGGAAGCGGTTACATTTGGAGATAAAGTCTTTGTTATGTGTGTAGGTAACTATGTTGATACCTTTGGCAAGCTATGTATAATTGATAGTGCATCAAATACAGTTACAAAGACGGCTGATCTTGGAACGACACCATCAGGTATAGCTGTTTCTCCAAAAGGAATTGCCTATATTACGACTTTTGGCGGTTTGATTTCTGTTGATGTTAATTCTGGGGCTATGATTCATACATCCGCTTCGCCTTTGACAGATTTTGCCAGCGGTTCTGGAATAGCGTTTTCTAAAGATGGAACAGGATATATATGTGTTGCAGATTGGGCAGGGACTGGAAATGATAAATTGCTTGTTATGGATTCATCAGAAAAGCTTGCAGGATCATATAAAGCAGGTGGAGGGGCAAGTATCGTTGCCATAAAAGACTAATAAAAAAGGGATGTTAGATATTTGGATATTAGGTAAAGTATATAAATGTTTTCTGCCATCCGACATTCTTATCTATCACCTGATATTCAATATCTAACATCACTATAAAACTTTTTTCAAATCATCAATATCGCTTATTGGAGATTGACATAAATTGCTCTCGCATACATAAATTTGGATTTTATTATCAAGCTTAATTCTACCCTCCAATAAAGGTATTAGTTTCTCTATATCTGCTGGCACTTCATTTGGATCGCAAAATACTAGAACTTTATTTGGGATATATTGATTATGTATAATATTTAGTGCTTCCTCAACTTTAGGACTTGCTTTATCACTTACGATTACGATTTCCTTTGTATTACCAAAATAAAAATCCAATGCACAAATCATACGGGGAAATCCAAAAGGGGATCGTTCTAATTGATCGGAAAAAACCTTAAATATGGTTTCCGCTTTTTTGATTAAAGATAAGTCTCCTGAAAATCTAGCTAAACGAAGGAAGTTCATGGCAGAAACAGAATTGGCAGAAGGGATTACGCTGTCATAGGCAGGCTTAGATCGAATAATCAAAGATTCATGACTTTTTCCTGTATAATAAAATCCTCCATTGTTTTCATCCCAAAATTCCATAATAAAAACATTATTTATCTTGATAGCTTCTGAAAGCCATTTCATATCAAAGGTCGTTTCATAAAGATCAATCAGCGCATTAATAAAAAAGGCATAATCCTCCGCATACGCATTGTATTTACTTATACCATTTCTGTATGTCCTTAGCAATATGCCGTCTCTTGATAGTTTTGACAGTATCAAGTCAGCAGTCTTTATCGCAGAATCAAGATAAGCCTCTTTTTTCAATACTTGATAACCAAAAGCCATACTTGAAATCATCAAAGCATTCCAAGATGTCAATATCTTATCATCAATTTCGGGCTTTATTCGTTTTTCACGTTCATTAAATAGCTTTTGCTTGCACTCATCAATAATTGAATTGGCTTGATATTCATTTGCTATATGCAGGATATTTGTTCCATGTTCAAAATTGCCTCGCCCTGTCATTCCATAATATTCAGCGAATAATCTAGTATTTTCACCAAGTATATCCCATACTTCATCAAGACTCCAAACATAATATTTCCCTTCTTTGCCTTCTGAATCAGCATCTTGCGCAGAATAAAATCCGCCACTTGGGTTATACATTTCACGAATGACATAATCAAGTGTCTCCGATGCAATTTTGCGATAAAAATCATCTTTTGTGATTTGATATGCTTCTAGGTAAATATTGGACAAAAGGGCATTATCATAAAGCATCTTCTCAAAATGAGGGATAAGCCACCTTTCATCAACAGAATAGCGATGGAATCCTCCGCCGATATGGTCATAAATACCGCCATGAGCCATCTTTTTCAGTGAATCTTCTGCTATTTTAAGCGCATAGGGTTCATTTGTTTTATACCAATATCGCATAAGAAAAGATAATACCATAGATTGTGGAAATTTTGGGGCATCACCAAATCCACCATAATCTCTATCATAAAGCGAAACAGATTGATTATATAATTTATGTAATAAATCCTGAGATATGCCCTCGCTTGATATAATAAGATCATTCATTTCTCTAATGGCAGAAACGACTTGATTGGAATGTTCTTCAGCCTTTTCTCTTTGTTCTCTATAAAACTTTGATAGTGCTGTAAGTATGGTCAAAAAGCCCGGTCTGCCATACATATCTGTTGGCGGGAAATAAGTTCCTGCAAAAAAAGGCTTTAAAGAAGGAGTCAAAAAAACAGTCATAGGCCAGCCACCTGAGCCAGTCATTGCTTGAACCGCATTCATATATAATTCATCAAGGTCTGGTCTTTCCTCTCGGTCAACCTTGATACAGACAAAGTTTTCATTCATTATATCTGCTATCTTCTCATTTACAAAGGATTCATGCTCCATTACATGACACCAGTGGCATGATGAATATCCAATGCTTAAAAGTATGGGCATATCTTTCTGTCTAGCGGTCTGTAACGCCTCTTCGCCCCATGGATACCAATCAACTGGATTGTGAGCATGTTGTAATAAATATGGGCTTGTCTCATTTATAAGCCTATTTGTGTATTTATATTCTGTCATTTTATTGCTTTCTTTTCTTCTAATGTTGCTAAAAACAGAGTCAGATCATCAGTTGCCCTTTCTCTGATACGATCAGAACGAAGGAATGACTCAAGCTGTTCTTCTGCATTTTTGCTTTTTGTGTTTGACATAAATCGAAATAAGGGCATGAAAAACGGGGCATAAGGTATCCCTTCAGGCATTTTCAGGGAAAGCATTTGTAACCCATCCGATATGATGGCTAAATTTTTTGGAAACCCCTGCCATGACTCAATCTGAATTGTATCAAGGGCATTTGGCAGGACAATGAAATCCGTCTCATTTATGTATTCACTGATTTTCGTTCTTGTTAATGCAACCAGATTATCTTCGCTTTCATTGATTATTACTGCACCATCGCCTATTTGTGCAGATATAACAAAATTAGGGCTTGCCATCACGAGAATCAAGGTTGTTGCAAATTCCCTCAAAGATATATTAAGCTTTTCTGACTTTTCCTCTATTGCATGTATCGCAGTTTTGAATGAGTCTATTAGAAGCTCTTGCCAATCCGTTATTTTTTCTGCCTTATAAAGAATATTTTTTACTGATGTTTCAGATGCAATCTTTGCACCAACATCACCATATAAAGCAGACCCCGCACCATCAGCAACAGCACATATAAGCAATTCTTTTTTTAGAATCCTGAAATAATGGGTATCTTGACATGATCCACCTACTTTTTCGTGATCTGAACCGCATACTGATACAGCATTTACTTTCCAATGATATGTATTCATCTATATTTTCTCACAAAAGACAAGGAAATGCCTTGCTAATGGCAATAAATCCCTATTATTTGACATTAGGTCCTCAAATTTCATCGCATTATCATCATTTATCATCAGGCGCTCTGTATCGGTTGTCCCGATGTTTTTTATATATTCTTGGAAAGCAGTTATAAATCTTGTTCCCTTGATAGAATTTATTTTCAGATTGTTTTCATAGCAGATATTTTCTATCTCTGAAATTATATACAATCGCACAGGCGGAAGTATTCCATAAGCCTTAATTATTGGAACTTCTGCTACAAGAAGTGAGTTTGCGGATTCGTATTTTTCAGCAAGCCCTTGTGCAATAGCGTGCCAATATCTGTTTTCAAAACTGACTATTAATTGTCCCTTGTTTTTCAAGACTCGACCCAATTCACCCATTGCCCTATCGGGATTATTGAGATGAGAAAAAACAAAGATACATGATACCAAATCAAAGGTATTATCGGAAAAAGGCAAATTCTCTACATCTCCGACTGTTATTTTGATATTATTGATTTCATTGCTACGATATTTTGCGACCTTTAATGCCTCAAATGTAATATCTGATATAGTGACTTTATGCTCTAATGAAGCGAAATGCAATCCAAAATATCCTGCGCCTCCGCCAACATCCAACACATCCAGCTTTTCAGATAGATTTATTTCAGAATCAATCATCTGCAAAAACGTCTTGTGCAAATATGTTCCATCAGGGAATTTTCCAGAGTTTGCCAGATCGCTATAGCATGATGATATTTGCTCTTTTGATAATGTTAGTTCCATATTTTAATTTTATAAAACCACACGGGTTATTCGGGCTTACATCAGCCACCGCCGCCTTTGTTGCGCAAAACAAAAGTCAATCCAACTAAAATAGCCAATATTAAAACGCCTAGCCATTCCATAGTAGTTTTTTTCCCTTTTTTATTCCTTTTTAGAACTATATTTCTCTTTAAGAACTCTGGTCAAACTTTTTTCATTAAACTGCCCTAAAAACGTGTCACCGTCATAATATTCGGCGACTTCAAAGTAATCCATAAAGACCTTTGCATATTTTGCCAATAGCCATGGATTTGCATCATTTTTATCACAAACGATCTCGTTATAATGTCTAACAAGACCAACTTCTGTTCCTGATGGACGAAGAAGAGTCCAATAAATAGGGCGATCTTCTTTATCATAGAGAGCGATTTTTGGTCCTTCGCCAGCATGGAAAATCGTGAAGTATTTTCCACTTTTAAGATCATATTTCATTGCTTTTACCGGCTTAAAAGTCCATTCACCATCAATCTTTGCGGGTTTCTTTTCTTCTCCTTCATATACCCGGTTGAATATTGGCTCTCCTTTATTTATTTTCGTTCCGTCTGAGAATATCGCATCCTGTAATGCTATCTTCACCCAAAGAAATGAATCTGAAAGAGGAATTTCATCGCCTTTTGTATTTGCCAATTCTTCGCCCAATAGCTTTGCTACTATTTCGGCATTCTCAGGCTTTTCCAGAGCATCTGCTTTTTTTGCTATATCAAACTTTATGTTATCATCTTTTTTGAGAGTATCCTTATTCCTAATATACCAGTCAACCCTTTCGTAAAATGTAAGAACGCCCAGTCTCTCAAGCATTTCAGAATAAAGGTCAACGATTGTTTTTCCTCTAAGAAAGGCATCTGCAGATGTTTCCATTAGCTTCAGGACATTAAGACTCGTATCTTTATCTTTAGCACCAAGCCAATATTTTCCATCGGGACCGATCTTTGCTCCTTTTGGAAACCCAAAGCCATTGCCTCCGCTTTCTTCTTTTCCTAAAATATATATTGGCTTAAAATCCTTATCTTTCCCAATCTTTTCCTCAAGTTCGCCTACGACGGTTATTCCAATATTCTTAAATCCAACGCTTGTATAAATCAGCTTTGCACCGTAGTATTTAACGAGATAATCGCTTTGAATAGAAGAAGGATAGGTGGTGATTATATAGCAATTAGAAAGATCAACCTCCTTCGATATAATAGCTTCATCTAGTTTTTTGTCGTATATATCAGTCTTTTGACCTTTTAGTTGATAATACCTTTCTTGTGCAGTTCGTCTTAATTGATATTCTCCAAAGAATGTGTACATTTGGTCGGCAGTAAACTGCACCAAAGGTGTTGATGTTCCACTTGGCACATAAAGCCCGGCTTTTTTGGCTTTTGGAATATCTTTTTCCTCAATACTAATTGCAGAAGTGAATCTATCCCAATCATTATCACCTGTTCCGCCAGCAGAAATATTTGGATTATTTGACATTACTTTTAATAAACCTGATTGCTCCATGACTATCGGATTTGTCGGATCGGGTTTAGGAATACCGAGCATTTTGGGGTCATATTCTTTGTTTATTATATGGATAGATTTTTTCCAAGAATCACCAAAGAGATGATTGAGTATCTCCTCCATCAATGCCCCTCCTGTTCCGCCAATACCATCAATAACGAATCCCCATCCTTTATCTATCGCTTTCTGAGTAAGGCTTAAATCAAGAAATCCATCAATTATCATTGGATCAATAAAATCTTTGAGATAAACCTCTGAAAAATCTATTTCCTTTACATTTTCTCCCAAAGGGGCGATTATAATATTCCCTGAACCTTTACCATCAGAATATAATTTTTCAACAAAAGAAAGAAATAATTCAAGATCATCATCAGAATCAAGATGACCTTTTTCATTATTTGGCTTAACTCCGTTTTGATCTGCGGGATTATGACTTGCGGTTACATTAAGCGATCCAGCACAATCCAAGACGTAAGTAAGCAAAGAATTAACAGGCGTTGGTGAAGGCTTGTTATCTTTATTTCTAAATACAAAAAATCCATTTCCACCAAGCACTCTTGTAATCATTTCGGCGATTTCTCTTGAAAAATATCTCGTATCGAATCCGACCAGAGTTTTACAAGGAAGCCAGTGTTTGCATCTAATCTTATCTTTCAAGAATTCTGCATAAGCTTGAGCAAGGAAAACCGCTGTTGCTATATTAATCTCGCCACCTTCGGGGTTACCAACTAGCGTGTCATTATAATTTAGCTTTATTTCATTTGAACCGCTTATATACTCGTATTCTCCAGATTCAGGGTTACGAAATTTAATATCAGTCTTGCCCCTAACACCTGCAGTAGCCCCGCCCCTAAGGCGGTCAACATAAAACTTAATGCCCTTACTGTATTTATTAATGAAAGATTCGTTTAGCTCAAAAATATATGATTCTTCTTTATTTTCCAAAGCATCTTTCAAAGAAGTTATATTAATATCTTCAACAACTATCAATCTTTATTGCCTCCAATCATATTAAATTAATATACAAATATTATTAATCAAAAACATAAGGAAAACCAAGATTATTCCTCTAATTTGTTAATACATAAATAACAATATTGATTGCCATTCGCATAGCCTCTTCACGTTTTTCTGGCGGGTCGTTATGAACCGCTGGGTCTTCTAAACCATCAGCAATATCACTTTCATAATTATAAAAAACAATCATTCGCCCTTCATGGAATATACCATATCCTTTTGGTGGCTTTCCATCATGCTCATGTATCTTAGGTATACCATTGGGAAAATCATAGTAGCTATGATATATCTTATGATCAAATGGGACTTCTACTAAGTCTTTATCAGGAAAAACCCGTTTCATCTCTCTACGGAAGCTTTTATCCATTCCATAATCATCATTAGCCCATAAAAAACCGCCTCTTATGAGATACAAGCGTAAGGCTCTGGCTTCTTCATCTGTAAATACAACATTTCCATGACCAGTCATAAATATAAACGGATAAGAATATAGTTTCTTGTCAGTCAGTTCGACTATTTCCTGTTTATTTCCTGCATCAACGTTAGTTCTCTCACTAAGCCCTTTTAAGAGGTTAGGTATCATCGTTTGACCATAATACCAATCTCCGCCTCCACCGTATTTTAATCTTGCAATCGTGAATTTGCCATCTTGTTGTGCAAAAGACGGGGATGTAATAGCAAAAATTATTAGAAGGAATAAGATTCCCCTCAATGCTCCTTTAATAAAGCTAGAATCAATGAATTTCATACTAACCCCTTTCTTTTGCGTAAAATCCATTCTGTCGTTAAAAATGCCAAAGCTATTCCCAAAATAACTCCGTTATCCCAGATAGATTTCTCTTTTGTTGACGCAGTAACATCTTTCAGTTCACTAATATTAAGTTCAGATATATTATCTATATGATGATAAATTCCACCTGAAATGTCAGCTATATTTCGGAGAAGCGATTCATTAAGCTGAACATTCTGAAACTCCAAAGAGGTTGTCTGAACCAAAAATTCTGATTTTCCCTTACCCATCGACCTTCCATTTTGGAAGGCTTCAACTTCAATTTGATAATTTCCATCTATATTGGGCTTAAAATTGGAGGCATATCTTCCATTTTCCTCAAATGAAAAGACTAGATCATGAGTTGATCCTGATGGCGTTTTCACTTGTGCTTTTATTTGAGCATCATTTACAGGATCATAATTTTCGTCATAAACATAAACTTTAATACGCACATTTTCATCTCTGCTGTAGGTCTGTTTATCTGTCTCAACATTCACTTTTTCGGCTTGGGTATGGACAGACGCAAGCCATCGAATTGTTCTTGACCAGAATTTTTTATAATGCGAATCATCACCGCCGAAGGAATAGACACCAAAAGCCCATTGCCAGAGCTCATCACTTGCGATCATAAAAACCATACCTTTGCCATATCTTTGAAAGGCGATAAAAGGCTTGCCTTTTTCTAGCTGATGTTCCGCTAAAACGGTTACTCCTGACCTCAATCCAGTTCCCACATAAAATCTATTTAACGGCAAAAGATCACGCCAAATAGCAATATTTTCATTAAGGTCATCACTAAGCCTTGTTGTTGGATGCGTCATTCCTTGTTGAGTTAATATAGGATTGAATGGTAGGTTTAATTGCCTTGCGCCAGCTTGACTGATCTCTATCGGCAACATATCTTTTAAAATGCTCTCTCCAAAACCACCTTTTCCAAAGGAGTTTTTTCCTCCAAGAAAGATTAATGAACCGCTGTTATTTTCAATGAATTCCTTAATCATAATAAGCTGATCGTTCTTTAATGTGCTTGAACCCATATCGCCAAGTATCATAACATCATAGTTATTAAGCTCATTTTTTGTTTTTGGAAAGCTTTTTGTCGGTATTTGTGGATAATATTCTCTCTGTTTTGTAATAACAAGATATGTTAATTCTATATTTGGATCACGCATTAAAGTGCGATTTATAAAGGTTGATTCCCATCTCGGTCTTCCCTCAACATAGATAACCTTTAGTTTCGTTTTCATTACCTTTACAAGGAAAGTATGTGTATTATTTTGTTTGGTAAGTTCATCAGGCATTGATTGAATCGAAACGCTAAATCGAAGAGTTCCTTCTTGTTGAGGCTTAACCTGAAGATCAATCGTCTGCTCTCCTATTGAACTATTAAGCTTCAATGATGCGGAATCTTTTATGCCTGATAAACCTGATTGTGTTAATGTTACTCTAATTTCACTACCATCATAGCCATTGCTATTTATCGATACTTTTATAGGTAAGATATGATCAACGTAAGCAATAGGATTGACCTCAACTCTTGATATTTGAATGTCTTTTAATGAGGTCTTTTGACCGACTCCAATTGTATATATTGATACGCCGATTCTCTGAGCAGTTTTTACAACATCCTCACCTGTATTACTTTGTCCGTCAGAAGCAAGAATTAATCCTGCTATTGGCTGACCTTTCCATTCATCAAAAGATTTCGAAATAGCCTTGCTTATATCTGTCAAAGCTCCCTGACCTTTTAAAGATAATTCATCAACAGGGATTGGATCAGAACTGAACTGATATATGTGCATATCGAATTTTTTTGATAAGTTTTCAAAGAAAGCTTTATTAAATACTTGTTTTATAATATCAATTCGTGAAGATTTACTATTTGTGTCTGTTAGAGACATGCTTTGTGAATCATCAAGCAGAATTAACAGATGAGATATTTTTGCAATTTCCTCCCTTATTATTATGGAAGGTTCAAGCAGACAGAAAATTATCAATAATATTGCAAATATCCTTAAAGCAATCAGACTCCACCTGAAAAGTTTGCTCAAAGGCTTGTCTGTTTTATAATAAAAATAGATAATAACAACAGAAGATATAACCAGTATTATTGTAGTTATCCATAATGGAAATGATTGTGATAATTGTATATTATTCATTTGATTCTATAATTAGGGTCTTAAGGGTTAATAGATATTGTGATAAAACTACAAGATTATTATAGCATTTTTCTCCAAATTTGACGATGTTAATCTGAATGGAGGTATATAATTAATGTTGGTGTGGCGATATATCATACATCAGTTTGACATGATTGTTCATGACTATACCTTCTATGATTTTTTTCTATAATTTAATATTTTGTCATAGGAGAGTTTATTTGTCTGAACTTATGTCTGAATCTCAGTAGAATTTGATGTTGACAGTTCCAGAAACTAAACGATATAATCTAAAATTAATAATTATCAATCAAAATATTTAACGGAAAAACACAAAGGATAAGCTAAAATGAGTGAAAAACAAGAAAAAAAGGATTATATTTTTGGTCAATTTCATAGGGATTGGATTGGTTATCGTCCAGAAATAAAACTATTGGATTGCACTATTCGTGACGGTGGACTTATGAATGATCACTTATTCAATGACGAAACTGTAAAAGCAGTTTATCAAGCCTGCGTAGAAGCTGGTATTGATTATATGGAGTTAGGATATAAAGCAAATAAAAAGATATACTCACCAAAACAATTTGGCATGTGGAAATTCTGTGATGAAGATGATATACGTAAAATAATCGGAGATAACGATTCAAGTCTGAAACTATCGGTAATGGCGGATGCAGAAAGAACCAATTACAAAGAAGATATTCCTCCTAAGGAACATAGCATAATCGATATGGTGCGTGTTGCTACTTATATTAACCAGATTCCAACTGCTATCGATATGATCAAAGATGCAAAAAATAAAGGCTATGAATGTACGGCTAACCTGATGGCGGTGTCAACAGTTCAAGAAAGTCTGCTCAGAAGTGCATTAGAAGAAATGATAGAATCTCCTGTTGATGCAATCTTTATCGTTGATAGCTTTGGTTCGCTTTATGGTGAGCAGATCAGGGAACTTACATCATTATATCTTCAGTATGCAAAACCAGCAGGTAAAGAGATCGGAATCCATACACATAATAATCAAGAATTGGCTTATGCTAATACTATTGAGGCACTTATTCTTGGTGCAAGCAGATTAGATGCAAGCATGGCAGGACTAGGCAGAGGCGCGGGCAATTGTCCAATTGAACTGTTAGTTGGTTTTTTGCATAACCCGAAGTTGAAACTGCGTCCAATACTTAGATGTATAAGAGACTACATCGAGCCAATGCGGGAAAAACTAAAATGGGGTCCTAGTATTCCATATATGATCACTGGATTATTGAATCAACATCCACGTGACGCAATGAAATTTATGGAAGAAACTGACGCAAAAGATATTGTGCAATTCTTTGACTCAATACTTGAGGAGGAATAATTATTTATTATTATGCCCTTATCTTTAGATTATTCAAGAAAGGAGCTAAGTAATGTCAATAAAGATTACCATTATTGGTGCGGGGAGTGTCGTCTTTTCACTTGGGCTGGTGAAAGACCTTTGTCTGACAGAAGGCTTGCGGGGAAGTAATGTTTGCTTTATGGATATCAACGAGGAAAGCCTTGATGTTGTCTATAGACTCGGTGTTCGCTATGCAGAAGATTTGAGCGCAGACCTAAAATTTGAGCATACAACAAATCGTCAGGAATCTTTGCAGGATGCAGATTTTGTTATTAATACAGCGACCATTACTCATAATGAATATTATATGAAAAAAAGGCGTGAACTAACAAGTCAGCATGGATATTTTTATGGTCATACAGGTATGCCCGAATATCACAATCTTCAATTAATGCTTGATGTCGCAAAAGACATGGAGAAAATATGCCCTGACGCATGGATTCTACAAGCAGGTAATCCAGTCTTTGATGGAACAACACTAATTAGCCGTGAAACTAATATAAAGGTTTGTGGTTTATGTCATGGGCATTATGGCTATCGTGAGATCGCAAGCACAATTGGACTTGATCCTAATAAAGTTACATGGCAGGCACCGGGGCTTAATCATAATATTTGGCTGACTCATTTCTTTTACGATGCAAAAGATGCCTATCCAATACTTGACGATTGGATAAAAAATAAGAGTGAAGCATATTGGAAAGAGAAACAGAATTACTCCGCACAGATGTCGCCATCAGCCATACATCAATATAAGATGTATGGCTTAATGCCCGTTGGCGATACTCCTAGAATCGGTGGATGGTGGTATCATACTGATTTAGAAACTCGTAAACGCTGGTATGGTGGTTCTGGCGGGGGAGATACTCCAGAAGGGCGTGATCGCATACTCAAAGATAAAGATGAGCATTTTAAGCGTATGAAAGAATCTGCTTATGATGAAAAAGTGCGCCCTATCGATCTTTTTGGCAATAAAAAAACCTCTGAACAACACATCCCGATAATTGATGGTCTCGTTAATGACAATGAAGGACAATTTCAGGTCAATGTTCGTAATGATGGTGCATTGCTGGGTGTTCCTGATGATGTTGCGGTTGAAGTTCCGGCAATTGTTAATAAAAAGGGTATACAGCCCTTAAGAGTGAATCCTTTGCCAAGAAAAATAATGCTTGAGCGCATCTATCCAGAATGGTTGGAGATGGAGATAACGCTTGAGGCACTAAAAACAGGTGATAAGTCAATGCTTTTATATAGCATCCTTGAGAGTCATCAAACACGATCTTATGATCAGGCTGTTGGCGTTCTCGATGCCCTTCTTTCCATGGATCCTAGCGAACCAATGGCTTATATAGAGGATATTAATAAGCATTATAGATTTCCTAAAAATTGGTGATTAATCAATGGTCAGAAAACGGATGAAAAGAATTGGGCGGATTTATTCGTAAAACGTGATATGTTATGCGTTTTACGATTTTCCTATCCGCGCTGATCCGACTAATTATCTTAATTGACGTTCTATAAATACTGAAATTTTCTCTTTCCCAAAGTGAGATTTAAAGGGATTTTAATAAAGACAACAAATGTAATATCTGTAAATATATTAAAATTTCTCATTTCTCCAAAAAACCATCTTTTTGTTTTTCTGAATTAATTAGATTGTTTATCCAGCGGATTACTTTTTCCTCTTTCGTATTTATGCTATTATTATCAGCTTGGGTTATATTTTCTTTATCAATTTCTGATGCTGTAAATTGCAATAGCTTACGTAATGTCTCCTGATCAATCTTATGTTGGGTTAATATTTCTGATAACTGATCTTCCATTCCGATTTTATGCAATTCTGATTTAGAACGTAAGTTTTCTGCAATACATAACGAGACATAATCTATTAGACGTTCAGGCATCTGATCTATGCCCCAAAGCTTTGCGGAGAGCTTGACTGCGTAATCTATTATTTCTGAAAGCTCTAATTTTGCCTCTTTGATATTATCTTTTAGCTCATCAATCTTATTTGCCTCATTTTTTACCCTAATATCACATAATTTTTTTGATGCGTCAACAACCTGTTTCCTCATAATTGGAAGCAAGGCTTTTTTTTCCATAATCTCCATTTGGAGATTCTCTCGCTCTTTTTTTATTCTTTCGATTTCATCTTTTATTTCTTCTTTATTATTAAAACGTGCAATCCTACGCAGTCTTAGTTCTTCAGCCATCGAATTATCAATAAGAATAGGTAATTGATTCAGCCTTTCTCTTAGATTTTTAAAGTTTTTTGACAGTTCAAGGAATTGGGTCTCATCCATAATTAAACTCCTGATTTTCTATCTTGGTATACTGAAATAGAAAGTAGAGCCTTCATTTGGAATTGACTCAACCCAGATATGTCCAGAATGACATTCTATAATTTTCTTACACATTGCAAGCCCAATACCTGTTCCAGAATATCCATTTGTGCTGTTTATTCGGCTAAAAATAGTGAAGATTATATCTTTATATTCTGGTTCAATTCCTATACCGTTATCTTTAATGGAAAATATCCACTCATTTTCTTTCTTTTCTGATGAAATATGCACTTTCAAAGGTTCTTCCTTGCGAAACTTGATTGCATTTTCAATTAGATTTCGAAATAGCATAGCTATTTGCGTTGTATCAGCTTCGATTATTGGCAAATGATCAAAAGTTATCTCTGCATTTGTTTCCATAATCAATGAATTAAGTTCCGCAAGAGTATTATTCAGAACAACTTCGCAATCGGTTGCTTGAAGATAATCGCTGTCCATGCCTATTCGAGAATAATCTAAGAGGGAATTGAGCAATGATTGCATTTTATTGGCATTATATACAGTGTTTGCAACAAGTTCAGATGAAACCTCAGTAAATAGTTGTAATTCGAAATTATAATCCTCTAATCTTCTTTCTATTTCTTTTCGCTCTGAAATCTCATGTAATAGTT
>CAZMCH010000067.1:0-24064 GCA_964564735.1 uncultured bacterium
AAAAGAATACATTAAACATTGCAGGAGAAATAGCTGTCGATACTAGCGACTCCATCCACATCCAAAGGTCTTATAGCCTTGCATTGCCATTATAATCAGCTTGTGGAAGAGCGGTAGTATATCCCGGACTGCCAGACCCAACAAGCGTTGAGTTATTATTAAGCCCAAGCAAGCCTTCTTTTTCCAAAAAGTTCAAATAATTTATTCTGTCATCCCTCAAATAAGCCATTACCCTATGGATAGCCTCTGGTTCGTCATAAACCCATACCATCAGCCTATCATTGCCCATCAATCTAAAAAGATCGCCTGTCAATCCTGAGTGAAGTCCCGTTGTTCCATGTAGTATTATCGGAATTATATCACCAAAGGTATCCTCAAGGCGTTCCTTCCATTTGAGAGTTGCTTCTCTATTAACAGTCCAACTTCTTGGCTTTAGTTTTTCAATATCATCAGGAGTCTTTATTGGATTTTCGAAGGCATATCCAGTGCTTCCACCTGTAATATCTGTCGCATGATGTGATCGAATATCAACACCGTATCCTGTTCCGCCAACATGCCAGCCTATCCGCCAATATGGCTCAAGGACAATATCATCACCAACTTCCTCTGCATGGCGTATAACCCAACGCATATGCTTTTCTATATTGCGAAAGGATTGATCCTCGCATTTTAGCTCATTTTCCGCAACATAGTTCTCTAATGTCCATGTCTCAAATAAAAGCATAGGTCTTTCTGCTTTCAGATCTTTAAGCGCAGTCCATTGACGCTTGCGTTCTTCCATTATCGGTTGTGTTGCAATCTCAATCCAGCGACTAGCCAGATTTCTTATAATTTCACGATCCATACTCATAGAATTTATCTCCCTGTTAATATATGATTCAAGGGATTAATAAAAGATTGATCCCGTCAAATATAAAAAGAAATGCCCCTTGCACAATCACTCCGTAACCATGACCTTTGAGTTTTTGCTTGCCCGAAGCCACAATAGCAGTTCCAACACCAACATATACAATATCTAGCAAAGTATTTACCAGCAATATTCTATAAAAACTTTTCTTTTCTTTTTCTGCTGAATACCCTTTTTCTATTTTATTATTAGCAGAATTCTTGCCAAAAATAGCTATTGCACCGTCAATTGCCCCCCATGCTATATTTTGTATGCCAATATCTCTAAGGACAATAGATTTTTGAAAAGCTAAAGGTGTTCCAACTGCAATAGATGCTATACTCCATCCAAGAAGGACATTCATTGCCTTGTTTTGATGACCCATAATATTATAATCATTATGGTCTGTTTGATTTGTTGATTCTGAATTTGCTAAAAATCTGCTTTCACCATATAAATCTATATAGGATAAAAAGTTTATATTATTAAAAGCCTTTGCACTATCAGCTAATTGCAGTGCAAAAATCAATACCAAAAATATACAAATAGCATTAATTAAAATATTTTGCATATTTATTTTATTGTTTTTATAATTTTCTATATTCATTGATTTTCCTTTTTTATACCAAGCAGACTAGCTATTGTCTCGTATGCAATAAAGTCCTCCCTTGAATTTCCTTCTTCATCGGGAGAGCCTATCTCAAATATAAACGGATAATGCTGGTTACGTTCCTCATTCATAATGCCCCAAGATGCACCTGCTTTATATGCAGAAGTGGCTTTCTGAACAGCATCTGCTTTTCTTCTTGAGTCATCAGAAAAACACCAATCTTCATTAAAGACAATCGGTTTTCCGTATTTCTTGAGATTACCAACTTTGCTTTCGTATTCTTCTGGTTCACATCCATTACCATGAATAAGGATAAAATCTGCAACTTCGCATAATATCGGATGGAAAAGCCCGTCACCGATTCCACTGGTTGATACAAGCAATTCAGGGGTAGTTTGTTTTGCCAGCTTTATAAGTTCAGCTTCCCCTTCCGCTGTCCTTATAATATCGTGATCAAAACCTCCATGTGGATATTCGTTTGCTATTTCTATCATGACATTCTTATAGCCTTTATTCTGAACCCATAAAACAGCATTTTTCGTTCCATTGCGGACAGCATTTTCATCTGAAAGAATCTGATCCTGACGTTGATAAAACAACCCCATGATTATTACCATGCCTTGTTTATCAGCCGATTCTATAACACGACTGACACGATTCATATATTTCTCTTTAAGGCTACCATCGGGATTGAAAGCGGAGTTAATTGCATTTTCATATCCCGGAAAACCACCTTGAAGGTTAATCGTGAAAGCCAATATGCCTTTGGATTTGTATTGAGCCATTGAATTTATGAAATTATCAGTATTTCTATCTGGATCAAAGCCTGATGGTCGTGTTTGTGGATTCTCATCATCAAAAACAGAATTTACCATACGAACATTCATTAATCTGCCATGAGCCTCAGGCATAAGTTCATTATACGTCAAATCTCCATTTATAAGAAATTTTGTTCCGCTAATAGACACATTGGTATTAGCCGAAAAAACACAAGCTATGATCAAATTTTGTAAGGTAATTGAAGCTATGAGCATTAATGATACCTCCTTGTTTATAGTATTAGTATTTCCATAAAAGATTTACACTTTTGAATTAAGAAGATCTTTAGCTTCGCTCAAATGACAGATACATCTCACCATGAAGGTAATGAAGGGTCTTGCTTTTTTCAAAGTTGGAAGTTTTTTGGAATTTATACCAATTGCTAATTCAAAATTGTCATTCTGAGCGTCAGCGAAGAATCTATTTAGCCTTTTCACTTCGTTCAGCATGACAAATCATTGTAATATTTGAAATGAAAATTGTTATTAGTATCTTAACTATAAGAAATAATGATTTATATCTAAATAATCAATGTATTGAATTGTAGAAATTAAATAGCTATGAAGTTTTTGGTAGCTAAAGACTTATACGCAGAATTGATAAGATTGATATTATTGAGTCCTGCAAAACTGTATGCAATAGGTTCATCTTCGCCTTCTAGGCATCTGTTGTAATGCACAAAGAGATTTTTGTATAAATTCTCAGATGGTTTATGTTCTTCTCTTATATTATTATCTATACAAATTTTGAGATAATATTCCTGATAACCTTGACCGTTATAGGCAATAATTGTGCCTTTTGTGCCATAAACTTCAATAGTGGTTTCGCTGTGAGGAACAACAAAACTTACATCAATTACTGCATTTGACCCGTTTTTCATTTTCATTAAAACTGTTGCTGTTTCCTCAATTTCCCAATTCTTGATATGAAAGCCAGCCATCATTGCTATCTCAGATGTATCACCCAAAATATAGCTAATTAGGTCTATGCCATGCGCCCCCATATCCATAAGCACGCCCCCGCCAGATTGGGTTGGTTCTCTACGCCATTTTCCTTCTTCTATCTCATAGGCTTTTAGAAGAGAAACTCTTGTCTCAACAATTTCGCCTATTTCTCCATTTGAAATTATGTTTTTTACTTCTTGAAAACAGGGATGAAAACGAAGCAGAAAGCATATTTGTAGTTGAACATTATTTGCTTTACAGGCATCAATCATGCGTTTACATTCCTCAATATTCATAGCCATCGGTTTCTCACATAGGATATGTTTACCATGCTCTGCGGATTGAATTACATGCTCGCAATGTAAGTAAACTGGTGTTGCAATATATACAGCATCAACATCTGAATCGGATAGAATGGCTTCTATTGAGTTATAATATGATTTTGCATGGTGTTCATCAGCTAGTTTTTTCGCTCTGTCCAGATCACGAACCATAAGGGCTTGTAATTCATTTCCTTCCGCTAGATTGATTGCGGGCATAGCTCTTCTGTTCGCAACCCCGCTTGCTCCTATTACTCCCCATCTTGTTGCCATGAATGACACCTTCTTTCCCAAAATAAAACTTTATTCACGTGAGTTTGATAAAGAATGAAAACACAAAAACGCTAAAACACAAAGGGTCATAAGGGTTTAGATGCTCAAGAAAGTTTATCCAATTTAAGTTTTAATGTTAATATCTCATATCCTCTGGCATTAAAACTAAAGCTATCTTCTGAATATGCAATTTCTTCTAATGTTTCCTCAAGTAAATTTACCTTCCAAACGCCCTTCAATGATGTAAATGCTGTTAAATTACCCGTAACCTGCTTATCCGAAATATTATAAAGCCGAATAATCAGGGCATCGTCTTTTTCTGCCTTCTTTACAGCAGAGACAACAAGCTCATCTGGTTTAATAGTAAACAAGCTGAACGTATTTGGTAGTTTTCCAGCATGTATAGAAGTTTCAACAACCTCAAAAGGTGCATTAAAGCTATGGGCAATCTGCCATGCTTTTGCATCTTCCCAAGTTTTTTCATGTGTATAAACTGAATATTCAAATTGATGCTCTCCAAGACATTGTGCATCGGGAGTTGGGATTTTGTATGTTGCAGTAACAAAATACTCTCTGCCGATCCATCCAACCGCCCTTAATAATGTCAAAGATAGTATAACACCATATTCGCTTTCTTCTGCTGAATACTCAACCAAGCCTTTGTTAATCAATGTAAATCCATTTATTAAATCAGTTACATTCACAAATGTCTGATTTGCGTTATCTGGCAAGGGCTTTTCAACCCAACCTTCAGCATCGGGAAGCTGAATCTTTCTCTCTATAACATCAAATTGACCTTCTGCATGAACATATTCCGAACTTATACCAGTAGGGAATCTGACCCTTAATCTATGATCTTTTGCGTTGTTTTGCACTACTGTCCTGAAATTAACAGCACGACTTCCTGAATTAAGCGTAACATAAGTTGTTATCGGACATAAAACAAGTTTATCGCTTCTGGTTTGAAGATCATCTCTTAGACCTTCTGGTAACATCATATCGAGGTCGATCTTAAATGTTCCACTTACGGGACCATTTTCAACGATTGAGACTCTTGCACTATTGCTAAGCGTATTTGTAATCTGGGGATTTGCAGTCGTATAATGATTATATTCGCCACATGCGCTTTCCTCGTCCTCAAAATAATGCAATCCATTATAAACCTTGCCTGATTCCTTATCCATCAAGTCAATCGTTCCATTTGAATTTATCTTTACTATAAGGAACGAGTTTTCCATCCAAGCATCGCCAATCATTAAATCTGTTGATGTCTTTTTTGTAGATTCAGGGCAAAGATAATATGTCTTATAGCCATTAGCAGGAACAGAATCCGCCATAAAAGATATATCAAACTCTCTTATGCGTTTGCCATAAGGTAGGTGTTTTTCCCAGAAAAATGGCTGAAAGCCTTCTCTGATTCTTTGATTGCGTATCTGAGATGGAATTATATTTCCATCAGTATCTTTAATAATATAGCTTTGCAACCGTCCATCAGCTTCAACAGGTTCATATATCTTCTTAGTTGCAACTTCTGAACGGCTATGGCTTAATGGATTAAATACAATCAATGCTGTAGAATTCTGAATATTTGGCGATTCAGTATTAATATCCCTTGTGATGACTTTAAAACTGCGCTCAAGCAATTTCTCCGCAATCTGCTGACTATGAGCATATCTCAGCATAGCATCATGATAGACTTTATCCTGAGAACAAGCGCAAATCGTATCGTGGAAATGGTTTTGTAGAAGCAAACGCCATGCACGATCAAAAAATGGCATAGGATAATCATCACCAAAGACAGCCCAAGCAAATGAAGCATAAGGCTCTGCATATTTTTCAAGCAAGGTTTGAGTCTTGGCATTAGCTTGCTTGAGATATGTCCTTGACGAATAAACACCATAAAGTATTAGATTATATCTCCCCCAATGAAGTTCTCCCTTGTGTTTATTTAATTTATCTATTTCTGAACGGACAAGGGCGCAATATTGCTCCATTGTTCCGTGAATGATCTCTGTATCCTCCAATTTTTCATTTCCATATTTAACGATCTCAGGGATATGTGCCTCTGGAACAGAACCATCAGAGCCATTAATCAGTAGATAGTAGGGCAATGTTTTTGGATTCATAGCTTCTATAGCCTGTTTTATCCTATCTTTTGCAGATTCAAGATCAGTTGGTAAATGAGTAGCATTGCCATAAAAGATATGTGACGCAACAACAGAAGAACCATCTGGAGACTCCCAGATAAAGTCTGTGCCATGTTTGCCAACATCTTCGCCAACTCCTCGTGAAAATACAGCAGATTTTATTGAAAACCCATTCAATATCTGAGGCATCTGCGATATGTGTCCAAAGGCATCTGGATTATAGCCGACCTTCATAGAATTACCAAATTTCTCTGCGATTTTGTGTCCCTGCAATAAGTTTCTTATTAGTGATTCGCCATCCGGTATAAATTCATCAGGACCAACAAAAAAGGGACCTAAATATAGCTTTCCTTCTTGAACATATTTCCTTATTCTATCTTCCATTTCAGGACGAATATCCAGATAGTCCAATATTCCTAGTGACTGACCATCAAACATATAGCTTTTATATTCTGGAACGTTCTCAAATATATCAAGAAGTTTATCCATTACATTATAGACTAAATGCCATCGAAATTGCTCAAAAGGTCTTGAATGTTCTCTATCCCAGTGGGTTTTTGAGACTATAATTGCCTTTTTTGTTTTGGACATTAAAACGCCTCCTTATACGAGAGATTAAATTTTTAATCCGACATTCATAATAAAATATCTATATCAGCACCGCAAAAATTGCATTTTGAGGCTTTTATATTTATATTTCCAATATTGTATCCATATCGCTGGATTAGCATTTTTCCGCACTTATAACAGAACGTATTTTCACCGTTATCGCCCGGTATATTACCTGTATAGACATATCTTAGACCTGCATTTAAACCTATCTCACGGGCTTTTATTATGGCTCGAACAGGTGTTGATGGAATATTGAGCATCTTGTATGTTGGATGAAATCTGCTTATATGCCAAGGGGTTTCTGCACCGATACTAAAGATAAATTCAGCTATGCCTTTCAGATCGTCATCAGAATCGTTCACAGTAGGTATAAGCAATGTCGTTATCTCAACCCATACACCAAGTTTTTTCATTAATCTTATTGAATCAAGGACAGGTTTTAATCTTGCACCACAGATATTTTTATAATGCTCTTCTGTAAATCCTTTTAGATCAACATTAGCGGAATCCATATACGGATAAATTTCGTTAAGAACTTCTTCTGTCATGTAGCCATTCGTTACATATACATTTTTTAGCCCTTTTTCTTTTGCTAGTTTTGCCACATCAACCGCATATTCCATAAATATCGTTGGTTCTGTGTATGTATAAGAAATACTAGCACATTTGTTGCGCTCTGCTAATTGAACAATGGTTTCAGGGAACACTTCTTGACCCATAATTTGATAATTTTCAGCAGGCATCTGAGAAATATCGGAATTTTGGCAATGTGTGCATTTAAAGTTACATCCCACCGTTGCTATAGAAAATGAATAGCTACCGGGATAAAAATGAAATAAGGGTTTTTTCTCAATAGGATCAACATGACTAGCGATAATTTTTCCATATACTAAACTATAAAGTGTTCCGTTTTTGTTTTCACGCACTCCACAGATACCACGCTTGTTGTCTTGAATTATACAATGGTGATTACAAAGATCACATCTGACTTTATCGTCTGACAATTTTTTATACCATCTTGCTTCCTTCATAATAACCGCCTATTTCCAATCAATATCTTCATGAAAATAATTTGTATTTGTAATTTGTATGTGATTTGTTCCATCAGAATTCATAATGAATATTTCGGAGTTTCGCTTCCGCCCATCTGTAGAAGTATAGGCAATCTTTAAGCCGTCAGGACTCCAGCAGGCATCGCCAACGGAAGTCATACTTAGATTCTGCACACCAGTTCCATTGAGATTTATTGAGCATACGTTACCCCTTGCAAGAAATAATACTTTATTGTTATCAGGCGACCAAGACCAATTTCCTATTCTATCGCATGGCGGTTCAGTTTTTGTGGGTTTCCAAGCCTCTGGTTGACCAACGATGTTTGTATCTGCAATGATAAGCCTTCTATTATAAATAAATGCTATATATTTACCATCAAAAGACCATTCTGGCCACTGAATTCCCTCAGGCAAACCCGACATAAGCCGTTTATTTGGATTAACAATATTTGAGCCTTCAGAATCCCAGCGATTCCAACCTTTTGCCCATTCCTTATTTCCCATGCGTTGAATATTTCCATCTTTAATAGAGACAACCCAAGATTCTTCGGGGTCTCTTGACATTTTAGTTTTGAGAAAAACAAGAATTTTTGTTCCATCTGGTGACCACCTAAAATCGTTTATATCCTCCTGATTTTTTACAAGTTCAATCTTATTTGAGCCATCTGCCTCCATGATTTTCAGGCTAACTACCGATGTAGGACCAGATAAAAAAGCTATCTTCTCACCATCTGGCGACCACCTTGCATGATAGCTTAAACTATCGTCTGTAAGTTGCTGAAAACCTGTTCCATCAGGATTTATAGTGCAAATATTTTGCTTACGCAGTTCCCACCAACCACGCTTACTGGAGCCAGAGCCTCCCATCATCTCATCGAAACCTTCCCTAGTAAGTTCTGATTTGGTAAATAGTATTTTGCTGTAGTCATTAGCTGATATTGAGATTGCTATTGAAATGAATATTGATAAAATAAAATATAAGTAAAATTTTTTCATTTCTAATCCTTTAATCGCTTGTTTCAGCAATTCCATAAAGTTACTTAACTTTATTACTGCTAATATCGTTACCTGCCGACATTCCCAATATTTGTCGTAAGTCATCAGGATTATGCGTATAATCAAATGCAGTTTCTCTTGATATTTTTCTCGAATTAATAAGATCCCTTAAACTTTGATTCATTGTTTGCATACCAGTTTGCTTTGATGTTTGGATAGTAGAATATAATAAATGAGTTTCACCTCTTCTTATATTTGCCCTAATTGCAGGAGTTCCAAGCATTATTTCCTGTGCAGGGATCCTACCTTCTATGTCTATTCTCGGAATTAACCTTTGTGAAATAACCGCCCTTAAAGTTCCGCTTAACTGCATACGAATCTGTGGTTGTTGATTAGGCATAAACATATCAACAAGCCTGTCTATAGTCTGTGGAGCATCGACAGTATGTAAGGTAGTAAGCACTAAGTGACCAGTTTCAGCAGCTGTGATTGCCATACCAGCAGATTCTGTGTCTCGAATTTCACCAACCAAAATAACATCCGGATCTTGACGAAGAACACGTTTTAGAGCATCTGCAAAACTCTTGGTATCATTTCCAACTTCACGTTGAGTTACTATACTTTTCTTATGTGTATGAAGATATTCAACAGGGTCTTCAATTGTAACTATGTGGCAATCTCTTTGTGAATTAACAACATCAATCATTGCAGCGAGTGTTGTTGACTTGCCACATCCAGTTGGACCTGTTAGAATGATAAGTCCCGAAGGAAGCAAAGCAAGTTCACCAAATATTTCAGGCATATTTAGCTCTTTTAAAGATGGTATTCTCGACGAAATAACTCTAAGAGATGCACCGATAAAGCCTTTGTCTTTGTGAAGATTAACACGAAATCTACCAGCGCCTTCACATTCATAGGCAAAGTCAAATTCCCAGACATTCTCAAATTCTTCTTGCTGTTCATCTCTAATAAGTGAATAAACAAGGTTTCTTGCAGTTCTAGGATCAAGCGGATCATAATCCATATCATAGAGTTTGCCATTGATCCTTAATAATGGTGGGCGTCCAACTTTAATATGCAAGTCAGACGCATTTCTAGCAACGGCTATTCTTAATAGATCATCCATAATAATATTTTGCATGTCATACCACCTTTTTCAAAGAGATAAATTGATTGTATTGATCATAAGAATTTCTAATCATTATCTTCTAAAAGCGAGTTTTCATTATTCTGTAAAAGCTTCTTTATGTCTAGATCAATAAGATGACCCCCTTTATATCCAGTATATTCCTTAAAAATATTCCCATTTTGATCAATTACGAATGTTGTCGGTAATTTTCCAATACCACCATAAGCAGATTTTACGCCAGTATCAGCTATTAGAATTGGATAACGGAGTCCTCTTGATTGAACAAAATCTTTAATACGTTCTGTTCCGCCTTCATCTGTTGATATTCCTATAATCACAACTTTTTCGTTCAAATATTGATTATATAAGTTGCTCAAATCATTAATTTGGCTTTGTGATTCTGGTGACCAAGATGCCCAGAAAGTTACAATTACGATTTTCCCTTTATAATTAGATAGTTTAGTCCATTGACCATTAATATCTTGGAGATTAAAATCAGAGGCGGATTTTACAAATTTTTGTTCTTTTGTAGGTGCGCTCTGTGTTCCCAAAGCTTCGATTTCTACTATACGAGCAACGCTATTTTCTGTTTTTATATCGCTAGTCCAGCCTCCGCCAACAGCCTCTACATCATTACTTTGGAATACTACTACTCTAATTTTATCGGTTTTTGTTGGCTCAAACTTAAATTCAATTCTTTCACCAGCAGGCTTGCGCTCAATTCCTCTGGTCGCTACGATCAAACCGCCCTGAATCTCACCTATTGTTGTCCAGCCATTTGCCTTCCATATCTGTATCCATGCCTCTTTAATTCCATATCTTGATACAGGATATTTTTGTGAGTTTAGTGGGTAAATAACTATTCTGTTAATTATTTTATCGCCACTAAATTGAACCTCTAGCCATTCAGAGCCGTATTCCATTTTTGATCTGGGATCAAGCCTGTTCCAACCAACACTATCAGGTCTGCGTCTTGTAAAGCGTGCTTCCCAACCTTCACCATTATCCCATTCCTCTGATGAAGTAATGCCATTAATTACTGAGTAGAGATTACGCCCGGGAGTATAGTTTGAGGCTGTTACAGTTGCACCATTTTTGGCAAGAGCATAGTTAATTCCAGAGCTTGTTCCAAAATTCCTAAAAACTGCACAACCAGAAAAAACAAGGAAAATAGAAACCAAAACATAAAAAAATAAAAGATATTTTGCCATAAAATTTTTATATTTAAACTTCATCGTATCCGATCTCTTTCCATACTTGATGTGCATAAGCTATAGCTTCATCACTTGGTTTTATCCATCCCTTTATACTTGGAGGAGGTTGATTCGGTGCTGAGTCTTCTGGAAAAGGCGACCAATTGTCATTTTCATATTCTTTGCGTTTTGAATCTTTATGAAAATCTGGAATCTCAAAAGGCGCACCGTTATTTAGACAAGAACGCCATGCCTGAATACCGACCATCGCCATCTCAACACCACGATATACATCAAAATAGGGATACTCATTCTTGCGTATTGCATCCGCAAAGTGATATGTAGTGAAGAAATCACCTCCGCCATGTCCTGCTTGTCTTGCTTCTTCTGCGTGATAGGGAAAATCTGGTGCGTATATTTTCTCTGGTTCTTCTCCTTCTTTCATTTCCCATGGTTCATGCACGATTCTTAATGCTCCATGATTGCCTGTTCGGAGATTTTCCATAAGCCCTCTAGTGCCATGAATACGATACCAGATACTATGCCCGCGCATTACTATACCCATGATACGAACAACTGATTCATTATTCATCCTGCACAAAATCACAGATCCGGGGTCCCCCATCTTAACAGTAAGCCTTTTTCTATCATCTTCAAAAGGTGGAATTGATAAAGCATTAACATAAATGGGATGCGTATCTGTAACAAACATAATCGGCGCAAGCGCATGTGAACAATAGTATGTTGATGGTATCCTATTACGCCAATGATTCATTCCCGGTGAAATTGCATTAACGGTTCTGTCATCCATTGGATGATTATATTCACCTTCGCCATATTGCATCTCACCGATTTCTCCAGACTGATAAAGCCTTCGCATTTCTTGATTATATGCAAAATAAGGGTAATTTTCCGCAAAAACATATATTTTTCCGCTTTTTTCCACAGCACGAACAAGCGCAACGCCCTCCGCAGGAGTTTTACAAGCCATCGTTTCACTCATAACATGCTTGCCTGCTTCTAGTGCTTTTATTGCAAATGGTGCGTGTTGATGGAAAAAATTTGCCAATATAACCGCATCCAAATCATGCTCAAGAAATTTATCATAATCAGTATAAGTAGCAACATTATATTGTTTTCCGACTTCTAAAAGCCTAGCTTCTCTGTTATCACAAAGTGCAACTAACTCCATACCGACAAATTTTGCACCGTTAGCAAATGAAAGCCCTCTCCCAATACCGATAACACCAACACGTATCATAATTCTTTCCTTTCTATATAAGTTTTATGCCCTTTGTTTTTATTTCCCAAGCCAAAGGATTCTCGTCACGAAAATCTTCAGGAAGAAAACCGATAACCTCCATGCGGACATCAATTCTATTTGCAATCATATTTAAATTGCACCAATCATCTATGCTATCGCCAGACAAGTCATCAGATATAATTGCAATATCAATATCACTATCTCTATGAGCAGTCCCACAAGCTTGTGAACCATACAAATAGGCTGAGTTTATGTTCATTCCATTTGATTTTAAAATTCCTAACAAAGTTTCAATTTTATCAATTAGTTCTCTGATTGCTTCAGTTTTGACAGCACCCATTTTGCCATTTCCTTTATTTTGCCAATTTCATTTTTGGAAAATTCTTTGGTATATTTTTCTTTTGCTAATTTGCGATTTTTTGGATAACGAGTAATGAGATTGTAATCTGTGATTATGGTTAATATTCTTCTTTCGTAATCTGAAAGCACTAATCCAAATCGTTCAGCCAATAAAACAAGATTATGTGTTAGAGGAGCATGTTCTTGTGTTACCTCAACTACAAGGGCTTTCAGCAGTTTTTCAAGATAAAGTGAATAGGGCATACTTATAATCTCCACTTTCAAATAGATGATCAACTACAGGCAAATCTTCTTCTGCTGAATCAAGCCATACTGGACGACTTCATCAATATTCATAGATCAAGCCTTCTCTCTTTTATCAATTACACGAATAGCTTTTCCTTCTGCCCTTTTTATAGCACCGGGCTGGACAAGATTGACTCTTGGTGTAAAGAGTATTTCATCCCTTAACGCTTCTGCAATGCGCTTCCTCAGATTCTCATATATTCTCATATCATCTGCAGGAGTAAGCACCTCAACCTCAACAGTAAGGTCGTCCATGTGTTCCCTTGTTTCCAAAATTATTTGATAATTTCTACCAATTTCGGGAAATTTCATCAAGACTGTTTCAACCTGTATTGGGAACATATTTACACCTTTAATGATAAGCATATCATCGTCACGACCTTTTATGCGTGATATTCGGCGATGTGTTCGTCCACATGGGCATAAATCTTTATAAATGCTTGCAAGGTCTCTTGTCCTATATCTGAGCAATGGCATACCTTCACGATTTATAGTTGTAAAAACTATCTCACCTTCCTCGCCATCTGGCAATGGTTGAAGTGTTCGTGGATCGATAATCTCTATAATAAAGCTATCCTCCCAGACATGCAAACCATTTTTTTCAGGACACTCAAATGCAACTCCGGGACCGCACATTTCAGAAAGCCCATAAGAGTTAAAAGCCTTTATATCATAGCTTTCTTCTATCTTTTTTCTCATTTCTTCCGAATGAGGTTCTGCACCAATAAAGGCAAGGCGCAATTTTACATCTTTCTTTGGATCAAGATTCATTTCCTCAAAAACATCCAATAAATGCAAGGCATAGCTTGGGAGTATATGAACTGCTGTTGTCTCAAATTCCCTCATAAGTGCAATTTGACGTTGGCTATTGCCCGGTCCGCTTGGGATAATCATCATACCGATTTTCTCTGCCCCATAGTGAAATCCTAATCCTCCAGTAAAAAGACCATAGCCCATAGTGTTTTGAAATACATCGCTTTTTCTTGCGCCTGTCATATACATAGAGCGAGCTACAAGGTTTGCCCAATTATTAATATCGTTCAATGTATGAAAAACAACGGTTGCTCTGCCTGTTGTTCCTGATGATGAGTGCATCCTTACGATTTCATCTCTTGGAACTGCAAGAAAACCATAAGGGTAATGCTCTCTCAAATCATTTTTTGTTGTAAAAGGGAGTTTCTGTATATCTTCCAAAACTTTGACATCCGATGGATTAAAGCCTATGTCTTTGAAAAGCTGTTTATAATACGGGGTTGAATTTGCTCTGATTAATGTTGTCCTTAACCGATCAAGCTGTAGTTCCTTCATCTCCGAAATACTCATTGTCTCTATATCTTTTTCCCAAAACATAGCCTATCCTCCAATTATTGACTTATTCTATATATCTAAATCTTTGGAAATAATAAACTAGCTAGTTATTAATGTCAAGTCCAAACATATCATATTAATCCAAGTATAATTTTTATGTCCAGAAACAACTCAAGCTGATTTTTGATTGACCCAAAACTGGAATGAACCCCTTGAAATGGACAGTCAGATAAGATAGTATATATCCATCAAGGAAGACTTGAATAATTCCAATCATCATAGAGATGATAGTAGGGTTTGGTCATTTATTCAATACATATTATACAAGGAGTGATATACATGATAACGACCGTCGTAACAGTAAATAGTCAGATTGAAGAACGAGTTAAAGATAAACTGATTGAGGATAAATAATGTCAAACCAAGATGATCTTGCAAGCCTTATAACAGAACAGCGAAACGAAAATTCGTTTAATATTGACTCAAAGTCAGTAGAGGAAATCATAGAAATATTTAATAACGAAGATCAAAAGGCTGTCAACGCTGTTATAAGAGAAAAAGAAAATATAGCGAAAGCTGTCAACATAATCGTAGATGCTTTTAAGAATGGTGGACGGCTTTTTTATGTCGGTGCTGGAACAAGCGGAAGGCTTGGTGTTCTTGATTCTGCTGAATGTCCACCTACTTTTGGTGTTGGTAGAGAACTTGTGCAGGGCATAATTGCAGGTGGGAACGAGGCACTTGTTAGGTCAATAGAAGGTGCTGAAGATAGAGCAGAAGATGGCGCATCTGCTATCAGGGATAGAAGCGTTACAGCAAAAGATGTTGTTGTCGGTATTGCAAGCAGTGGAAGGACTCCTTATGTTATCGGTGCATTGCAGGAGGCAAAAAAAATCGGAGCAAAAACGGTCTTTTTATTATGCAATCCTTTAAGAAAAGAGATGCCTTTTATTGATGTGTTTATAACTCCGATAGTTGGTCCTGAAATAATCACTGGATCAACAAGGCTTAAAGCGGGAACTGCAACAAAGCTAATTTTGAATATGCTTTCTAGTATATCAATGATAAAGATAGGCAAGGTTTATAATAACCTTATGGTTGATGTTCAGGCATGGAACGAAAAATTAGCTGATAGGTCAGAAAGATTAATCGTTGAACTAGGCAAAGTTGACAGAAATAAAGCAAGGGAATTGCTCAAAATGTCAAAGGGAAGCGCAAAAATTGCTATCGTTATGGCAAGACGAAATGTTAGTTATGATGAAGCGATAAGTCTTTTAAATGAAAATGATGGCTTTTTGAGAAATATAGTTGACTCAGAAATCTGATATTTCGGTTTCAGTAATTTGAAGTTATAGGATTTAAAAGCCTAAAAGAACGTCATAAAATCTTTAATTCTAATCTAAAGATTTAAATAACTTATATTGGCATAATAATTGCAAGATGACATATTACAGAACATTAAAAGGAAGAATCGGGCAAAAAACTAGGGGCTTAACCTGTGAAAATAGGCTTAGGCAGGTTGATATATTTACCTGCATGAATTTTGATGGGCTTATCCGCAGAAAAAATGCTGTATTTGTTGATTTGGGCTTTGGCAGATACCCAACAACAACCATTGAAACATATAGAAGACTTGCAAAGATAAATCCTAAAATAAAGGTCATAGGTGTAGAGATCGATACTGAGCGTCTTTTATATGCAAAGCCTTATGAACAGGCAAACGTTGAATTTAAGCTAGGGGGATTCAATATTCCACTCAAAAAGAACGACTCCGCAGACATCATTCGTTGTTATAATGTTCTAAGACAATATCCAGAAGAGGATTTTACCAAGTCCATTGAGACTATGGGAAACTATTTGTCAGAAGGCGGAGTTATAATAGAAGGGACATCAGACCAATTCGGTAGGTTAACATCTTTTAATCTGTTTGTTAAGTCAAAGGGTGATATAATCAATAAGGGCTTGGTATTCGGCACAAATTTTAATGTCAGTTTTTATCCTAGAGATTTTCAAAGCGTATTACCCAAGAATTTTTTACATCATGTTATATCAGGCGAATGGATTTATCAATTTTTTGAGGATTGGGCAGACAGCTATTATAAAATAATGAAACATAAATTGGAATCCCAACGTCAAGTATTCTATGAAACAGCAATTATGCTTTATAAAGACTATGGTTACAATATTGAGCAAAGGAAAGGGCTTTTAAGGCGAGGCTTTCTTGTTGTTAGATGAAAATCCCAAATTTTATAAGGAGGGGAATGAAGATGCAAGCAAGAATATTAGTTATCATTAGTTTTATTATTATGCTATCGTTTTCATCAATGGTAATTGCGATGCCACAAATTAATGCAAGCGTAACAACTGAATTCGGGATTTATTCACCATACATTGTTAATGTAACTCCAAACGTAACGCCATATACCATCAAACCAGATTTGAGCAACATTAGCAACTCAAATAAATTCAATTTGACTGCAAAGGAAAAGGAATTATTAGCAAAAAATGGCTTTGTTGCGAGTCCGACTAAGTTTAAGCAGATATACGATATATATAAATACTGCCAAGAAAATGACCTGCCGATTTTCGTTACAACCGACTCAGTGCTTCATGTTTATCATATCCTTTTTGATTATTCATTGAGAATACTTGAAACAAGAAAATTATATGAGGATTTAAGTAATCTCAATGCCATAATGCTGAAAAATGCGATATATCAATACGAAAAAACAACCTTACCTTTGGCAAAAACAGCAACATTGAAAAATATGGCATATTTCTCAGTTGCAAGCGTTCTTTTGGATCCAAAAATACAAGTTCCAGAGCAAGTCAAAAATATGGTTGATGCTGAATTAAAGCTAATTGATGACCATGTGGGATTTGTGCCGTCACCGATATTTGGATATGAGGAAGATTATAGCCAGTATGTTCCAAGAGGGCATTATACAAGAAATGATATGCTTAAGAGATATTTTAAATCTATGATGTGGTATGGACGCATGATGTTTAGAATAACACCAAGAGAAGGCAAAGAGAAAGGCATAGAAGAAACACTACAAGCAATATACATAATATCATCTATCAAGAAAGGCGTTATCAATAATATGCCTGCTTTGGAATTATGGGATAGAATATATCAACCTACGGTTTTCTTTGTTGGAAAAACTGATGATTTAAATGTCTATGAATATATGGAAATAATGGAGAAAATATATGGTGCTGATTATGTTTCGTTGTCGTATGATGATCTAGCAGACATTACAAAAATTGAGTCTTTTATAGAGGAAGTAAAAGCCTATCGCAACCCGTTTATCAATTCAACAATCGTATGGCGAGGTGAAGATATATCAGTCGTAACAAAAGGTTTTAGATTCATGGGACAAAGATATATCCCTGATTCGCACATGTTCCAAGAACTTGTTGATGATAAGGTTTTATATAGAATGTTTCCAAAAGGCTTGGATATAATGGCAATACTTGGTTCTGAAAGGGCTTATGATATTCTGATAAATGTTTATAAAGAGAACCAATATCCAGACTATACAAAACAAATGGCAAAACTCAAAGATGCTTTTGGAAAGATGGATGATGTAGTATGGGCGCAGAATTTGTATTGGAACTGGCTATATGTCTTAATGCCATTGCTTGCGGAAAAAGGCGCAGGTTATCCAATGTTTATGCAAAATACCGCATGGCTTGATAAAGAGCTATCAACTGCGCTTGGTTCTTGGGCTGAATTGCGCCATGATACGATACTTTATGCAAAACAAAGCTATACAATGAAAACATCACTTCCACCAATGCCACAACTTGTAAAGGGCTATGTTGAGCCAAATGCTGAACTCTATGCAAGATTGGCATCGTTAGCAAAATATACAAGAGAAGGGCTTTCGGATAGAGGCTTAATGCTTAATGAGTTTAATTCAAAATTCAGGCAACTTGAGGACTTATTGTTATCTTTAAAGGAAATATCCGAGCTTGAGCTAACAAATCAGCCATTAAATTCAGAACAATATGGAATTATAATCAATATAGGCAAAACTCTTGAAACAATTACAACTTTTCCGCCTGATATTGCTTCGGGTCTGGAGAGTGATGAAGATGAGCAGATGGCTGTTATAGCCGATGTTCATACCGATCCAAATAGCGAAATGGTTCTTGAGGAAGGTGTTGGCTATCCTATGAACCTATTTGCTGTTGTGCCGATAAATGGGGAATTAAGGATAACTCAAGGGGCGATGTTCTCTTATTATGAATTTACATGGGCTATGAGCAACAGGCTAGCTGATGGTGAATGGCAGAAGATGCTCTCAACAGACCCACCTGATCTTCCAATATGGACAGGTTCTTTTATTGACCTCAGCGTTAATCAAAAAACAGGCGAGTCGATCAAGGTTGAGAGTCAAATGACATGGCAACCGATACAGATGGATATAAAGATTGAGCCTGAAATCATAGAGGTTGGTTCTAAAATCGAATTAAAAGCCTTTATTCAAGGGAATATGAAATCTTTGCCAGTTGTTACATTAAAACAAGGAGATATAACCCAAAAAACTGAAATGAAAGGCGAATTTGGGACTTATTCTGCAATAATTGATACCAAAGGCATGAAGCCCGGTTCGGCGCAATTGTCTGTAACAGGTTTTATAGGAGAAGAAGAATTATCCTATCAAACAGAGATAAATTTATTAAAAGCTAGTGCTGTTGATTCTACAACAATTGATTCTCAAACAGGCAAAAGTTATGAGATAAAAAATAAAGTTTATAATGCTTATCCAAACCCATTCAATCCAGAAGTTTGGATACCTTTCGAGCTTGAGCAAAATAATAATGTAACTATTGAGATTTATGATTCGCTTGGAAGGCTTGTTAGGATGCTGGACGTTGGATATAAGATGCGCGGTCTCTATGTTGAGGAAAATAAAGCGATTCACTGGGACGGGCGCAATTCCTATGGAGAGCAAGTATCCAGCGGAATATACTTTTACAGGCTTAAAGCTGGCGATTTTGTGGCTGTCGGTAAGATGATAGCCTTGAAATAGAGGTGTTTTTTATGTTCAGGAACTTTTTTATAATCAGTTTACTATTGCTTACAATTTTTGCTGTTGGATGCGGAGAATCAGAAAAAGACCCAATCACAACAGATAATAATAACGAAAATAATTCGTCCACTAATCTAGGAAAGCAATTCTATATTAGAGTTGGGCAGACAGAATCGATTGACTCTGGTAATATCAAAGTTAAACTAACAAAGGTTACTGATGATTCAAGATGTCCTTCGGATGTTGTTTGTATATGGGCTGGTGAAGTTAAGGTTGTGCTTAATGTTACAATAGACAACCAAGATTTTGGAGAGACGATTTTAACGCTTGGCGCAAGTATTGATGAAAGGACGGTCAAGAACGTTGGCGGTTACTTTGTCAAAGTTTTGGCTGTAAACCCATATCCTGTCAGCACCAAAACGCTTGAGCAAAAAGATTATATTGTTACGCTTATAGTTAGTAAAACTATTGATGAGAGTGCCTGTTAATTTTGAGGGGGTATTTATGAAAATATGGTTTTCATGGGCTTTGATTCTGGTTGTCATTTCATCATTTGCATTTGCAGATATTGCTGATGATGTTACCACAAAAATAATTGACGTTTCTGTTTACTCAATCAAAGAAGATACAAAACTTTATGATATTTATGCTGAATATCCACAAATAGATAAAGCTAATACTGAATTTAATGAAAAGATAAAGTCGGTTGTTAAGTCGAGAATTGCAGATTTTAAGGAGATTTCAAAAGATAATTGGGAGACAAGAAGAGAAAATTCAAGCCCTGATGAAAATATTGGTAAATATCCTGAGTATCCATTTTATTTTGGCATGTTTTGGGAACCTAAACAATTAAATAGTAAATATATTAGTTTTGTTTTACACTCAAATTTCTATGTCGGTGGGGCAAATGCCAATCAAGTAGTAACTGCTTTTAATTATGATGTCTTAAATAATCGTGAGATCAGAATTGATGATCTTTTAAGCGATTATCCTGACTATCTAAAAACTCTTTCAGATTATACAATTAAAACACTAAAATCCAATATGACAGAAGAAGAAAGTGAAATATTAGACGAGATGATACAAAGAGGCGCAGGTCCACAAGAGGAGAATTTCAAAAACTTCACTTTTACAGACACAATGATTAATTTGCATTTTAGCAAGTATGATGTTCTTCCGGGTGTTTTTGGTGAACAGGAAGTTTATGTCCCAAGAAGCATTTTTATTAAAAGCAATCTTACAATCAGTTCTCCTAATAAATTTGCAAAAGTCAAGTTTCCTTTGGAAGTCAAAGGTTTTGTTGAAAAAAGGACAGATCAAAAAACATGGGTTATTTTTGAGGGAGAAGCAGGAAGTATCAAAGTCATAAATGAAGATGGAGAGATTTTGGGAACTGGAATTTTAAAAGCAGAAGGTGAATGGATGACAGACGAAATAGTGAAAGTTTCTAGTGTAATCTCCCTAAACAATCCGATAAAGAGCCAAAATATCAAATTGATTATAACCGAAAATAATCCAGATAATACAAGAAAACCTTATGTTATGATTTTGCCTCTTATAATAGATAACAAATAAAAAAATTGGTAAGGTTGGGTAAAACCCAACCTAATAACACTTCTATTTGAAACGTTCTTTGACTGCCCTAGCGTGCATGAATAATCCTTCAGATTCAGCAAGAGTTATAACAGTATCTTTCAGTTGTTCTAATCCCTTCTTTGTTAGGAATTGAAAAGTCGGCTTTTTAATATAATCATCAACAGATAATCCGCTGAACATCTTTGCACACTGACCCGTTGGAAGGACATGATTTGTCCCAGAAGCATAATCACCAACAGGGACAGGAGCATAAGCCCCCATGAATATTGATCCTGCATGTTTTATCTTTGGCAGAATAGCAAAAGGTTCATTCGTTACAATTTGGAGATGCTCTGTTGCATATTCATTAGTGAAATCAATGGCATTATCCATGTTTTCTGCAACTAAAACTGCAGAGTGCTTTTCAAGAGCAGAAGTGATTATATCTTTTCTTGGGAGTTTGTCAAGTTCATCTTCGATTATTCTGCAGACTTTTTCAGCTAATTCTGATGACGTGCAGACAAGCACACCAGCAGCATCTTCGTCATGCTCAACTTGCGAGATGAAATCAATCGCCAAAAGATATGGGTCAGCGGTATCATCAGCAAGAATAAGGACTTCGCTTGGTCCAGCAGGCGAATCAATGTCAACTGTTCCAAATACAAGCATCTTTGCGGCTGTAACATATTTATTTCCCGGTCCAACGATCTTATCAACCTTTGGAACTTTCTCTGTTCCATAAGCCATGCTTGCTACTGCCCAAGGTCCACCAATTTTGAATATGGCATCTGCACCAGCAATATCAGAAGCAACAAGCGTTGATTCTGTAACAACCATGCCATCATCGGGAGGCGTGCAAACAACGATTTTCTTTACACCTGCGACTTTTGCAGGAATTATAGTCATCAAAACACTAGAAGGATAGCTTGCTTTTCGCCCCGGGACATAACACCCAACTGCATCCATAGGTCTCATAAGTCTTCCAGCAATGATGCCATCCATGATTTCCATAGACCACATTTCACGTTCAAGCTGTGCTTTGTGGAATTTTTCAATATTCTTAGCAGCGTTTTTTAGTTCTTTAACGACTTGTGGGTCAACAGATTCGTATGCTTTTTCTATTTCTTCCTTTGTTACGATAATGTCATCTGAAGTTAGATTTTTCTTGAATTTTTCATAATGTTCAACAGAAACAATATCCCCACGATTTTTTATATCCTGAACAATATCCCGAACATCAAGGTAAACAGAGGATATATCTTCCATTGACCTACGAACAATAGATTCTAATCGTTCCTTTGAGAGGCTTTCGAGCCTCTCAACTTTCAAAAGACTCATTTATATTCATATCCTTTCATTAATTGCTATTAAATAAATTATCAACTTCACTACGTTGTTTTTGTTTTCCAGAACCATAGACTTCTATCTCTGCAATTCTAATTACACCTTCTCTTGATTTTCCATCTGGTGTTGATTTTAGATCGTGAGTTGAGTATATAAGCACTCTAATTTTTTGGGTTGTTACTGGCTCAAAACGTGCATTTATAACACCATTAAGGTTATTACGTATAGCATTATCCTGATCACCAATACCTTTGCCTGGTCTCTTTGTGTTCGCCCATATTAGATCATTAGTTGCGGTTTTCATTTCATATTGCACTAGAAGATCGCTAATACCAAACTTACTTGCTGGATATTTTTCAGAATCTGCGGTATATATTCTAACTTCATTTACAGTGATTGGTTGAGAAAGCTCTACTACAATCCAGTTTTTTTCTTGTTCATCTCTTTGTGCTCGTGAAGACCTAGCCATTCCGCCAACAGTTATTTGTGCCTGCCATCCTGCACCTTCCTTATCCCAATCTGGCTTTGTAATTCCATCAATAACTGCGGAAGCAGGATAATTTGGCTCTTCAGAAAAGGCACTAACCCGACCTCCATTTTTCGCCAAAGCCCAATTTACTCCAGAAATCTGCCCCCCGCCCATGTTTGCACAACCTATAGCAGTAATAACCATAATTATTGCAAAGCCTGCAATAGCAAAACGTCTGAATAACATTTTTTCCTCCCATGATTTCGATAGTATAAATTTTTCTATAATCTAAGTTATAGAAATAAAAAAATCGCCTATATAAGCTAGATATAATTTTAGAACAAACCGCTACAAAATACAAGATTTGATTTTAATAAAACTCAATACCAAATAGCTTGGTTTGTTTAAGCTTAAATTTCAATATAACAGGTTTTCCTTGATGTGGGATTATCGGATCGCCTTTCCAAGTTACAGGCAATTCGAGTCCATCTCCCACGATAATATCAGTATTGTCAAATGTCTGTTCAGTAAGATCGCCTATTCCTAATACTGACACAGCAACCTTGACATAACCAGTAGGTCTGACAGTAGCATTAAGCCTAATTTTATCGGTAGGTGGAATTATGGCAACGGTAGCAAATTCGCCTTCATCATCACATTGCAAAGCAACGAGCCTTCCTTTTTGCCAAGTAGCCAATCCTGAAACTCCATGCACATTTGGAAATAGCCCTTTTCGCTGACTGACATCACGCCCCGGATACTTATGCGGAATTGGATTTCCAGAATATCCAATGCACCATTTATTATCAGGATACTCAAGCAGATTTCCGCTAACAACCACATATTCGCCATCATGTTCACCAGAATTTCCACATTGAACAACTGCTTCTCCGGGAACTCTTGACCAAGTCCAGCCATCTGCGCTTGATAATAACCAAACATCACCTCCATCTCTTTCAAGCTCCCATAACCAAGGAAACATAATATGATTGTCTGGGCAATCAGGCAAAGTTGTTTTTCCATTTGTATACCAGACATGGCTTGGTGGCATGTCTGCACCAGTCGTCCAAACCAATTCAGGCTTGCTGAAATGTCGAAAATCATTACTAATAGCTCTACCTATGGAACGCCTTCCAATGCTAATCCATGAAGTAGAATCGGGTGCGCCATAACCTTCAGCACGTTCATTTACTTGCCATGCTCGTATATATGCAATATATTGTTTTCTATCAAGATCATAATAGCAAGTATTCATTGTGTCTGCATGTTGTATCATCAATGGCTCTGGCAACATTTTCCAATGTAACCCATCGTGAGATACCGCACCAAAAACACCAAATGTACAGCGAAAACCACCAATATCAGGTCGTTTCGCCATCGTATCAATTTCACCGGGATATTTTTTTACAAAATTTGTCCATTCTTCATCAGTTATA
>CAZMCH010000068.1:0-23434 GCA_964564735.1 uncultured bacterium
ACTCGAAGAAATAAAGATGAGTCTCATTTCAAAATGAAAACAGTAATAAGATTATACTTGAAACACTTTTATTAAAGTATTATGATAATATTAATTATTACTGATAATTCATTCAATTCAATAATTTAAGAGGTAGATGAAATGAAAATTACTAAACTGGAAACAATGCTTGTTAAGCCTCGTTGGCTGTTTTTGAAAATACATACAGACGAAGGGCTTGTTGGGCTTGGTGAACCGATATTAGAAGGACGTGCTTTGACATGCGCCCAAGCTGTTGACGAACTTACGCCATATTTGATTGGTAAAGACCCAAGACGTGTTGTTCATCACTGGCAAGCGATGTATCGTCATGCTTTCTATCGTGGCGGTCCCATTTTGACAAGTGCATTAAGCGGGGTCGAGCAGGCGTTATGGGATTTGGCTGGGAAGTCTTTGGGAGTGCCTGTATATCAGCTTTTTGGCGGACCTACAAGGGACAGAATTCGCTTATACAGTGGTGCAGGCGATCCAAATGGGATCAAAAATGGCATTTCAAGAGGATTCACTGCTTTTAAGACAGGTGTTGGTGTTGGTCGTCCTGCAAGGATAGTTGAGAATAAAGCATTTATAGATCGCGCTACCGAACACTTTGCAAAATTGCGTGAAGCCGGAGGAAATGAGGTTGACATAGCGATTGATTTTCATGGTGCAATCAGCCCTCAAACAGCAAAATTATTGATCAAAGCTTTAGAACCTTATCAACCAATGTTTATTGAAGAGCCTTGCCAGTGTCAGAATGTTGATGTTATGGCAGATATTGCACGTGGAACGCATCTGCCTATAGCAACAGGTGAGAGAATATTTACAAAATGGGGATTTCGTGAGATTCTGGAGAAACATGCAGCGAGTATCCTTCAGCCTGATCTATGCCATGCAGGAGGAATTAACGAAGTTCGTATAATCGCAGGCATGGCAGAAGCATATTATGCAGGTGTTGCCCCTCATAATCCACTAGGACCGATTTCTCTTGCGGCATGTATTCAGCTTGATGCCTCAATACCCAATTTTATAGCGCAAGAACATACAACTCTAGGCGAAGGCTATCTCAAAAATCCGTTTGTATTCAAAGACGGGTTTGTTGAATTACCTACAGGTCCGGGTTTGGGGATTGAATTAGATGAAGATGCCCTTGAAGACAAGATCGATCACGATTGGCGAAATCCAGAATCATATCACCCTGACGATAATTCAGTGGTAGATTGGTAATGCAAGGAGATAATATAATGCGTAAAAGAAGCTTAATACTTGCAATTGGTCTTGGAATCGTATTTATACTCACTATTACCCTATGGCATGAACCGCAGGCGCAAGCCCCTATGGAAGGTGGACCTCCGGGCGGTGCGCCAAACATGATGGGCGGATTTAGGGAACAGATGGCTATTACACAAGCACTACCATTAGACAGTTCATGGACTTTTTTATCATTTGAGGTCGAACTCTCTGATGAAGCACTGGTAAAAGCAAGAAAACTATATCAAGATGCTTGGAATCAGCGCAAAGAGAAGATTACCGATAAAATGGAGGAACTTCGAGGCGATCCCGATGCAATGAGTGGATTAAGGACAGAAGCAGAAAAAATTTGGTCTAACCTTAAAGCAAAACTAAATGAAATATTGACTCCTGAGCAATCCGAGAAATTGGCTACATGGGAAAAAGAGAATAAAAATCAAGTAAGAATGATGCCCGGTGGAAGTGGCAACAGAAGACAAAGGTAATTGTGTTTTTATGATAATTGAATTATCCGATATTCAAAAGGAAAGATATAGCAGGCATTTAATGCTATCTGAAATAGGTGAAGATGGGCAGAAAAAGATAATGCAGGCAAAGGTTCTGGTTGTTGGTGCAGGTGGGCTTGGTTCGCCAATCAGCCTTTATCTTGCGTCTGCAGGTGTTGGACAATTGGGCATTATTGACGCTGATGTTGTTGACATTAGCAATCTTCAGCGTCAGATAATTCATTCAACCGAAACGATTGACGTTCCAAAGGTTATTTCAGCAAGGGAACGCATTAATAAGCTAAATCCTGATGTAGAGGTTATCACATATCAGGAAAGATTTACTGACGATAATTCGGCTGATATTGTGCAGGGATATGATATTGTCGTTGATGCTTGTGATAATTTGCCTACAAGGTATGTTATCAATGATGCCTGCCTATTATGTAATAAGCCATTTGTTCACGGTAGTATATATCAATTTGAGGGCATGGCTACAGTATTCTTGCCGAAAGAGGGACCTTGTTATAGATGCCTTTATCCCAATCCTCCGCCTGATCAAATAATGCCGGGACCGATGGATCGAGGTTTGTTAGGTGTGCTTCCGGGGGTTATCGGCACAATACAAGCTACCGAAGTATTAAAACTAATACTTGGATTAGGCGAATCTCTCAATGGCAGATTATTAGTTTATAATGCGCTAAATATGGATTTTGAAATGTTGGAAATCAAGAGAAATCCTGATTGTATAAAGCATTAACTTTCCATAGCATTATTCAGGAGTTCAAGCGATTCGTTTATATCTTTTGTGCTATAATGTCTTGCTTCTAGAGTAAATATGCCTTTATATCCATGCCTTTTTAGTTCGCTAAATGCAAATGCAAAGTCAGTCTTGCCCATTCCGGGCAAGCAATAAAATCTTCTACCACTTGCATCGACGGGACTACCATTATAATCTCTTATATGGACGTTGCTTATTCTACTCGCAAACTTTGCTACATCAGCGATTTCCATATCCCATGCGGCAAATTCAAGGTCAAGTGTAAAGCTAAAGGCAGTATCCAAATTGTTATAGAGATATTCCGCAGTTGGAACATATCCACCACCTTTTGTATGTGGTATGAATTCAACTGATATATTTACACCATGATCAATTGCATAGTCTTTGAGGCTATACAGACTCTCAAGGTTTCGGCTGAGCTTCGGATCAACGCTGTTCTGATCCCAAAGATGAGTTGTTAAAATATGTATATCTAGTTCATGAGCAATCTCAATGCTTTCTTTGATAAGCCTTATGGCTTCATTATGGCTTTCGTCATCTGTTTCACTTAAAAGCCTTCCAGTATGCTTTGGTCCGTGCATAGAGTCAAACTTGAAGCCCGCTGATTTCAATTCCCTGATTACATCACGGGAATGATCCGTCCATATAGTATAAACCATGAATTCATAGCCGGGACAGTTAACATAATTCATTTCTTCAATCAAGAAGCGATGATCCATCACTCCAAGACACGCTACAGAACAATTGATTTTGTTATTTCCTTTTATTTTGACATCTCCTTTTCTATCCGCATTTTGGGCAGACAAAGAAACAGGTATAATATGTCCTGCCAAACCCCCAATATGGAGTCATAACAAGCTCTTTTTCTGCTTGGCACTTAGGACAAATTATATCAACTTTTGTGTCTTCATCTTCTAGCATTTTGGAATAATCAAGTTCATTTTTATCAATTTTCACCTTAAATTCTTTTCTCTGCTTTATTTTTCTATCAATTCCCATGTTTAATAATCCTGAAAGTTATTGTTTATTATAAATACACTTAAATATAATTTATCATATACATATTATAAGATCAAGCCCTTTATTGATTAACTTACAATGTTGAAAGACAAACATGAGTTGGGCAATTTTTAGCTCAGAAACTCAAAAAATCTTTGCTTGACCTTGTAATTATAAGGTGGTATAATAATATAAAACAATACAAGTTTGATATAAGAATAGTTTTTTGATGATGATTTTGCCATTCACAAGAAAGATGGGACCCAGTTTTTTGAATGTTTTATGGATTCCAGTTTACAGCCTTCGCAGGAATGACAAAAACAATATAGTTTTTTATACCAAACTTACGTTAAATAGGTTATCGCAGTAATCCTCTGGACAATCTTATTATTCCTGCCAGTATCACAATACAGAAAACACTATGGCAGAAACATGCCAGATTTACCGAAATTTACTGCTCAAACGAATTATCTATTGGTATTTAGGGTAATTATCCCTGGTCCTATAATCTGGACCCTTATGTCCAAAGGGAGGAATTCATTTTGAATAAATACGAAACAATCATTATTATCGATCCAAATTCTGAAAAGGAAGTTGTCGATAAGATAGTTTCAGATGTAATTGGTATTATATCTGATGATGGTGTTGGAACCATTACCAAAAACGAAAATTGGGGCAAAAAAAAGCTGGCTTATGAAATCAAAGGTAATAAAGAAGGCATATATGTATTAATAGATTATGAGACAGCCTCACAAAAAATTCAAAGACTAGAAAGATACTGCTCATTAAGCGAAATTGTTTTAAAATGTATGACAGTTAGAGCAGAAGAATTACCAGAACCAAGACAGAGAGAAATCACTAAACCAACATTTGCTGATGATGACGAAGATGATGATTTCGATATCCGAGATTTTGATGATGATGACGAAGAAGATGATGATTAGATTTAGGTGAAAAATAAAATGAGTTGTCTTCATACCTTCTGACCGTAATAAAAAGGAGAACGACATGGCAAGTCTAAACAAAGTATTTTTAATTGGTAATCTGACAAGAGACCCAGAACTTCGCTATACTCCTAGTGGAACGGCTGTCGCAAATTTTGGTTTAGCCACTAATCGAAAATATAAAGGCCAAGATGGCGAAATGAAGGAAGAGACATGCTTTGTAGACATCGTCACTTGGGGAAAGACAGCCGAGAATTGCTCAAACTATCTATCAAAAGGAAGACCTGTTTTTATTGAGGGAAGACTGCAATTTCGTTCTTGGGAAACTGATGATGGGCAAAAAAGAAGTAAACTTGATGTTATCGCCGACCGAATTCAGTTTCTAGGTGGACCAAGGTCTGAAGATGGCTTAAATGTTCCCGATGACGAAGCAGACGACGATATACCATTTTAACATTGGAGAGATTAATAATGGAGAAATATTATTACACAGATACTACCAAGAAACGCCGAAAGCTTTGCAGGCTTTGTGGTGATAATATAGAGAGTGTTGACTATAAAGATATAGAACTTTTGAGAACTTTTACAACAGAAAGAGGCAAAATAATTCCTAGAAGGATTTCTGGAAACTGCGCCAAACATCAAAGACAGATAACTGTTGCAATAAAGCGCGCAAGAAATATTGCTTTGATGCCATTCACAAAAAAGTCATAATTGCCAATCAATTTGATATATAATATATGCAGGGATTTTTTCCTTGCCTGTTTTGTATTTATTACAAACAAAATCAATGGAGTAAGTATATGGAGGTTATCTTAAAAGCAAACATAGAAAAACTTGGCGTAGTTGGTGATTTGATTAATGTTGCAGATGGATATGCACGTAATTATCTGATCCCTCGCAAACTTGCCATAGAGGCTACCGATAAGAATCGACGTTTTCTTGAGCATGAAAGAAAGATAGAGATTGACCGTGCAACCAAACATGCCAAAGATGCTGAAAAAATCGCAGAACAACTATCAGGCGTTTCTTGCACAATAACTGTTCAAGCAGGAGAAAATGATCGCCTGTTTGGTTCTGTAACAAATATCGATATAGCAAATGCCCTTGCAGAACAGGGCTTTTCAGTTGATAGAAAGAATATAATCCTCGAAGAACCAATAAAAGAACTTGGTATATTTACTGTTCCAGTAAGAGTATATCATGAGATAATCGCTAATATCAAGGTTTGGATTGTCAAAGCACAAGATAATTGATATTGCATTTTTTATTCTTCAAAATATAATATTTTAAAAAAGGCGAGTTAATCTCGCCTTTATCTTATTCTTTTCATATTTAATTATTTTTTCATAGAGTTTTTATTGTCTAGGAAATTATATTTTTTGTGTTAATTCAGGAAGACCCTTCACTGTGTTCAGGGTGACACTTTGCTGTTATTTTGAGCAAAGCGAAATATCTTTTTTTGGAAGAATTTATAGAATGGATAAGTGAAGCCAAAAATGGAAGCAAGTCCAATTAGATTTGACAGAGTTCCACCTCAAGATGTAGATGCAGAAAGGTCTGTGCTTGGGGCAATGCTTATTGCAGATGGTGGAAGAGAAGCAATTCCCAAGGTCATAGAGATACTTGGAGATGACCCATATAATAGCGTTTTTTACAGAGAGGCACATCAGAAAATATATAATGCTATATTAAACCTTTTTGAGCGTAATGAACCAGCCGATTTGCTTACTTTGGCAAGGGAATTAGAGCGAAATGGAGAACTTGAGAAAGTTGGAGATATTGCATATCTTGATGAAATGATAGATAGTGTTCCGAATGCGGCAAACATTGAACACTACGCTAGAATCGTCAAAGATGAAGCCTTGAGAAGACGTCTTATTAAAACTTCTGTTGATATTTATAATAATTGCTTTGATAGCTCTGAGGATATTGATGTAATATTAGATAATGCGGAACGTCATGTGCTTGATATAAGACAAGAGAATGTATCCAGGGGCTATGTTCCCATAAAAAAAGCTATAAAATCCACAATTGACAAGATTTCTGAACTTTATAGCAAGAGAGAGCATGTTATTGGATTGCCAACAGGATTTCATGAACTTGACATGGCTACTTCAGGTTTTCAGCCTTCTGACCTTATTGTTATTGCAGGAAGACCTGGTATGGGCAAGAGCATGTTTGTTCAGAATATCGCCCAATATGTAGCTGGTGAAAACAAGAAAGCAGTGTGTTTGTTTAGTTTGGAAATGTCATTTCAGCAACTTATCTTGCGTATGCTATCAGCAACATCCAATATAGAGTTCCAAAAATTACGAACAGGATTTATATCTGAAAATGATTTTGGTAAACTTACAATGGCTGCTAGTGTGTTATACGAAGCCCCTATTTTGATTGACGATACACCGGGTATTAGTGTTATGGAACTTCGTGCCAAGGGTCGCCGTCTAAAAGCAGAATATGACGTAGGATTGCTAATTATTGATTATCTGCAACTTATGCAAAGCAGAGGAAGGCAAGAAAGCAGACAACAGGAAATCTCCGAAATATCAAGATCACTTAAAGGACTTGCAAGAGAATTGAATATACCCATTATCGCCTGTTCTCAATTAAGCCGCGCCCCAGAATCCCGTCCAGATAAACGTCCTCAACTCTCTGATCTTCGTGAATCAGGTGCAATCGAGCAAGATGCCGATACTGTTATATTTCTTTATAGAGAGGAATATTACGAAAGGGAATCTTCTGATAAAGGAGGAGAGGCAGAAGTTATCATAGGAAAACAAAGAAACGGACCTACGACTACAATTAAGCTTGCTTTTCGAGCTAACTGTATGAGATTTGATAATTTGGATAGACGTTTTAAGTAGTTTCAAAAAGGATTTTTTTGGAGATAGGCTTATATTTAATTACTTCCATAGTCCTTCCATTATAAAACAATCATTTATTTTATTAATGTATAAGTTGATCTAATATTATCTTCTAATCTTTTAATCTTTATGATATAATGGGGTTTTATTAAATTGGGACTATTAAATATAATTTTCAAAAAGATTTTGGGTGGATTTGGTGGTGTCGGAAGAGCATCAATGCTTCTTTTTAGTGCTTATAGGGAAATATTCAGACTTCCACTTGAAGTTTCTGAAACTTTTAAGCAATTTTATGAAGTCGGACTAAAATCAATTATCGTAGTTCTTATTACGGGACTTGTCGCAGGTTTTGTTGGTGCGGTTCAGGCTTATTATCAGCTTAAAGCCATATCTGCCCAAGGTATGATGGGAGGCTTTGTTGCTGTTCTCGTACTAAAAGAGCTTTCACCTTTGCTTACCGCTTTTGTTATGACAGCGAGGGTTGGAACAGGCTTTGCAGCCGAACTTGGAACAATGAAAGTTACAGAGCAAATTGACGCTCTTAGGGCTATGGCAACAAGCCCAATAAAATATCTTGTTGTGCCAAGACTCGTTGCCTGTATTATTATGATACCTATACTGATAGTCTTTGCAAATATAACGGGCATATTTGGAGGGCTTCTAATTAGCCTTTCATTTGGTATCAAAAGCGGGATTTTTTTTCAGCAATTTGAGAAGTATTTTTTCATAGGTGATATAGTTGGTGGAATCATTAAGGGAGCTGTATTTGGAACTATTATATCAATGGTCGGCTGTTATCGTGGCTTGAATACTCAAGGTGGTGCCGAAGGCGTTGGACAGGCAACTTCCATTTCAGCGGTTCATTCATTTGTCCTGATAATTTTTGCAGATTTTGTATTGAATTATTTTATAAATTTAATTTTAAATGTTGCGTAAGATATGATAACAATTAAAGAAATAACAAAAAGTTTTGAAAATCGCAAGGTGCTTAAAGGCATAAATCTGCACATTGATAACGGAACTACAATGGTTATTATGGGCGCAAGTGGATGTGGGAAAAGCGTTTTATTGAAACTAATAATAGGATTACTCAAGCCAGACGATGGCGAGATATGGATAGATGACAAAGAAATAACTGGATTATCAGAAAAGCAGATGAAAGGCATTTTAGAAAATATTGGCATGGTTTTTCAGTCATCTGCACTTTTTGATTCACTTACGGTTGGTGAAAATGTCGGTTTTGCTCTAAAAAGACGTGGCAAATTAAGTAAATCTGAAGTTGCAAGAATAGTTGCAGAAAAATTAGAAATGGTTGGTCTCCCCGGAATAGAAAACATGATGCCTTCGGAATTAAGCGGAGGGATGCGCAAAAGGGTTAGCCTCGCAAGAGCTATATCAATAAATCCAAAAATAGTTTTATATGATGAGCCAACTACTGGTCTTGATCCCATAAGATCAGAGGAGATTAATTTCCTTATAAACAAACTTCATGACGAATTAAATGTCACTTCTATTGTTGTTACACATGATATGAAAAGTGCATTTACAGTGGCGACAAATATGTCAATGATGAAAGAAGGCGAGATAGTCATCACAGGAACACCTGATGAAATACGCTCAAGCACTGATACATGGGTGAATAATTTCATAAATACAGGTTTTTGTGAAGAAGAAATCTAATGTTTTATTACTGAAAGCGAGAATTTTCAAATGAAAGCTAGATGGTTTCAAAATGAAGTCAAAGTAGGAATTATGATGCTTATTGGTTTGGCATTATTGATTATACTTATACTTAGAGCATCACATTGGCAACCGACATCTAACATAAATGAAGTAAGGATTCGCTTTGATAATGTAGGGGGGCTGATAAAAAATGCCCCTGTAAGCATGCATGGTATGGAAATTGGAAAAGTTAAATCAATTGAATTAATGGGAAACTGGGTGCAAGTAACTGCTAATATTGATAAGAATATACAAATAAGAGATGGTTATCGTATATTGATAGATATTATTGGAATTGTTGGTGAAAAATATATTGAAATAGTTAATGGACCACCTACTAATATGGCAACTAAAGATGATCCACTAATGGGCATAAGCCCTCCAAGCATTGGAAATCTGCTTATTGAAGCAAAAAACGTTGCACAAAAGGCAGAAGAGACTTTAGTAGTTGCAAAAGGGATAATAGATGCAAATAAAGTTGATGTTAAGACTAGCATAGATGACATAAGAAAATTTATTGTGACAACAAGCGAAACAATGGAAAGAACATTGCAAAATCTTGATATTATGATGACAAGAATCAATAGGCTAACAGAGTTTAAGGAGGGTGATATTGCTAAAACGATTACAGAAGTAAAAACCCTTGTTACAGAACTAAATAATGATAGGGAAAGAATATCACCGATTGTGAATTCGTTTATAAAGAATCTTGATAAAATGGCATCAGATACTACTTTAACTCTTGGTAGCTCATTAGATAATCTTAAAAAATCATCGGAAGATATAAGAACACTGACAGAAAAATTAGACAAAAATGTTGTTGATTTAACGGAATCTGTATCGAAAATCGTTGGTAAACTTGACAACACAACAGATGATAGTAGCAAAAAAATACAGTCAACGCTTGTCGATCTTGGCAGGGCATCAGCGCTTATGAATAATATACTTGATAGGGCAGATTACATAGTAACAGAAGTAGAAAAAGGAAATGGAACTGTCGGAAAACTAATCAAAAGCGATGAAGGCTATAACCAAATAAATGAAGTGATGGCAGTTAGCAAAAAGGCTCTTGATAACGTTGATAAGACTTTTGCAAATGTCAATCAGGCTGTAACAGATTTCAATAAAGCAACAAAAGATCTTAATAGCTGGCGACTACAACTATTTGGAGATGTAAGTTCTGTTGGTGAATATGAATTAAGCTATAATCATTTATCAGGAACTTTGCAGAATCAATTAAGATTGTCTGTTTTGCCATCTATGCCATATACTTATATTGGTGGAATTTTTATGAAAGGTGATGCTATAAAATATGACCTTCAGGCAGGTAGAAGATTTGGTAATCTAACAGTTAGAGGTGGATTTATCAGATCAATAGCAGGACTTGGGCTTGATTATTGGGTAATTCCAGATAGACTGATTTTATCTGTTGAAGGGGTAAATATAACTACCAAAGAACCAGAAATTGGTATTGACGCATCTATTAGAATGTTTAATAATTGGTATTTGATGTTTGGTGCAGATGCGATCAATGTGAATAAATCAGGATTGAGTGCAGGAGTTAGAGCCATATACAAATAAATCTATGAAACAGAAAAAGGTATTTGCCTGTCAACAATGTGGTTATCAATCGTCAAAATGGGTTGGTCAGTGTCCCGAATGCGGTAAATGGAATACGATGGCTGAAGAAAATTATACCGCGCCAAAAGTGGCTTTAACAAGGCGAAATTTCATATCAGATGGGTATGACAAACCTCAACCAATTAACAATATTCAGACAATAGAGCAAGAAAGACTAAAATCGGGCATCGATGAATTTGATAGAGTTTTGGGAGGAGGGGCAGTCCCCGGCTCAGTTGCCTTAATAGGTGGTGATCCGGGTATCGGAAAATCAACTTTACTTCTCCAAATACTTGATAAATTTACACAAAGATACGGAAAAACACTTTATATATCTGGTGAAGAATCTGCTAAACAGGTAAAACTTAGAGCGGATAGACTTGGAATAAATTCCTCTGAACTCAATGTTTTATGTGAAACCGATATTGATGCAATCGAGAATCATATAACAAATTTATCTCCAAAAATAGTCGTTATAGATTCAATTCAAACGATGCAAAGATCGGATATAGATTCTATACCCGGTAATGTTACACAAGTTCGGGAAAGCACAATGGCTCTTACTTATTTAGCTAAGAGCAGTGCTATCCCGATTTTTATTATTGGGCATATAACAAAAGAGGGAAATATTGCCGGTCCCAAAGTAATGGAGCATATTGTAGATACTGTCTTATATATGGAAGGCGATAATTTTCATGTATATAGAATTTTAAGGGCAGTAAAAAATCGCTTTGGGTCAACTAATGAGATCGGTGTATTTGAAATGAGAGATGCTGGTCTTGTTGAGATAACAAATCCATCAGAAATGCTCCTCAGCGAAAGACAGGAGAATGTATCGGGTTCTGTTGTTATATCTATAATGGAGGGAACTCGTCCAATCTTGCTTGAATTACAGGCGCTTACAGCTCCAGCATATTTTGGCATACCTCAGCGAACATCTAACGGAATAGATAGAAATAGATTGGCTTTATTATTAGCAGTTTTAGATAAAAGGGCAGGATTTCGCATACAAAATTCTGATGTTTTTGTTAATGTAGTAGGTGGGATGCAGGCAGATGAACCCGGTGTTGATTTGGGCATTATGACCGCTATAGTCTCCAATTTTAAAGACAAACCTGTTGATTCAAAGACTGTTGTTATCGGAGAAGTTGGTTTAGGTGGAGAAGTCAGGGCGGTTTCACAAGCAGAAAATAGAATAAAAGAATCTGCAAGGCTTGGTTTTACAAGGGCTATTATCTCTCATTATAATCTTCGTGGACTCAATATTAAGGAGGATATTGAAGTTGTTGGAGTTCGTATGGTTAAAGATGCTTTGAATGTTTTATTATAATATGGATCAGAAATACATTATTTAATAATCATTATATTTTTTCTGATTCAATCTAACAAAAAAAGAAGGCGGTGAATCGTGCTTGTAATGTGGGTTATACGTGTTATTTTTATTATTATTAGCTCTCTTGCAGGATACTCATGTGGAACATACATAAATATTACAAAATGGCAGGGATTTGGGGCAGGTCTAATATTTGCTTTGGTCGTTGTAATAATCGAAAGACTACTGAAAAAGGTATCTCTAAAAGAAATAATAGCGACTCTTTTTGGTTTAGTGGCCGGGCTTGTTTCTGCAAATCTTTTAGTTTTTCTTACATCTGTTATAGTTCAAGAGGAAGAAAATTCCGCAGTTTTACGAATGATAGCAGCAGGATCAACATTAACTCTTGGTTACTTAGGGATGGCGATAGCCTATAAGAAACGTAATGAATTTGATTTTTTTATTCCTTCTGGAAATAATTCTGTTATGCGCACACATAGTAACGAGATAAAAATATTAGACACAAATGTTATAATAGATGGTCGTATTGTTGACATATGCGAAACAGGTTTTATTGAAGGAAAAATAATTATCCCTCGCTTTGTTCTTAATGAATTGCAATATATTGCTGATTCTGCTGATGTTTTGAGACGAAATAGAGGACGCAGAGGCTTAGATATTCTCCATAAAATGCAAAAAAGCCCTAATATAGACGTTAAGATAGCTGAAGAGGATTTTCCAGACATAAAAGAAGTAGATGCAAAACTTATAGCACTCGCAAAATTAATGGAAGGAAAAGTAGTTACAAACGACTTTAATTTGAATCAAGTGGCTGAGCTTCAGTCAGTTGTCGTTCTTAATATCAATGAGTTAGCAAATGCTGTTAAACCTGTGATATTGCCCGGTGAAACTATGACTGTCAAAGTCATAAAAGAAGGCAAAGAACAGGCTCAAGGAATAGCTTATCTTGATGATGGAACGATGGTTGTCGTTGAAAGTGGAAGAAATTTGATCAATCAAACCCTTGATGTTGTTGTGACAAGTATTCTAAATACCGCTGCTGGAAGGATGATATTTACAAAAAAGAAGGAAAATGGTGACCCATCATACTAAATTCAGGAGAAGAATTCTATGCTAACAGTAAAATTCATGATTTTTACAACCTTGTTTCTATTTGCTTTACCACTGATTACATTTGCAGTTGGAAAAGTCGTTATCTATCGAGACAGCTATGGCGTTCCACATATCTACGGAGATAATGAGTTTGATGTTCTATATGGTCAGGGATATACTCAGGCACAAGATAGACTAGGAACAATGATGAAAGGATATCGTAAAGCTGTTGGCAGAATGGCAGAGGCATTTGGAGATGAATGGCTTGAACACGATTATTATCAGAGAATCTTAGGACATGAAAAAATAAGTCGTCAGAGATACGACACCATTAGTCCAGAGGTCAGAAAAGGAATAGAGGCTTTTATTGCAGGCATTAATGCTTATATTAAAGAACATCCAGAGAGAATTCCAGAATGGGCTTTGGAGATAGAACCTTGTCATATAATCGCTTTGAGCAGATTTATAATATGGAATTGGCCTGTTGGTCAAGCACTTGATGACCTTGAACATCGTGAAAAAGAACCAGATAGCGGAAAAGGCTCAAATGAATGGGTTATAGCAAAAAGGCTTTCTGCGGAAGATTGTGTAATTTCACTAATAGACCCGCATGTTCCTTCATCAGACGAATGGCTATTCTTTGAAAGCCATCTTCATGGGGGAGATTTAAATGCCTTCGGATTTATCAATCCCGGTGTTCCTTATATTGGGTTGGGTCATAATGATTATCTATCTTGGGCAATGACCACAGGGGGACCCGATACATCAGATATATATGAAGAAGAAATCGACCCTGAAAATCCACTTAAATATAAATATGACAACGAATGGCGAGATATAGAGATTGAAAAAGTAGAGATTCAGGTTAAAACTGTTGAAGGAATAAAGACTATAAATCGTGAGATACATCATACTCATCATGGACCTATCGTCCTTCGTGAAGGCAATAAGGCATATTCAATGAAATTGCCATATCGCTATGAAGTTCAGCTTCCAGAACAGATGCGAAACATGGCTCTTTCAAAAAATCTCGGTGAATTCATACAAGCAGTATCTATGTGTCAATTAATGCCTCAAAACCTTATGTATGGTGATGTTTATGGCAATATGTATTATGTACGCACAGGACGAGTCCCTATTAGATCTGAAGGATACAAATGGAATCAACCTGTCCCCGGGAATACTTCTAAAACAGAATGGCTTGGAATACATGATCATCAAGACCTTATTCAAATAATAAATCCTCCTGCTGGATTCATGCAGAATTGTAATATTTCACCCGGAACAATGACACCCAAAAGCCCAATGACTCCTGATCGCTATCCTGATTATATTTATGATGATGAAGCAGAAAGAACTAATCCAAGAGGTAGTAGGTTTATGCAAATAATGAAAGAGTTAGATGGCAAAGTTACAAAGGAAAAGGCTATCGATATTGCTCTTGACACAAAGTTACATGGCGTTGAGGCATGGCAAAATGCCCTAAAAACAAGCTATGATTCTCTTTCGCAGGAATATAGTGATCTTGAAAAAGCGTTGAATATTATAATAAATTGGGATTGTCGCGCTGATGTAGATAGTATTGGAATGACGATATTTTCTTATTGGATGTATAATTCTGACAATCAATTAGGGCTTAAGAATCCACCCGACAATGAGCAACAAAATCATCTATTAAAATCACTTAGGCAAGCTGTTGAGCAGATGCAGAATTTATATGGCACAATTGAGGTTAAATGGGGAGAGGTTCATCGCGCAAAAAGGGGTGACAAAAGCTGGGAAGTTGCTGGAATTGGTCATAATGGTCTGGTAACGCTAAGAGCGATTGGCACTTCTGATCCTGATGATAAAGGCGTTAGATATGTGCAGAGTGGTCAATCTTGCCCGACAGTAATATTCCTAAAACAACCTGTTTTTTCATATAGCGCAGTTCCTTATGGACAAAGTGAAGACCCAAAATCTCCTCATTATACTGATCAAGGGGAAAATCTTTTCGCCAAAAGGAAATTAAAACCAACATTTTACCAAAAAGAAGAATTAATGAAAAATCTTGAATCAATAATAGAACTTGATATTGATCTTATAAATAATAAATAATGATCATTGATTGCAAAATGAACAGAAAAATAACAAGAAGAAAATTTATTAAAGATGCTGTAACGAAAGGAACAGCCCTAGTAATTGCTTCTAATACACTAGAGAATTTGGCTAGTGCAGATGCAACAGAAACATCAGAATTTCATGAAGCGATGTTCTATAGGCAGTTAGACAGCGTTATGATAGAATGCACCCTTGAGCCAAGAGGGTGCATAGTAAACAACTGGGAAAGAGGATATTGCGGGGCAAAAGAAAACCGAGATGGCAAATATTATTCTCTTGTTCACTCAAGGCTTTCTGCTGTTTATGTTGAGCAGATTGAAAGCGATCACTTTTATCATGTCCGCCCGGGGAATCAGTTTTTCGGTCTTGGAACTGCAGGATGTAATCTTGGATGCAAATTCTGTGAAACTTGGCATCTATCACAAGTCAGACCTGAAGAAACAGAAATACAAAATCTTACACCTGAATATGCAATCAAGTTAGCCAAAGCCAAAGGCTGTAAAATAATAGATTTTACTTATAACGATCCTGTAATTTGCTATGAATATGTCATTGAGACAGCAAAATTAGCAAAGCAAAATGATCTTCTAACTATATGCCATACCGCTGGATATATAAATGAAGAACCTTTAAGGCTTCTTTTAAAGTATATAGATGCAGTAAACGTTGACTTAAAGGCATTTTCAAAGGATTATTATTCAAAAGTTTGCAGTGTTGAATTTGAACATGTCCTTGATACGTTAAAATTCATAAAACAAGAAAAAGTCATGCTTGAGATAACAAATCTTATCGTAACTGGCCATAACGACGATAGAGAAGATATATCCAGTATGGTGTCATGGATTTTAGAAAATCTAGGTGATGAAGTTCCTCTGCATTTTTCACGATTCTTTCCTAATTATCAATATAAAGATTTACTCGCCACACCAGAAGAAACATTAGAAATGGCTTATGATATTGCTCGATCATGTGGAATCAAATATGTTTATGTCGATAATATCCCGGGACATATATATCAATCCACTTATTGCCCTACATGCAAAACTAAACTGATTGATCGCAATGGAACTGATGCTAAGATTCTTGATATGGATAAAGAAGGTGTATGTGTTTTGTGTCATGCTAAAATTCCTGGGATTTGGTCATAAAACTTTTTCAATAAATTATTGATATTTCCCTCCGATTTTTGTAGTATATAAATAATCTCTCTCAATTTAGTTACGTCTAAATATATTATTAGAATTACAAGAAATATAATTTTTGTCTTTTAGAAAAGATAAAGCGCATGCCATAGAGAGAGGAAACTATGTCAAGAAAAAAATATATTCCCATAATAGTTTTTTGGTTTTTATATATATTTATGAACCTTAATTTGCCTGCTCAGGAAACGGCAGATAAGATTAGACTTTCCCTTGAGGATTGTATTTCTCTTGCGTTAAAATCCAACCTTAGTATTAATGTACAACGTATCAATACTAAAATACAGGACAGCCTTATTACGTCTGCAAAAGGCTATTTTGATCCATCAATATCTTTTGGTCCTAGTGTGTCTAAATCTAGTGATCCATCATCTTCGCTTTTTTCAACGGGGCCAAGTTCACGTGACGGCAATACTCAGGCATTTACATTAGCATTTTCTGATCCAATTACCACAGGTGGTAGATATGGAATATCTCTTAGTGAAAGTCGCTTTAATAGCAATATAACGAATACTCAATTATTAAATCCATCATATCGGACAGGCTTGACTTTTAGTATTAATCAACCATTATTAAAAGGCTTTGGTATAAACATTAATAAATCATCTATTTATATAGCAATAAATAATAAGGATATTTCAGTTTTAAGCCTAAAATTACAATTAATCAAGACATTATCTGATGTTCAGAATAATTACTGGGATTTATTTTTTGCCCAAGAAAACCTAAAAGTTCAGCAATTGGCATTGAAACAAGCCCAAGATTTGCTATTTATAAATCAGCGTTTTAAGGAAGAAGGAAAAGCGACAATCAGTGATGTTTTGCAGGCTCAATCCGCAGTTGCATCAAGAGAAGCAGATGTTATATCTGCTATTGATCTTATAAAAAGTTCTGAGGAAAAATTGAAACGAATAACGAATATAATACAAGATGAAAACAAATGGAATCTACCAATAGAACTTTCTGATGCGCCCTCATTTGAAGATATTAATATAGACCTTCAAGAAAGCATTGATGTTGCTTTGAAAAATCGTCCCGAATATATTCAGGCTAATTTGGCTCTACAAAACAGCGCTCTATCAGTTAATATAGCAAGAAATCAAAGACTTCCATCACTTGATCTTGAGGGAGTGTTTAGTCTTAATGGCTTCGGTAAATCTGATGACGCATTATCTCAGGTAGGTAAAGCAGAATATAATTCATGGACTATGGCACTTGCACTTAAAGTGCCTCTGGGTGGTAGAGTCTCAAAGTCAAATGAAATAAAAAGCCAACTAGAAAAAGAGCAAAAAGCATTAGCACTAAAAGATATTGAAAAACAGCTTGTTGCAGAAGTGCGAAATAGTGCAAGGCAAGTTTCTGCAAATAAAAAGCGTGTGGAGGCAACTGCAAAAGCAGAGGAATTTGCAAAACAGGTTCTTGCAACCGAAGAGAAAAAATATTCAGTAGGGCTTTCAACAAGCTATCAGCTATTGCAATTTCAAGCAAATCAGGCAATCGCAACAAAAAATTATATCAGCGCAGTTATTGATTATCAGAAATCAATCATTAATTTATATCAATCTTTGGGCATAACTTTGGATAAATTAAATATAAAGCTTGAAGATGAAAGGAGATAAGCTTGAAAAAATACCTTATAGCAGGATTTATAATAATTGTCTTAATAGGCTTAGTGATTTTTGCATATATCAGTAAAGGCAAACAAGAAGCATCTGCAAGTCGTGGTCCCGGTAGAGGTGGACAAATGCCAGCAACAACAGTTGGTATTGCGATTGTCGAAACTGCTAATATTGCACAAAAGATATTGATGACTGGAACCATTAATGCACGTGCAGAAGTTGACATATATACAAAGCAAGCAGGTGAAATAGAGAAGATACTTGTTGATATAGGAGATCATGTAAAAGCTGGACAAGTTATGGCAAAAATTGATTCTTCTAGTTTTGAGATACAATCCAAACAAGCAGAAGCCGATCTAGCTAGTGCAAAAGCAGCTTATGACAAGAATTCCTCAATAGCCTTTGTTAATTCTGAAACTAATTTTAAGCAGGCGAAAAGCAACCTTGATCGAGTATCATCAGCATTAAAGCAGGCTGAACTTGATTTGCAGTTACAGATGAAACAAGCAGATGCGCAGATCAAAAAGGCTAATGCAGACTTACGGGTTGCTCAAGCCAAATTGGATGCGGCAGTTTCGGGTGCAAGGGAACAAGAATTGGGTCAAGCAAAGGTTAGAATGGATAATGCCAAACGCAATCTTGATAGATTAGCTTCATTAGCAAAAGATGGTATGGTTTCACAAGATCAGGTTGATTCTGCACAGTTGCAGTATGACATATATGAATCTCAATATTCGCTATTAAAAGAGGGCGTTAGACCTGAGGATAAAGAAATCCTTGAGGCTCAGGTTGAATCAGCAAAGACAGCCCTTGATTCTGCACAAGATAATAAAATGCTTATAGACATAAAGCAGGCAAGCCTTGAATCTGCAAAGGCACAACTTGATACAGCAATAGCATCTTTTGAGCAGGCAAGCGTAACAAAAGACGCATCAACTTGGGAGAAAGATATTGCACAGGCTAACGCCGCTGTCAAAAAAGCTGAGGCTTCGCTTGATTTAGCTAAGCAACGTCTAAATGAAGCCACGATTAAAGCACCGATAAGCGGGACAATCGCACAAAGGTATATGGATAAAGGTGATTATGCCTCTCTCAATAAACCTTTCGTGAAGATCGTTGATATGGATGTGGTAAAAGTTGTTGCTAAGGTTTCAGAACGAGATATAAGCAGTATAAAGATTGGACAAAAGGCTATAATAAAGCCTGATGCCTATGCAGGACAGAAATTTATTGGAATTGTAAAAAAATTAAGCCCAATTATTGATAGAGATAGCCAAACATGCGATATAGAGATAGAAGCGCAAAATCCGAATCAAAGGCTTAAGCCGGGCATGTTTGCAAGAATAGAATTAACTGTTTCTGAAAGCAAAGTTGCTCCTGTAGTTCCGATTGAGGCAATACAAAAAATAGGAGATGAAACATATGTCTTTGTTGCGGATGATGACAAAGCATCTAAAAGGATTGTGTCAACAGGCATAAGCGATGGTATCAGCACAGAAATTATATCTGGAATAAACGCTGGAGATAAAATAATCATTACAGGTTTGACTAACTTGCAAGACGGTTCACCAATATCAACAGATGGCAAAGATAAGCCAAAAAATGAACTAATGGGAGAGAAAAAAGAAGGAAAACCAGAGCAGGAAAAAAAGGGAAATAAGGAGGCAAAAAAATGAGTTTGACCGATTATTCATTAAAAAAGCCTATAACGACGTTTATGATATTTATAGCTATAGTGGTCATAGGTTTTTTTTCACTGTCCAGATTAGCCATTGACCTTTTGCCTGATATTGAGTTTCCATCTTTGTCGGTATCGGTGTCTTATCCGGGGGCGAGTCCGAAAGAAGTTGAGACCTTAATTACAGAGCCATTGGAAAGGGCTGTTAGCACTATACAAAATGTCAAACAGGTAAGATCATCATCAAACGAGGGCAGATCAAGCGTAACGATGGATTTTGATTGGGGAACAGATATGACCGAAGCGACTAATGACCTTCGTGAAAAAATAGATCGAATAAAAGGTGCATTGCCAGAAGAAGCAGACCCCCCATCAATATGGAAGTTTGATCCCTCATCTATGCCGATCATGTTTCTTGGATTTGTCGGAGATATGCCACTAGATAAGATAAGGGAATATGCTGATAATGAAGTTCGATATCGATTAGAGCAAGTGGAGGGTGTTGCTGCTGTAGATATTCGTGGTGGATTGGAACGAGAGATACACGTTGATGTTGATAAAAGCAAAATGGAAGCGGTTGGTGTTAGCTATTCTCAGATAATATCAGCTTTGAGAAATGAAAATCTTGATATGCCCGGAGGTTATTTGGAGACACAACGAAGTGAACTATTATTGCGCACATCTGGTCAATATACTTCTCTGGCACAAATAAGCAATACTGTTATTACTCGTAAAGGTGGAACGCCAATATATTTATATCAAGTTGCAGATGTTGTTGATTCATTTAAGGAATCACGATCAGGCACAAGAATGATGGGAAAAGACGGAATATCGCTAACTGTTCAAAAACAACCTGCACAAAACACTGTTAGAGTGGCAAATAAGGTTAAAAAACGCATAGAGGAATTGAATAAAACATTACCATCTGGCATGAAGCTTTTTATTGCAAGAGATTCATCAGAATTTATCAGAAATTCGATTAAACAAGCCCAACAAGCCGGCTTATGGGGCGGTATTCTGGCGATACTAATCCTTATAATTTTTTTGCAGAATATACGCAGTGTAATTATAATAGGAGTAGGGATACCTGTTGCGATTGTTGCAACGTTTATATTAATGGGTCTTGCAGGATTGACATTAAATATGATGTCATTAGGGGGGCTTGCTTTAGGTATAGGAATGTTGCTTGATAATTCAATCGTCGTTTTGGAAAATATATTTCGCCATAGGGAATGGGGTGAGAATCCAAATCATGCTTCATCTGTTGGAACGAGGGAAGTATCAGGAGCTATTATTGCATCAACAGCGACAACGCTTTGTGTGTTTTTACCACTTTTATTTGCGTCTGGTGGTATACAAGGTATATTCTTTAATCAGTTAGCGTATACGGTATCATTTTCTCTTTTATGCTCATTATTTGTAGCTTTAACACTTGTTCCTGTTATGTCTGCAAAGCTATTGCATGTGTCCCCAGAATCTGAATTGAATAGCCAAAAAAATAGCGGGTTATTAAAAATAAAAAAAGGTCTTACTTGTTGGTTCGATATAATGAATGATAGATACAAAGTTGCACTAGGTTGGGCATTGGACCATCGCGCTTTTGTTATGATAGTCTGTCCTTTAATATTGATTTTGGTTGTATTATTAATGCCGACTATTGGAACAGAATTAATGCCAGAGGTTGATGAAGGAAATATTGCAATAAATATAACATTGCCCGTTGGAACAAAATTTCAAATTACAGATGAACTTACAAAGCGTGTAGAAAAGATTGTAGAAGAAACTGTGCCAGAGATAAGGACTATACGAACAAACGTCGGTGGAGGTTGGGGTGCTTCTGGAACACATTCTGCCAATATTAATATTTCTCTTGTAGATAAAAAACTACGCAAACGGAATACAAATGAAATAATTGATTCTCTAAGAAAAGCAATTCCCAGTATGCCAGACACTAGGATATGGGTATCTAGCAGTGGTTCTATGATGACACGTATTATGACAGGTGGGCAACAAACTAGAATAGAGGTAGAAATTCGAGGTTACGATTTGGATACAGGAGCGGTTTTGGCTGAGAAAGTGAAGGAATTGGTTGAGAGTGTTCCCGGAACGGTTAATGTGCGCGTTAGCAGAGAAGAAGGGAAGCCAGAGCTAACGGTTCTTGTTGATCGTGATAAAGCATCAGCACTTGGTCTAAATGTTTCAATGGTTGCCAATACACTAAACACTGGTTTAACAGGAGTTGTAGCGACAAGATACAGAGAAGGTGGAGAGGAATATGGTGTTCTTGTTAGGTTAAAACAGTCCGATAGAATATCATTAGATAATATAAGAAATGTTACCATAAATACTGGTGCGAATTCTACCATTTCCTTGGATAATATTTCCAAAATAAAGGAGAGTAAAGCCCCTATTGGGATTGAGAGGCGTTCACAGGAGCGAGTTATAATCGTTTCTGCTGATCCATCAGGACGTGATCTAGGTAGTATCGGTGCTGATATTACTCAAAAGCTTGCTTCTTTACAAATTCCTGATGGTTTCAATGTTCGCCTTATTGGTGAGCAGGAAGAACAAGGTAAAGCCTATCGTTCATTGGTATTTACATTAATACTTGCAATCGCATTGGTTTATATGGTAATGGCATCGCAGTTTGAATCATTATTGCACCCATTTATAATAATGTTTTCAATACCTTTCGCCACAATTGGGGTAGTTCTCATATTATTTTTGACAGGAACAAATTTTAGCATCACCGTTTTTATCGGGGTGATCATGTTGGCGGGTATCGTTGTCAATAATGCAATTGTTTTAGTTGACTACATAAACCTAATGAGGAGCCAAGGTTTGGATTTGAGAGAAGCAATATTGGAGAGTGGTCGCAGAAGGCTTCGTCCAATCCTTATGACTACATTAACTACTTCTTTTGCCCTGATTCCAATGTCTCTTGGAATTGGAGAAGGTGCGGAGATGCAGGCTCCGATGGCAAGAACTGTTTTAGGTGGTTTAATAATAGCAACAACCTTTACATTATTTTTTATACCAACTCTCTATGATTTATTTGAGGTAGCAAGGGAAAAGAGAAAAGCCAAAAGAAAGCCAGTATAATGATAAATGATGATCAGATAAGTAAGCTTATTTTAGAATTAGAAGCATTAAAGAAACGATTAAAGATACTAGAAAAAGAAAATGCGCAACTTAAAGAACTTTGTATTACAGATGAACTTACAGGTCTTTATAACTGGCGATGTTTTAATAAGAAATTGATGGAGGAAGTTGCAAGAAATAGACGTCAAAATCATCCAATGTGTCTTATGTTCTTTGATGTAGATGGTCTAAAAAAAATTAATGATACTCATGGTCATTCTGGAGGCAATGATGTTTTGATAGCGATTTCTCATGCAATTAAACAAAGCATAAGAAAAGAAGTTGATTCTGCATATCGCTTCGGTGGAGATGAATTCGCTGTTATATTGCCAGAGGTTCGATCTAATAAGGCAGTCGAGATTGCAAAAAGAATTATTAGCAAGTTATCTGAAACAAACACAAATATCAGTTTGAGTTTTGGCATTGCAGAACTTGAATCTGAAATGGATGCGGATATTTTGCTCAAATGTGCAGATAAAGCAATGTATATGGCAAAGAAAGACGCAAATAATAATATCAATGTATATAAATGAGGGGAGATAGGGTCCGGTGGCTCTGCTGGACTTCAAATCCAGTCGGGGGCGA